>JBARZY010000171.1:0-23544 GCA_049650345.1 Glaciecola sp. | reverse complement strand
CGTGACCGTATATATCAAAGAATACTGAGGTTATTAAACTATCAGAAATGGGACGAAAGTCTGCACTTTGCGCCGCTGTACGAACATCTTGTTATGGTCGGCAAAGCTTGGCTTGAGCCTCGTTATCTATTCGATGCAGCCGCTGAATATCTAGCAACGCATAGAATTGCCATCCCTAAATATACTGTCTTACAAAAGCTTATCAGTCGTGTTATCCAACAGGTCAAGAAGGCGTTAAATAATAAGCTTCGTATTCATGTTTCATCTGAACTACACGGATTTCTAAATACTATTATCGATGACAAAGATGGGCTCTCCTTAAGCCAGCTTCGAGCCGGTGCAAAAAGCGTTATGGTGACAGAGCTAAAAAAAGAACTGACGGTGTATCATCAGTTACAGCCTTATACAAGACAGATTGATAATGCTGTTAAGGGCTTAGCCTTATCGTCTAAAAACCAACAACACTTCGGTGAAATGGTGGATTATTATGGCAGTAAACTAAAACGCTTTAAGCGTCCACAGCAACACCTATGGTTGCTGTGTTTTCTGACTCAACGCATACGGCAAAGCCTAGAGCGATTGGCTGATGGGTTTATTCATCATATCCGTAAACAACAAGAAGCTGCGCATGCGTTTGCCCAACAGGCAGTGTTTGACTCATGGAGGTCAGCTGCAGACAATGTCACCAAAGCCGCAGAATTACTGCATCTGTTTGTTGATGACAGTATCGACGATAATCAACCATTTGCAACGGTTAGGCAACAAGCATTAAGTGTAATGAATAACCAAGATATAGAAACGCTATGCCTGTACTTAAAAAAGCAAAAACGCACGGTAGAAGAATATCAATGGCAATATTATGATGATCAAAACGGGTTAATTGAGCAGTTATTAAGGCCCGTGTTTCTATGTCTTGAATGCCAAGCAGGTAAAGGCTCAGAAGCATTAGTGACCCAGCTCAAAACCACAAAAACAGAACTATTAGCAGGTAATACATTGCAAACAATGGATAGTACACTTATCCAACAAAAACATCGTCCATGGTTAATTAACAAGGATGTTGTTCATCCACAGCGATACGAATGGTTGCTTTACCGTCAACTGGCTTCTCGGCTTAATGGTCGAATTTACTTATCAAACGTCACTAAATATCGTGCGCTAGAAGACGACTTAATTGCATCGTCAATACAGCCTGATCTATTGGCATCATCAACATTGGAAAAGCTAAAGCAGCCGATTCAGAAGCTACTGCAAGTAAAACAAATACGCTTAACAACATCCCTAGAAGATGTTGCTCGTCACATTGATAATGGTGATAACCGCAATGTGATCATGAAGAGCCGAAGTGGCACACGATGGCGACTGCCAGTTAAAGGCTCCCAATCACTTGTCAACAACCCTTTCTTTAAACAAATGATCCCCGTCAGTATTGCTGATGTGTTGCGTTATGTTGAACAAGAAACCAACTTTATGCAATGCTTCGCACACGTGCTGCCAATACAAAAACAAGTAGGCGCCAATCAGGATGATTTATTGGCTATTCTAATTGCGAATGCGACACATCGCGGCGTATATGGGATGGCACAAATATCTGATCGCAGTTATGAGCATCTAAGCACTATACAAGCTAATTATATTAGGCCTGAAACCTTGCAAGAGGCTAGTGATATCATCAATAACGCAGTAGCGGCACTCCCTATTTTCCGCCACTATCACATCCAAGAAGACGTCCTGCACGCCAGTACCGATGGGCAAAAATTTGAAACTCACCTTGAGACTTTTAAAACTCGCTACTCCTCGAAATACTTCGGCACCAACAAAGGTATTACGGCCATGACGTTAGTTGCCAATCATAGTGCGTTAAATGCCCGTATCATAGGATCTAATGAGCATGAGTCCCATTATATTTACGACTTACTACAATCTAATACTAGTGATCTTAAGCCAGATGTCCTCTCAACCGACACCCATGGTGTTAATCATGTTAATTATGCCTTATTGGATTTATGCGGTTATAGTTTTGCGCCTAGGTATGCTCAGTTCACCAGTGTGATCAATGACCTATTTAACGTAACTGAAAGCGACGACGGAAACACGCATCTGGCGCTGAAAAAGCCGATAAAAATGAATGTGATTGAAGAAGGCTGGCAGGATATTCAGCGTATTGTGTTATCCCTTCAAGAAAAACGCACAACACAGGCATTGCTAGTACGCAAATTATCTGGTTATCCATCTAGACACCCTATATTACAAGCATTAACGGAATATAATAGGCTCATCAAAGCCCAATATTTACTTGATTATATTGATGATGCAAGTCTGCGCCAATATGTTCAACGAGCACTGAACCGAGGCGAAGCCTGGCATTTCCTCAGGCGAGCTATTGCATCGGTCAATCGTGACCAGTTCCGTGGAAAAAACGAATCAGAAATAGTCGTCTGGAACGAGTGTGCCCGTTTGACGGCAAATGCTATTATCTACTTTAACTCGATGATCCTAAGTCATCTATTACTGCACTTTGAAGAAGTTGGTGACGAGGAAAAAGCAGCAATAACTCGACAAGTATCACCCGTTGCATGGCAGAACATTAATCTGAGCGGCACTTATCAGTTCGCTAGTAACCGCAAACTACCTGATTTACAGGAAATAACTAGGCCTATTGTTGAAAATGAAGTCTAAAATGAAAGGTAACCCAGCTCCACAAGCCATTAACTGCGAGGGTTGTGGCGATTTATGTTACTTTAGAGGGGAAAATCCCTAGAACCCCGGAATGGGACACGACGGCATTATCGCTATTGGTGGCTGTGACAAAAACATGCCGGGATGTTTGATGGGCCTAGCGCGCTTAAACCGCCCTTCAATATTTGTCTATGGCGGTACGATTTTACCCGGTGAAAATCACACTGATATTGTGTCGGTATTTGAAGCTGTAGGTAGTCATGCCGCAGGTGATATTCCAATTACGCAACTGCAACATATTGAAAAAACAGCGATACCTGGCCCAGGTTCTTGCGGTGGAATGTACACTGCAAATACCTTAGCGTCAGCCATCGAAGCGCTTGGCATGAGCATGCCCAATAGCTCTGCACAAAATGCGGTTTCACAGAACAAAAAACAAGACTGTATTGATGCAGGCAAAGCCATTGTTTATCTATTAGAACATGACATTAAGCCCTCTGACATTATGACCAAAAAGGCGTTTGAAAATGCGATCACGCTTATTATTACTTTAGGCGGGTCGACCAATGCCGTGCTGCACTTGATTGCCATGGCTGACGCGATAGGCGTTGAAGTGACCTTGGATGATTTTGTGCGTATTGGTGATAAAACGCCGGTTATTGCCGACCTCCGTCCTAGCGGTCAATATCTGATGTCTGAATTGATTGAAATTGGCGGTATTCAGCCGTTAATGAAACGTTTGTTGGATGCCGGCATGCTGCATGGTGATTGTATGACTGTCACTGGTAAAACTATGGCTGAAAATTTAGCCAGCGTCGCAGATTACCCTGAAGGTCAATGCATTATTCTACCCTTCGATAAGCCGATTAAAAAAGACAGTCATTTGGTGATATTAGGCGGTAATTTAGCACCCGAAGGCGCGGTGTCAAAAATCACCGGCAAAGAAGGCCTAGCCTTTACTGGCACAGCGAAAGTGTATGATTCAGAAGAACAGGGTTTTGCTGCCATTATCGATGGTCGAGTCGTGGCAGGGGATGTGATTGTAATCCGCTACGAGGGGCCTAAAGGAGGACCCGGCATGCGCGAAATGCTGAGCCCAACGTCTGCCATTATGGGTCGCGGTCTAGGCAACGATGTTGCGCTAATTACTGACGGTCGCTTTTCTGGTGGCAGCAGGGGATTTGTTGTAGGTCACGTCACTCCTGAGGCTTTCGAAGGTGGCCCGATCGCACTTGTCCAAAATGGTGATAGCATCACAATTGATGCGCAAAGTCGTGAGATGACGCTGAACGTCAGTGAACAAGAAATGGCAAATAGAAAGTTAAGCTGGAAAAAGCCTGCGCCTAAATATACTCGAGGACTGCTTGCTAAGTATGCGAAAACAGTGAGTTCAGCCTCAACTGGCGCTGTGACTGACAAGCCCGATTAAGTATGCCGCAATAAAACCATTATTGGGAGCGCTTCTAAACCTTTTTAGAAATATAGCTTGACGACTAGGCACTCGTTGGGTTACTTTGCGCTCCAAGGTTTGAGAGAAGACCTGATTTTTGTGTATACCCACGTTGTTTTTTATTCATAGCATCTATAAGTAATACTTCGCGTTATCCTCAGTTAAATATTCGTTTTCTTCATGCTCAATCGCCCATTTTTGTGGCGCACTTTTTATTAATTAATTTCTAGGATATCTATTATGTCTACAACAACTGGTTCAGTAAAATGGTTTAACGAAGCTAAAGGTTTTGGTTTTATCGAACAAGAATCTGGTCCTGACGTTTTCGCTCATTTCAGCGCAATCGTTAGCGAAGGTTATAAAACTTTAGCTGAAGGTCAACGCGTACAATTTGCTGTTTCTCAAGGTCAAAAAGGCCCTCAAGCAGAAAATATCGTTTGCATCTAAACAGTATTAATTGATGCATTCCAGTAATGCATCAATGCTCCGCTCATATGCAAATATGGGCGAGGCCATTTCAAGATTACATCCAAACATTGCATTTCACTATTTCAATCAGCTAATATCATCTCAGCGACTTTTTCTGCAATTGCAATAGTCGGTGCGTTCGTGTTACCGCTAGTCAATGTCGGCATAACCGATGCGTCAATGACTCTAAGCGCTTCAATGCCATGTACCTTTAATGCAGTATCAACTACGGCAAGCTCATCGTGTCCCATTTTACACGTCCCCACGGGATGATAAACTAAGCCAAGACGCTCTTTTGCTTTAGCAAGAATACTTTCGTCTGATTCATTTTCAAAGCCAGGATGCATTTCATCTATTCGATATTCATCAAATGCTGGCGCTGCCATGATTTTTCTTACTTGGCGCATACCATCGATCATCACTTTTCGGTCTTTTCCTTGCTCATCGGAAAGGAAGTTAAAGTCAATAATTGGGTCGTCTAAGTAATTATTAGATTTGAGCTGAATACTCCCCCGACTTTCCGGGCGTAATACGCATATATGGCAAGAGTAACCGTGGCCGCCCATGAGTTTGATATCCCGCCCGTTGTCGTCATATAACAATGGCACCATATGCAATTGGATATCGGGTCTGCTAAGTTCATCGGACGATTTTAAAAAGGCTCCCGCTTCAAGCATACTGTTGGCTAATTTACCTTTCTTCTTGAGCATATATTCTAGTGTGTCGGGCAGCATTTTTAACATACTCATTGGCGAGCTGGTAAAACCATCGCGCTTTTTACTGCGTACTAGAATGCATGAATCAACGTGTTCCTGGAGGTTTTTGCCAACGCCAGGTAGATGCTTTTGAAGCGCAATATTGTGCTTTTCTAACTCGTCTTTATCTCCAATTCCCGACAGCATCAGTATCTGAGGAGACTGAATAGAGCCAGCACTCAAAATAACTTCTTTGTTGGCCATGATTGTTTGTGTGTTACCACTTATTTCGACTTCAACACCGACAGCTTTGCTGTCTTTGATAATAATGCGTTTAACGCGAGCGCCGGTTTTTATGTCTAAATTAGGTCTCGTCATAACCGGAGCAAGATATGCTCTAGCAGCACTGCAGCGTTGGCCGTCTTTTATCGTACACTGATAGTAACCTACGCCTTCTTGGTCAGCGCCATTGAAGTCGTCTGTATATTTGAACCCTGCCTGTTTACCTGCCTCAATAAAGCGTTTGCTGATCTCATAATTGACAGGGCGAGTGGATACATTTAAAGGCCCGCCTTTACCGTGTAAGTCATCTGATAAATCTTCGTTGTGCTCAGACTTTTTAAAATAAGGCAACATGTCAGCAAATGACCAGCCCTCATTGCCTAAAGCAGCCCAATGATTGTAATCTTCCGCTTGCCCTCGAATATAGAGCATAGCGTTGGTTGCTGAACTACCACCAAGTCCTCTGCCGCGTGGGATGAACATTGCTTCGCCCTTGCGTATATCGGACTTAACTTCAGCGTTAAAACTCCAGTTATATTTTTTGAGGAACATAAATGCGGCAAAAGCGCCTGGTGTGTTAACTAAAAAACTGTTGTTGTCAGAACCGGCTTCCAACACACATACACTATTTTGCTGCGATTCCGTCAGTCTATTTGCAAGTACACAGCCAGCAGAGCCAGCACCAATTATTATGTAGTCAAAACTCATGAGTTTTCTCCAACGCTAATTAACCATGGTTAATTAGCGATTGCCAAGGGCTTTTGTTTATAAAAACGCTAAATTGAACCGGCTATTTCCGCAATTCCCGACGTAGAATTTTACCTACCGTGGACTTCGGTAATTCGTCAACAACGACTACCTTCTTAGGGACTTTGTAAGCGGTCAGGAACTCGCGACAGTGCGTAATTAATTCCGCCTCGCTGATATCATTCTGAAAGGTAACATAGGCACAAACTTTTTCACCTGAGTGTTCACATGGCTCGCCAATAACCGCAGCTTCCGCTACATGTGGGTGCTGTGTAATTACCTGCTCCACTTCGTTGGGATAGACGTTAAATCCAGAAACAATGATCATGTCTTTTAGTCTATCAACAATCTTGATATGACCCGTCGGCAAAGCTAAACCAATATCGCCTGTTTTGAAAAAGCCTTCTGGCGTGATAGATTTTTTGGTTTCATCAGGTCGCTGCCAGTACCCTTTCATTACTTGTGGACCGCTAACGAGTATCTCTCCTTCTTCGCCCTCTGCAGCTTCGACGCCTTCACTATTAATAAACTTAATAATGGTGTCAGGCAGCGGTAAGCCTACCGTCCCCATTACTTCTTGGCCGGGCTGATTCATACATACCACAGGTGAGGTTTCTGATAGACCATAACCTTCTGAAATTGTGCACCCTGTCGCGTTCATCCATACATCTGCTGCTGAAGATGTGAGCGCCGTTCCGCCTGAAATAGTTACCTTTAACTCGGAAAAATCCAGTTTGTGAAAATCAGCTTGACTGCACAAACCGATAAATAAGGTATTTAAGCCTGCAAAGCCGGTAAATTTAAACGGTTTAATCGCCTCGATAAAGGCATTCATGTCTCGCGGATTTGGGATTAATATATTCATGTTGCCGCTACAAGCGAGCATCACCATATTCACTGTAAACGCATATATATGATAAAGCGGAAGTGGGCATACAAAAATCTCGTTGCCAACTTCGGGGTCAATGCCAAGTCGAGGTGCAGTTTGCAAAGCGTTGTTGATAATGCTGTTGTTGGTCAGCATAGCGCCTTTCGACACACCTGTTGTGCCACCGGTATATTGTAAAACACAGACATCGTCTAATGCTTGATTTTGACGCGGTTCAAGTGATTCACTATTCTTAGCATTGAGTATATCGAGCAGTTGATGCGTTCCTTCTGGTGCATCGGGTACTTCACCTTTGGCTAATAGGTCGCCAGCTTGCGTGATAATGACTTGTTGAATGTCCGTCTGCGACTGAATTTCGGCTAATTTGGGATATAAATCGGCTAGTATAATAATCGCTTTTGCACCAGAGTCTTTGAATTGATGCTGCATTTCACGCGTCGTATAGAGTGGGTTGGTATTCACTAACACTAGGCCTGCTCGAAGTGCAGCATAAGCAGCTATCGGGTATTGAATAAGGTTGGGTAATTGAATAACAATTCGATCACCTTGCTTAAGTCCTGAGTGTTGCTGTAACCAAATGGCTAATGCCCGCGACTTTTGCTCAATTTCAGCAAAGCTTAAGGTTTGTCCTAAACAATGGAAAGCGGGTTTGTCCGCGTATTTCGTAAGGCTTTGTTCGATCAAATCGGCCAAGCTATTTATTGGTTTCATATTTTTTCCTTGCGCATATTTATCGAATAAAAAATTTGTAAACTAAATTATGTACTGCTTTGCCATAGGGCGGAAACAGAAGGCTGGCGAAAGAAATCTTGCCTCGCTTCAGTATTGACTTGGCATGCGAAAATCTAATAAAGCCTTCTTCACCGTGATAATTCCCCATACCTGAGGCACCGACGCCGCCAAAAGGTAGGTCATCATTAGCAACGTGGAACGCTGCATCATTGACACACACACCGCCGGCAATGGTTTCCTCTAATATCTTTCGCTGAATGTCTTTATTGAAACTATAAATGTACAGGGATAGCGGTCGCGGGCGCGCATTAATATAGTCAATGGCATCGTCGATGTTTTTATATTCCTTAATTGGAAGTAAAGGACCAAAGATTTCTTCCTGCATAATTTGCATATCGTCGGTCACATTAGTCACAATGGTCAACGGTATTTTTCGCTTCGAGGTATCAGTTTTCTCGTCCGCTAATGGGATAATTGTCGCACCTTTTTGCACGGCGTCGTCTAGCAAACTCTGAATTCGATCGTATTGGCGCTGATTGATAATGCTGGTGTAATCATTATTTTCTTGTACGCAAGGAAACATAGACGAAAACCGCGTTTGAAGCTCTGAAACAAGTTGTTCTACTTTTCCCTGCGGGCAAAATATGTAATCCGGTGCTACGCAAGTTTGCCCACAGTTGAGTGTTTTGCCAAAAATAAAGCGTTCAACAGCAGTGCCTAAATTCATATCATCTGCGATGATAGCGGGTGACTTTCCACCTAACTCTAAGGTAACAGGCACCAGATTTTTCGCAGCGGCTTGCATCACCAGCTTTCCTACATGCGTTGAGCCAGTAAAAAATAGGTGGTCAAACTGCATTGCAGAAAAAGCAGCTGCAACATCTGCTTCGCCACCTATCACTGCAATTTCATCATTCGTAAATTCGCTGGCGAGTAAATCAGCAAGCAACTGATTGGTGTTCGGCGTAAACTCTGACATTTTAAGCATGGCGCGATTGCCTGCGGCTAATGCTGTCGTTAATGGGCCCATCGATAAAAATACGGGATAATTCCAAGGTACAATGATGCCAATAACACCAAGCGGTTGACACATCACATGGCCTGATGCTGGTTGAAATAATATGCCTATGTGTTTACGCTTTGGTTTCATCCACTTTTTCAATTGTTTGATAGTGTAGTTGATACCTGAAACTGTGGTCAGCAAGTCGCCAATGAGCGAGTCATCTGCGCTGCGCTGACCAAAATCTAAACGCAAAGCTTCAATGAGTGCTTCTTGATTATCTAACATCAAACTTTTCAATTTTTTCAAATTGTTAATCCGAGTCGCATAATCAGGAAATGGATCCGCGTTGAACGCCAATTTCTGCTTTTCATGAATGGGCGTTAAGGCCTCGATTTGAGTAATCAAATTAGACACGATTAGGCTCCTTGGTTAGATTTTCTGATTCAGTATTATTGTTGGCCCCAATTCTGAGTAGCCACGCAATTGCTGGAATTAAGGTAAGCGCGCCAACCATGTTTAGTATGAACATAAAGGTTAACAACAAGCCCATATCTGCTTGGAATTTAATGGGTGAAAATACCCATGTGGCAACCCCGATAGCAAGGGTTAAGCCAGTGAAGGCAACCGCTTTACCGGTTTGATTCAATGCAAACAAATAGCTCTCATACAAGGATTTACGTTGTGCTAAGGCTTCATTAATTTTGCTAAAAATATAGATGCCGTAGTCAACACCAATACCTACTCCTAAGGCAATCACAGGAAGGGTCGCCACTTTTACGCCGATACCTAGTTTCGCCATCAGGGCTTGGCTTAATAGCGACGTTAACATTAATGGTAAAATGATAGCGATAACGGTTCTGACCGAGCGGAAGGTAATCAAACAGAGTGCAATAACCACTGAATATACCCAAATTAGCATTTCGGTTTGCGCATCTTCTATAACCATATTGGTTACGGCTTCGACACCGGCATTACCAGCTGCTAATAGAAATTCTACATCGCCTGAATCATACTTTTGCTTAAACGTCTGCACTTTGGCAACAACGGCTTCTAAAGTATCTGCTTTGTGGTCGTCCAAGAAGACAAGAATAGGAACCATTGAGCAGTCTTGGTTGATTAAGCCCGGTGGTGTTCTCGAAACAGATGCATTGGTCATAAACTGATTTCGGTTTAGGCCATACCACTTCAATGATCCTTCGTTCATGCCGAACATACCGAACTTTGAAACGTTAGCTACGGACTTAACGTCCTGTACACCGTTTACGTTTTTTACTTCCCACTGTAATTTATCTATCCATGTGAGATTGTCGTAGGTAATGCAGGTATCGGGTGTGGTTTTTGCCATCACCACAAATACGTCGGTGCTTGTACTGTAATTTTCCACTACGTAAGCATTGTCTAAGTTGTAGCGAGAGTCTGCACGCAATTCAGGCGCGCCTGCGTCAAGGTCACCAATTTTTAAGAACTGCGAATAATATAAGCCTAATACGCTCAGCAGTATTGCCACAACTAAGGCATATTTTGCTTTTGGTGGGCGTGCAAAGCCAGCAATTGAAGCCGCTAATTTGTTTGGTGAAGGTGCATCAGTTGCGCTGTTGGTGTGCCGAGCTCTACCACCTGTTGATACCCCAATGAAACTAATAACAATGGGTAGTGCAACTAGGTTGGTAATGATAATGACTGCAACGCCAATACTAGCAGCGATAGCAAGCTCTCTAATAACACCAATATCAATAACCATAAGTGTTGTAAAACCAATGGCGTCACTGACTAATGCGGTAATGCCGGCCAGATAAAGAGAACGGAATGCCAGTTTGGATGCGATAAATTTATCAGAGCCAGTTTTTACATGTTGAATAATCCCGGTGATAATCTGCACCCCGTGACTGACACCAATGGCGAACACTAAAAATGGCACTAACATGCTGTAAGGGTTAACCCCAAAGCCGAGTAAATTGAGTATGCCGAGTTGACTAATAACCGCCAGTATTGAAAACACAAGGACAACAATCGTGCTGCGCAAACAACGAGAATATAAGAGCAACAAAACAAAAGTGATCGCTACAGCCAAGCCGAAGAAAATGACAACTTGAACTGCGCCGTCTATAAGATCGCCAACGACTTTTGCAAAGCCAACGATGCGAATATTGATTGTGTCGCCGTCGTACTTATCGCGAATGTCTTGCTCGAGCTTTTCGGATAGCTCGCGATAATCGAGAGGAAGACCTGTTTCTGGATTTTTCTCCTGCAGCGGGGCTAGCACAATCGCTGATTTAAAATCATTACCAACCAGCACGCCAACTTGACCTGACTTAAACACGTTGGTTTTCAGTTGCTCTAGCATACTGTCAGAACCGTCATACCCATCGGGCACAACGGCGCCACCCACAAAGCCTTCTTCGGTTACTTCCTGCCAACGTACGCTAGGCGTCCACAGACTTTTCAAAGCATTACGATTTACTCCGGGGATAAAAAAGACATCATCGGTAACTTGTCTTAGTGTTTGTTGAAACTCCTGTGTAAAAATATCGCCCTCTTCAGTTTCAACAATGACGCGGATGACATTTCCTAAATCGGCTAATTCGCTTTGATAGGCTTTGTAGTTATTAATGAATTCATGATCGCCTGGCACCATTTTGCTAAAACTGGCTTCTGGTTTTACTTGAATTGCTTCAGTCGCTAAAAAAGCAAAAATAATGGTAAGTATAAAAAGTATCAGCTTACGGTTTGCAAATATGAATTTTTCAATAATTCGCTCGGTAGATAAGTGTGTTGAAGACATATTGATTCCTTAGTTACCGATGGTCCATCGTTTGATACCAAGTTGACCAGCTAGCACAAGTTGCTTGTCGCTTGTCAACATTACAGAAGCGAAGGTGCTTCCAGACGGATGTTTGTAGATGCTTTGATTTTCAGGGTTTGATAGAGGGAAGGTTACAATAAGTCCGCCATGGCCGACTAAATAGGCTTTGCCGCTTTCGTCAATCGTGCCACCGAGAAAAGAAATCGAAAGCGACTTTGGAAGTAAAACCCAGTTCTCGCCACTATCGTCTGAAACAGCGATGTGCCCCTGTAAGCCAAATGCGACGAGGTGGTCAGAATTAGGCGATGTTTCGATACCAAAAAAACTGCCGTTATAAGGCAAATCCATTCTTTCCCAGCTTTCACCGTTATCGCTTGATTTTGCGGCCACTGCATTCTCACCCACAATGAAAAGGTTACCCTTGGCATCTTTTGAAATTGCATTGAGATGAAACTTACTTTCGTTGTCGATTCTATTGTTTACGAATTCCCAAGTTTGCGCGTTGTCTTTGCTCTGCAATAGAGTGCCGTAAGCACCGGTCGCAAAAACCGTACCGTTGTCTGCCGTTATTACAGAAAGTAGCGGTTTATTCGGACCGGCTTGCTTTTCTTTTTGCGCATCTTCGAGGGCAAACTGTAAGTCTTCTAAATAATATTCTTCATCATACTTGCTTGCGTCAGGCGGCAGATTTTCCAAACGCAACTCTTGCGCCTCAATCTGTTTCCCTAGCGATGTTATGAGTAGGTCGGTTAAACTGTAGCCATCAAACACTTTTACCCATTCTTGGCTTTCTTGTTTGAAGAGTAAGATAACGGCGTCATGACCTACTGCGACGAAGTCACCGTTGGCAAGCTTGCTGACATCGGTAATAGTAACGCTGACGGGAACAGCGAATTGTGACCATTGTTCCGGGTTTGTCCACTCAATAATATGCCCACGCTCGCCTACGGCAATGTAACCGCTGTCATGCGCAATCGTGTTGAGTAAAACGCTTTTACTTGCCAAATGGCTTTCGAGAGCCGGCTCGTTTAATAGCTCCAGCTTGTTTTGCGCGTACAGCCCTGAGCTGAATAAGAGCCCTGAGCTGAATAAGAGCCCTGAGCTGAATAGCAGCCCCGAGCAGCATAAAAGGGAAAAACACCCACTAATGATTTTTTTCAATGACATTTCCAAAACACATTAAAACTTTGAGTAACACAAATTTAACAAATTTAACAAATATGTCTTGTTTTTACATGCCAAATGCTTATCTCAGCATTCACATTTCATTAGGGGACTTTTACTTGTGAAAATAGAATAGCTTAATACCTATTCTACATTTCAGAACTTCTATATTCGGTAGGTGTTTTATTCGTCCAACGTTTGAATGCTCTATTGAAGTTGCTTACGCTAGCAAATCCGACCAAGTAACCGGTTTCACTAAATGAAATATGCTGCTGACGGATATAGTCCAATGCCAATTTTTTTCTTGTCGTATCAAGCAAGTCTTTGTAAGTTGTGCCTTTATCAACGAGCTTTCGCTGTAAGTTTCGCAGGCTCATACCGAGCTGTTTTGCTATGTCATTTTGAGAAGGGGCGCCCATAGGGAGTTCTCTATAGATAATCGTTTTTACTAAATAAATTAGGTCATCTTTATCAATTCTATTGAGTAGCTCATCTAATATTTTTTCATGCATTTGAGTGATGATCGTATTGCCAACCATTAGCTTTGTGTCTGCCACTTCGCGGCTGAAAGTCAGCGAATTACTTTCACAAGCATACTCGACACTGCAGTTAAAAAACGCTTCCAAATATCCATCATCAATATCAGGTTTTGCTGCTGTAAATTTCACCACTTTCGGCGCCATATTTGAGCCTACAAGTTCTCTTGCAAACGTCACAATCGTCGCTAAAAACGTTTCGACTAAACAAGTCTCAAGAACCGGACGTTTAGAATCTGGATAAGTATCGATATGCATTTCAAACAACAAGTCATTGTCTTGCTCGGTCATTTCTATTGTGCAGGTATTGGAAACCACACGCTTGTAGCGCGCTAAGCGCTCTAATGCATCATGTAAAGAAGACGAGGACATCATCGCATACCCTAAGGCATGAAACATTGAGGGATGAAAATGATTTGCCACTTCGGTTGCAAAGTCGCGGCGACCCAACTTTTGATTGCAATGACGCATTAAGGTCGCCAGTTTGTCGGCGGCAAGGCGCGACTCTAAATTGTTTAAATCGGTTAACGATATCTGGCACTCTGTGCATTCAGCCTGAAAATTGAGGCCATTACTCTCCATAGCTCTTGAAAACGGTATTAACCAACCACTTAACGTCGAATAGTAATTTGGCAAACTAAAAAACCCTATGAGTTATATTAAAGAAAGAGGACCAAGATAAAGATTATAAATAATTTGCATGAAATGACAATCAATTGGCACAGATAGCTTAACGTTTGTGCTAGTTTAATTATATGTTACAAATGTAAACGAACTGTAAATGCTCCCATAGAGGAAGGTATATGAACAAAAATTTAAATAAAACCATGGTAGCGTCGCTTGTTTGTGGCGCGCTCTATGCTGGTGCGGCTAATGCTGCAGATTTCTACTTTGGTGAAGATGAAGGCTTTCACCTGCAGGTCACTTCTCAATTGTCTATGGGGGCAAGCTGGCGGCTGGGAGATGCAGACCCAAGATTTATCTTTGCCGGTAACGGCGGGGACGCTCCATCGGGAACGACCGATGATGGAAACCTTAACTTCGCAAAAAATGATACTTTTTCCAAAATCATTAAAGGTTCACACGATATTCAATTATCAAAAGATAATTGGGGTGTTTTTACGAGAGTTAAATATTGGTACGACAAAGAATTAAAAGATGAGTCGCGTCCTCATGGGCACGGTCCAAATGCTTATGTTCCAGGAGCACCGCTAAACGATGATGGTTTCGCAGATTTTGCTAAATTCTCCGGCATCGAGCTAATGGACGCTTATTTTTATATTAATTTTGACGTTGGCAATGCCCCCGTCGATTTTCGACTCGGTCGACAAGTGATCAGTTGGGGTGAGAGTACCTTCATTCAAGGCGGTTTAAACTCATCAAACCCATTTGACGTTAACGCACTGCGTCGCCCTGGGGCTGAGCTAAAAGAAGGCTTGCTTCCCGTTGGTATGGCTTATATCAATGCCGGTATAACTGAAAACTTGAATTTTGAAGCTTTCTATCAGTACGAGTGGGAAAAAACCCAAATAGACGGTTGTGGTACTTACTTTTCAGGCGCTGATTTTGCCGCTGATGGCTGTTTTGCAGTAACCATTGGTGTTCCAGATGCACTATCGTTCCTACCAGGCGCGTCAGGCGACCAACAAGCATTTAATGGCGGACTATTTGCTGACCGTCGGGCTTATGATAACGATCCGGACGCATCACGCAGAGGCGATGCAGAGCCAGATGATGGCGGCCAGTTCGGTTTTGCCTTGAGATATTATGCAGCAGAACTAAACGACACTGAGTTTGGTTTATACTTCATGAATATCCATTCGAGACTGCCACTCATAAATGCAATCAGAACCAATATAGGAAGTGAGCCAGGCGATCCTCCTGTCGTATTTATACCGGGTGTTGCTGATCCAACGGGCGGCAGTATTGCAGCAAGAAATCCATCATATAGAATCGTTTTCCCAGAAGACCTTCAGTATTTTGGCGCAACGTTCGCAACCAACATTGGTGGTACTGCCGTTTCGGGTGAAATTTCATATAAGCCAGATACACCTGTGCAAATTAATGGTGCAGAGTTGCTTAATGCGGTGCTGTCAGAGGCTCCATTCCTACGCTACTCACCGCGTGTCCTTGCTGCAGAGTTAGGCGAAGAGGTGACCGGGTATGATGAATTTGATGTAACTCAAATTCAGGTCACTGCACTGCATTTCTTTGAGCGTGTATTGGGCGCTTCTCGCTTAACCGTAATTGGTGAAGCAGGTATTATCTTGACTGATGGCGTTGAAGATTCAGGTCAACTATATGGCCGTAATACGGTGTTTGGTTTAGGTAACTTTGATGCAGGCGGCGGTCTAAACTGTGCTAATTTGACGGCGGCCGGTGCTCTTGGTGGCGATTGTGCTGAAGATGGCTTTGTAACCGATTCAGCTTGGGGTTATAGAGTGAGAGGCGTACTTGAATACCCAAATGTTATCGCGGGTATCAGTTTAAAACCAACGATTGATTGGCAGCACGATGTTAGTGGTTATTCACCAGATCCGGCGCAGCAGTTCCACGAAGGAAGTAAATCTTTCGGCGTGTCCGTTGAAGCGCTATATCAGCAAAAGTACAGTGTGACTCTTGGCTATAGAGCCTTCGATGGGGGCAGCCATAATGTCCTAGAAGATAAAGATTTCTTGTCTTTAAACTTCGGTCTTACATATTAATTTAAGGAGTAATCAAATGAGAAATCAATTACTTATAGCAGGGATATTTTCCTTGTCATTCATATCTTCTTCAGTAATTGCGAAAGTGACTCCTGAAGAGGCACAAAAATTGGGTACGTCACTCACGCCAATGGGCGCTGAAATGGCGGGTAATGCTGCAGGTACTATTCCTGCTTGGACTGGCGGTTTAAACAGCAAAAGCGGCATGAAAAGTGAAGATTCTGGCCGTCCAAATAACCCGTTTGCTGACGAAAAGCCGAAGTTTGTCATAGACAGCAGTAATCTTGCTGAATATAAAGATAACTTGAGCCCTGGTCAGTTGGAAATGTTTAAGAAGTATCCTAACTACAAGATGCCGGTGTATGAAACTAAGAGAACGTCTGCTTATCCGAGTTATATGTATGACATTATCAAGAAAAACGCACTCAACACTGAACTAGTTGCAGGCGGAAATGGTTTGAGTAACTTTGATACATCTATTCCATTCCCAATTCCTGCTACTGCATTAGAGGTGATTTGGAACCACATTACGCGTTATCGTGGCGGTTCAGCTGAACGCCAGCTTACAGCCATACCAGTGCAAGCAGACGGTTCGTTTGTTGAAGTTAAACTCAATGACCAACTTGTTTGGCCTGAGTTTTTAGCAACTGGACGTGAAGCAGAAGATGACAACGTGTTGTTCTACTATCTTCAAGTAATAACAGCTCCTTCAAGACTAACGGGCACAGCTTTGTTGGTACATGACACTATTGACCAGGTTAAAGAAGCCCGCAGAGCATGGGTTTATAACTCGGGTCAGCGTCGTGTTCGCCGTGCACCGAACGTTGCTTATGACGGACCTGCAGCAGGAACAGATGGCTTAAGAACAACAGATAACTATGACATGTATAACGGCGCACCAGATCGTTATAACTGGAAGTTGATAGGCAAAAAAGAAGTTTATATGCCTTATAATTCATACAAGCTAATGGATACTTCTGCTAAATACGGCGACATCGTGCAGGAAGGGCATTTAAACCCGGATTTCTTGCGTTACGAACTGCATCGCTCATGGGTACTTGAAGCTACTGTGAAAGATGACGCTCGCCATATCTACGCGAAACGTGTTTTCTACATAGATGAAGATACATGGCAGGCATCAATCATTGATCATTACGATGGTCGTGGTGATTTATGGCGTGTATCAGAAGCACACAACATTATGTTCTATGATGTAGATACGCCTTGGATGGTAGCTGAGACGCTATACGATCTGAACTCAGGAAGATACCTAGTAACGGGTTTGTCGAACGAAGAGCCAAAATTCATGACGTGGGGCAAGAAAGTAGACCGTCGTGACTTCTCTTCTTCTGCATTGCGTCGCTTAGGCCGCTAAGATAGTAATGTTACAAATAACGATGGCTCCTTTAATGGGGCCATTTTTTTATAAGGAACTGATATGAAGTCACTCAAGATTTGCCTCATTATGGGCGCTTTTTTTGCACTTCAAATAAACGCAAATCAAGTTGCATCCCAGCAGGCAGTTACTCAACCGATAGCTCCTCAAAAAGCATCCGATACCACCTTGGCGTATCAACAAACAGTTAAAAATACACTGCCATTTGCAGATAGAACAGATTTTGAGCTAGCTGAGAAAGGGCTGATTAAACGTCCTGAAAAAGTAGAAATTCGTGACCACAACGGCAACGTCGTTTGGGAGCTTGGTAACTATAAATTTTTATTAACTGAAAAATACCACGACAGCATTAATCCATCGCTTGAACGCCAAGCAAGACTGAATATGCTGTACGGCCTGTTTAAAGTTAGCGACCGCATTTATCAAGTGCGAGGCTACGACTTAGCCAATATGACCTTAATAAAAGGTGATACCGGCTGGATCATCTTCGATACATTATTAACGCCACCGACAGCCAAAGCCGCGTTTGCACTTGTAAGCCAAGAACTTGGTGAATTCCCTATAAAGGCTGTTGTTTATAGCCATGCCCATGCCGACCACTTCGGTGGTGTAAGAGGCATAGTATCTCAAGCACAGGCCGACAGTGGCGAAGTGAAAATAATAGCGCCGCGAGATTTTATGGAGCACGCCATAAAAGAAAACGTGCTGGCAGGAAATGCGATGACACGCCGAGCCAGCTATCAATATGGCAATGTACTGCCTAAGTCCGAATTCGGCCTAGTTGATGCCGCAATCGGCAAAGGTCTCTCAAACGGTGCAATTGGACTTATTGCGCCTACAATAACTATTGAAGACGACGAAGAGAGCCTAATAATAGACGGTATTGAAATGGTGTTTCAAAACACACCCGACACAGAATCACCGTCAGAAATGAACACTTACTTCCCGCAGTTTAAGGCGCTTTGGACGGCAGAAAACGTAATTGGCACGATGCACAATGTTTATACTTTGCGCGGCGCAGCAGTCCGAGATGCTCAAGGGTGGAGCAAGTACATTAATAAGCTTATTCACAATTACGCAAAAGACACGGAGGTTATGTTTGCCTCCCATAGCTGGCCAAGATGGGGCAATGAATATTTAATTAGTGTGTTGGAAAAACAGCGCGATCTGTATGGCTATTTGCATGATAAGACCCTTAATCTGGCTAATAAAGGCGTTACCATCAACGAAATTCACAACGAATTAAATGTGCCTGATGTGCTTGCTCACGAATGGTATAACCGAGGTTACCATGGCTCATATTCGCATAATGTCAGAGGCGTGTTGAATCGCTATTTAGGCTTTTTTGATATGAACCCAGCTAACCTGAATAAGCTCAGCCCTGCAGAATCCGCACCTAAATATGTGCAAGCGATGGGGGGTGCAGAGAATATTGTAGCGATGGCAAAAGTAGCTTATGACGCAGGTGAATATCGCTGGGCCGCTGAGCTTCTCAACAATGTTATATTCGCTCAACCTGACAACGTACCTGCAAAACTATTGCAGGCGAATATTTTTGAGCAAATGGGGTATCAAGCTGAAAGTGCGGGCTGGCGCAATACATATCTTGCTGGTGCGTTTGAGTTGAGAAATGGACTACCTGATCAAATAAACGCAGTGAAGGTAGGCCCTGACCTCATCATTGCGATGAGTTCTGAGCTTATCTTTGACTTTTTAGGCGTAAGGCTCAATAGCGAGCTAGCACTTGGCAAAACAGTTTCAGTGAATATTGTCTTCCCGGACAAAGATGAAAAATTCCTGCTTGAATTAAAGAATGCGCACCTTAATAACATCGCAGGAGTGCAATCGAAGAGCGCCGACGCAACCGTTACAATGAACCGAAGCGACTTAAACTTAATGCTAATGAAGGCAAAAAGTTTTCCTGAGCTAGTGAAAAGTGGCGAGATTACCTATGAGGGAGACATCAATGCATTTGTTTCTATTTTACAAATGTTAGAAGAGTTTCCTTTCTGGTTCAATATTGTCACGCCTTAGCGAGATTGGTGAATTCATTAGAAATCGAAAAAGCATGAGCGGCAATTAATCCTTGATAATAGATGAGCAAAAACATGAATATAAATAGCAAAACGATTACGCAAGGCTTTGTAGTTGCCGGCTTAATGAATTCTTCGGTTCTGGTTTTCTCACGTTTTTTCACCAACCCTACAATTGCCGAATTTGACCCTGTGGTAATGTCGAATTTCGGATTATTAATGATTTTAATATGGGGGTTCGCTTATATATCAGTTGCAAAAAATTACGCCAAAGTAAAATGGCTCGTTGGCGTTTTTGCTGTTGAAAAGCTGATTTATGGCTGCGTTTGGATAAACTGGTTTCTTAATAATAATATTTACGATGTTTATGAACAGGATATGATGGCGGGGATATTTTACTCAATCTACGGCATTAATGATTGGCTGTTTTTTGTCTTCTTTTCATATGTTTTCGTGCGTGTAATCAGAAGCAAAGATTAGGAACATAGCATTGGATTAGTCGCGGAATAAGGAAAGCCCATTAAATGCAAGATATTGACTTTGATGGAGTTAATGAAACAGGAGTGGGTGGGAAAAATCACTGATAATTCCCACCGCTTCCTTTTTTCTCTGAATGATCTGGTTAATACTAATTTAAGCCGCTTTATTCAGACATCGACGCCATATCAATCACAAAGCGGTGTGCCACATCGCCTTTTGCTAAGTGTTTAAAAGCGTTATTAATTTCATCGGCATTGATTATCTTACATTCAGGATGAATGTTATGCTCAGCGCAAAAATCTAAGACTTCCTGCGTCTCTTTAATGCCGCCAATCAATGAACCGGCAATACGTCGTCTACCCGTCACCAGTGGAATGGTCATTGGCTCTTCAAGCGGTCCTATCTGACCGACAATGACCAAGGTTCCATCAACATCTAGTAAACGCGTATAGGCATCAACATTGTGTTTTACCGGAACGGTATCAAGTATCAAATCGAATGATGAGGCCGCTTTCTTCATCGCCTCTTTGTCTGTTGAAACCAATAAATTTGAAGCACCGCTACTTTTAGCTTCTTTTTCCTTTGCGTTGCTGCGGCTAATTACGGTGACTTCTGCGCCCATTGCTGCAGCGATTTTTACGCCCATATGACCAAGACCGCCAAGCCCAACAACACCCACGCGGGTGCCTTTCTTCACATTCCACGTTCGTAGTGGCGAGTAAGTCGTGATACCAGCGCATAGGATCGGCGCGGCTCGTGACATGTCGAGTGTTTCGGGCACGCTAAGTACGAACTCTTCACGCACAACGATATGTTTTGAATAACCGCCTTGAGTAATGTCACCAGAGATGCGATCTGGCGCTCCATAAGTTGGCGTCATACCATTTTCACAATATTGCTCTTCATGATTATCGCACTGACGGCATTGCTTGCAGCTATCGACCATGCAACCTACCGCGACAGAATCACCTACGTTGTAGCGCTTTACATCCGCTCCTACTTCCAAGACGCGGCCAATAATTTCATGCCCCGGCACTAGCGGATAACTTTGCGGGCCCCAGTCTCCGTTGACGGTGTGCAAGTCAGAGTGACAAATGCCACTGTAGAGGATTTCAATTGCGACGTCGTTGCTTCGAAGTGCTCGTCGCTCGAAGTGGTAAGGCACCATATGAGCATCTGAAGAGTGCGCTGCGTATCCAATTGTTTTCATTATTACCTCTTGTTTCTTGGGTGAATAGTGTAAGTCTATTACTATATATTGCAACGAGACCGCAAATATACAACCATTAACGGTATACTTTTTTGGGTTTGCCGTTTACGAGCGGCTATATCTAATGGAATTAGGTTTTAATTTAGCAGGCGCTCGCAACAGTATACGCCCTGTTTTATTTCAAACACTTATTTTATGCAGAGGTTGACACTCTAAATCTCATCAGTTTGTTAAATCTAAATGAAAGATAACAAAACTAGGATGAGCTTTTATCATTTTTCAACACTACAATGGTTAAATCATCATCAACTTTTTCTTTAATATTAAAACGGTTGAATTGAGTCATGATCTTACTCATTATCTCTTCACAATTATCCCTTGCATTGTCCTCTAGTGTCTTCTGTATAAGTGATATATCTAGAGTTTGTCCACTGCTAGATTTTGTTTCAATTAATGCGTCGCTTTAAAAAAACATAAGGGCATCCTTTTCAAAAGGAACTTTATGCTTGTTATATTTACTGCCTGCCATTACTCCAAGGGGCAAGCCTTTTTGCTCGAGGAGAACGGTTCTGTCTTTCGTGACTAAAATCGTTTGTGTTGTAGAAGCTGCAGCGTAAACCATCTCTTCAAATTGAGTATCAACGACACCATAAAACATGGTCGCAAATTGCCCTATTTGCAATGAGTTTTTCAATTTGTCGTTCAGCTTAGCTAGAAAATGATGAGGCTCAAGCCCAAACATACCATCCTCATTCATCATATTATGAATGCTGAATGTATTAATTGCGGCACTTACACCGTGTCCGGTAAAATCAATCATATATATCGCGTAGCTTGTATCAGATATGGCGCGTACGCCCCATAAATCTCCTGCAAGTTCGGTGCAGGGCTTAAAGAGGCCAGCAATATCAATGTTGTAGGCTTTCTTTACATTGTCTATATGTTTAAGCGATGGCAGCATTTGCCGTTGTAATAAGGCCGCTCTATCTATTTCGTTTTTCATTTCCTCATACAGCGCGGTTAAATCACTGGTTTTTTTGCGTAAGTTTATAAGATTCATTACATTATTTGCTAACACGCTCAATGCTTCTGTTTGTATCTGAGTTAACGTCCTTGGTTGCATATCTAAAACACACAATGTACCCAACACAAAGCCATTATCGTCCTTTAGGGGAAAACCAGCATAAAACTGTGCCGCATGTAGCTCGCCTGTGACGAAGGGGTTATCGCTCATTCGGTCGTCTTTTGTCATATCTTCGATCACTAAAGGATTTCCCGGATCTAAAATAGTGTGCGCACAAAAAGCAATGTTTCGCGGCGTTCCCTCTATATCAATACCTACTTTGGCTTTATACCATTGCCGATCTTCATCAATGAGAGTGACGGTTGATACGGGCATATCGCAAATAGCGGACGCTAATTTTACGATATCGTTATATTCAGCTTCTTCAACCGAATCCAAAATATCGTATTGTCTTAGGGCGGCAAGTCGTCCTTCTTCGTTAATGGGCTTGTTAGCTGCAGGCATTTTAATTGCGACTCCTCATTACTTATTACTACTCTATTGTAAGCAATGTGCGATTGGCCGATTACCTATTCAGTCATCACACGAAAAAATAGTTCTGCCACTATCGACATAAGGCAAAAATAAATCATGAGAGCATACTATAGATTGGATCATAACGTTAAAACTACCTAATTTATTCGTAAGCATCTCAACAGCAGCAGGAACTCGCAGCATGTGGTTTTAGCTATTTCAATTGATCGTTTTTTTCTTCGCTAAAGTACAAAATTTACCCTCAAAAATAAGTAGGGCAACAACTAAGCTTATAGTTGAATAATTAAAAAAATAAGGGAACTTTATGAAAAGTTTATAAATAGTTAAAAGCGCTTTAGCAGTTTCAATGGCGCTGAGTTTTGCAACACCCTCTGTTGCAGCGCAACAAGAAAACCTTCAATTAGAAATCCTCAATGCATGCAAAGACGATAATTTCGTACCACAATTTGCAAACATGGAGGAAACGCGCGCATGGTTTATTTCGCAAGCTATTAATGATGGGCAAGGCTCTGCATCTTTTGGGGCAGGAGGTTCTGCTGAGGGCGCAGGCGGTCCATCGGGACTTGGTCTTGGATTGGGCCTCGGTCTTAATGCACCACAAACTGTTTATGTGAGCTTTGAAACTGGCAGTCCTCAATACACGGCTTCACTTTTTGGATTTACTCTCACATTGGGGTTCTAGGGATTTTCCCCTCTAAAGTAACATAAATCGCC
>JBARZY010000170.1:0-5632 GCA_049650345.1 Glaciecola sp. | reverse complement strand
TAGCAGTGGTGGATACTGCAGGTACTTCCTGCTGACCTGCCAAATCAAACGCTGCTATTACATAGTTTGCAGTTAAAATTTGACCACGCAATTCACCACTTGGATTTGCAGGAGTATGCACGTTAACGTAATGACCACCCGAAGCAAGCACCTCAAAAGTGTCTGCATCAATACTTAAGTCGGCAGGTGTCATCCACACATTCCTATCGTCCATCGATTGCTCAAGGCCAACTAATACACTTCCGTTCATGCCAATACGACCTGTGTGAATATGTGCCATAGTAGCGTCAGCAACACCAGAAGTGACGGCTTTAAGCTCAAGACTCAGAGTATCCGTATCGATTAACGCATAGCCACTGCCGGTAGCAGTGGTGGATACTGCAGGTACTTCTTGTTGACCTGCCAAATCAAACGCTGCTATTACATAGTTTGCTGTTAAAATTTGTCCGCGCAACTCACCACTTGGGTTTGCTGGAGTATGCACATTCACGTAATGACCACCCGAAGCAAGCACTTCAAAAATCTCTTCATCAAGCGTTAAATTGTTAGGCGTTGTCCAAATGTTAACGTCAGCGCTTACTTGCTCTAGAGCAACCAATACATCACCGTTCGAACCAATACGACCAGTGTGAATATGTGCCATGGTGGCATCTTCCACACCACTTGTGCGTACTGTTGTTTTAAACAGAGTAGAAGCAGTATCATAAGACGCATAAGCATAGCCATTTGCAGTAGTCTCTACTGCAGGCACTTCTTGCTGACCAGATAAACTAAACGTCAAAATTGTCGTGTTAGCGTTAACGATTTGACCGCGCACTTCACCATCTGGGAACGCAGTAGTATGAACGTTAATGTAGAAATCTCCACTTGAAAACTGACTCGCCAACATAGCAGTTAAGGCAGTTTCACCCACAATATAGTTACCCGAATCATCTTGCTCAAATGCATATACCACGTCCCCATTCATGCCTATGCCACCGGCATGAATATGAGCAGCACTTACATCTGCAACATTAGTCAAATCTAGTGATGCTTTAAAAAGATTAAGGGTTTCGTCTAATTCTAGCGTTGCAGTTGCGGTAGCATCTGACCTATTGTTAGGTACTTGTTGTGCTCCATTTAGCTCAATAGTATAGGTTTGTGATGCTGCAAACACCGGCTCCATAACTTCCATTGAGTTATCATCAGACCCACACGCCGTCAAGGCGATGGTTGTAAATAAAAATATTAGCTTTTTAAACATAATGTCATCCTATTAATTGGTGCAAATGTTGTACTCAGAATTGACCAAACGAACGACTGCAGAATGTGGATGCAAGTTTTTTGGAAAAATACAAATAACTGAAAGTGTCTAATTTTCTTAGGCACCTAAAATTAGATGGCACAATTGTGATTGCTAAAAAACATACGCAACTAATATTAGGAAATAAAATTCGAGTATGGCACAAGTGCGCAACCAAGGTTTATTAAGCGTTGAGTGGCGATAAGATTGTCATAAGACAGAGAATTATTATAGTTTACTTTGCTAAAAACAAGTTGGCTGCTCAAATAATCAGCGGACGTAGTTGATTTTGTTGAATACATAAATAAAACTCAGTAATCTCCCGACCTCAAATGGAATTTGGCGTCGTTGTATCAAACGAGAAAGCTTTAGTTCTGGCCTGACGTATTTCACAAATTGAGTTCATTTAACTTATTGAGTTCGAATATATGCGTCCTACTGCCTAGGTAACATTAAAGCCCCCTCCCCAACACAGACTATTTGCATTCCTAAAAAACGAGAATAACAGCAGCATATACAAGGAATAAGATGAGTATCAGAGCACTAAACGGCAAGCAATACCTATGCGTACCTATAGTTGGGGCCGTCTTCGGTTTATTTTGGGCAATACGAAATATTTTGATAGCTGGTGGCGAAGATATTGGAAAGGATAAAAATACTGCATACAAGGTTACCTACGAAGACCACCTCGGAAATAGAGAAGTCAGAACAGAACAAGGCTCTGGCCTCTCCTCGCTTGTGTTTTATTCTACTGGGATACTTATCGCTATTTGGGCAGGAGCAAAGTTCTTCGACGTTCTCTTAGAGGTGGCAACTGTCCCCTTGCTTTTTTTGCTTCCTGTTTTCTGTATTGGTCTGTTTTCTTTCTTTTATAAAAAACGACTCGACAAGTTTTATACCCAAAGACTGTGCGAAAGCATCATGTGCCATCCACTATTTATTATTTCGATAATTTTATCGTTCTACTCTGCGTATCATGCAAGCGGTCTACTTAAAACGGCAGAGGAAAGTGTTTTTCTATATGTCCCGTTCGCAGTTTTCATCTTCCTTGGATTTTTAGGGCCTCTGTATGTAAGTGTAACCTTAGCTCTGAGATTCTATCTTTCAACTATAAAATCCAAAGGATTAATGGGCATATTATTCACTCGCATGAACTTAGTAATACTGTGCTCATCTGTGTTGTCTATTTATGCTTTTGCAGAACTTAACAACCTTGCAAATTACGAAGCGCTTAAAAGCGCAGTCTTGGAGCACTTTTCATTTACTATCAAGCTCTCAAACTTTTCTGCCTACACAATTTTTTTAATATACACATTTTTCTATTTGGCAATTCCTGTTTTAATCACGATGAAGATAGTTCGAATTGTCGCGTATAACAACGAAGAGTATCCGCCTGCTTGGCTCATGAGTACAAAAACTCTGGCCGCCTATACAATTGTTCCAATTTTAATTTGCGTTGTAGTGTGGACGTTTCCAGATTTTACATTGACATATTTTACGCCCAATTTTGTAGAGTCCGCAGTGAAAAAAGCAACATTTCAATTGGGCAACGAGCGCAATTCTATCTACCGAGAGCTGGTAAGCAAATCACTTGTTGTCGACCTCGCTGTAATTTTCAGCATTGCCTATTTGTACTTTAGATATTACATATCACGGGTACATTATGAGTACATATGTGATGTTGAAGAAACTTGCATTAAGCGTTGGGCGTTTATCATTTATATAATT
Organism: Glaciecola sp.; assembly: GCA_049650345.1. GTDB lineage: Bacteria > Pseudomonadota > Gammaproteobacteria > Enterobacterales > Alteromonadaceae > Glaciecola. The sequence continues at coordinate 2,622 of JBARZY010000170.1, read as the reverse complement.
TTTGGTGCCTTAGCGACAGGCATAGTATGGTCGATATAAGAAAGTGACCTCAATCAAACGATACAAATATTTGCACACGAGCAGCCATGAAATACGCATGTCTTTGTCGCCGAGAGCAAGCACTACTGTAACCCTCTCACAACTTCAGAAATAAATCATGTCGTGATGGAGGATTCGAAAGGTCACTGGGGCCCTTTATGACGTTTTTCTGACATAACTTTGCCACGAAGAAAAGTCATTCCCAACTTGATTGGGAACCTCGATCAACCAACGCTGTCGCATGTTCAGAGTATATTTTACGAGGTTACCGTTTTCACGGTAATGACGATTCTTCGTAGTAAAGATTTAAAGCCGCTTCGGGCCTAAATCCTGTCCAAAACTACTTTATTATTTCGGCCTCAAAATAGTCCAGTTTTTCCACACTCTCAATGGCCACAAGTGGCAAAAAACGATCGAACAGCGGATTCTATTTAGTTGTGCGAGTTTCAAACATTAATACCTAGTTTCAAACATTAATTAGATCGCACAACTGTAGAAGGACAATAAACCATCATACTTACCGCACCGATTTTACTCAATATTAGCTCTTCGAAGGCGAAAGCAGAGAAATAAAGTATCATGCTTATTTCAGCCTGTTCTTCAAAAGAGCGTGATTCGGTGACAAAAAAGTATCATACTTTGGGCTCTTTTGAGCGGATTGATGCCGCTAGGAATTGATAATCTTTCGGCGACTGTCAGGCCCAAACCGGACATAAACCTCGGTATTCACTATCCACTTTTGACTGAAGAATCTTCATACTACATACTGACCGTATTGAAACCGGCGACCTCAAAGGAGTGGCTATGAAATGCTTATCGAGCATAATGAAATTAATGACGACTATGACATTAATAGTGTCTATCAGTGGATTTACTCACGCTCACTCGGCAGTGAGTGAAGAAGTCGGTCATCAAGAGCGAAGTGGTAGTAAAGGGGCGACTGACTTATTCAAGTTTGAAGCGATGAAATTTGGTGCCTCTGAAGAGATTGCTCAACTAGCAAGAAACATGTGCTCTCAGTATTACAGGGACGCTACAAAGGTCGCCAAAAACATTGAAGAAGTATTGGTTGATTATCTGCAAGCACATGAAAATATCGATAACCCCAGCCCTAAGCAGATAATTCTATTCTTGAATAAACATAAGAACCAAATGCTGTGTGGTGATACTAACTACATGGTCGAGTCTTTAAGGCACGGTGCATATGATGAATTATTCAATATTTTATTCTACGAGAAACTACTGGTTGAAGATGAAGACTTGTATGTGGATATTAATGCGATTAGTTACACCGGCCCACCAACAGGAAATAAGCCTGAAACAGTCTTGGATTACATGTATCGAGAAGTTGCAAACCCAATTTTACCCAAAAAAGCCAAAGGCGAAATCCAATACCTCATCGAAATGTTTGAAGAGTATTTCAATGGCAAACGCTATAGCGAACTAACAGACGCTGAAAAAGCCGCAGCTACTCGATTCGGCAATTGAATATTCATCACAAATGCAGCGTGAAGAAGCGATTCAAATCGTAAAATTCTTATGTCGGCTTAACGTCAGCTCTAGAAATTAGAACGTTACTTAATCTCGTCTATGAGCGCCAAACCGGACATAAACCTCGGTATTCATTATCCACTTTTGACTGAACAATCTTCATGCGACATACTGACCATACTGAAACAAATGAACGCAAAGGAGTGGCTATGAAATGCTTATCGAGCATGATGAAATTAATGACGACTATGACATTAGTAGTGTCTATCAGTGGTTTTAATCACGCTCACTCAGTAGTGAGTGAAGAAGTCGGTTATCAAGAATTAAGAGGTAAGAGTGGTTTAGATGCTCTTAATAGTCTTTCCTCACTAAATGAAAAAATGGTTCCCACAATTAAGACTTTAGCTAATACAATTTGCTCTCACTTTGTAGGTGATGCAACAAAAGTGGCAAAAAATATAAAAAAAACTATAAAAAGCTACATGAAAGAACAAGAGAATATAAACAATCCATCTCCAGAACAAATGATTAAGTTTTTAAATAGAAATAAAAATCATATGTTATGTGGAAACACAAACTATATGGTCGAGTCTTTCAGGCATGGTGCATATGACGAACTATTTAATGTACTATTTTTTGAAAAGTTACTGGTAGAAGATGAGAGTCTTTACGTTGATATAAATGCCATAAGCTTCACTGGTCCACCGACAGGTAAAGAGCCTGAAACAACGCTAGATTATATGTATAGAGAAGTTAAGAGAAAAGGTAGAAGCCAAAAATCCAGAGGCGAAATCCAATACCTCATCGAAATGTTTGAAGAGTATTTCAATGGCAAACGCTTTAGCGAACTAACAGACGCTGAAAAAGCCGCAGCTGCTCGATATGGTAATTAAGCATTCATTGCTCTAGGTCATCACAAATGCAGCGTGAAGAAGCGATTCAAATCGTAAAATTCTTATGTCTGGTTTACGGCATAAAGGGCCGAAAGCGTCTTGTATATTTCTCACAACTCGCCACCCTTTTCTGCCGAAAGGCTCAACCCCAAAGTATGATAGTTTATTGTAAAGTATGATACTTTTTTATTTAGTATGA
>JBARZY010000169.1:0-16411 GCA_049650345.1 Glaciecola sp. | reverse complement strand
ATTGGCATCGTGCATGGAAGGATAGATTGATTAACTCGATGAATCCGTGTTGGGATGATTTGTATACGAGTTTATAGTAGATATCGCTTAGTTCCAAGGAGGTCGTGGCCTTCGCCACGATGACGTGTGGGGTGTATCAATATCCTATTTGTTGATGTCCGCTAAGGCCCTGAAACCCGACTAAAGAAACATGTTTTCAACAGTAGTAACAAAAAACAACCATAACAAGACAAGAGCTAAAGCGGAGAACCCAGCTCTACGCCACTTGTCATGTACAGGTCATCGTATCTTAACCCGCCGTTTCCATATGGTTGCTCTTTTGAGCCAGTATTGCATGTTGCACTAAAATAGATAATGGGCACTTCGCGTTTCATGCGGAAATCAGCCTTGCTATACACCTTTTGCTGAGTAGGAAACTCGCTGCCACCTCGAATATACACATCGTAAACTTGTCCGCCCTCAGCTTTTTTCTGATTATTTACCACCATCCATACTTCATACCATGTGTTGGTTTCCATAGGGCTAGCAGGGCGCTGAGTTTTCTCATTGTAAATTCTGTCGTACCAATCATCTTTTCGAACCAGTAATGTACCGTCATTTTTGTAGTTGATGTTAGGGTCAAAACGATCGGTAATGCGTAAACTCGGCTCAAGTGCATTGTAAGCTTTATCGATAATTCCTTGGGGCCCTAAACTGGTGAGACCAAATACATGGTTATTAGGAAACGCCTCAACATTCAAGCGCACGTAAAAGTATAGGTTTCGCCTACATCAATCGCATTGGGAAGCTTGGTAAAACTAATTGCATTGCGGTTTCCAACAATGCCTTCTGGTGCCGGCTTTTTAAGTAAATAATGATTATTGGCCTGGCTATCAAAACGTACTTCTGTAACTTGCGGGTTTTCAACTTTAGGGTCAGTTTGATTTTGCGTGTCTATTTTAGTCCAACTTTGCAAGGCATTAGACGACTCAAAATCGCTTACTTTTAACCACTCTGGCTTGGCTTTGCTGTGCGCTACAGATGAAGTGGTTGATACCGCTATGGCAAGCCAAACATTAAAGGTGATTAAAGCAAAGCGTTTACTGCCTGTGGTTAGGTTCATTGCTATGTCCTGTTAATGATAAATATCCTTTTAAAACATGATACTACTAAAAAGAGAAATTTGCTGATTAGACCTCACACGTGCCTAGTTATCTGTTTGGTGTGATTATTCAAATTTTGATCGCTTTGAAGAAGTGTTAATATATGGCGGAGCCATGTTAGCATTTTAGTTTAAAAGGAATTTTAATGACTTCGTTTCATTTTTACTTGTACTTAGTAGCTTTCATCACCGTAGGCATCACCTTGTATGGTTATAAGACTAGAAAATTCAACGCGCCATACGTCGTTGTTGTAGATTTAGGGGACACCGTTGTAGTCAGGCAATCACCCTTCTCAAGAGTAACAAAGCGCTTAGCCAAAACAATTAATAAAACCGACACTGCTAAACTACAACGCTCAAAAAACTGCTTAACACTTTTTACGCATAGCGATAACGCCTACGATATTTGGTTATCAGAAAAACACATACAAGATACAATTAATCACTGTAAAAACCTGTTCCCAACCGCAAAATATAACGAAACAAAAGACTAGTACAAACGGTTAGCTGAGTCACAAGTACAAGTGTCTGTAAATGAGGTGTACAACTAAACTCGCCAAAACAAGTATCAGAAATTTGAATTTGTAGATGCTTTTGGGGATTAATGAATATTTATTGAGTAACACTAACGTCAACCAAAAAATGAAGAAAAACAACAATGTAAAAATCATATTTATACCTTCTGAGATAGCTGTTTGAAAAGCGAAACCTAGGTTTCGCTGATATTTACTTATGGTGCAATCATCATGTCACTGTATGACGCATTACCCCAGTCTGCTTCAATTGCGGCATCCAAAAGTTTCCCCGCCGCATAACTAACAGCAAACTCTAAAATAAAATAGTGAGCACCACCATTTACTGCTTCAACTTGTTCAATATTCAACTTTTCCATGTTTAATATTCCTTTGTATATTAAATAAAAAATTACGTTTTAGATAAACGTTCGCCACACTCTATGCGAAGCGAAATATAAGCTTACCTAGATTATTTATTTTTATAACTGTACTGAAGTTGTAATTTTGTAGGTTGTTTTGGAGGTAGTTCTACTTGGTCTCTAGCCCCGCTTTTGCGGGGCTAGAGATATGCAGTGAGGATAACAAGATGAAATCAGAAATAATGGTCTTCTTCTTATCTAGGATACCTAGCTGATTCCCCCTCTTTTACCGTAGTACTTAAAATAAACTCGCGTAAATCAGCGTTTAACTGTTTTAAGTCATCGCGTCTTAAATACATCATATGGCCGCTTCTATAACCTTTGAAACTCAAGCGCGCTTTCATATTTCCGCTTGGGTCAAGTTGCAACATTGTGTATTTGGCATCAAAGTAATTAGTGGCGCCGTCATAATAACCAGCTTGTATCATTACATTTAAAAATGGGTTTTGCGCCATGGCTAAACGCAGGTTTTCACCGGTACTATCATTGGTTCTATCCCAAGGTCTAACAGGGCCAAACATATTGTATTTTAGGTCTGTTTTGTAGTTTAGCTCACTGCGAATATAGTGATTTATGGCAGGGGTAAACGAATGTAACCACGAAGTAAGCTCAGCCCAATAATCGGGTCTAGCACCGGTTTGTTTTTTGTCTATGCCTATATAACGACTGTCTAGCCTACCCACGGTTTTGCCTTCATCGCGCAACAGTTCTTTCCAAAAAAATGCATTACTAATATCTAGATTGCTATACGCCACAGCTTGTTCGCTTAAACCTGAATAGCGTGCAACGGTTTCAATAGTTGCTTGCTTTTCACTGGGGCTAATAAAGCCGCCTTTAGCAATTGCCGGAATATAACTATTAATAGTGTATTGCTCTACCTCGTCTAGCACCTCGTACAGGTCTTTTTGTTGCAGCTCGGATGCTAACTTTTTATGGTGCCAGGCGGTTGCAGCAAAATACGGTAAACGATTTGCCGCTTCTACAGGCCCATCACGCTCAATGCCAATTTCGGTAGGCGATACCAACACTACGCCATTTAAATACATCCACTGCGCATTTTGCAATTCTAGCGCTAAACCCGATTGGTACCATAGCTTTCACCAATGAGGTATTTAGGTGACGTCCAGCGCTCTTGACGAGTAACAAAAGTGTTTAACCACTCAGCTAAGTATTTAATGTCGGCATTAACGCCAAAAAACATCGATTTTTGCTCGGCCTTAGGCGGCATCTCGCCATCTTTGTTTTTTAACACGCGGCTATAAGCGGTGTTTACTGGGTTCACAAATACTATATCAGCCACGTCTAAAATAGAGTACGGATTGGTTTGCACGCCATATGGCTGCACCGGATAACCTTCGTCATCTATATTTAAAATACGTGGGCCGGTATAGGCCACATGCATCCACACAGACGCTGAGCCAGGCCCGCCATTAAACGAAATAACCAGCGGTCGCTTGCTGGTGTCTTTTACATCGGTGCGTTGGTAATACGTAAAAAATAAAGTCGCAACAGCATCACCTTTATCGTCCCAAACTGGCTACGTACCCGTGGTAGCAGAATAACTTACGCGCTCGCCGTTTATTTTCGTTTTATGTTGCGTAACAACAGTGTTATCTACCTCTAGGCTATCAACATGAAGGCCTCGACTATTATTGGCATGGGTGTTAGCACACAAGCCAATAAAAAGGCTAAGTGCTATGGAACAACGTAGGTTAAACATATATGAGAAGATGGTGACTCTTTTTGTAGTTATTATGTAGACACGTAAAAGAATAATACACAACGCGTTTGGGTACAAATTTAAAACAGTTGTAAATTTGTACCGGACCAGCTAATAAAAAAGCACACTGGTGTAGTGTGCTTTAAGAAACGTTATGCTGATTAACCTAGTTCATTGTTGGTGTAATAAAATCATCGGCCAAAATAAGCTGTGGTGCATCACCTGTATTATCGCCATCTACTGCTAATGCGGTGTATATATTACCTACATCTAAAGTAAGCACATCAGTTTCAATTGCTGCGGTTGTAGTACCGGTAGGCGTAACGATAACCACATAATCACCTGCTGGCAACTGTACATAGCCAGTTTCGGCAAGTTCATCAGTTGAGTATGTCACATTTGTGAAACTAGGTGTCGCGTCTGTTAAGTCTCCATCAGCCGTTACATAAATATCCACACCACCTGTTGAAGGTGAGGCATGAAAAATTCGTACCTGCGCGGCAGTAGCAAGACGACGACCATCATCTACCACTAAGTCAAGATCAGCCATGGCAACGGTATTGTTTGCTAATGCTGAATAACGTACACCGTTTTCAAGTACAACTTCGGCGTCATCAATAGCCACGGTGGTATTGTCGGCAGCCACTACTACGTCAACTGCATAAGTTGCCCCCATTACCGAAATATAATCTGCCACGTCTTTAAATGCGGGGTTGTCGAACAACAGTATGTCATCGGCATTTTCTAAATCGGCAAATACGTCTACCGCAGGAGCATCAGCAATGGCATGAATCGCTCGCAAGCTTGCCTGCGCATTGGTATCAAGAATAACACTTGATGCTGTTCCGTCTGCCACAAGAAGTGCTACAGGTGAATCACCTGTGGCCACATTTTCTGTTGCAGTTATTAACAAGTCTGCGCCATCTGCAAGGGTAACCGCACCTGAATCATATACAACAGTAGTTGTGCCGCTGGCGGTAATTCTAATTTGATAGTCTCCTGCTGGCACTTCTACTTGCTCGGTGAAATCTTTAAATGACAAAGTAGCAAGAGGTTGCTCATCAGCTAGAACAGCGTCTACTGCCGTTACATAAACATCAACGGTAGGAGCATTGGGCGCGCCATGTACAACTTGCGCTCTTACATTACCTGAACTTACTTCTGTTGTAGGGTTAGCAACTACAAGAGCTTCAATGGCAGCAGTTTCGCCCACAGCTAGTACATTATAATCGGTATCTGGCATAAGTGTTACGTCAGCATTTATGACTTCTAAAGTTTCACCTAATGGTAAGTTAGCCACGGCTCTAAGTTCGTAATCTCCCGATTCTAAAGATAAAAAGCCCGAAGCAACCTGATAGTCAACATCGTCTAAGGCGTCTATAGCCGTTGTACCAGCAAAAATATCTACAGTTGGCGCATCAGGTGAGGCATGTATTACTCTTACTTGCATCAATTCAGGCGCTACCTCTTCAATAGGGTCATCGTCTGAATCACAACCCATTAAAAATAATGAGGTAAGTACCGCTAATGGAATAGCACGTAATAATTTCATTTTTCTTCCTTAATTAAACCAATAAAAGTGATTTGGCGTTGCTGCACGAAGCACAAAGGTAGTTACCAAAGACTCTATTTTTAGGTTTAACAAAGGTGTATGTTTTTTGATTAAATTTAGTTAACGAATTGTTAAACTTAATGTAATGTATAAAAATAGCCTTTTTTACAATGAGTTATAAAGTCACTGTTAAGGGTTGTTTACATTCAAACAAAAATTTGTGGCTGACAAAAATCGTTGCTTGGTTTGCGTTATTTCTAAATTGAGTCGCAATACGTCACTTTCTATTTCTGACGCTAATTTATCGCAGTCACTAAAGACAGAATCACACTGAGCAAGTTTTGATTGTAGATAATCGATGTCGTCAACAGCATTAGCTAATATTCTAATGTCGCTAACCATATTCAGTAATTTTCCTGCGCATCTGAAATAAGCGCTTTCGTCTTGAGAACCGTTGCTAGATAACGATACTGTGGTGAGTAATAAACCCGCAATGAAGGCTACGAACCATTTTGTTTTGCTTGTTTTAATATCCATATTAACGAATCTCCTGTAACTACATAAAACTGTATGTTAATCGCTTATAAGCAGTTTAAATTATGAGCATTAATTATACCAACATCAACCACCCAAAAGTCACACTAAACACAACCCAAACAAATACGAAAATAGAGGGGCGCTGCTTTGCACAGTATAACAACAGCAAGGTACAAAGCACATGCGCAAGTATACTAGTGCTGAAAATTGTCATCATTGACAAGGCAAATAACAATACACTTGTGGTAATCGCCGCGACGCTATACTGGGTCAGTTTGTACGTGTTTTTACGTAAAATAGCGTGATAGTACAAACGGTGTTTTTCTAGCATTTGAGTAACCGATATTTGAAACCCTGCACTTATCAATACCAGTAGTTGGGCCGCGATAAAGTGGACGGCACTTTGATAATGCGGCATTTGCTGGGCACAATAACTGGCCATAACACATACCAACATACCTAACCCCAGTTGGATAGATAAAATGCGTTTATTATCCATTGCGTGTTTTATCCATATTACCATCACAAGTGGCATTGGTATTGGTACGCGTATTGTGTATTTTGCTAGGGCATAGCTGACAGTTAGTACCCCGTAAAATATTAATAGGTGTTGAGTTAAGGTAATGTCAGCAAACGCTACTACTGAACTTGCTAAAACAGTGTAAGCAAAAGAAACACTTAAAAACCAATACAAGGCTTTTGTTCGAGTAAAGTTGCTAATGGCTAAAACAACTTGCAGGCCTAAAAACAAAAAGCCGTGGGGGATTTCATGCCAACGGTGTACATCAATAAAAGCGATCACCAGTACATTTAGCAATAATAATGGTAAACAATAGAACGAAAATAGGGCTGTCACTACGCGGCGTTGCCATACGGGAGGTTGTAAGCTAGTTAAATACAGCGAGTACTGCCGCCCTGTAATTGCCTGCATACATAATTGCATTAGCAAGGTTTGCAGCAATAAAAAACACCATACAATGGTAAGACTATCAACCGCTCCGCTTTGGGTTTTGTAAATAATACCAAAACCCAATAAAGCACCGTAAAAAGCAGCGGGCAGAGCAGTACCAAGTACCACAAACAACAGCATGCTAAATTGTTTTATTTGCGAAATTAAAGCTTTGATTTCTTGCTGGTATATTTTTTTGCGTAGGGTGTAATAACGAGTAAGCATAATGCAGAGCTTAAGCGGTGTGCTGCACAAGCGTATTTAAATCAGTAACCACATACCCTTTATCTACAAACAATGCTGGCTCGTTAGTGGCGGCAACAATCATACCGCTATAATCGTTAAATACAGACCACATAAAAGCAAGGCTGCTAGCGTCTAGTGCAATATTGGGCTCGTCAACAAGTAGCACTTCACACTGTCGCATGAGTGCATTAATTAATTGCAACTTTTTAAGATTACCGGCTGAAAGTTCATCCACTCGCTTGTGTATATGTTCGACGAACCTAAAGCCTTCAACTATTGCTATTGGCCAATCACATTGATACATGTCTGCACTGGTTTTTAGAATGTCGGCAGCGCTTAAAAAAGGCGGAAACGAAATACTGTCAGACGCTAAGGCTACTTGACTGGCTGATACACTCTTGCCATGCAATAACACGCTCCCTCGGCTGGGAGTTTGGAGCTGCGCTATGATCGTAAGCAAGGTAGATTTACCCAAGCCATTGGCGCCACTGATACAATGGCGCGGGCCCGTTAAGCCCATATTTAAATGCGCAAATATTTGTAAGTGCTGATAGTGATAATCAAGGTCATTTATTTGAAGCACAATACTCACCGTTGGTTGTGGGTAATAATTTAGCTATTACTTGGCTGTTACAATGTATACCAAATAATGCCAATGCACGCTTACAAAACAATGTTACAAAGTGTGCATCATACTTGTTTACCGCGTAATGCCGATAGCACACACGCAATACAAACAAACACTAACGACATCACCAATGCCAGCGAAATAGTCTGCATTAACGCAACATTTTGCTCGCTTGAGAGCGGCGCATCACCTAAGTAATGGTGCATCATTAAATTGACCAAGCTCATACCCACTAAGTTGCCTATGGTGCGCGACAAGTTCATAGAGGCTGAAGCAACGCCAAGCTCATTTTCATTTACCTCACCCATAATTGCGTTGTTGTTGGGCGTAGAAAACAAGCCAAAGCCAGTGCCGAGTAAGGCCAATGAAATACCAATGTAAGTACCGCTGCTACTGGCATCAATCTGATTGAGAACAATAAACCCCACAGCCACAATAAAGCAACCTGAGGTCGCCACCACACGCGGTTGAAAACGGTCTGATAACTTACCTGCAATAGGCGCTATAATTGCCATACACAAGGCTTGAATGAGTAATATTTGGCCCGCATAGGCTGGGCTATAACCTTTAATATATTGAAGATATAAACTTAACAAAAATACAATCGCGAAGTTACTCCCGTACATTAAAAATGAGGTAGATAACGACAGGCTAAAAACCCTACTTTCTAAAAACATTTGCACGCGTATTAGAGGTTGCTTGTCTTTGCTTTGATGCACAATAAACAAGACTAAACTGAGCAGTGAAAGGCTCAGCAGCAAAACACCGTATAAAGATGGCAACATACTCATGCCGTACACCAGGGAGCACGAGAAAGAGATAAAAATGATTGACCCCACGTAGTCAAAACGAGAATGATGCTCGTTTTTCCATTCACCCGGTAAGGTAATTTTAATTAAAATGAGTAACGCAATTACCAGTGGTATTTGAAAGTAAAAAACCGAACGCCAACCTAACCATTCAGTTAGCCAACCCCCTAATGCCGGGGCAATGGTTAAGCCAACATACACGCAGCTTGCCACAATACCCAATGCTGTGCCACGTTTAGCTTTATCGGTAACAGCGGTAATAATCGCAATGCCGGTCCCAAATATCATGGCACCGGCAGCACCTTGTATAAACCGCCAGAATAAAATGGTGTCTATATTGGTTGCTATAGAGCACATAAAAGCCGCAAGGGTATTCAGTACCAGGCCCCACACATAGATGCGTTTTCGGCCATAGTTGTCGGCTAATTTACCAAAGGGCAGCATAAACGCCACATTGCTAAGTATGTAAAGCGTAGGTAACCAACTTACTTTGCTGGCATTGGCTTGTAAATCTTCGGCAAGTGCAGGAATGGCAACGTTTACCGCGGCCATGCCCATAGGTGCTATCAAATACCCCGCACAAACTGCAATAAGCGCATAGAAAGAAGTTGACGTGCTTTTTGATTCGTTAATAAGGCGTCCTTGTAATAGTATCCAACATAGGCAAACAGGCTGGGATAGTAGCGAATATAAACATTTGCGCAAGCCTAGCGGTAAATATTCATGATGTATTTTACTAACACCATGCACAACGCTTATACTGACTACTAGCACCTTACATAAAAAATATTAAAACAACTAGGTAGCAAGTATTTTGTACATTAATCAACATAAAACCATATTCTTCAGAAACGACCACGTTCTGATGGCAAGTTTGTCGGGTACTAGCCGCTCGTTTACGATGCATGATATCGATTTTGCTGCACTGGAAACCATTGCAACATTTCCTCCCGCTGACGCAAGCAGTGAAAACAAACTCGCCAAATTAGTCACTAAGCTTACTAAGCACCCAATATATAACAATGCGTTTAGTCACTTAAGTCACGAGCAACTAACTCACAGATTTGAGCAATATATTAAGAGCGGCGCGGTTCTTGAAAAACCGTGCGAAAACCCGCCTAGCATCCATGCAATTGTACTTTCCGATACGTTATCAAATACAGAGCTAACCATTGAGCAACAAAGCGTGTTTCGTTTAGGTACAAATCTTGGCATCAATATTAACCACGATGGTTATTGCGTGTGGTCTTCTGTGGTTAATGAATTTGTATTGTTAAGCGCCATAGAAGCATCGGTATTACTGGCGTTTGGCGACGGCAAATCACTTAGTAGTGTTATCGCAAGCAAACAGCATTTGGGTATAAGCAATGAGAACGTTACCGATTTTGCACAAAGGTGTGTGAGTGCGGGTATATTGGTTGAGCCTAAACAAGAAATAGCTGGCACAGAGGCGGTGCTTACGCCGTTTTCAACCAATACCGTTAATACCAATAATGTGGTGAAGTATTGGCGCGACATTTCAGCCTCCAGCAAAATTCCGGTGTATTTTGTGCCGCACATGGAAAACCATTTTCCATTGGCGCTGGGCGTGCTGTTCAGCGCGTTAAGCAATCATAAGAACGGCGCATTACTCGAAAAATTTGAGCTTATTCCATTAAATTACTTAAGCCCTAATGAGTTGTTTGACGGCCCATATAAAAAGTTTGGTCCAGGTGTGTGGCTATTTTCCAATTACATGTGGTCGATTGACATAAACATGCAAATTAGTGAGTTTGTTAAGAAGCATAATTCGGCAAACTATACTGTGCATGGCGGTCCGAGTACACCCGATTATCGACAAGCCTGTGAGGACTTTTTAAAGCAATACAAATCAGTCGATATTGCGGTTCACGGTGAGGGTGAAGTCACTATCAACGAAATTTTTGAATGTATTGATAAAGCAAGCAATGGTGCTGTTAAGTGCGACGCACAAAAGTTATCAAGTGTTGGCGGCTTAACCTATCGCGAGGAAATCTCTGGTCGCTTTATTCGCACAGGTGATCGCGAACGCATGAAACAACCCGATGAAGTGCCGTCGCCCTATCTAAACGGTCTATTCGATCAATATAATGGCAGAGTAGAAGCCGCAATTATAGAAACTAACCGCGGTTGTCCGTACGGCTGTACATTTTGTGATTGGGGCTCAGCCACCAATCAAAAAATTCGTAAGTTTGACTTACAACGCGTGAAAGATGAAATTGAATGGATAGGTAAAAATCATGTCCGCGTGATGTGGATAGCTGACGCTAATTATGGTTTGTACGATCGAGACATTGAAATCTCTCAATTTATTGTAGATACCAAGGCTAAATACGGGTACCCACAGGAAATTGTTGTTAATTATACTAAGAACTCTACTTGGCGTTTAGTAGAGATAATTAAAATATTTAGTGAAGGCGGTATTATTGGGCAGGGAATTATTTCAATACAAACCACCGACGAAAATACCCTAGAGGTAATTAATCGTAAAAACATTCGCACACAACGCTATGATGAGCTTGCTCAAGCGTTTACTGATTTAAACCTGCCGCTGTCTACCGATTTAATGATTGGTTTGCCTGGAATGACTGTGACATCGTTTTTAGCCGATTTGCAGCGCTACTTCGATATGGATGTATCTGTAAAAGCTTACCCCACGCAATTGTTGCCCAATAGTCCTATGGCAGATCCCGATTATATTGAAAAGTACCAAATCAAAACCGATGACAACGACTTTTTAGTGTCTACCTACAGCTATACTGAGGAAGACCGTGCCACTATGCTTGGTTTGTATGAACTTTATGTAATGGCCGACGGTTACAGTTTATTGCGTTATGTAATGCGCTACATTCAATGGGAGCATAGGGTGTCAGCATCTACGTTTTTACTTAATTTATTACATGACATTAAATCAACACCTGATGCGTTTCCGCTTATTACCTGGGCGTGTAGATTCTTTAACAAAGATAAATCCATGCCTGGTGGTTGGCACAGTTTTTATGCACAAGTAGAGGCGTATTTACAGCAGCGTTACTCAATTGCATCAAACTCTGCGTTAAACACCATACTGCAAATGAATAACTATGCTATGCCCGACGATGCACGAGTATACCCATTAACACTCAAGCTTAATCACGACATTACCGCATACTTTAAACAAGATAGTAAGGAACAGCGGCAGCCATTAAGTAGTTTTGGCAGTGTTACTATGACATTTTCTGATCCTAACCGCTTATCACAACTTGATTTAGATGCAGCGCAATACGACTCCCATCAATATTTTTGGGAATTACACAGTGATGTTGCTCGGCCAAAATCACTCGCGGAGTTTGCGGCCTAATAAGTCTCAGAGCATGTGTTACTAGCATAAAAAAACCCAGCACATGCTGGGTTTTTATTATTCGTTAAAACAAAACTATTTTTTAAGTTTTTGTATTAAGCGTAACTGTGCAATTGCTTCTGCCAGTTCAATGGCTGCTTCAGCATAATCGAAGTCAGAACCACCCTGAGAAATACGATCTTCGGCGTGTTTCTTGGCTTCTGCTGCGGCTGCTTCATCAAGGTCTTGGGCGCGCACTGCGGTATCTGCTAGAACAGTTACTGAACCAGGCTGTATTTCTAGAATACCGCCTGCTACGTAAATAAGTTCTTCAGCGCCGTGCTGCTTAACAACTCTAACCATACCTGGCTGCAACTTAGTAATTAAAGGTGCGTGACCTGGATGAATACCAAGTTCACCTTCACTACCTGTTACTTGGATAGTTTCTACCAAACCAGAGAAAATCTCAGTTTCAGCGCTTACTACGTCCAAGTGTACTGTCATTGCCATGTTGGGTCTCCTGTAAGGCGGCTTTCGCCGCGCCTAGCTATTGTAGTGCAATACGACTAAAAATTACTTTTTAGATTTTTCTAGTGCTTCTTCGATAGAACCAACCATGTAGAAGGCTTGCTCTGGAAGACTATCGTATTCACCATTAAGAATGCCTTTAAAACCACTTATTGTGTCTTTCAAAGAAACATACTTACCAGGAGAACCTGTAAAGACTTCTGCTACGAAGAAAGGCTGTGACAAGAAACGCTGAATTTTACGAGCACGTGAAACCACCTGCTTATCTTCTTCAGACAATTCATCCATACCTAGTATAGCAATGATGTCTTTTAATTCTTTATAACGCTGTAGTACTGACTGTACACCACGTGCTACATCATAGTGCTCTTGACCAATAACTAATGGGTCAAGTTGACGTGAGGTAGAATCTAGTGGGTCAACCGCAGGATAAATACCTAACGATGCAATATCACGCGAAAGTACAACCGTTGCATCTAAGTGAGCAAAGGTAGTAGCAGGTGACGGATCGGTTAAGTCATCCGCAGGTACGTATACCGCTTGGATAGACGTAATTGAACCTGTTTTTGTTGAAGTAATACGTTCTTGAAGTACACCCATTTCTTCAGCAAGCGTAGGCTGGTAACCTACCGCTGATGGCATACGACCAAGTAGTGCAGATACTTCAGTACCAGCAAGTGTATAACGATAGATGTTATCTACGAAAAATAGTACGTCACGACCTTCGTCACGGAATTTTTCAGCCATTGTTAGGCCCGTTAGTGCTACACGTAAACGGTTACCCGGTGGCTCGTTCATTTGGCCATATACAAGCGATACTTTATCAAGTACGTTTGAATCGTTCATTTCATGATAGAAATCGTTACCTTCACGAGTACGCTCACCTACACCAGCAAATACTGAATAGCCGCTGTGCTCGATAGCGATATTACGAATAAGTTCCATCATGTTTACGGTTTTACCTACACCCGCACCACCAAACAAACCAACTTTACCACCCTTAGCAAACGGACATACAAGGTCAATTACCTTAATACCTGTTTCAAGTAGTTCTACTGAGCTTGATTGATCTTCGTAGCTAGGTGCTTCGCGGTGAATAGACATACGCTCTTCTTCACCGATTGGGCCCGCTTCATCGATTGGGTTACCAAGTACATCCATAATACGGCCTAGTGTGGCTGTGCCTACAGGTACTTGAATAGCAGCGCCAGAATTCTCAACGGCGATGTTACGACGTAAACCATCTGTAGTACCCATTGCAATTGAACGTACTACACCGCCACCCAATTGTTGTTGTACTTCTAGAGTTAAGCCCACTAAGTCACCTTCGGTCACTTTTAGTGCGTCATACACTCTTGGAACTGCATCTTGTGGAAACTCAATGTCCACAACAGCGCCAATGATTTGGACGACCTTACCTTGACTCATAATTTGTCCTCTTAAACTATAAAATTTGTTCTTTGCCTAAAATAGCTCGCTAGCTGTATGCTTTCCTTATACAGCTGCTGCACCCGATACGATTTCGCTAATCTCTTGGGTAATCGCCGCTTGACGAGCCTTGTTATATACCAATTGCAAATCATCGATTAGGTTACCGGCATTATCGGTAGCAGCTTTCATTGCTACCATACGCGCCGCTTGTTCTGACGCGATGTTTTCTACCACACCTTGGTAAACTTGAGATTCAACATAACGCACCATTAACGCTTCCAAAATATCTTTTGGATCTGGTTCGTATATGTAGTCCCAGCGATGTTTCAATGCTTTGTCTTCTGATTTAGGCAAAGGCAACAATTGATTGACTGTTGGCTCTTGCGCCATGGTGTTAACAAAGTCGTTATACACAAGGTAAACCTTGTCTAGTTTGCCTTCGTCATATGCATTTAACATTACACGCACTACGCCCACAACGTCGCTTGCTGATGGCTTATCACCTAGACCTGATTCAGCGGCCATTACATTCCCACCAAAGCGGTTAAAGAATGCGACAGCTTTTGAACCTAAAGCAGCAAAATGAATGCCCACTTCTTGTTCTTGATAAGCTTTCACTTGTTGTGTTACCAACTTAAATTCGTTGGTATTTAAACCACCACAAAGCCCACGGTCAGTAGAAATTACTATGAATCCTACGTTCTTGACTTCACGTTCTTCCAAGTATGGATGACGATATTCCAAGCTACCATTGGCAATGTGACCAATCACTTTTAGCATATTTTGCGCATATGGACGACCAGAAGCCATACGGTCTTGCGCCTTCTTCATTTTTGAAGCGGCAACCATTTCCATAGCACTGGTAATCTTTTGAGTATTTTTAATACTGCCAATTTTACCTTTTATCTCTTTTCCGCTAGCCATGACACTTTCTCCAATTACTAAACGACAAGCCCCATGAATAAATCCAGAGGCTTATTGAATTACCAAGTTTGGGTCGATTTAAACGTTGTAAACGCTTCATTCAACTGCGACTCGATATCGTCGTTGTAGTTACCAGTTTCATTGATTGTGTTCATAAGCTCAGCTTTTTCGTTGTTCATGTACGAATGAAGCGCTGCTTCGAAATCAAGAACTTTGTTAAGTTCGATATCTTTCAAATAGCCTTTTTCCGCTGCGAACAATGAAACTGCAGTTTCAGCCACCGATAATGGTGAGTACTGATTCTGCTTCATTAACTCAGTTACACGCTCACCGTGCTCTAGTTGCTCACGTGTTTCTGCATCAAGGTCAGATGCAAACTGCGAGAACGCTGCTAATTCACGATATTGTGCAAGAGCAAGACGAATACCACCGCCTAACTTTTTAACAATCTTAGTTTGTGCAGCACCACCAACACGAGATACTGAAATACCGGCGTTTACTGGCGGACGAATACCCGCGTTAAACAGGTCAGATTCTAAGAATATTTGACCATCGGTAATTGAGATTACGTTTGTAGGTACGAATGCTGATACGTCACCGGCTTGCGTTTCAATAATTGGTAATGCAGTTAATGAACCTGTTTTACCTTTTACTTCGCCATTAGTGTACTTTTCTACATATACATCGTTTACACGAGCAGCACGCTCTAACAAACGCGAGTGAAGATAGAAAACGTCACCAGGGTATGCTTCACGACCAGGTGGACGCTTAAGAAGCAATGATACTTGGCGATACGCAACGGCTTGCTTAGACAAATCATCGTATACGATAAGTGCGTCTTCACCGCGGTCACGGAAATATTCACCCATTGTACAGCCAGAGTATGGTGCTAAGTATTGAAGTGCAGCAGATTCTGATGCAGATGCAGCAACAATAATGGTGTGACCCATTGCTCCGTGCTCTTCAAGTTTGCGCACTACGTTAGCGATTGTAGAAGCCTTTTGGCCAATTGCTACGTACACACATTTAACGCCAGTGCCTTTTTGGTTGATGATGGCATCAACCGCTAATGCTGTTTTACCTGTTTGACGGTCACCAATGATAAGCTCACGTTGGCCACGGCCAATTGGAATCATTGAATCAACAGACTTATAACCTGTTTGTACAGGTTGGTCTACTGACTGACGTTCAATTACGCCCGGTGCAATTTTTTCAACTGGCTCAAAACCAGCTGCGTCTACTGCGCCTTTACCGTCAATCGGCTCACCTAGTGTGTTTACAACACGACCTAGTAAGCCTGGGCCTACTGGTACTTCTAGAATACGACCCGTTGATTGTACTTTTGTACCTTCTTGTAAGTCCGCGTACGGACCCATCACTACTGCACCAACTGAATCTCGTTCTAAGTTTAGTGCTATTGCGTAGCGACTGCCAGGAAGCTCAATCATTTCGCCTTGCATAACATCGGCTAGGCCGTGTATGCGAATAATACCGTCAGAAACACCAACGATAGTTCCTTCATTTCGAGCTTCACTAACTACATTAAACTTTTCAATTCTATTTTTGATAAGTTCTGCAATTTCTGTGGAATTAAGTTGCATGCTCTTTATCCCCGTTATGCTTGCAACGCGTCTGAAAGACGGTTCAATTTTGAATTTACGGAACCATCTATCAC
>JBARZY010000168.1:0-4749 GCA_049650345.1 Glaciecola sp. | reverse complement strand
GTATCACTAGGAGTAGCTGTGATGACTGGCAAAGAATTTATTAAACTTGTCGCGCATAAGCGCATTCCGCTTAGTTGTATTGCTCAGCGTTTAAACTGTAAATTGAAGACGCTAAAAAACTTTGAACAGGTTGAAAAAATACCTCCTGCTTATATTTCAAAGTTTATAGCTGCGTTTAAAGACTCACTGAGTGAAGTCGATAAAAAGGCGCTTTCTCAATAATGGCGTTGATGTTAGTCAATGATAGCTCAGTACATGAGCTACATTAATTGTGTTAACGCGCTTATGCGTGGTAAGTTAACGTAACTTTCATGTGAATGGTTACGCTATATCTAAATGGAATTCACTCTCCTCTTAATTGCTTTCGTGCTTGGATTTTTGTGCAAGCGTTTGGGAATGCCACCATTAATTGGCTATTTGATAGCAGGTTTCGTATTAAATAGTGTTGGTTTCGAAAATAACACAACATTACAAACCATTGCTGATCTTGGTATAACCATAATGTTGTTTACCATCGGGCTGAAGCTTCATGTTAAAGATCTAATAAAGACCGAAATTTGGGCTGTTTCAATGCTCCATTGTGCAGTATGGATTGCGTTCTCTTCCTTAATGGTAATGTTGTTAGTTTCGTTATCATTGCCCTTCTTTACCGATTTATCATGGTCCCAAGCTGCCTTAATAGGCTTTGCTCTGAGTTTTAGTTCTACTGTTTGTGTCGTCAAAATATTAGAAGAGTCTGGCGAAAGTAAAACTCGCCATGGAAAGGTAGCCATTGGTATTTTGGTTATGCAAGATATTTTTGCGGTGTTATTTTTAGTTGCGGCTACTGGCCAACTACCCTCTATGTACGCATGCGCCCTATTCTTACTGATACCAGCAGCTCCTTTGTTAAGGCGCTTACTTGAAGAAGCTGGGCACGGTGAATTGTTACCATTGTGTGGTTTGACCTTGGCCTTAGGTGGCTATTATTTGTTTGATTTGGTCGGTGTTAAGGGGGATTTAGGCGCGCTGATATTTGGCGTACTGCTTGCGCCAAGTGCTAAATCATCAGAACTATCAAAGGCATTGTTATCATTTAAAGATTTATTTCTAATTGGCTTCTTTTTAACCATTGGTTTAAGTGCCATGCCCACCATTGAAATGACCTTAATTGCGTTGTTATTCGCGTTGGTATTGCCACTTAAATATTCGTTGTTTTTTGCGTTATTTGCTGGCAATAAATTACGTGCTCGTACTTCGTATCTAGCCAGTCTGGTTATGTCTAATTATAGCGAATTTGGGTTAATTGTAGTAGCAGTTGCGGTATCAGCTAATATGTTGAGCAATGAATGGCTTGTCATTATTGCACAAAGCGTTGCTTTTTCTTTTGTTATTACCAGTATCGTTTACAAAACATCGCATCAACAGTACACGCGATTTAAAGTGTTTCTAAAGCGCTTTCAATCATCATCAACGCTTAAAGAAGATCAATACCCCAGTTTATCAGACGCAGAAATACTTGTGATTGGAATGGGACGTGTAGGTAAAGGTGCATTTGCGGCGCTGCGAAATAATTTAGGAGATACAGTTTGGGGAATGGATGCTGATATGGAGCGTGTTAAACGCCTTAATCACGATACTAACAATGCAATATGTGGCGACGGTGAAAATATTGATTTATGGGAAAACCTTGATATCAGTAACATTAAGCTAGTACTTCTTGCCTTACCTTCTATAGATGACTCAGCAAATATTACAGCTCAACTTCGTAACGCAAATTATGAGGGTAAAGTGGTCGCCATTGCCCGCTATGAAGATGAAGTAGAAGCATTACTTGATAGTGGCGTAGACAAAGTGTTTAACTTTTTTACCGATGCTGGTTTGGGTTTTGCCGAAGAAAGCATTTCAATTCTCACTGAAATAAAACAACAAGCGCACTAGTTTGTACACGAGTACTAAATAATACAATTACAAATGAGAATGATTGTATTTATTATGCAATTGATTTATAAGGTTTTTTTGTGTTTTCTTGTCGCAATATTGTGACGCCATGCTATACTTGAGTTTGATTGTGGTAATTGGAATTTATTATGAAAGGTAGTGCAAACGTAATTAAAGCGCTGAACGAGATGCTCACAATAGAGCTCACGTCAATAAATCAATATTTTTTACACGCTCGTATGCATAAAAATTGGGGTCTTGAGGGGCTAAATAAGAGCGCATATAAAAAGTCTATTTTGGATATGAAACAAGCTGATAAGCTGATTGAACGTATTTTATTTCTAGAGGGCCTTCCTAATCTACAAATGTTAGGAAAGCTTTTTATTGGCGAAGACACTGTTGAGTGTTTAGCTTGCGATCATAAATTTGAGTTGGCGCAAATTCCAAAACTCCAAGCGGCGATCGCACTATGCGAGATAGAACAAGATTATGTTAGCAGAGACATACTTACGCATATTCTCGAAGATGAAGAAGAGTACGCTGACTGGATTGAGACGCAACAATATCAAATTGAACATATGGGCTTAGAGAACTACTTACAAACCCAGGTGGAGGATTAATTATGCAAGGTAACGAAAAAGTAATTAATGGTTTAAATTCCCTACTCGGTTACGAACTAGCTGCTATGGACCAGTATTTTATTCACTCTCAAATGTATTTAGATTGGGGCCTTAATAAACTTTATGAACGCATTAATCATGAGTTTGATGACGAAAAGGGACATGCAACTAAGTTAATCGAGCGTATGTTATTTTTAGGCGGTACGCCTGATATGCAGACTCGCACAGGATTAATGATTGGTAAAGATGTCACCGAAATGCTGCAAAGTGATTTACGCGTAGAGTATGAAGTTGCCGCTAAGTTGAAAGAAGTAATAGCAACTGCTGAATCTGAGCAAGATTATGTAACTCGAGACATGTTACTAGTATTGCTTGATGATACTGAGATGGATCATGCGCATTGGTTAGAGCAACAACTTGGGTTAGTCAATCGTTTAGGGCTACAAAATTATCTGCAGTCACAAATTTAGATAAAACTCAGTCGATGCGACTAATGTATTAGCGTTACTGTAAAGTAGTGAATAAAACCGTTAACACTTTTGTGTTAGCGGTTTTTTTATTGCTTAGGTTTATGGTCATCTGCCAATGCATTTCGGCTAAGTTACAACTGCCT
The DNA here is from genome assembly GCA_049650345.1 of Glaciecola sp. GTDB lineage: Bacteria > Pseudomonadota > Gammaproteobacteria > Enterobacterales > Alteromonadaceae > Glaciecola. The sequence goes on along the minus strand of JBARZY010000168.1, from coordinate 1,596 downwards.
AAAAATATCACGCCATCTTCAAAATTGTCTGGTTTTTCAAAGAGAACGGGCGTTTTTCCCATGTACATATTAATACCTTGTACAAATGCATTTTGTACTGACCATGCTGAATCTGTGTAAAACTTTATGTATAACTCTTCTTCTGCTATCGGTGTTTGGCTGAATTCTATACGTAAAATTTGCTCATCGATTGAAAACGTACATTTATTGTTAGTTAGTACACATGACTCAGATGTTGTTAACGTATTATTAACACTGTTGTGTGAGCTCATCACAAACACAGTGGTGGCAAGGGCTGCGAATAATGCAACCTGAATAAATTTATTTTTATTTTTCACAATAATTTAACCGTAAACTTTCCTTTATTGATGAAGATCAAACCTTAGGTAACTTGTGTATCTTTTTGTATTTAAAAACATTAATATCACCCCTCGACAAGTGCACAGTTTACTTATGTTCTACGCCCCACTCAACTAGGACGTGAAAACAGGCAAGTAAATCAACACGAGTTAGGGTTCAAATTATTTCTCTACGTGGAAGTTTTTATATGAGTGAAACAAGCCAAGTTCAACCTGATTACAATTATAAAGTAGTTAGGCAGTTTACAATCATGACGGTTGTATGGGGCATCATAGGAATGTCATTAGGGGTACTTATAGCAGCTCAGCTATTCGCACCTGCCCTTAACTTTGATATTCCATGGTTAACCTACTCTCGTTTACGTCCTTTGCACACCAATGCTGTTATTTTTGCATTCGGTGGCTGCGCGCTATTCGCAACCAGTTATTATATCGTCCAACGCACTTGTCAGGTTCGCCTGTTCAGTGAAAAATTAGCGGCTTTCACCTTTTGGGGATGGCAAGCGGTTATCGTGTCGGCGGTATTAACGTTACCTTTCGGTATTACTTCAAGTAAAGAATACGCTGAATTAGAATGGCCTATCGACATTTTAATTACCTTAGTGTGGGTAGCTTATATTATCAACTTTTTCGGTACACTAGTGGTACGAAAAACGTCTCATATTTATGTAGCAAATTGGTTCTTAGGTGCCTTTATGTTAACGGTTGCAGTATTGCATATCGGTAATAGCTTAGCGGTACCCGTTACCTTCTTCAAATCGTATTCTATTTACGCAGGCGCGGTTGATGCTATGATGCAGTGGTGGTATGGCCACAACGCTGTTGGTTTCTTCTTAACCGCTGGCTTCTTGGGCATGATGTATTACTTTGTACCTAAGCAAGCAGGTCGTCCTGTATACTCTTACCGCTTATCTATTGTGCATTTTTGGGCATTAGTATCGTTATACATTTGGGCAGGTCCACACCATTTGCATTACACCGCGCTTCCAGATTGGACTCAGTCGCTAGGTATGGTGATGTCTATTATTTTATTCGTTCCTTCATGGGGCGGCATGATCAACGGTATCATGACGTTGTCTGGTGCTTGGCACAAACTACGCACTGACCCAGTATTACGATTCTTAATTGTGTCATTGTCTTTCTATGGTATGTCTACCTTTGAAGGCCCTATGATGGCAATCAAAACAGTTAACGCTTTGTCACACTACACCGATTGGACAGTTGGTCACGTGCATTC
>JBARZY010000167.1:0-3108 GCA_049650345.1 Glaciecola sp. | reverse complement strand
GGGTAGGCAACAGCGAACCTGTGCCAAAATTTAGATGCGCTTGGGTAATACGCTGCAAGGCGGCATAAGTGGGCTCGTTATTAAACAAGCTACCGCCACCACCATTTACTTGCACGTCAATGTAGGCAGGTGTGAGCAAGCCTTCAATACAGGTGTCGGCTTGGGCTGCTGTGCCACTTTGCACGCTGACTACGGTGCCGTTTTTAGTGGTAACAACTTGGTCGTTCAATAATGTTTGGCCGTTAAACAGCGTTTTAGCGAAATATTTCATATTAACTACTATTGCTTATAAAGTTTTGGTGACTTTCTTTAAGCCCGGTGGCTCATCGGGGTTTAATCCCATTTGTCGGGCGATAAGTTCGATGTCTAAATAAAAACGTTGCAGTACTAACAAAGGCAAGCAGCGATGATGACAGTTGGGCATAGAAATATCAATTAGCGTAGTTGATGCGCCGCGGCTGTCAATGTCTTGCATTAGGGCTTGGTGCGCTTCAAGCGATTCGTCTCTTATTAAAACGTTAATTACCGCAAGTTGATTTTCAACTAGCGTAACCGGCCCATGTAAAAACTCGGCGCTACTAAAGGCTTCTGCATGAATGCTCAGCACTTCTTTTAGTTTGAGGGCAATTTCACGCGATATTGCATAGCCTAAGCCTCGTCCTAATACTACGCAGTGTTTTAATAAGGCTAAATCTGCTTTGCTTAGGCACACTTCTGCGTTTATCACTTGCTGCAAATGATTGGGTAAATCAGTGAGGCCGGCGAGTAAACGACTATCTTGTTTCCATGCGGCGACCAAATGCAGCGTTGCGCTAAGGGTCGCTAAGTAGCTTTTGGTGGCAGCAATGGCTTTTTCTTCTTGCGCTCTAAGCGGAATTTCAGCATCCACCACTTCACTAAGCGGTGAATTCGGTGTGTTCACCAAAGCAATGGTCATGGCACCACTTAACTTGGCGGCTTTTGCTTGAGCGATGATGTCAGGGCTGCCGCCTGATTGTGATATTACCAGCACTAAGGCTTTATCAAGCTTGAGGTTTTTGTTGTAAATACTTTGCACAGAAGGCGCCGACGATGACACCGGTATACCCATTTCTATTTCTATGAGATATTTGGCAAATACGCCAGCATGATCTGACGAACCTCTACCCACAATATAAACAAACTGTGGATTAAAGGCTTTAATTTGCGTAGCCAAGCTAGTCATCAATGCTTGGTTTTGGTTAATTTGTTGGCGTATCACATCGGGGGTTTGCGCGGCTTCTACCGCCATTAATGTACTGCTCATGATATTGTCTCGGTTTGTAAAGTTGAACGAATAAAGTGTATAGCACCGCATTCAGGCGTATTTTTGGCGGGTTGAATTTTGTCTCGCAGTCTGCGGTCAATATAATGAAGTAAGGGTTGCGACACACCACCAATAAAGCTAAGGCGAGTGGGACTATGCTGCAACAAGTTTTGACTCATTTTTGATATATACGCGGCGGCTTCGTTAACAATTTTTAATGCGTCACTTTGATTTAGGGTTGCTTGTTCAAACACAACCGGCGCCAAAGTAGCAAAAAATGCAGGGGCAGCCGAGACCGCTAACAACGCAATGTCCATCGATTTATTGCAATTTAAGTGTGCCATTACCGCTTCTGCAAGTGCGTTAGATTGGTGAATACCGTCTAGGGTTTCAAGGCAATGTCCTAGGGCCATTTTGCCAATCCATGCACCGCTGCCTTTGTCGCCCACCTGAAAGCCGTGGCCACCAAGCATAACTTGATCCTTGCCTCGTATGGCTATACCCGAACTGCCGGTTCCTACAATGACAATGGCGCCGTTGTTGCCGCCATGAGCGCCCAAACAGGCAATGTGCAGATCGGTAGTGACATTGTAATGCTTAAATGGCAGTGCTTGTTGCATAAACGCTTCTTTAACACTGGCTAAATTGATACCGGCTAAGCCCATGCCTACATTGAGTTCATGCAAACGCTCTGGTGCAATATTGGCTATCTCTAAACACTGTTTGCATGCCTGAATAATTGATTCTAACGAGCCATGTAAATCACGCGACGCATTTGCCGGGCCAGTTGTGCACTCGGCTAGCAGATTGCCATACTCGTCTTCAAGACGGGCCTTGCATTTGGTACCGCCGCCATCAATACCAATGAATAATTCTGAATTATGACTCACTGTAATTTCCTTCATTAGTGATGATCTAGTGTGTTGGTATGCGCATGCAGTAATTTAATGCTTGGGCTAACACGTTCGGTGTTGGGGATTTTTGCCCGTACCAACACGGGTAAGCTTGTGGTCGTTATAGCCGATGTGTAATTTGTCCATTGGCCAATACCCACTTTGTATTGCAACTGTATGCCTGTGTATAAATGATTCAGATGCCATTTTTTCTCAATGTATTTTGCACCCGGCGCAGGCACTCTAAAATTAATGTTTTGCGCCGCCAAGTAAGGCAACAGCTTGTTACTCAAAGCGAAGCTGAATGCTTGCCAGTCGCGATTAATGTTTGCTAACCATTGCGCAGTACTTTGCTGGGGTATATTTTGTTGCCATTGTTTGTTTGCCCAGGCGTTTTCAGCCACACTGGCCAAACGAGGAAAGTACATATATTCGGCAACCTTGTCGTGGCGCACTACTTCACTCCACAAATGGGCTTGAATACCTTCCATCATGCCTCGTGTCGAAATGTTTGGGAACGCTCGTTCTTCAATGTTCATGGCATTGCCCAAGCGATCTTCCCACAAACGCGCGTTTTGGGCGGGGTAGTCAGGTGAAAATTGGAACACCTTGTAGCTGTCGCTTGCTCGCGTTGCCCAGTAATAGCCAGGCTCATTTGGGTTTACCGCATACGGAAAATCAAAGTACAGTACATCAGGGAATGACAACACACTGCGCCAGCCATTTTCGGTAAACTGATAGGCGGCTTTGTGTCCACCCGACATAAGCGTATCCCACACGTTTACTTGCATAGGTGCTATGTTTGTTTTGTCTACAGCTCGCATGCCATCGCTCCAACCAGCTGCAATAATGACCTTATTTTCAACCACTTTGGCAACACGGGTAATAAAGTAGGTCATGAGGTCGGCTACGGTATTGATATCTGCATGC
>JBARZY010000166.1:0-1838 GCA_049650345.1 Glaciecola sp. | reverse complement strand
GTAGAGCCCGTATTGAGCACTTGCACTTACACCTAATGAAATTTCGATGTCTTTAACATCAAGTGTTTTCTTTCTCTCACCGTCAATTTCGCGTTTGAAGTCTTGATGTTGTGAGATAGGGCTTACAGCAACGCTAAATGCGCCCAATGCCTTTTTTAGCTTGGGAATAATATTGCTTTGCGTGAGTATCTCTTTTAAATCATCGGGTAGAACATCTTCAATGCTATCGAGTGCAGTGCTGGAGTTGCGAGTTAGTTCAAGGAGATTTTCACTGCTGTCTAGCGTTTTAAATTGGTTATTTAGAGCAACTAAATCTTCATATACTTTTTTGACCCTAGCCACATCTTTGTGATTATCTTCAAGCCAGTTTATGAGTTCTTGCATGTAAGTTGGGGCAATACTACTACTATTGACCGCATGCGAAAGTGTAGGTAAAAGCTTCATTGTTGTATTCCTTTATAAAAGTGTTTTTACTACATTTACTAGGAATACCGTCGCGTTACTGCCTCACATTGTATATCCCTATAACTGTGACACCAAGACAGCGTAAATTGGTGAAAAAATAACCATAACTTATGAAGGGAACTTTGTAAACTGTATGTAATTAGAGCTGATAATATAGAACTTCAAAACGCTTCCCAAAAATTTTTATTTGAGATAATTGAATTAGCAAAAGAAGAAGCGGCGCTTCTGGAAACTAGAAACAAGTTAGATAAAGAAAGAGAAGAAATCGAAGAAGTGCTTCCAGAGCTAGAACAAAAATTGAGTAACGCTAATCAAGGAATAGTAAACGCTGAAAGAGAAACTGTAAGACTTTATTATCAAATAAGGAATATAGAAAGAAAGCTTGGTATTTACTCGAAATATATCGGTTTTGAAGGCTTATTTACACAACAAGCAATAAGGGACTTAGTTTCGATAAAATATATAAAGCATGAGAGGACTATTTCAAACTTACCATTTACGAAAAAATACGAAATCTATTTGTTTTTGACTTACCCCGAATTCGCTGAATCCTTATTAGATAAGCAAATTATAGAGGTCAGTTATCTAGGACTTGATTTAAACGATAATTCACCACTTCGAATAAGTAAAAAAATATCAGATGGGGCCTCAGGTTTTTAGGATCTTATTTGGGTAGTAAGGTGCCAGACACTATGAAGGTTAGAATTCAATTCGCTACAGAGCGCAGTGACGAAACCATAGAGTTTACAAAACCATTGGAAACCAACGTTCAAGACAAACAACATGCCGAGCAAGATAAGGATAAAAAAACCCTGGTGAATAATCACCAGGGCTCGTCTGATATGAACCTAACACTATTGAATTTGGCCTCTAATTTCACCTCCTGGGAAAGCAGGTGTGTGTACATTCACGTAATGTCCGCCATCTAAAAGTATAGCTAAGGTGTCGGTATCAATTGTTGTGGTTGCCGGTGTAAACCAAGCGTTCACGTCAGCTGCATCCTGCAACAAACCAACTAAGACAGGGCCATTAGTGCCTGTTGCACCAATATGAATGTGCGCAGCAGTAGCATCTGCCACACCTGTAGTTAACGTTGTCAATTCCAAAGCAAGGCTTGTGCTATTAATTAAAGCATAGCCGTCACCTTTGGCAGTAGATGCATTTGCAGGCACTTGTTGATCGCCATCTAACGAAAAGGTTACCAGCACATAATCATCGGTAATAATTTGACCACGCAATTCACCACTTGGATTTGCTGGGGTGTGAATGTTCACGTAATGACCACCCGAAGCAAGCACCTCAAAAGTGTCTGTATCAATACTTAAGTCGGCAGGTGTCATCCATACATTCATATCGTCCATCGATTGCTCAAG
>JBARZY010000165.1:0-18268 GCA_049650345.1 Glaciecola sp. | reverse complement strand
TGCATGATAAGCGCTAGACTGGCAACAGCCGATGACAGTGACGATGTTTATGAGTGGCGAAATGATACGCATACTCGCAAAATGTCGCATACTACTGATGCTGTTGCGCTAACAGATCATAAACGTTGGTTTGAGCGTTCGTTGAGCAGCGATAAGCGCATGTTGATTATGTGTGAAAGCAATGTTGATATTGCTAAAGTAGCGGTTGTGCGATTTGATATCGACGCACACAGTGCGCTTGTCTCAATTAACATGGCGCCTGAAATGCGCGCCAAAGGCTTAGCAAAAGACTGTTTACAGTCGGCTATACGCTTGTTTACTTCGCTACAACGGCACATTACATACATTAATGCAGAAATAAAAGCGGTCAATACTGCCAGTACCCGTACATTTGAACGCGTTGGTTTTACGCAAATAAAACAAAAAAATGATGTTTTTACTTATCAATTTCTGGTGTAGTTGTTTATCGAAACAATAATATAGGTTGAGCCGTTTATGTTGCCGCTAGCTTTTGAACAAATTACGCCTACTGATGACCAAATACAGCATTTGTATACTTTGTTGTCAAAACGCAACCACAGTATTAGCCATCAAAATATGCCCAGTTTTGAACAGCATAAAGGGTTTGTGCAATCTCATCCGTATAGAGCGTGGTATTTAATAATGAGTTCAACGCAGCCCATCGGCAGTGTTTATGTGTCAAACGAAAACAGTATAGGCATTAATTTGCTAGACAGCAGTCAAACAGATGTAGTCAAGGCAACCCTCGCGTTTGTGACCAACAATATATCACCGTTACCGGCAATCGCCTCTGTAAGACCCAGGCACTTTGTGATAAACGTTGCACCCACTAATAATGCCTTGAAACAAACTCTTGATAGTTTGAACGCACCCTTAATACAGCTTACATATGCGTTAAATACATAAAAATATACACTATTTCGCATGTTGGAATATGTTTTGCTTCACTACAGTTTTCATTTTTTTACGCCAAATATTAGGTAGCTTACATGCCAAACCCTATTGTTATTGCTGGAAGAGAATTATCGGCTAACCAATCACCTTATATTATTGCTGAAGTGTCTGCGAATCATAATGGCAGCATTGAGCGAGCAAAAGAGACAATTTTAGCTGCCAAACATGCGGGCGCGCACGCGGTAAAAATTCAAACGTATACCGCAGACACCATGACGATTGAAAGTGATAATCCTGATTTTTTTGTTAACAGTGGTTTATGGCAAGGCCGGTCGTTGTATGATTTGTATTGTGAGGCGCATACCCCGTTTGAATGGCATGAAGCCCTGTTTAGTTATGCACGTAGCATTGGTATTACTTTGTTTTCTTCTCCGTTTGATGAAACTGCAGTAGATTTACTACACAACTTAGATGCACCTGCTTATAAAATAGCGTCTTTTGAATTAGTTGATTTACCTTTAATTGCATATATCGCTAAGTTAAAGAAACCCATGTTAATGTCTACTGGTATGGCCTCACTTGACGAAATTGGCGAGGCAATAGAAACCGCTCGCACTCACGGCTGTGAGCAACTTGCTATTTTTCATTGTATAAGTAGTTATCCGGCACCACTTGACCAAGCAAATTTGCGCAGCATTCAAACCTTACAAGAAACCTTTGATGTACAAGTTGGGCTGTCAGATCATACCTTAGGTAACACGGCAAGTATCGCAGCAACCTCACTGGGCGCTACCCTAATTGAAAAGCACTTTACCTTAAACAGAGCTGACGGTGGTGTTGATAGTGCGTTTTCTATAGAGCCTGCAGAGTTAGCTGATATGGTAGTAGCCTGTGAAGGCGCGCATAGTGCATTAGGTTCGCACAATGGTTCACGTGCAGCTTCTGAGAGCGCTAACAAGAACTTTAGGCGTTCATTATATTTTGTTGCCGATCTAAAACAAGGTGAGGTAATAGAGGCTGAACATGTTCGCCGCATACGGCCTGGTTTTGGCATTGCTCCTAAATATTATGATCAGCTTATTGGGGCTACAGCAACAAGAGATATAAAGCGCGGTGACCGAGTGTTAATGAGCGACTTACCTTAATAAATAAGTAGCGCATCTAAGCGAGCAGATGCGCATTAACTCAACGAGTACTTAAAACTCATAGCGAACATATACACCCAAACGATCAGAATCTGAGTACTTTGTATATTTAGCACCAACAGCCACTACCGACCAGTCGTATTGTACGCCCACATTATAGGCTTTTTGGTCGCTGCCTTTACCCCAAAATTGCCATTCTAGCCCGCCGAATGCCTCTAAAGCGGGTGTGAACTTATGACGAATGTTAGTTTCAGCCACAAAAAAATGAGTGCTGTCTTTCCAAAGGGCATTAGCATTACTTAATTTTAAGTTAATGTCACCATAGCCAAATTGATAGTCAATAGCCGTTTTGTTCGATAAGCGCTGAATGTAACCTATGGTTAATTTCATATCACTTACGTCAAATGTATCACTACTTAGGGTATCGTCTGCCGCGAAATAGGTTGCTTCTGCAAACACATTGTACCCCAATTCTTTACTGGCTTTTACTTCAAAACCTTGCAAAGTAAAGGGCGAGATATCGGCAAACTCGCTTTGCAAAAGAGACGTTTGAACAAAGTCATACGAAGGTTGTCCAGAATGGGCTGTGCTCGATAAGACCAACAATGATGCCGCGGCGAATAAAAGTTTAGTACGCATAATGTTTCCTTAATTAGTGTAATTTCTAACTAGAAGTGTATGCGTACATGGGTAAAATGAGGGTGAACAAAGCGCAGCTAATACATAATAAGCATAGCAGCCAAGATGGTAGCGGCTGCTATATGACTAACTTAGCTTATTAAATTATATTGGGGTTATAAAAAACGTAATTGCACGCCGGCACTCATGCGCTGTTGGTGACGGTTGTAATCAATTAATGAATCGCCATAGCCATTAAAGTACTGAATGAGAAAGTCGTAACGTTTATTAATGGGGTACACAAAGTTAAGCTCAACGCCACTTCGGTTTTCACTTAACGATAAATTGTTGCGAAGTTTACTGAACAAATTAAATTTACCCACTTTCATATTAAAGCCTAATTCAACGCGACCATAGTAATCGTTAATATCAGGATTGTCGTCGCCGGTGGGGTCAAGCGGGTCGGTTTTTGTGTCTTCAGGTAAGCGCCACCACGTTCTAACATAGTAAGCAGTGTTGTTATCGCTAAATAATGCGGTAGCGGTAATACGATTCCAACTGCGTGATTTTAATCCATCTTGGCCGTTTGATTGATGGTTTAAACCCACTCTAAACAAGTTAAACTTATATCCCAGCATAGAAAGATCAGTATTAAATTGATAAAACACTTCTGGCTCGTAATTAGTTTCGCGAAACGGCTTAGAGGTTTCATCATTATATAATTGCCAATATGATACTGCGGTAAAGGCAAAGTAAGCGCCGGACACGTTGTCACTTTCTAACCATAAAGGCGTTTTTACGCTGATTTGATATTTAGCTTCAAAGTTATCAATGGCTTCTTCGCCAACGCCGTCGAGTGTGATGTTATTCGGGTTAGTGACATAGCTAATAGGGAGCAGGTAGTTAGGTCTATTTTGGCTTAATGAAAACAGGTTCTTATTTGCTTCGCGTTCGTTGTTTATGCGCTCGTCAAGCATGCTTTCCACTGGCTCTTTAGACAAAGCGGTATTCTCAATAATGGTTTCTAAGGTCGTTTCTTGTGCAAATGCATGATGGCAGCACGTTAGCGCCAAAAGACTAAAAGCCATAATGTGGGTACGAAGTGTTGGTGTCACATCTACATCCTTTTAAGTAGTAATGCGGTGTTCATGTTAAATTGGGTATGGTTACCTAAAGTGTGAGTTGCTGAATTTCTTTTGCGCCAAAGCACTCGGTTGCACCGCCACCAATAGTAATAATGTCTGCGGCGTGTTCAACAATGTCATCTACCATGCTATCTGTGCGCTCAGGATCGTGACTATACAGTGCAAGTCGCTTGGCGTTTGCCGCTAGCGCTAATTTGATGGCCTCTTCGGCTACTGAATGCCCCCAGCCAGATTTAGCTGGCATGTCATTAATAATGTATTGAGCATCATGAATAAGCAAATCTGCGTTTTTAGCAAACTCAACAAACGTTAAAAAGTCAGTATTTTTTTTGTAAGGCGGATAAAGTTCGTTATCGGTCATGTAAACCACTTTTTTGCCATCACTTACAATACTATAACAGCTGCCACCACCCGGGTGATTGATTAACAAGCGCGAAATTGTAGCGTTACCTATATTCCACTGATTTTGCGTGGGTGCGTTAATGAGTATCTCAGCGGCAATCGCAGTGCTTGGCACGGGGAAAAAACTACCCGCCATTTGTTCTAAAAATGCTTCTGGCCGATGCTCATCAGTTTGCCCTGGTGTAACGTTTATTTTTCGCTTGGCTTGATAAATAGGCGCAAAAAATGGGAAACCTTGTATATGGTCCCAGTGATTGTGCGACAACAGTAAATGAATGGGGGTTTGTTTCTGAGCCAGTTTTTTACCTAGGGCGCGAATGCCGGTGCCGGCATCTAATACAATATCGGTACCGTCGCTCAGTAATACATGTGTGCAGGCAGTGTTGCCACCAAACTTAGAAAACTCAAGTCCGGGGGTAGGTATAGAACCTCGTACGCCGTAAAAACTAACCTGCACATTAAATCCTTGTGTATTAATGCATACTTACGTCAGTATGCGTGTTGGTTTAGAGCTTTGCGATAAAGTCTTGAACCTGCTCAATATCAAGCATCGTTTTTTCGCCTGAGTGTCTATTTTTATATTCTACTTGTTGGTTATCAAGGTTGCGCTCACCAATTACGATACTGTGAGGCACACCAATCAGTTCCATATCGGCAAACATCACACCGGGGCGTTCTTTTCTATCATCAAACAACACTTCTACATTGTTTTCAAGTAAACGGGCATAAAGAGCTTCGGCAACTTCTTGTACGCGGGCAGACTTGTGCATATTCATGGGAATGATCACTACCTTAAACGGTGCGATTGCATCGGGCCATTTTATGCCGTACTTGTCATGATTTTGCTCAATTGCAGCAGCAACAATACGGGTTACGCCTATGCCGTAGCAACCCATTTGCAGTACTTCGTGTTTACCGGTTTCGGTTAAAACGCCGCAATTCATGGCTTGAGAATATTTATCACCTAATTGGAATATATGACCAACTTCAATGCCTTTACGAATTTCAAGGCTGCCTTGACCGCACGGAGAAGGATCGCCAGCTACAACATCGCGTAAATCGGCAACAGTATATGAAGCAACGTCTCTTGACCAGTTAACACCTGTAAAGTGGGTTTGCGCTTCATTAGCGCCACATACAAAGTCACTGCATGCAGCAGCACTGCTATCTACAATAATAGGAATGTTCAAGCCCACAGGACCCAAGGTGCCAAAACCACATCCTACAATGGCGATAACGTCTTTTTCATCTGCCATTTCAAACGGGCTAGCAACCAGTTCATGCTTTACTGCTTTTATTTCGTTAAGTGAGTGGTCGCCGCGCAGTACAATAGCAACAATGTCTGCATCGGTTTGATCGCTGGCTTTTACCATTAAGGTTTTCACGGTAGTAGTGGCATCAATCTTAAGTAACTCGGCAACAGCATCAATGGTTAAGGCGCTGCCGGTGTCGACTTTTTCAATGCTTTGCGTTGCGTCTTTTGCCGTGTTGTTGCATATCGCTTCGGCCAGTTCAACGTTTGCGGCATAGTCACTTGCATTACTAAAGGCAATATCGTCTTCGCCTGATTCTGCTAATACGTGAAATTCGTGTGATACCGCACCACCAATTGAACCGCTGTCGGCAATCACTGGACGATATTCCAAACCAATACGCTCAAAAATATTGCAGTAAGCTTGGTGCATGGTTTGATATGTATTGTCTAAGCACTCGTTGCTAAGGTGAAATGAATAAGCGTCTTTCATTACAAACTCGCGGCCGCGCATAATGCCAAATCGTGGACGTATTTCGTCTCTGAATTTTGTTTGTATTTGGTACAAATTAAGCGGCAACTGCTTGTAGCTATTCACTTCATTTCGTACCAATGCAGTTATCACTTCTTCGTGGGTTGGGCCAAGTACAAAGTCACGTTGTTGACGGTCTTGAATTCGCAGTAGCTCGGGGCCGTATTCGTCCCAGCGTCCAGACTCTTGCCATAAATCAGCTGGCTGTACTACCGGCATGTTAATCTCAATTGAGCCGGCTTTGTTCATTTCTTCGCGCACAATAGTGGCTACTTTGTTTAACACGCGTAAACCCGTGGGGAGCCAATTATATAAGCCCGCCGCAACTTTTCGTACCATCCCTGCTCGTATCATTAATTGATGGCTAATAACTTCAGCATCGCTCGGGACTTCTTTCTGCGTGGCTAATAAATATTGTGATGTGCGCATGTGATTATTGTTTCATTATAGGTAAAAAATTATAGCGATTTTAACAGCCAAGCAGCACTTACAAAAGCGAAATGTGACGCCGCCAGCGGTTTATTTCACTGAGGGCTCTGCAGCATGGCCTTGTGGAATAATTTCGAACACTTCAATACCGTTGTCAATTACTACAAAGCTTATTTGCGCGTTGTATAAATCGATATGATAACGCTTGTTATCAACATTATTTTGTTTATAGGCTGGACGAGGATCTTGCTCTAAAATATTACTCAGAAGTACCATGAAGTCAGGGTGCTGAGCGCTAAATGTTAAGGCTTGCAGTGCGGCAGTTTCAGTGTAGTTTACAGTGAGCTTGTGCTTAGGAGGGGTAGCCGCATAACCCGCTGTTGCTTCAGCCGCAACATCGGCATATGGCAAATAAGGTTTAATATCAACAATAGGGGTTTGGTCAAGCAAATCGATGCCGCCTACTTGTAAACATTTATTGGTGACACCTAAGTTTTGTACCAACGACATCCCAATACCATTAGGCCTAAACGTGCTGCGAGTAGCAAACACGCCTATTTTTTTATTACCGCCTAAACGCGGTGGCCGCACTTTTTGTGTAAACCCGGCAGCTAAGTTCTCATGGAACAAAAACAACAACCACAGGTGCGAAAAAGCGTCAATGCCATCTAGTGCTTGCTCGATGTTGATATTCTCTGCGAACTTAATGCTCCCTTTTGCAACGCTTAGTGCATGGCTTTGTCTTGGGATCGCAAATTTTTGTTTGAATGGCGAATGGAGTATCCCAATAGGCTCAATAGTGTGTTGCACAGGTTTTTCCTAATATGCGAGTAACCAATAATGGTGAGTTGACGGCACTAATTTTATATCAATATCATACGACAACTTTCACGTGGTATACCAGACTTGCATAGTAAAAGCCCTTAAAAAACAAATTGAAGATGAAGGCTTAATCGTTTAAGTTTATATGTGATGTTCTATTCTGATGCTCTCAATATTAGATGGGAGATAAGTGGCTAACAGGAGTGCCGTTAGATGGATTTACAGCAGCAAACACAGTTTCCTATTATTACCAGCGCGACATCGTGGTGGAAAGAACAAATCATATATCAAATTTATCCTCGCAGTTTCAAAGATAGCAGTGGTAATGGCATAGGTGACTTGCGCGGCATTATTAATAAACTAGATTACATTAAGAGTTTAGGCGTGACTGCGGTGTGGATTAATCCTATTTATGCCAGCCCTAACGACGACAATGGCTACGACATTAGCGATTATCGGGCAATTTTGCCTGAATTTGGCAGTATGAGCGACTTTGATGAGTTAATCGTTGGCCTACATGAACGAAACTTGTTGTTTGTGATGGATTTGGTGGTTAATCATAGTAGCGACGAGCATGACTGGTTTAAGGCGTCGCGCAGTAGTCGCGATAATCCGTATCGGAATTATTATCATTGGTGGCCTGCTGAAAAAGGCAAGCCCAATTACCGGTATAGTTATTTTGATGAAGCCGGAGATGCGTGGCAATACGATAAACAAACTGATGCATATTATTTGCATTATTTTTCAAAGAAACAACCCGATTTAAATTGGGAAAATCCAACCGTACGCCAAGAGGTGTACCATATTATGGAGTTTTGGATAAACAAAGGGGTAGACGGGTTTCGCTTAGACGCTTTCCAATTTGTCTCCAAAGACGAAACGTTTCCAAAATTGCCAGACGGCTATGAAAAAACCGGCAAAGGGGTGATCAAACATCACGGAATGGGGCCAAATATTCACGCCTATTTACGCGAAATGAACGAGCAAGTGTTGACGCCTCATAATGTGTTTGCGGTTAGTGAGGGGGCAGGCAGTAGCTTTGAGGATGCGCACAGTATTGTGGATGAAAGCCGCAAAGCGTTGCAAATGGTCTATCATTTTGATGCCGTTGATATGGGAAAAGATATTCACAATCCGCATACATTAGCTGATTTCAAACGTATTCATACCGCATGGGAGCAAGCATTTTCCAATGAAGGGTGGTTGTCGATATTTTTAGCAAATCACGATTCACCACGCTTAGTTTCTCGATTTGGTAACGACTCTCCTTTATATCGTGATGTTTCTGCCAAGCTTCTCAATACTTTCTTGCTAAGTATGCGCGGCACACCTTATTGTTATTTTGGTGATGAACTGGGCATGACCAATAGTGATTTTAAAGATATCGATGACTACCAAGATATAGCGGCAAAAAATGGCTATAAAAAAGTGCTAAGTGAAGGCGGCAATACGACCGAATACATGCAGTATTTACGGGCTTTTTCTCGAGACCATAGCCGTACGCCGATGCAATGGGATGATAGTGGGTATGCGGGTTTTTCTGAGCGTAAGCCTTGGCTTCCAGTGAATGCGAATAAAACGCTAGTTAATGTGTGTCATCAGCAAGTGGACGAACAATCAGTGTTGAATCATTTTCGTAAAATGACGCGCTTACGCCTAGAAAACAAAGTATTAATATACGGTGAATATGGTCTTTTAGCGCCCGATCATGCGCAGATCTACATGTACCAACGCAGTTTACTGCATACCAATATGTTGGTGATACTCAATTTTAGTGATCAGCAGGCAGAGATAGACATTCCAGCAAGCTTTACCAATGCAACATTGTTGATAAACAACTACAGCACTTTACATAAACAAAATCGCAGCGTTAATTTACTCGCGTATCAAGCGGTTATATTGTCAGTGTAAGTACACGAAGAGGGAACTAGCCTCGATAATTTTGCCGCTTTGTGCTTGATATTATGTGAGTCATCCCCACATTTTTGCCTAGACAATGTGAACAACACTAACAATAAAATATCATCACAATAAGGAAAGTCATGATTTCGGTAAATAATCTATCTAGACTATTTGGCGAGCATAAGGCGGTTAGCGATCTCTCTTTTGAGGTTAAGCCAGGTGATGTAGTCGGGTTTTTGGGGCCAAATGGCGCTGGTAAGTCGACTACTATGAAGATGCTCACAGGATTCCTCGCACCCACTTCAGGTGAAGTATTGGTAGACGGACTGTCTATCAACGACTCTCGTTACGCAACAAGCATAAAGCAATCCATTGGCTATTTGCCCGAAGGTGCTCCTGCATATGCAGATATGACGGTGTATCAGTTTTTACACTTTATTGCTCAGGCCCGTGCTATTCCAATAAAATCGCGTGAAGAGGCTATTATTAAAGTGGTCGAGCAAGTTGACTTGGGCAGTGTTTTAAACAAACAAATCGATAATTTATCGAAAGGCTTTAAACGCCGCGTAGGACTTGCCCAGGCGATTATCCACGACCCCAAGATTTTAATTTTAGATGAACCCACCGATGGCTTAGATCCAAACCAAAAACATCAAGTGAGGCAACTGATTGCTGATTTGGCAAAAGATAAAATAGTGATTGTGTCAACGCATATTCTTGAAGAAGTGACGGCGGTATGCAACCGAGTAATTATTATTGCCAACGGCGAAAAACGCTTTGACGATACACCCACTGAACTGTTGAGCATGTCGCCTTTACACAATGCGGTAACCATTAAGCTAAGTTACCTGTCAGATATCTCGGGTTTGTTAGAAATAGAGGGCGTTGCTGATTTGCGTCATGATAGGGACACTAATCGCGTCACTATTTATCCAGAGCCAGGCGTCGAGATCATATCGGCGGTATCGGCACATATCCAATCTACACAAATGCCTGTTGACATGATTTTTCCTGAGCAAGGCAAACTAGATGAAGTATTTAGGTTAATTACTCAAAGTAATAATAGTAGTGAAAGTAAGGGGGGCGCATAATGTTCGTCAGTGCTACCGCAACTATATTCAAACGCGAGTTTTCTAGTTTCTTTTCAAGCCCAGTCGCGTATACGTTTATTGCAATATTCCTAATTTTATCAGGCGTATTCACCTTCATGTTAGGAGCTTTTTACGAACGAGGACAGGCTGATTTACTCAGTTTTTTCAACTTCCACCCTTGGTTATATTTGTTTTTGGTACCAGCAATGGCAATGCGAACCTGGTCTGAGGAACGCAAAAATGGGAGTATTGAGCTAATTATGACGCTACCCTTTACCACCATGCAAATTATGCTGGGTAAGTTTTTTGCGGCGTGGATGGTGCTTGGCTTATGTTTAATACTTACCTTTCCTTTGTGGATAACGGTGAACTACTTGGGCAATCCCGACAACGGTATTATTGCCGCTGCATATATTGGCAGTTGGTTAATGTCGGGCGCATTTTTAGCGGTGGGTATGTGCATGTCTGCCACGACTAAAAACCAAGTTATCGCCTTTATACTGGCGGTGGTAGTGTGTTTTGTATTTGTACTTGCAGGGACGCCGGTGGTCATTGATATGTTCCAAAACTGGGCGCCGAATATAGTAGTGGATACCGTTGCTGCATTTAGTTTTTTGACGCATTTTGAAAATATGGCAAAGGGCGTAATTGCGTTGAATGATGCCTTATTTTATATCATCACAATGTTGGTGTGGTTATATGCAGGTTATGTAATTATTGAACAGAAAAAGGCAAACTAAGATGAACAAGACCTTTTCTAATAGTCTATTTTTTATTGTATTGGCGGCCGTTTTTTTCGCGGCAGTATTCGTAAACAACTTATTGTTCAAAGACTTCAGTGTTGATTTGACGGAACAAAAAGTGTTCAGTCTGTCACCCGGTACGAATAATATTCTGGGTGAACTAGACGAGCCTATTAATCTTTACTTCTTCCTTTCTGACACTAGCTCTAAAGGTATGACCGGCATACGCGACTATGCTACTCGAGTACAAAGCCTATTGCGCGAATACGAGCGCAAGGCCAACGGTAAAATTAAGCTTGAGTTTATTGACCCTGAGCCCTTTTCAGAAGCCGAGGACAGAGCCGCATCATTTGGCCTCACTGCAGCACCTACAGGTGTTGGTCAAGATACCGTATATTTTGGTCTAGCGGGTACTAACTCGCTTGACGATGGCATGGTCATCAGCTTTTTTGACCCGCAAAAAGAAGCCTTTTTAGAATATGACATTAGCAAGTTGGTGTATCAATTAAGCGAGCCCGAACCCATAAAGCTGACCTTAATCACCGATTTGCAAATATCGGGTCAGCAAAACCCATTAACTGGACAAAGTACGCCACCGTCGGTGATTTATCAGCAGTTACAAAGCTTTTTCGACCTCACATTAATCAGTAACTCTGCCGAACGCCTTCCTTCTGACACCGACGTGTTAATGGTGTTGCATCCACAAAGCATGCCTGAATCGTTAACTAACAGCATAGACCAATATTTAATGTCTGGGGGCAAAGCAATGATGTTTATTGACCCGCATTATGAATCAGATCCAATGAACCAAATGGGCGCAGTAGGGGTGAATGCCTCATCATTTGATTTGTTAGAAAAATACGGTATTGGCGTGAATACGGCAGATGTTGTATTAGATGCCTTAACTGGTCTTGAAGTGCGAGCTAAAAATGGGCAGGTTATTCGACATTTGGGCTTTGTTGGCTTAGGCGAAGGCAATATTAGTCGTAGTGATATTACTAGTGCCGACCTTGAAAGTATAAACGGTGCGTCATTTGGTGAGGTGAGTATATTACCATCGGCAAATAAACTTAACTTTTTGCCCTTGCTAACGTCTAGCGAGAACGCGGGTTTAATGAGCAATAACATGTATGCCAGCACGGCCTTGCCTGAGGATATTGCAGATAAATTTGTTAATCAACAAACCCAATATGTACTGGCAGCAAGAATACAAGGCTCTGCTGAATCGATTATTGCGCCATCAGCTCAAACAGACATGGCTAATTTCATAGATAGCACCAACGACTTAAATATTGTTGTGGTTGCCGACGCCGACATTACGGCTGATCGCTTTTGGGTACAACAAAGCAATTTTTTTGGTCAGAATGTGTTCTCTCCCTTTGCCAACAATGGAGACTTAATTATCAATGTGCTAGAAAACTTAGGTGGTAGCGAAGGCTTAATTGGCATAAGAAGTCGAGGCTCCTTTGCCAGACCATTTACCAAAGTACAAGATATACAAGTGCTCGCAGAAGAAAAATTCAGGCAGCAAGAACAGCGTTTACAAGCACAGTTAGCACAAACTGAAACACAGTTAGCCGAGTTACAAACCCAAAGCGATTCATTGACCTTGTCAGCACAACAACAGCAAGCCATTGATGACTTTACGCAACAAAAAATAGCAATACGTAAGTCGTTACGTGATGTGCAATATCAGCTTGATAAAGACATTGATGAGCTGGGGAATATACTCAAAATAATTAATATCATTATTGCTCCGCTAGTATTGATTGGTGTCATTTTTGTGGTCGCAAGGCTTGCGCGCAAGAAAGCGGCAAGTTAATGGTTGTGACGTGGTTTGAATAAGGATACAAAATGAATAAACAGTTGTATTTGGTGGTGGTGCTGTTGTTATGTTTATCTGGCGCTGGGGCGTGGTTAGTTCACAACTCCCAACAAGATGTCAATAAAACCGTTAGTAATACGCCCTTTATTGATTATTTGTTGAGTGACCAAACGCTCAACGAAACGGTCAATATTACGGGGTTGCAGATTGAGCGAAACAATACCGTCATAATGCAGGCTGAACGCGTTGACGGTAGTTGGCAAAGTAAGCATTTGTCTGCGACAAAGTTTTTTCCTGTGCATGATACAGAGTTATTTGAAAGTGTACGTAAAATAACACAAGCGAAGATTATTGAGCACAAAAGTGCCAAACCCGAAAATCATGCAAAACTTGGTTTAGCTGATGTTAATGCCGAAGAGGGCGCGGGTACCCTAGTAAGTTTACAATTAAAAGATAAGGTAAATGTGAGTTTTTTAGTGGGCAATCGGTCTTCTATGCGTAATGGTCAATTTGTAAGACTTAAGGGTTCTGCACAGATGTTAATGATTGACCAAGTAATAACATTGCCTGACTCGCCGTATGCTTGGTTGCAAAATAACCTGTTAAGTATAGAGCAAGCCGACATATCACAAATTATTAGGTATCAAACTAATAATCAGACGAAAACGGTCAACGAGGCGCAAGGTGAATCCACGCAAACTGATACGTCGCTTATACTCTGGAAATTAGTTGCCAGTACCAATGATGACAGCGAAGACAAACTGCGTTTAGCTGATATACAAAATAACGAGTCCCTTGCTTATGAGGGTGTCATTGATAATGTTGTGGCGTCGATAAATGAGTTGTCCTTTGAGCAAATAAGCGAACTAAACCAAGAACAATGGATAGCTGATGACACATTATTAAAACTGGAAATAATGACCAAACGTGGAAAGCTGTACACGATTGAGGCTAAAGCACTTGAGCAAGATTATGCGGTGCGCGTATATTCCAGTGACCCAAACCAAAGCGCTTACTTGCACGATTGGCAATTTGTGATTCCCAGCTATCAAATAGAGGCCCTGTTAAAAGGGCGTGATGATTTTGTAATAGTGCAAAATAGTAATGAATAAAACGGTTAATCTTACCCCTGTAGTGGAGCAGTTAGTAAAATGATAATTAATAAAATAAAGACAGCTTGTATGGCTGCCACACTATTTCTTGCTTGTGGGCAAGCTGCGGCAACGGTGGTGGAAGTGCAAACAGTAGTGGGTAACTTTAAAATTAACCTGTTTGATGAACAAACCCCCGAAACGGTAAACAACTTTTTAGAATATGTACGCTCGGGAGCGTACGCAAATACTGTGGTGCACCGTTCCGACCCTAGCTTTGTAATACAAATGGGAGGCTTCGCATACTCGCCAGGACAGCTGCCAGAGGCTATTAGTGTGGGACCAGCTGTTATAAATGAGCCCGAACTATCAAACGTACAAGGTACCGTAGCCATGGCAAAGCTACCGTCTGATGAAAATAGTGCTACTTCTCAATTTTTCATAAATTTAGACGATAATACTGGGCTTGATAGCAACAATGGTGGGTTTACTGTATTTGGGCAAGTATTAGATGATGGCATGGAGGTAGTGAACGCTATTGCTGATATTCCGCGTGTTGCCTTCGCAGTGCCATTTAATGAGTTGCCGGTAAGAAACTATACTCAAGCTGACGCTTCAAATAATGTTATTCCCACTGACGATAACCTAGTTATTGTGCTAGATGTAGTAATAATTGACGATAACGTTATTACCAACCCACAATTAGTGCCTGTACCCAATACTGCTTTTGATTCGCCCGTAGCTTTACCAGTACCCATTGAATCAAGCTCATCAGGTGGTGCGATAGCGTGGTTTAGCTTGTTGTCGCTATTAGTCATTGCAATTCAGCGACGAACGCGAGCATCAGGTCTATAAGAAGCGTTTAAAGAAATCTTCGCCTAACTTTTTGGCGTGCTCAATGTTACGCTGTGGAATCTCTTCAGGGTGTTTCACAGTTTGTAGCGCCTTACTGATACTTTGCTCTCGAATAATATGCACAATTGGCACTGGCGAACGATTGGTGTAATGACTGGTACAATTTGCGTCTTCTTCTGCAAATAAGTACTGGGGGTGAAAGCTAGCAATTTGAAATACACCTTCAAGACGCAAGTCATACAGCAGGGTGTTACAGGCCTCAATAAGATCTAAATACTCGTAAAAATCCTCAAAACCGCCATCGAGCGCAATTAAGGTCGTTTCTATGTTAGGCCTTTCTTGTAATATCCCGCATTCTTGTGCTACCAGCTCGAGCGTGTCGTATGCAGATTTTACATTGCTTATGCTTAATCGCACTTTGTTATCAACGCGTGGTAGTTTAGCAAATGGACAAAACTGCTCACCAATAATGACGTCGTCAACCCATTGCCATATCTTGGTTTCAAGCGCAGTTTCGTGATTTTTCATCGTGTAATATCGGCATGGGTTTGTGTAACTTTCGTCATGAAATTACTCACCGCGACCGCTATGATATTGTACATATGACTCAAGCGTATTTTCAATTAAGCTAGCGACGGTCATTGGGCCCACGCCGCCGGGTACAGGTGTTATCCAATCAGCACGGTCTTTAGCCGTTTCAAATTCAACATCGCCGGTAAGTGAGCCGTCTTCAAGTCGATTGATACCAACGTCAATTACAATGGCACCGGGTTTCACCCATTCACCGGGTATAAAGTGAGGTTTGCCTACCGCAACAACCAATAAGTCAGCGCGCTGCACATGTGTGCGTAAGTCTTTGGTAAATTTGTGACAAGTGGTGACGGTGCAGCCGGCCAACAAAAGCTCTAAGCCCATGGGGCGACCCACAATATTAGAAGCACCCACGATAACGGCATCGAGGCCTTTCATAGGACGCTTGGTACTGGCAATCATTGTCATGATTCCTTTAGGCGTGCATGGGCGCAACGCAGGCATACGCTGGGCTAAGCGCCCTATGTTATATGGATGAAAGCCATCTACGTCTTTTTGTGGGTGAATACGCTCTAGTACTTCCTCTGCATGTAAACCTGCAGGTAAGGGGAGTTGCACCAAAATACCGTCTATAGTGTTGTCATTATTCAGTTTATCTACCAGTTTTAATAAGTCGCTCTGGCTAGTATCAGCGGGCAAAATAAATTCTTGTGATAATAAGCCCACTTCAGCGCATGCTTTTGTTTTGTTGGCAACATATACCTGCGATGCTGCATTGCTACCGACTAACACCACGGCTAAGCCCGGTAAGCGTTTATTGGCTTGTTTGAGCACTTCTACGTGGGCAGCAACGTTATTACGAACTTGTTTGGCAATTTTTTTACCATCAATTAATTGGGCAGTCATATTTATGCGAGGGAGATTAACTAAAATATGCTGAGATTATATCAACAATCAGCTGCCAAGGGTATTCGATTTATTTATTGCTTGTACGTTGCAGGTAATAATTGCGCGGTTTTTGAACACCTTTAAAAAAAGCACGGCACCGCACAAAAAACGTTTGACGATAACATGTCAAGTCGGTAATATGCGCCCCCCGTAGCAGATGCCATTTGGTGTGTGTTTCGGTAGGCAATGTTGTCGGTGAGTGGCGCAGCTTGGTAGCGCACTTGGTTTGGGTCCAAGGGGTCGTAGGTTCGAATCCTATCTCACCGACCACTTTTTGCAGTTACATTTAACGTGTCAATATGCGTCCGTAGCTCAGCTGGATAGAGCACCCGCCTTCTAAGCGGGTGGTCGCAGGTTCGAATCCTGCCGGACGCGCCATTCAAGCAAGTATCCAACTGCTTGAATTTTGAACGTGATTTCGGCAATAATTGTTGACGTAAACTTTTATAAATGTAAAATGCGCGCCTGTTAGCAATAAGCAAGTTATTGTTAGCGTCAAGTAAGAAGAAATGCGAACAATGGTGGGCGTAGCTCAGTTGGTAGAGCCCCGGATTGTGATTCCGGTTGTCGTGGGTTCAAATCCCATCGTCCACCCCATTTTCTCACTTCCTTATTTGTAGTCTACATCTCTTTCGCGGGAGTGGTGGAATTGGTAGACACGCTGGATTTAGGTTCCAGTGCTTCACGGCGTGAGAGTTCAAGTCTCTCCTTCCGCACCATGATACTGATACTAGATTTCTAGTAATACGTACTTGGTAATAAGAAATAGCAATAAAAGTATCGGTGAGTGGCGCAGCTTGGTAGCGCACTTGGTTTGGGTCCAAGGGGTCGTAGGTTCGAATCCTATCTCACCGACCATCTTTTTAGCGCTAATATCAACGTTCTACATAATCATTCTTAATTTTCTCCTGTTTATTCTGTTTTTTTTCAGTTTAGCCTAATGAATTTCTCGACTCTGCGTTTTAGTCTCTGTATAATCTGGCGTCCTTTTTTTAAACTCATGCACCTGTTTAGTTGTTTGGGTGCCATCCATATTGGCCTAGTGCGTTATGTTTTTTAGCGTATTACTAATATGATTGATTATACAACGCGCACATTGGCGCATAGTTGAGGTAGAATAATGCAAGTTTCAGTCGAGACGACTCAAGGGTTAGAACGCCGTCTTACTATTACCGTTCCTGCAGCTTCTGTAGACACAGCAGTTAAGTCACGTTTACAACAATTAGCAAAAACACAACGTCTTAACGGTTTTCGTCCGGGTAAGGTTCCTGTAAAAGTTATTCAAAAGCGTTTCGGTGCTGCAGTTCGTCAAGAAGTGGCGGGTGAAGTAATGCAACAGAATTTCTATCAAGCCATTATGCAAGAAAAAATCAATCCTGCTGGCATGCCTAACTTTGAATTAACTAAAGACAAAGATGGCGAAGACTTAGAGTTTGCTGCTACTTTTGAAGTTTACCCGGAAGTGAAAGTTGAAGGCTTAGACAAACTTAAGATTGAAAAAACCGTTGTTGAGATTGCCGATAAAGATCTTAACGAAATGATGAAAACCCTTCAGCAGCAGCACGCTACATTCAAAGAATGCAAGCGCAAAGCGAAGAAAGGCGACAAAGTCACTATTAACTTTGTAGGGTCTATCGATGGTGAAGAATTTGACGGCGGTAAAGCTGACGACTTCCCACTAGAGCTTGGTAAAGGCCAAATGATCCCAGGTTTTGAAGATGCACTTATTGGTGCCAAAACCGGCGAGGAAGTTGTTTCTGAAGTGACCTTCCCTGAAGACTATCACGCTGAAGCCTTAAAAGGTAAAGCGGCTTCTTTTGCAATCAGCGTAACAAAAGTTGAAGGCTTAAACTTACCTAAACTTGACGATGAATTTGCTGAACTATTTGGCGTAAAAGAAGGCGGTTTGGACGCACTTAAAGAAGAAGTGAAGAAAAACATGCAGCGCGAACTAGACCAAACCTTAAAAACTAGCGTAAAAGAAGCTGTGATTGACGCACTTTTAGCCGATAACGAAGTTGA
>JBARZY010000164.1:0-3203 GCA_049650345.1 Glaciecola sp. | reverse complement strand
AGCTGCGAGCCTTGGCTAAATATTAGCAAGCTGCCAATATTTAGACTCTAAAGATTTTAATCTCAGCTTCCCAGTTGCAAATTTAATTCGTTTATTTGAAACCCGCTTTAAAGCGGGTTTTTGTTTTATTGAGGCTACGACATATTACTTAACCTTAAATTCACAGATTTTCGATTATTATCGACCTGCTTAAGAGCTACAGGCAAACAGCAAGGACGAAAGGTCTTTACCTTGCAAACCATTGCACCTATGGCAGAACAAAGGCTTGCGGCAGGCTGTGCCGCAAACGTGGCAGGCTTCAGTCTCCATGCAGGTGTCATGAGCAACGCACAGGATAGGGGTAAACTCGAAAGGCTGTGCCGTTATATTACCCGCTCTGGGGTATCAGAAAAAAGGTTGGCAATGACGACTTACGGTAAGGTTCGTTACCAACTAAAAACACCCTACCATGACGGCACCACTCATGTGATCTTTGAACCGCTGGATTTTATTGCCCGTTTAGCGGCCTTGGTACCCAAACCCCGCGTAAACCTCACTAGGTTTCATGGTGTATTTGCACCAAACAGTCGGCACCGCGTGACAATAACACCAGCCTTACGAAATAAGGCAAAAAAAGCATTGCCGACAGGGCAGGAAAAAACACGGGTACAAAAACACCAATCGATGACCTGGGCGCAAAGACTTAAACGGGTTTTTAACATCGACATTGAAACGTGTGAGCAATGCGGTGGTGCGGTTAAGGTTATAGCGAGCATCGAAGAACCATTGGTGATCCAAAAGATACTTAGTCACCTGAATACAAAAAATGACGAAGTCGTCGAATTATTGCCCCCACAAAGTAGAGCACCGCCTCAGATAAGTCTGTTTGAATAAAAGCCGTTCATCATCATAAGCAATATTCAGAGCTGGTTTGCACAACAGCGGGAAGCGCTTGTTCTAAATTCTGAATTATGTGAAAACAGTTGATTAATAGACGAAAAATAGCCAACTTTCACTCCCTTAAGAATATAAAATAGATGTCAATATGGAAAGTATGAGGCATCATGTATTTTGATTTTAGAAAAAATGACGTTTTATTCTACCTATACTCAGAGGTCCTTTAGATTATGTGCTTTCCAAACAGTGGTACTGCCAATTGGTGCGGATTTGGGTGAAGGTATTACCGTAAACGCAGGTCTAGTGAAATGTTCATAACGTTGATGGAGAGCTATAATAAATCGCTCAAGGTTGAATTATTAAATTAGAGACACTTTATGACTGACAAACCGGACTGGATGAACTCCGCTAATGACCGTAAGACACCCTATACTGATGAAGAGTTTGAACTGTTTGTCGATGGTTTTATTGAGAGCTTTGAAGGCGAGTGGGAAGATTTAAAATTGAAATTTGGCGAATTGGCGGCTAGACGTCGAATTAAGGATGGTTTCATCGCCAAAGACGAAAACAATTTGTATTGACCTAGGACCATTACAAGCCGATTTACCTGATGCTATTTTCCATCATGATAAAAAAGTAGATATGAGTTTCGATTACTTCATGCCTGATTTAACGCGTTTAGATACTCATTTCTTTGACACCGAAGATACTGATGACCAAAGTTTGCAGTTAATTGGGCGTAGGCATTTAAAAACCAATAACTCTTGGTTACATAATAGTAAGCGCATGGTCAAAGGCACGAATAATGGATTGTCGCGCTGTACCGCTCAAATTCATCCTGACGATGCAGTGAAGTTTTCGATTGAAGATAAACAAATGATCAGTGTGACGTCGCGTGTAGGTCAAATTCGTTTGCCGGCAGAAATTACTGAAAAAATCATGCCTGGCGTTATCTCGATCCCACATGGCTGGGGCCACAACAAAAAAGGCATGCGTTGGCAGGTGGCAGAGCAACATGCTGGCGTGAGCGTAAATGATTTAACCGACGAAATGGTGGTGGATGAATTGTCGGGAAATGCTGTGCTCAATGGTGTTCCTGTTTGGATTGAGAGCAGTGTTTCTTAGTCTGTACATTTAATAAAAAGCGCTTTTTGTGCTTTGTATACGCAACTCAACTGGCTTTATGAAAGCCAGTTTGGTAATTGCAGACAAATCAAAACAATGATAATTGACCAAGCTACCGTCAATAAAAGCAATACCTAATGCCTTGGACGAAGAAATCCTGCTGAAAAGCGCAAAGTGCTAGGATGTTTTTACAAAGGCATATGTTAGATTATGTCTCACACCTAAAAATTAAAGATATTTCGGTATGACTCACTCAACATATAAAGACTTCGCTCAAGTGTCATCATGCGACTTAGCTGATGCATTACCTCGCCATCAATTTATGCATTATGCAATTCATCCACTTTGGCCAAACATGCCGCGTATAGCCGGAAGAGCATTTACAGTGCAATGTGGGCGAGGTGATAACCTCATGCTGCACGCAGCAATTTACGCTGCCCAACCCGGTGATATTTTAGTGGTGCAAGCCAATGATCAGTATGCTGTGAGCGGCGGTAATGTTTGTGCTATTGCGAAAGAGCGTGGCATTACTGGCTTTGTGATTGATGGTGTTATTCGTGATATTGATGAAGTAGTTGATATTAAGTTTCCGGTTCATGCGCTCGGTACCTGTCCAAAACCTGGCGCTAAAAAAGTCTACATACCGCTAAATAATCCTGTGGTGTGCGGCGGTGTTAACGTACATACGGGTGATATTATTGTTGCTGACAATGACGGTGTAGCCGTTATTCCAAAAGAGCAAGCGCGAGAGTCCTTAGCTATAGCTATTAGGCGGCGTGATGCTGACGCTCAGCAAACGCTGGCGCAATGGCAAGACAAGCACGAGCAAAATGTGAAAGATATTTTGCACAAATTGTCTCAATGATCCTTAGGCATAGCTTGAGAATAATTCACGCAAGGTTAATTAGCGTAAATTTTTAAAATTATAGAAAGGAGTAAGTAAACATGTTTGACCCATCGACACTAAAAGATAAAGTGGTTTTTATTGCTGGCGGCACCAGCGGTATCAATCTAGGTATAGCCAAAGGTATGGCGGCAGTAGGTGCAAAGGTAGCAGTACTTGGTCGAAATTCTGGGGTATAAGGAGAATTAAAGCTATTTACTACCCTCCTTAACAGCTGTACTTTTGATAAGGTTGGTTTGTTTAAGTGTTCGGTTGGGGACGCTTTGCATGGCATGTGAGTCTTCAAATTAATGCGTAG
>JBARZY010000163.1:0-2937 GCA_049650345.1 Glaciecola sp. | reverse complement strand
ATCATTTAGCATCTCGTTAATTTCTTGTTGGCCAGGGCCAATGTGGCGACGAATAAACTCGTTTTGATTCTCTAGTTCTGCCAATGTTGCTGTAGCCATAGCGTGCTTACCAACCGTCATAACGTTCAACCTTACCTAAAATTTTAATAACAAAAAACTAAGGCCAGTGCTAATACACTAGCCTAATAATGCACTTAGTTAATACTGCTCAAAACAACAAGCAGTACTTAAATTTATTCGTCTTCAATCACGCCTGAGTATGCTTCTGCGTCAAGTAAACTTTCTACTTCGGCAGGGTCTTCGGCTTTTACTTTAAACAACCAACCGTCGCCAAACGCATCAGAGTTAACCAATTCTGGTGAATCTTCTAATTCTTCGTTAATGGCAATCACTTCGCCAGTAATAGGAGAGTACACATCAGAAGCAGCTTTTACCGATTCTGCCACTGCGCAGTCTTCGCCAGTGGTAACGGCGTCGCCCACATCAGGCAAATCTAAAAATACCATGTCACCAAGCAAGTCTTGAGCGTGTTCAGTAATACCAATGGTAAACACGCCTTCGCCTTCGCTGCGGACCCATTCGTGTGTGCTGGTATAACGTAGTTCGTTTGGAATGTTGCTCATAATCAATCCTAATGGTTGCGGCGTGTGTTACGCCATTAAAGTGTTGGTAGTGGCAATGCCACCGAATTTATAAAACGCTTTTGCCGTTTCTAACAAAGTTGGGCTTGACTATTTGTACGTCTACCCACTTTTTGCGCATTTCTACCTGGGCGGTCATGCCAGGCTTGGCGCCCTCACCTGCTGGTACACGTGCCATTGCAATGCTGTGCCCTAAAGTAGGCGAAAATGTGCCCGATGTAATTACACCTTCGCCGTCAATAGTCTTAACAGTTAATCCTGCGCGCAATACACCCTTGTCTTTAAAAACCAAGCCAATGAGTTTTTCAGTGCCATTTTCGCGCTGCGCTTCTAATGCACTGCGACCCATAAAGTCACGCTCTTTTGGCTCCCATGAAATGGTCCAGCCCATGTTTGCAGCCAAGGGCGATACACTTTCATCCATGTCTTGGCCGTATAAGTTCATACCGGCCTCTAATCGCAAAGTATCGCGCGCGCCCAAGCCACATGGCACAACACCAGCAGCCAGTAGCTTGTCCCAAAACTCAATTGCTCTAGGTTTTGGCACCATAATTTCATAGCCGGTTTCGCCGGTGTAACCGGTAGTGGCAATAAATAAATCTTCAGCTTGTACGCCATAAAAAGGCTTCATGCCCGCTACTGCCTCTTGTTGTGCAGGGGTAAACAACGTCGCGGCTTTTTCTTTTGCTTGCGGGCCTTGCACGGCAATCATGGCAAAAGCAGTTTGTTCAACCACGTCTACCTTGAAATTTTCAGCAACCTTATTCAACCAGTTTAGATCTTTTTCTTTAGTGGCTGAATTCACTACAAGGCGATAATTAGTGGCATCAAAGTGATACACAATAAGGTCGTCAACTACGCCGCCGGTTTCGTTTATCATGCCGCTATATAGCGCTTTACCTTTTTCACTTAGCTTGTCTACATCGTTAGCTAGCAAGTAGCGTAAGTAGTCTTTTGCTTGCTCGCCGGTTACGTCAACTATGGTCATGTGCGACACATCAAACATGCCTGCATTTTGTCTTACGGCATGATGCTCTTCAATTTGAGAGCCATAATTTATGGGCATTTGCCAACCGAAAAAATCGACCATTTTAGCGCCAGCAGCAACATGCGCGCTGTGTAGTTGTGTAGTATTCATTGCAAACCTAAGGTGAAAAAACAGGCATTCAGTATAGGTAAAGCCCCTAGTGCAAACAAATTAAAAGATTTAATCATTACATTAACTTTTTAAATGTATGTTGCTATTATTATAAGCATTGCTAATCAACAGTATGACTGCATGCCATGAAACAGCTTTCTTTAGATGTACTGCGTACCTTTGTTACCATTGTTGAAGTGGGTAACTTTCACAAAGCGGGCGAACTGCTGGGCAGATCGCAACCGGCCATTAGCTTGCAAATAAAAAAGTTAGAGGCGCAGTTAAATAAAAAGCTCTTTTTTAAAGTAGGACAAAGCTATCAAATAAACACCGACGGTAAATGGCTACTAGCGCAAGCAAAGGCGATGCTTGAAATAAACGACAAAGTGTTTAGAGAGCTGTCTTCTGAAACGCTGCGCGGGCGATTAACGCTTGGCATACCCAGCGAGTTTGCATCGGCGCTGTTACCAAGTATTGTGGGAGAGTTTTCGCAGCGCTACCCCGATGTATCATTAGATGTTACGTCAGCCCTTAGCAAACACCTGTTACACAACAACGACTACAGCAAATTTGATTTAATATTGGCGCTTACTAATCCCAACGCAGACATAAACACGCCAGCGCTGCAATCAAAGTTAGAAATAGTCCGCGAAGATGAGTTGGTATGGGTGGGCGACCCAAACCGTGCAATTCCTCATGAAAACCTACCCTTGGTACTTGCACCTGAAGGCTGCATTTACAGAAGCCGTGTAATAAGCCAGCTTAAACAACAAACCCATGCATGGAAAATTACCTATACCAATCCTGATTTTTACGGGCTCATGGCGGCAATTAAACAAGGTTTAGGCATTACTGCCCTTACGCGTGCCATTGTGCCGCCCGAACTTGAAATTATTAAAGACAAACGTTTACCGGCTTTGGGTAGCATTAATATTTGCTTAATTAACCAAGACACGCAGCACCCGCAAGTGAGTCAAACATTGGCCAGTTATATCAAGGCGCGAATTGGCAATTAGAGCGTCAAAATATTGGCATAAAACGCAACACATTAACACCAAAGTGCTATCGAAAAGTAACTTGTTAACAATAGCTTACAGAACTATTAGTGTCACTTATGTCAAAAATATGTAAGTTTTACTACATAAGCATTAACATTTT
>JBARZY010000162.1:0-21563 GCA_049650345.1 Glaciecola sp. | reverse complement strand
GTTGGTCTACTGACTGACGTTCAATTACGCCCGGAGCAATCGTTTCTACAGGTTCAAAACCTGCAGCATCAACTGCGCCTTTACCGTCAATTGGCTCACCTAGTGTGTTTACAACACGACCAAGTAGACCATTACCTACTGGAACTTCTAGTATACGGCCAGTAGATTGTACTTTTGTACCTTCTTGTAGGTCCGCGTAAGGACCCATCACTACTGCACCAACCGAATCTCGTTCTAAGTTAAGTGCTATCGCGTAGCGACTGCCAGGAAGCTCAATCATTTCACCTTGCATTACATCGGCTAGGCCGTGTATGCGAATAATACCGTCGGTAACACCAACGATAGTGCCTTCGTTTCGAGCTTCACTAACTACATCAAACTTCTCAATTCTTTTCTTGATCAGTTCTGCAATTTCTGTGGAATTAAGTTGCATGCTCTTTATCCCCGTTATGCTTGCAACGCGTCTGAAAGACGGTTCAATTTAGAATTTACGGAACCATCTATCACTGTATCACCGGCTTTAATAATTACGCCAGCAACCAATGCAGGATTCACGTTACAAATAAGCTTCACTTTACGTGCTAAACGTTTTTCTAGCGCCGCGCTAATTTTTGCTACCTGTTCTGTCGACAATTCAACAGCAGACGTTACGTCTACATCAATTTCTTTGTCGTAGTCTGCTTTAAAGGCAGTAAATTGGGTCGCAATAGCGGGCAATGCTGATAAACGGTTATTTTCAGCCAAAACTTTCAAAAAGTTCTGACCCTGAGTGTTGAGTTGATCTTCGCAAATGCTCACGAACAAGTTGCCTAGTTTTTCAGGTGCCATTGCGCCTGATAACAAATTGCGCACATCGTCGTTTTTGGCGACTTCAGCAGCAAATACTAGCATTTCTTGCCATTTAGCAATGTCTTTGCCCTCAACAGCAAAATCAAAAGCAGCTTTGGCGTAAGGGCGAGCAACTGTTGTCAATTCAGACATAGCTCATCTCCCTTATAGTTCAGCGACAAGTTTTTCAACAATGTCGTTCTGTGCCGCGGCGTCAATTTCGCGTGCTAAAATTTTCTCAGCACCAGCAATAGCTAAAGTAGCTACCTGTTTGCGAAGGTCTTCTTTTGCACGGTTACGTTCAGCTTCGATTTCGGCGTAGCCTTGGGCAATGATTTTTTCACGCTCAGTATGGCCACGTTGAGTTTCATCATCAACGAGTTGATTAGCACGCTTTTTAGCTTGCTCAACAATTTCAGCAGCTTGCTGCTTCGCTTCGCGAAGTTGTGCAGTTGCTTTTTCCTGAGCAAGTTCAAGGTCTTTTTCAGCACGTTCTGACGCAGCCAAACCATCAGCAATGGTTTTTTGACGTGCTTCAATAGCAGCCATTAGCGGCGGCCAAACGTACTTCATGCAGAATGCTACGAATACAGCAAATGCAATTAACTGACCAATTAGAGTGGCGTTCATATTCACGACAGCTCTCCTTATTTAATGTTCGCTAAAACCAATAGACTTCGAATTAACCAAGACCAACTGCGAACAATAAGTATAAAGCGATACCAACACCGATCATTGCGATAGCATCAATAAGACCCGCTACAATGAACATTTTAACTTGAAGTTGTGGTGCTAGCTCAGGCTGACGAGCAGCTGATTCTAGAAATTTTCCGCCTAGAATACCGAAACCAATAGCGGTACCAAGGGCACCCATACCGATTAATAGAGCAACTGCGATTGCGATCATTATGTATCTCCGATTTTAGTTAAGTTTAAAGTTATAAAAAGTAAAAGGTTTCTTAGTGTTCTTCACTAGCAAGGCTTAAGTACACAATGGTTAACATCATGAAAATAAACGCCTGAAGTGGAAGAACTAATATGTGGAACACAGCCCATGCAAAGTGCAACGGCAACTGGAACCAGCCAATAGTGGCTATAAGTATAAATATCAATTCACTTGCATATAAGTTACCGAACAAACGTAGTGCCAACGATAACGGACGTGCAAACAATGTTACTAGTTCAAGAACTAGGTTAACGGGAATAAATGCCCAATGATTAAAAGGTTGTAAGCTTAGCTCTTTGGCAAACCCTGACACGCCCTTAATTTTAATTGAGTAATAAATGATTAGCGCAAACACACCAATTGCCAACGCAAAGGTAAGGTTGAGGTCGGTGGTAGGAACAGCTTTCATGTATACGTCATGAGGGTCCATACCAAACACGGTAGATCCTACAAATCCAGCGATGGTTGGCAATAAGTCAACCGGTACTAAATCCATGAGGTTCATTAGTAATACCCAAACAAATATCGTAAGAGCTAATGGCGCGATAAGTGCGCTTTTACCATGAAATGTGCTTGTTACGTTGTCGTTCACAAAATCTATGATCAATTCAACAAACGCTTGAAACTTCGAAGGAACGCCAGTGGTTGCTTTCGCAGCCGTGCGACGAAACAAATAAAGAAAAAGGATACCTAATCCAATTGACCACGCTAGTGTATCAACGTGTACCGCCCAAAAACCCGCGTCAGAACATGCTTTGTTGAAAGCTATTTCGCCGTCAACCGTGCACATTTTAGCGTTAGTTAAATGGTGTTGGATATATTCCGTAGTAGTATATTCAGATGCCATTGTTAAACCCAGATTGTGTAATTTATAAATCTTTACATGTTAGACCTTACAACGCAGTACGACATTTGGCGCACTATTTGCAATATGTTGGTGTTGTTGCTTATCGCAAATCACCGTGTTGTTGGTCATAAACCGCCAAAGGCTTGGTTTATATGCTCTGCAGCTAAATTAATTCTGCTTGAGCAGTAACATGGCCAACCATTGGCTGACCATTATTGTTGCGTATGCACCTAAAAGGGGCAACGGGTGCGCATGTAACTGAGAAAACGCAACAATAAAAAATATGCTTGTCAGAATGAGTTTAATTTTCATTCCTTGACTAAAACTTTGTGCTACCAGCTCATTTTTGCTGGCGCCTGCGTATCTAAAAACCCAGTACGCAAAAATACTATGCGGTACGATAAAACTCAAACATCCTAGAAGAATCGAGACTAAAAGCGTAGGTTGTAACAACATTGTGCTTGTGCAAATTACCAACCCAACCATTATTTGGGTATAAATGCCCTTTTTAGCCAACTGTATGCCTTGCCTAGCTAAGACCGTATCCATATGCTTTGAAACCTATTGGTCATACCTATTTTTGAAGCGCAAGCAGTATACTGCGATACAAGAAAAATTCAACTATAAACACAAACTATAAAGTTTATTTTCAGTATTTTCTAGGAAGATAATCCTATGGGTAATCATCAGGTTTTACCGATGATTCATAATTATGTATCGCTGTTACATAATTAGTCGTTTACTGAGCCGAAATACCCATTTTTTCTAAAATTCCGTCGAGTTGTTCTAAGTCACTGAAGTTGATTACAACTTTACCTTTTCCACGAGCGTTAGCGTCAATTTTTACCTGCGTACCAAAGTTGTCACCCAAACGGTTTTGCAAACGCATTACGTCGGGGTCGGTTTCAACCGTTGAAGGCTCGATTTTAGGCGAGGGTGGTTGTTGTGCTTTCTTAACTAAGGCCTCAGTTTGACGCACCGTCATACTTTGTTCAGCAACTTGTTTGGCCAATTCAGCCTGCGCGTTACCCTCAAGCGATAGCAATGCTCGGGCATGGCCCATTTCAATGTCACCATGCTCCAACAAGGTTTTAACTGAATCTTGTAAACCATTTAAGCGCAGCAAATTAGTGACTGTAGTGCGTGACTTACCTACTGCATCAGCAACTTGTTGATGTGTTAAATTAAATTCAACCATCAAGCGGTCAAGCGCTTGCGCTTCTTCCATTGCATTTAGATCTTCACGTTGGATATTTTCAATTAGCGCTATTGCAACGGCAGCATCGTCGGGAATAGGTTTGACTAAGCAGGGCACAATGTCGAGCTTTGCTATTTGCGCTGCACGCCAACGTCGTTCACCGGCAATAATCTCAAACTGATTATCAGCAATAGGCCTAACCACTATAGGCTGAATAATGCCTTGTGATTTTATTGAAGCAGCAAGCTCTTCTAAGGCGTCATCGGCCATATCTTTACGTGGCTGATATTTACCAGGGCGCAAAAATTCTATTGGGATTTTTTTAAGTTCGTTGTCGGTATTTTGATTTTCGTTAGATTCGCTGGCTGACTGTGCGTCTTTGTCGGCTACACTTTTGCTGGTAGCGAGCAGGGCGTCTAAACCTCTGCCTAATCCTTTACTTCTTGGTGCCATGCTCAAAAACCTCTGTCAAAATTTATCTGTTGTTTGTTAGAAACAAGCACGAAATGTGCTGTGAAAACTAGCTTGTTTCTTTTTTGCGTCGGCGAAGTATTTCGCCTGCTAGCGCTAAATATGCTTTTGCGCCATTTGATGATTTGTCGTAATACATTGCAGGCTCCCCAAAACTAGGGGCCTCAGCTAACCTAACATTCCGAGGAATAACGGTACGATATACTTGTTCACCAAAATATCGTTTAAGTTGTTCACTAACGTCATTTGCTAAACGGTTACGTGGATCGTACATGGTGCGCAACACACCTTCAATTTTTAAGCTAGGATTAACTACCGATGCTAATTTTTCAATGGTGTCCATAAGTGCCGTGACCCCTTCAAGGGCATAATATTCGCATTGCATAGGCACTAACACTGAATCTGATGCAGCAAGAGCATTAACCGTAAGTTGATTTAACGATGGCGGGCAGTCGATGAAAATATAATCATATTCATCTTTAATAGGCGCCAATGCGTTACGCAATCTCACTTCTCGTGCAAACACTTCCATTAATTTAATTTCAGCAGCGGTAATATCTGAATTCCCGGCGATTAAATGATATTTACCGGTGGTTTCAGTAATAATCACATCATGGGCAGGTTTTTCGTCAATCAGTAACTCGTAACACGTGTTTTCAACATTGTACTTGTCAATGCCACTGCCCATTGTTGCATTACCTTGTGGATCTAGGTCAATTAACAACACTTTACGTTTCGTTGCAGCCATTGACGCAGCAACGTTCACCGCTGTGGTTGTTTTACCCACACCGCCTTTTTGATTTGCTATTGATATGACTCTCGCCACTGGGCATCCTATTAGCTAAATGCTTAAGGTGTATCGTATTCATACACAATTAAAAACAAATAAACGTTGATACAAAAAGATAGTGATTACTTACTATATCCATATACGCTTAGTTACTGAGCTACCGCCTTTAGTTTTACTAGATGACGTTCACCAGTTAACGATGGTATCAAAAGAGGGATACTTTGTACTAGTACAAATTCTTTTGGCACTGCATTGAGTTCATCTTGATGCAGTTGACCTTTAAGTGCAAGAAATTCTCCATTATGGTCGACTAAATGAGCACACCAATGCAACATGTCATTGAGTGAGGCAAATGCGCGACTCAATACGCCGTCAAACGCTTGTTCAGGTATCACATTTTCAACACGACTTTGAATAGGCGTTACATTGGTAATGTTTAGTTCGTGTAAGGCTTGTTTAATAAATCTTACCCGTTTGCCTAGGGAATCAATTAATGTGAAATGTTTTTCAGGATGCATTATTGCTAAGGGTATACCCGGTAAACCTGGACCCGTTCCCACATCAGCGAAGGTATTTCCTTCCAAATATGGCGATACCACAATAGAGTCGAATATGTGCTTTATTAACATTTGCTCGGGCTCTCGCACCGAACTTAAGTTATAAGCCTTATTCCATTTGTGCAGCATAAGTACAAAATCGATTAGCTTTTGTTGCTGTACAGCATCTACATTAAAGCTCAGCTGCGCGGCTAATTTGCCAAATAATTGATGTAGTTCAGTTGATAATTCAGCCATATGATATTTCTGCTATGCGCTTTGCTTAAACAGCATGTTATGTTTTTTCAAATACACCAACAATAAACTAATTGCCGCAGGCGTAACCCCTGATATTCTGGATGCCTTACCAATGGTTTCTGGACGAGCGTCGTGTAATTTCGCAACCACTTCGTTGGACAACCCAGATATTTTAGAAAAATCGAAATCAGGTGGTAATAATGCATTTTCATTGCGCTGTGATTTAGCTATTTCATCTTGCTGACGCGCAATATAACCGGCGTATTTAATTTGAATTTCAACTTGCTCGGCGGCTTTTTCATCGCTAATACCCGGTCCAATACCATCAATTTTCATTAACGACTTGTATGTCATTTCAGGGCGACGAATTAATTCTTCAAGAGAATGTTCTTTGTTAACTGGGGTTTTTAAAATGCCATTTAACTGCTCAGTGGCCGTATGCGCGGGATGAATCCATTGTGACGCCAAGCGTTGTTTTTCTAGAGCGATAGATTCCATTTTTTCGCTAAACGCGGCCCAACGTTCATCACAAACAAGACCCAAAGTACGGCCTTGTTCGGTTAAACGACTATCGGCGTTGTCTTCGCGCAACAGTAAACGGTATTCCGCTCTACTGGTGAACATACGGTAGGGCTCTTTAGTTCCCATGGTGGCAAGATCATCTATGAGAACTCCCATGTAAGCCTGATCTCTACCTAACACTAATGGATCTTTTTCTTGTACTTGTAATGCGGCATTCGCGCCGGCTATTAGGCCTTGCGCACCGGCTTCTTCATAACCGGTTGTGCCATTGATTTGTCCGGCAAAAAATAAGCCTTTTATAAATTTAGTTTCTAAGGTCTGTTTTAAGTCACGTGGGTCAAAGAAATCGTACTCAATGGCGTAGCCCGGGCGAATAATATGGGCATTTTCAAACCCTTTTATGGAACGCACTAATCTCATTTGCACATCAAACGGTAAGCTAGTTGAAATACCATTTGGATATACTTCAATACTGTTTAAGCCTTCAGGCTCAACAAATATCTGATGAGAATTCTTATCTGCAAAGCGAGTAATTTTATCTTCAATAGATGGGCAATAACGCGGGCCTACACCTTCAATTACACCAGTATACATAGGCGAACGGTCAAGCCCAGAGCGAATAATATCGTGAGTATTTTCATTGGTATGTGTGATGTAACAAGGAATTTGCTCAGGATGATCGCTTACCTTTCCCATAAATGAAAATACCGGAAGCGGTGTGTCACCTGGTTGTTTCTGCATTACTGAGTAATCAAGAGTGCGAGCATCTAGGCGAGCCGGTGTACCGGTTTTTAATCTGTCTACCCTAAATGGTAAGGCACGTAGTCTATCTGCCAAAGCAATTGAAGGAGGATCGCCAGCTCTACCACCTTTGTAATTTTCCAATCCAATATGAATGGTACCGCCTAGAAATGTACCAACAGTAATCACGACAGTTTTGGCTTTAAATTTTAAACCCATTTGGGTAACCACGCCGGTTACACGTTCATTCTCAACAATCAAATCATCACATGATTGTTGAAACAAGGTTAGGTTTGGTTGTTTTTCAAGCATTTCTCTAACAGCTATGCGATAGAGCGTTCTGTCGGCTTGGGCACGAGTAGCGCGCACGGCTGGGCCTTTCGAAGAATTAAGTGTTCTAAATTGTATACCGGCTTTATCAATAGCTTTGGCCATTGCGCCACCAAGGGCATCAATTTCTTTTACTAAATGTCCTTTACCAATACCACCGATGGCTGGATTACATGACATCTGTCCTAAGGTTTCGATGCTATGTGTTAACAATAAGGTGTTTGAACCCATACGAGCAGCAGCTAATGCGGCTTCAGTACCGGCATGTCCACCACCTACTACGATAACGTCAAAGCTTTGTTGATAAAACATATGTAAAAGTGCCTTAAAAAACAACGTAAAAAAATACTATATACAAATAGTAGATAAGACCCTACAAAAAAGGGCGCACATTGTATATGAATGAATGTCTTTTTGGAATAGGCTAATTTTTAGCCATGCTTTTTTGTTCTTTTTTTTTACCTCCTATTTTTCAAAACTACCGCGCTTTATAAATATATCATTTATATAGAGATCTTTATTATTACTATTATTAAGCAAGCACTTTTCTGTTAATAACCCTATATTTTTTATATTTTACATAGAGTTACATACATTGAAAACACGGTATAAATACCCTCAAATGTCGGTATAAACTGCGTATAAGTAGGTGAGTTATACACAGGCTAAATTTTGTTCAATTTTATCCAGTGCTAATTCTACTCAGGAGCACAGTTTATTCACGATCTTATACACAGGGCTTAGTATTATATGAATTAACTGTGGATAACTTGTGCAGTGCAAATATTTTTGCTTATAAAACAAAACACCCAGCGAATGCTGGGTGTTTGTGTATAAGTGAGTTAATTATTTTGTGATTATTTTTTATAATCAATTTGATTTGGTTGATATCCAGCCGGTGCAGAGTAGTTGCTTGGTTCTACAATTTGTTGAGTGAGGGGTTTTCTGCGACTAGGACCCTGAAAATGCACTTGATATGTTTCGTACTCACGCATTGATTCAAAGCAATACTTGCCAATAGCGGTTTCTAAATTCGACAATGAATGGTTTGTTATCAAAATACAATTTTTGTTAGTCGCTCGGCGTTGTCTCAGTAAGTTACCCAACCAACTTTGGGCATTTTTCTTCAATACCGTCTCGTTTACGCATACTTCATCAAGTATCAGTAAGTCTACGTCTAATAGTTGTTGGGCAACCTCTCGGTAGCGCATAGACGCGTTATCTTGAGCTTGGTAGTCGTACGAGAACAAGCGCATATCTAGTAAGGTTTGTAATTGACGATACACCACGCTAGTTTCAAATTTGTTGATTAACTCGTGGGCAATAGCGCCGGCAATATGCGATTTACCGCGGCCATAGTCTCCATAAAACACCATCATATGTGAACGGCTTTTTCGCCATTTTGGGTCTTTGTGTGCAGCTATGAACGAGCGAGCAATACTCACCGCTTCAATGACATCTTGTGAGTCTTCGATTAAATTATCGAAGGTCCAATTAGCGTTAAGCTCAGATTGGCCATGCAATTGTTCAATGCGTTTTTGTTTGGTTGCTGCTTGAATTCTCAACAAGTCTTCGTTTGCTTGTTTTTCATAAGCTAAGCGATTTTTCTTATAATCAAACTCGGGTATATGTATATTGCTAGCAGCGGCTTCACGATCTAAGCCCATGGCGCCCTTTAATTCTGCTATGCGTTGCTGAAGTGTTTTCATAATATGGTTAAACCCTAAGCTTGATCTTTATATTGGTTAATTAGTTTAGCGACGTTGTCGTCAAACACAATACCGGCACTGGGCGTAACATATTGATGCCCAGTTGCGGTTTTTTGTTCGGCTAATGGCAAACGTTGCCGGCGTTGCTTTAAATGCACAACGAGTTTTTGTGTCCATTGGTATTCAGTGTGTTGGCTATCAACACGGCCCAACCAATACGCAATGAATTCGCCTAGTTCGTCAGCACTGTAAGTGTGCTCTAGTAGGCCAATGAGTTTACACAAGTCAATAAAAATACTTTCAACTGGGCGCCATGTAAGCTGCATGGCTTTATGTTGTGAATGATATTGCGGGTTTTCCATCGACTGCGGTAGTTCGCTTAGCGGTAAGTTGACTGTTTTGTTGTGCATACTGTGGTCAATATTCGCGTTATCGCTTAGCGCAATTAAACCAACCTCATTTAGCTCTTTTAGCAAGGCATTAATTTCTCTACCTTTAGTGATGGTCTGTGTTTTACTATTTAAAAGGCTTAACATATCTTTGTTGTTAAGGACTACTTGTTGGCTTCCTCTTGATAGTTTAGGACGCAAATACACACAGTACACCACACGCGCTAAATTGCTAATGGGGGTTTGCAATGCTTCAAGCTCAAGTGGATTCACACCGCTAACCTTGTACTAGTTCAGCTAAGTGATTAGACAACCATTCTACAGCAGTGTCTTCTGGAATAGGGTGGTGTAATACATCAATTTGATACACTGGCAATTTTACCTTTCCACCTGCTTGTGTAATAAGGTTAGCTAAGGTGATAGACGCTTGGCAAAAAGTATCGTAGCTAGAATCACCTAGGCCTATTACTAGGGCATTAAGACCCGATAACGACTGTGCTTGTATATCTTTAGTAAACTGTTCTATATTTTCCGGTAAATCACCTGCACCATGAGTGGATGTAATAACTAACATTGGGTTGTTTGTGTCTATGTCTGATAATTTTGGCGTGAAGTGACATTGTGATTCATGACCATGTTTTGCCAATAGTGCTGCGCAGGCTTCTGCTACGTATTCACTTGCGCCTAATACTGAGCCAACTACAATTTCAATTTTCATGTACTTCTCCTTGTTATTTCCCAATACAGAACGACGAAAATATTTTACCCAGTAAGTCATCAGATGTGAATTCACCGGTAATTTCATTTAAGAACGATTGCGCAATACGAAGCTCTTCAGCTAATAATTCACCTGCCATGCTCAGTTCTAGTTGTTCTTTACCCAGTGAAATATGTGATTGGGCTTGTTCAAGAGCAGTGATGTGACGTTTACGCGCAATTACTTGATCTTCACCGGCTTGTTCAAAGCCCATGCACGACTTTAAATGTTGAGTTAATGCAGCTAGGCCATCGTTTGACTTAGCTGACATGCGAATTACTGGGTAGCCGGTTGATGATTGACTTATACCAGGGTTTTCAGCGGTTAAATCACATTTATTTCTGACTACGGTAATGGCTGCATGCTCGGGTAATTTTGCATAGAAATCGGGCCATATTTCATTGGGCTGCTCACCAATTTCGGTACTAGCATCTACTATAAATAATATACGATCGGCTTGATGTATTTCTTGCCAAGCGCGCTCAATACCTATTTGTTCAACGGTATCTGCATTATCGCGCAAACCGGCGGTATCAATTATATGCAGTGGCATGCCGTCAATGTGGATATGTTCTTTTAATACGTCACGAGTGGTGCCGGCAATATCGGTTACAATCGCACTTTGTTTGCCCGACAGCGCATTTAATAAACTGGATTTACCGGCGTTTGGTCTACCCACAATTACTACCTGCATACCATCTCGTAACAAAGCGCCTTGTTTAGCGGTACGCATAATGTTGTGCATCAAAGACACAATATCGGCTAAGTTTGTTTGCACCACTCCGTCGCCCAAAAAGTCGATTTCTTCTTCAGGGAAATCTATGGCGGCTTCAACATACATGCGTAAGTATAC
Source organism: Glaciecola sp. (assembly GCA_049650345.1). Taxonomy (GTDB): domain Bacteria; phylum Pseudomonadota; class Gammaproteobacteria; order Enterobacterales; family Alteromonadaceae; genus Glaciecola. Next base: position 10,388 of record JBARZY010000162.1, on the reverse strand, counting down.
GACTTTATCGGCGAGTTCATTTACCCGTTGTGAAAATTCACCCTGCATTGATCGCATGGCGCTTTTTGCGGCTTGGGCAGAGCTAGCATTTATCAGATCAGCGATGGCTTCGGCTTGGGTAAGATCTAATTTGTCATTTAAAAAGGCTTGCTCGCTAAATTCGCCGGGTTTGGCTAAGCGGGTGAGCTTTGTCGATAAACAGGTTTCAATAAGCAGTTGCATTACAACTTGTCCACCGTGGCCTTGAAACTCAATAACATCTTCGCCGGTAAATGAATGGGGATTGGCGAAATATAGGGCAATACCTTGGTCAATAACTTGGCCGTGTTGATCGTAAAATGGCTGATAAGTGGCTTGTCGTGGCGGTGGGCAGGTACCTAATATGTGCTCTGCTATTTGTTTTGCGTTAGGCCCTGATACGCGAACAATACCGACACTGCCTCTGCCAGGTGCAGTTGCTTGGGCAACAATGGTGTCGGTATGGTTAGATACAATATTAGCCATGGTGCTAATTAGTCTCTGAAGTTATTAAATTGAAGCGGTTGGCCAAAGTCTTCTGCTTTAAGTAAGGCCATTACTTGCTGCAAATCATCGCGTTTTTTACCCGTTACACGCAGCTTTTCGCCTTGTATAGCGGCTTGCACTTTTAGTTTTTTGTCTTTGATTAGCTTAACCATTTTCTTGGCAATACTTTGTTCAATACCCTGTTTAAAGCCAATGGTCTGTTTAAAAGTACGACCTGTATGGTCAATTTTCTGCGGATCTAAGGCCGAGGTATCTACGCCTCTTTTCGAGCATGCGTCTCGTAACATACTTTGCAGTTGTTGCAATTGAAACTCAGACTCTGCTTTGATGACGACGGTTTCTTGTACGTACTCGAAAGTGGCGTCTACGCCCTTAAAATCAAAGCGTGTAGCTAGGTCGCGATTGGCGTTGTCAACGGCGTTTTTGGTTTCTACGGTATCAAGCTCTGACACTACGTCAAATGATGGCATGGTTATTCTCCGTTAATGAAAATATAGTTAGTATAACTGTGTACAGTATTATAAACCTAATTAGCACATTAGATTAGTGTTGAAAATAAAAAGCCTGCGTTAGCAGGCTTCTTTTATTACGTGTGCATTACTACTTGGTTTTTATGCCGCGTTTTTCCATTGAAGCATAAATCATTTTGGCTTGCGCTAAGGTTACCAAGTTATTCACTAACCAATATAGTACCAAGCCAGAAGGGAACCATAAGAAGAATACGGTCATCATAACGGGCATGTACTGCATCAATTTTTGTTGTAAGGGGTCTTGTATGGTCATAGGTTGCAAACGTTGCAAGAAGAACATACTAATACCGGTAAGAATTGGCAGTACAAAGTAGGGGTCTTTCACAGAAAGGTCGGTTATCCAGAATATGAGTTCTGCATGGCGCAACTCAACACTTTCTAGAAGTACCCAATACAAAGCTAAGAAAATAGGCATTTGTAATAATAGCGGGAAGCAACCGCCCATTGGGTTTACTTTTTCTTTTTTGTATAACTCCATCATGGCTTGTGACATTTTTTGTCTGTCATCGCCAAAACGGTCTTTTAGTTGTGTCATTTTAGGGGCTAGATTACGCATTTTGGCCATTGACTCATATTGTTTCTTGGTAAGCCAATACATGGCACCTTTAACAATTAGTGTAATAAGAATAATGGCAACACCCCAGTTTCCTACTAAGCCGTGCAAAAATTGTAGTAGGGCAAACAGTGACTGTGATATCCACCATAATATGCCGTAATCAACGGTTAGGTCTAAGCCTTTTGCAATTGTTGCTAATACGTCTTGGTCTTTTGGCCCTACGTACAATTGACTTGTTATATCTGCGCTTGTATTAGGTTCAATTACCACCTGTTCGCCAGTAAATCTAATTACCGCGTATTGGTCTTTCAACATTAGCGCTGAAATGGTGTTGTTTTCATCTTGTGGTGGTACCCATGCGGCTACAAAGTAGTGTTCAATCATGCCGGCCCAGCCACCTACGGTGGCCACTTTTAATTTGTCGTCGGCAATATCACCAAATGATATTTTGTCGTAAGGGTCTTCAGCTGTTGAATAAGCCGCACCGCGATAAGTAGGCATAAACATGTTGCCGCCTTCCACTTCGTTGGTGGTTTGTACAAGTTGTGCAAACTGACGAACATAAGCTGGTTCAGATTTATTGTTAGTAACGGTATAGCGCAGGTCAATTAGATGAGAGTCGGCATTAAATATAAATGTTTTGGTCACGCTAACACCGCTTTCACTTTGCCAAGTTAACGGTACCTCAAGGCTTGAACCTACCAAATTATAGGTGCTTTGTGCAGAAGAAAATTGTGGTCTACCGGCGTTGGTGTCTGTGCCATCTTTCCCAATTAGCCCACTTTGAGCTACGTGGAGCAAAGCATTATTTGGTTTTAATAATGGGTATGAGTCGTTAGAACCTTGAGTGATAGGATATTTGACTAAGTCAGCTTGAACAACATCACCACCAACAAGGTCTATTTTTACAAATAAGGTATCGGTTGATACTTCAATATATCGGTTTGTACTTGATGTTACGGCAACCTCTGGCACAGTGGTGTCGGTTTCAACTGGTACTAAACCATCAACAGGGGCAACAGCATCATTGCTAGGTGTTACCGATGGAATACCTACATTTTGGATACCATCGTCTTGTGTTTGTGGTATCGGCTCTACGGCTTGCGGTCCATAAGTTTCTTGGTATTCAGTCCATAATAAAAAACTGACTAACAATAAACCTATAATTAATATACTTCTTTGGGATTCCATAACAGTCTCGTTTAATTGGGGTGTATGTTTGTTTTGTTCAAAGGGCGAGTTTCGTTTTCGTCAGGTACTGGGTCAATGCCACCTGGATGCATTGGATTGCATTTGACAATACGTTTTACCGACAAGTATCCGCCTTTTATTGCACCGTGTTTTGTTATTGCTTGATGCGCATAACATGAACAAGTTGGATGGAAGCGGCAATTTTGTCCTAAAAAGGGAGATATACATATTTGGTAAATACGAATAATTAGCAGCAAAGGCAGCGCTAACATCCGTTTTATTGCCTGAGTTATGTACATCTTCTTTTTATCCTTCGCCATAAACTATCTAACTGCGCATTCAACTGCTTATTATCAAGGTCATTTATACCATGTTTCGCAATAATGATGATATCAACATTTGGTAGTGAGTGGGCATTTAAGCGAAAACTTTCTCGCATACATCTTTTTAGGCGATTGCGGTTAACTGCTAATTTGACTTTCTTCTTGGGCACAGTAATGCCTAAACGCGGATGGTCTAGTTCATTGTGTCTAGCAAGTATAGTGACGGTATTAGAGGTTGCGGGTATTGCTTGTTCGAAAACGAAAGAGAAGTTTCGAGGAGTCAACAGACGTGACTCCCTCGGATAGGTAAAGCATTTTGCTTGCACGGTTATGTTATTACCGTATTAAGCAGATAAACGCTTTCTACCTTTAGCTCTGCGATTAGCAATTACTTTACGACCGTTTTTAGTGGCCATGCGTGCACGGAAACCGTGAGAGCGCTTGCGCTTTAAGTTACTTGGTTGAAAAGTTCTTTTCATGACCTGATTCTCATTAAATTGTAGTTACATCTGACGTGCAGTTATTTGTGTAAGCTTTAAAATTACTCACAATAAACACTCGCCGCATTAATTGGACGCAGAATAATAGAGATCTAGCCCAGTAAAGTCAAGGGATAAGTGTGTTTATTTTATACTATCTTGTTAGGTAGTTTCCTACTCGTTAAATATGTTTCATATGGAACATATTCACTATGTTGTATAAAAGCATTAGTTATCCACAAAATTTGTTTTAAAATGACACTTTGGTTGTAGATAACTGACCTTTAGTTGTCTTGTTTTCGTTGATTGCTCGATTATTTTTGTCGGGTTTAATTTATATATTGTTTTAAATCAATGATTTATTGGTAAGCTGTGCATAAAATAGCAACTTAGTTAGCTTTATCCCCTTATTGAGGTGGATCGCACCCGTGTTTTCGCCCATAATATCCGACCGCTTATAAAACGATATGTAAAAGGAAAGCTGTTGGTTATTAATTGGACAGACTGTCTTGATTCATTAAAGCACGAGCTCGATGCTGAACAATTTAATATGTGGCTTAAACCGCTTAAATCATATTTTGATGGCGAAACATTACATTTATACGCGGCTAATAAATTTATTTTAGGTTGGGTGAAAGACGAATACTTTAACGTTATCACTACGACCTTAAAACAGTTGTACGGTGCTGATGCGCCTTTGTTGTCATTGCAAGATGGTGTACCCCCTGCTAATAACATACCCGTTAATAATGTTGGCGAAATGTCAGAACGAGTTAGTAGTAAGTCGGGCATTACGCCTAAACTTACAATTAATAATGTGCCTAGTAGCGCATCTTTTGTTAATGCCAATGAGTATAGTCAAGCTCCAAGAGGTTCTGTATCGGTTAGTTCGCCCCCTGAATCTCAGGTGCCTGTTACACCAAAATTAGATAATCATAACAGTAACGTTAATGCCAATTATACGTTCGATAATTTTGTAGAAGGTAAATCGAACCAGATGGCTCGAGCCGCTGCCACTCAAGTTGCTTTGAATCCTGGTGATCCGTATAACCCACTGTTCTTGTATGGTGGTACGGGCTTAGGTAAAACTCATTTGATTCATGCGATTGGTAATGAAATATTGGCCAAGAAGCCCTCTGCAAAAATTGTATACATGCACTCAGAACGATTTGTACAAGACATGGTAAAGGCACTACAAAACAACGCTATTGAAGAATTTAAGCGTTTTTATCGGTCGGTAGATGCATTGCTTATAGACGATATACAATTTTTTGCTAATAAAGAGCGTTCACAAGAAGAATTCTTCCATACTTTCAATGCATTGCTAGAAGGTAACCAACAAATTATTTTAACCTCTGACCGCTATCCAAAAGAGATAGACGGTGTAGAAGATAGATTAAAGTCGCGCTTTGGTTGGGGACTTACAGTTATTATTGAACCACCCGAACTAGAAACCCGCGTCGCTATTTTGTTGTCTAAAGCAAAGCAAAATCGTATTGATCTGGCACACGAAGTTGCATTTTTTATGGCTCAGAAAATACGTTCTAACGTTCGCGAGCTTGAGGGTGCGCTCAATAGGGTAATTGCTAACGCAAATTTCACAGGGAAAGCAATTACCATTGATTTTGCAAAAGAAGCGTTACGAGATTTACTTGCCTTGCAGGATAAGTTAGTTACTATTGATAACATAATAAAAACGGTTGCCGATTATTACAAAATCAAGGTTTCTGATATATTGTCAAAACGCAGGTCGCGCAGTGTTGCTCGGCCAAGGCAAATGGCAATGGCGTTAGCTAAAGAGTTAACCAACAACAGTTACCCAGAGATTGGTAACTCGTTTGGTGGTAGAGACCACACAACAGTAATACATGCAGTAAGAAAAGTAGAAGAATTGCGTGCTGATGATCATGATATTACGGAAGATTATAAAAATTTAATACGCACATTATCGTCCTAGTTTACAAACTTGAGAACAAACCATGAATTTCACTATTAGTAGAGAGAGTTTTTTACAGCCATTACAACTTGTGGCTGGTGCAGTTGAACGCCGCCATACCTTACCAATACTCGGAAATGTATTAATTAGGGTAAGTGAGGGCGCGTTATGGATGACTGGTACCGATTTGGAAGTTGAGCTTATTGCTAATGTGTCTATATCAGGTTCGTCTAGCGATGGACAAATTACTGTTCCTGCAAAGAAGTTGTTAGACATTGTGCGTGGTTTACCTGAAGACTGCACTATTCAGTTCAGTGTTGATGAAAATAAAGCCGTGGTGAAATCGGGGCGTTCTAAATATTCTCTTTCTACGCTTAGCGCCGATGATTACCCTAATCTTGAAGATTGGGAAGGCGATAGCGAATTTGAAATTAGCCAAGAGGCATTGAAGCAACTTATTGAATCTGTTCAGTTTTCTATGGCCCAGCAAGATGTTCGTTACTATTTGAATGGCATGAGCCTTGAAACGTCTGACAACCAAATTAGAACGGTTGCTACTGACGGACATCGCTTAGCTATGTCGCTTATTGATTATTCGGCAGAAGCATTGCCTGCCAAGCAGGTAATTATTCCACGCAAGGGCGTAATGGAGATTTCTCGCTTAATTGATGATTCTGACACAAAAGTTAAGGTTCAGCTTGGTGCAAATCATATTCGATTGTTCAGTAACTCGTTCATTTTCACCAGTAAGTTAGTTGATGGACGTTTCCCCGATTATAATAGAGTTGTGCCAAAGGGCGCGGATAAAGGACTAGTGGTTTATAGAGATGCGATTAAAGGCGCGTTTTCAAGAGCAATGATTTTAACCAATGAAAAGTTTAAGGGCGTTCGTTTAAATCTAGAGCCTGGAGAATTGAAAATCACTGCAACCAACCCAGAGCAAGAACAAGCTGAAGAAATAATCGACGTAAATTACGAGGGCGAAAGCCTTGAAATTGGCTTTAATGTAGCTTACTTAATTGATGCGCTTAACGCGATTGATACCGATTCGGTCATTTTTAAACTGTCTGACTCTAATGCGAGTGCATTAGTGCATGGGGTTAAAATGATTGACGGCGAACCTGTAGACGACGACACCTCTCAATATGTCATCATGCCTATGAGACTGTAGTTAAGGCAGTAAAACATTTTTAAGTTTTCATGCATATAAATCAAATACGGCTGACAAGTTTTCGAAACTTTTCAGCCGTTGATATTTCTCCAGACCCATTTTTAAACATCATTTATGGTGACAACGGTGCGGGTAAATCAAGTATATTGGAACTCATTCATGTGCTTGGATTTGGTCGCTCTTTTCGTACTTCTAAACCCGATTCTTTTATTAAGTACAATGATGTGCAGGCGGCAGGGTATTGCAGATATTCTTTAGGTCACAACGAATATACGCTAGGATTTTCACGTTCAAAAAAAGATGGCTACGTTTTCAGTGTTAATGGAGAGAAGACCAAACGTATTATTGATATTGCTCGTTTGTTGCCTGTTCAAATATTTACCCCTCAAAGCAGTGACCTTATTTTAGGTGCGCCTATTGGCAGACGACGTTACATTGATTGGTTGGTGTTTCACGTGGAACAAAAGTTCCAATTCGTAAATTCGAGATACCAAAACTGTTTAGCTCAACGAAATGCCTTATTAAAAAAATTTGATTTCAAACAAGTTGAGGCATTTAGTCAACAGGATGTATGGCGCGACCAATTGGCTGAATTGGGCGAATCAATCTCACAGTTAAGAGAAACGTATGTTTTACGCTTAAATAGCGAAATAAGTGCTTTATATCGCAAATTTTATCCTGAGTTAGAGATAGTATTAAGGTATACTACTGGATGGGAAAAATCTCAAAGTTTACGCGATAGTTTACAAAGCAAAGTTGATAGGGATTTATTTAGAGGGTCAACGTCTAGTGGACCTCATAAAGCAGATTTAGTCTTCTTAGTTGATGGTAAGAATGCTGCTGAACATATGTCTCGTGGTCAACTTCGTTTACTCGTATCTATATTGCTGCTAGCTGAAGTTAAGTTATTAAAAGAATTAACGGGTAAACCCAGTGTTTTTTTGATTGATGATATATCGGCTGAGTTAGACGAGGCCACTCGAGAATTATTTATAGCCTTGGTGCTTGAGCAAGACACCCAGGTATTTGTGACAGGTATAGAGAAGCAGCAGCTGTCATTTATGCAAAACTACAACAACAAAAAAGTGTTTCACGTGAAACAAAGCCACGTGTATGAGGAGTGAAAATGTCGGAACAAAACTATGACTCGTCGAGTATCAAAGTTTTAAAAGGATTAGATGCAGTACGAAAACGTCCAGGGATGTACATTGGTGATACCGATGACGGTACTGGTTTGCATCATATGGTTTTTGAAGTCGTTGATAACTCAATTGACGAAGCGTTAGCTGGACATTGTTCTGAGATAGTTATAAAGATTCATTCTGATAACTCGGTTTCGGTCAGCGATGACGGTCGCGGTATACCGACAGAAATTCACGAAGAAGAGGGTGTTTCTGCTGCAGAAGTTATTATGACTGTATTGCACGCAGGTGGTAAATTTGATGATAACTCATACAAAGTATCAGGCGGACTACACGGAGTGGGTGTATCGGTAGTTAACGCGCTATCCAAAAAATTAGCACTAACGATTAATCGTAATGGCGAACGTTTTGAACAAGAGTATGACAGTGGTGTACCAGTTTCTCCTTTAGGACCCGTTGGAAATACCGATAAGACCGGCACAAAAATACGATTTTGGCCAAGTGAAGAAACCTTTACCAATGTAACCTTTCATTACGATATTTTAGCAAAACGCATTAGAGAATTATCCTTCTTGAATTCTGGTGTGTCTATTACCCTTGAAGATGAAAGGGATGGCCGCAAAGATAACTTTCATTATGAAGGCGGAATACGTGCTTTTGTTGAATATTTAAATATTAATAAAAACGTGGTGCACGGAAAGGCTTTTTACTTTACCCACGAACGTGAGGACGGAGTTGCCGTAGAAGTTGCCATGCAGTGGAACGATGGGTATTCAGAAAGTATTTTTTGTTTTACTAACAACATTCCGCAGCGCGATGGTGGAACACACTTAGCTGGATTTAGAGGCGCCTTAACCAGAACGCTAAATAACTACATGGAAGCTGAAGGTTACAATAAGAAAAACAAAACCAATGCCAGTGGTGATGATGCCCGTGAAGGTTTGACCGCCATTGTTTCTGTTAAAGTACCTGATCCGAAATTTTCATCACAAACCAAAGATAAACTCGTTTCGTCAGAAGTGAAATCAGCTGTTGAAACAGCAATGGGCGAAAAACTTGTAGAGTTTTTACAAGAGAACCCAAGCGACGCAAAAGTTATTGTAAACAAAATAATTGATGCTGCACGCGCCAGAGATGCAGCTCGTAAAGCACGTGAAATGACACGCCGCAAAGGTGCATTAGATCTAGCAGGCTTACCGGGTAAGCTTGCTGATTGCCAAGAAAAAGATCCTGCTTTATCTGAACTTTACATAGTAGAGGGTGACTCTGCGGGCGGTTCTGCAAAACAGGGGCGTAATCGTAAAAACCAAGCAATACTTCCGCTGAAAGGTAAAATTCTTAACGTTGAAAAAGCGCGTTTTGATAAAATGCTTTCGTCGCAAGAAGTTGCCACTTTAATAACTGCCTTGGGTTGTGGTATTGGCCGTGACGAATACGATCCAGACAAATTGCGCTATCACAGTATCATTATTATGACCGATGCCGACGTTGATGGCTCGCACATTCGTACCTTGTTACTAACATTCTTCTATCGTCAAATGCCAGAAATGATAGAACGTGGTCATATATTTATTGCTCAACCACCACTATATAAAATAAAGAAGGGTAAGCAAGAGCAGTATTTGAAAGATGACGACGCCTTAACTTCATTACTTACTAACATTGCTGTTGATGGTGCATCGCTTCACGTAACGCCAGATGCACCTGCTATTCAAGGCCCAGCATTAGAGAACATGGTAACGTTGTATCAGTCAACCTTAATAATGATTGGTAGAATGCATAGAAGAATGCCTGAATCGCTACTGACACAACTTTTGTATTGCAAGCCAATTACAGAAGACACAATGAACGACAAATCAGCGCTTCAAATTGTTGGTCAACAATTAGTGGATTTATTGGCTGAAAGCGAAGACGATTCTCGTAGCTTTTTGTTTAATGTTGAGTTAACTGAAGATGGTAAAAATGACTTGGTACTTATTATGCGCCAACACGGAATTGATTATGAATATCACATAAATCATGATTTTGTGTCGTCGCCTGAATACGACAAAATTCGTACATTAAACGAAACCATTAACAACCTAATGGAAGAAGGTGCGTTTATTAAGCGTGGTGAGAAAACCAAACCAGTGAGCGAATTTAGAGATGCGCTAGAATGGTTAATGGCAGAAGCAAAACGTGGTCAATATATTCAGCGCTACAAAGGATTGGGCGAAATGAACCCAGAACAACTTTGGGAAACTACCATGGATCCTACGCAGCGTAGAATGCTGCAAGTAACCATTGAAGATGCAATTGGCGCAGATCAGTTGTTTACCACGTTGATGGGCGATCAGGTTGAACCGCGCCGCGCATTTATTGAATCAAATGCACTGAACGTAGAAAACCTTGATGTATAACGTTACTGATGTGGGATCTCATGGTGGTTGCCAGAAGATCTCACGTTGTTGCCAGATAATCTCATGATTGTTGCTAGAAGGTGCTCTGTATGAGCGCCTTTTTTGTTTCACTGAAAAAACTAACACTGATTCTAGA
>JBARZY010000161.1:0-4438 GCA_049650345.1 Glaciecola sp. | reverse complement strand
TGCCTTTGTGTATAACCACGACATTAACAAAAGCAGTGTAACGGCATATTTGAAAGACGTTATTGCCACTCATTTGCCTGAAAATGTCCATGATATTGATATTGAATTGCGTGAAGAAGTCATCAATTCGCCGTTTTATCACTACACCCACGGTCTTAAAAAGCACGACGGGAATTGTCAGCGCATTGCCCATGGCCATCGTTCTAAAATTATTATTCAGGAAGAGGGCGTTGACAGCCAAAAATGGCAGCAGTACTGGGCGACACGTTGGGCCGATATTTATATTGGAAGCCAGCAAGATTTAGTCAGTGCACAAGACTTAAGCTTTGGAGTTAATGCGCTAGGCGCTATGCATTGTTTTAAATACGAGGCATCGCAAGGTGAATTCGAAATGGCAATTGATACATCAGTGTGTGAAATCATCGAATATGATTCAACGGTAGAATGCCTGGCGCAATATGTACTTGAACAAACTGCTCAGCAAACATCAAACACCTTGGTAGTAAAAGCGTTTGAAGGTGTAGGCAAAGGAGCCATTGTAAGCAATGCTAACTAATACACTAAAGGCGTTTAGCCGCGCATGCGTTCGCGGAGTGAAACTAGCATGGGTACTGCTAATTGTGGCATTGCCTACGCACATTTTGGCCATGCCTGTATTAGTCGGAGAGCTCACACAAGGAAGTTTAATTAAGGGAAAAACCACCGCTGGTACACGTGTTTTTTTGAATAATGAAGCGATTAAAGTGTCGCCAAACGGAGAGTTTGTTTTTGGCTTTGGACGCGACGCGAAATTGAGCCATACCTTGAGTTGGCAATACCCAAACACACAAACACAAGAATCAACTACCTTGCGTATACAAAAGCGCAGTTATAACTTGGATCGTATTGAGGGTATTGCACAAAAATATGTCAGTCCACCAAAAGCGGTATTAACTCGCATTAGAGCCGATAACGCAGCTATTGGTAAAGCGCGCGCGATAGTCAGTGATAATCTGTGGTTTACCAGTGACTTTATACTACCTGCAGAGGGCAGAATATCTGGTGTATATGGTTCTCAGCGTATCTTTAATGGCGAACCGAAACGACCGCATTTTGGCCTAGATATTGCCAATAAAGTGGGGACTCCTGTAGTTGCGCCCGCTACCGGTATTGTGACATTGGCGCATAACGACATGTATTATTCCGGTGGTACCTTGCTGATTGATCATGGCTTTGGCGTTAGCTCAACATTTATTCACCTTCATAAGATACACGTGGAAAAGGGAGAACATGTTACTCAAGGACAGGTCATTGCAGAAATAGGCGCTACTGGTCGAGTCACCGGCCCACATCTTGATTGGCGTATTAATTGGCTTAAAGAGCGTTTAGATCCAGCACTATTAGTAACTATTGATTAGATAAATACATAATTTTTGCAGATGTACTTGGTTTTTGTTGGTACTGTACCAATCTATTTTGTACCTAAGCAAAAATGAGTATTTACTTTATGTTTAATTTTGAATTTAAGAACCAAACTGAAATTTTATTTGGCAAAGGCCAAGTCGCTAAAATTAGTAGCCGTATTCCTAAAAACGCCAATGTGTTATTTTTGTATGGCGGAGGCTCAATCAAAAGTAATGGCGTATACGACGATGTATGCAAAGCCTTGGAGGGTTTTAATGTTATCGAGTTTTCCGGGGTAGAGCCAAACCCTACCTACGAAACCCTGTCCAAAACTTTCCCTTTACTGAAAAAACACAATATTGATTTCATACTTGCCGTAGGTGGTGGTAGTGTTATTGATGGCGCGAAGTTTATTGCTGCTTCAGCTAATTTTGAGGGCGAGCCTTGGGATATACTAGAGAAAGGCGCAGACTTTTCAAACCCATTGCCAATTGGTGCTGTGCTGACTCTGCCGGCAACAGGCTCAGAGAGCAACGGTAACTCGGTTGTTACCAAAAAAGCCACGCAGCAAAAACTGCCATTTGGTTCGCCTAGCGTACAGCCCTTATTTGCTGTGCTCGACCCGGTGTATACCTTTTCATTGCCTGTTAAACAAATCAGCAACGGTACCGTAGATGCTTTTGTGCATGTGATTGAACAGTACTTAACTTACCCAGTTAATGCTCCCATTCAAGATGGTTTTGCTGAAACCATCTTAAAAACATTAATTCAAGAAGGGCCCAAGGCGTTAGCCGACCCCCACGATTATGACGTAAGAGCGAATGTTATGTGGGCAGCAACCATGGCTTTAAATGGTCTAATTGGCCAAGGCGTACCACAAGACTGGGCAACGCACATGATAGGGCATGAATTTACGGCATTATATGGTTTGGATCATGCGCAAACGCTAGCGATTGTTTTACCGTCGTTAATGGCTAAGCAAAAGCAGCAAAAACGCGAGAAGATTATTCAGTTGGGTAAAGCGGTATTCAATTTATCAGCGATATCAGACGATGAACTCATTGACGCTACAATAGACGCTGTGCAAGCTTTCTTCGAGCAAATGCAAGTCAAAACGCGAATATCAGACTACGGCCTAGCAAAAACATCAATTGATGAGGTGTTAAATAAGTTGCAAGAAAATGCGAGACTGAAGTTGGGTGAGCACCAAGACATTACCCTTGAGGTGTCGAAAGAAATATTAGAAATGGCATACGAGTAAGCTTTATTAGTACTGAAACATCGTGAGTAAAAGTATTAAGGGCCTCTTGAGAGGCCCTTTTTGTATCTCTACCTTTACATTCTCATTTAAGTGCTGCTAAACACCCAGCCAATCTTTGAATCGTTCGGCATCTATAATAGTGATGCTACAGGTGTCACTGGCATTAGGCATGATAGGAAACATAATATCAATTAAGCGACCATCGCGCAGCACATGCAAAAGCACGGTATCGCCCTCCTTGTATTGATTTAGTATTCTGTATAGTCGCGCTTCATCGCACTGCTTTCTGTCTACCGCTACGATAGTGTCATTTACCATTAAGCCTGCTTGGCTAGCACTCCTGCCATCGTAAACAGCATTAATTTTTATCATGAAGTTATTGATAGTAAAAGCGGCACCCACATCAAATTGGCGCGCAGGCTCAGATAATCCGCCCTTGTCGTTAATACTGGTACTGCCACGAATTTGCATATCTAAGCCTATGGATTGCAGCAAACTAGCAAAGGGTAAATCCATGCTAGTTTCGGTGGCCATGTGAATGAAGGTATCAAGGTTTATGTGTAGGTCTGATTTGCACAGCGTTTGTATTACATCGTCTTTCGTACCAATTTGGGGCTTACCGTATTGCTCCCATAGCAAACGCATTATGTCATCTAAAGAATGTGCGTTGTTACTTTGTTGCCTTACCATGATATCAAGGCACAAAGCGACCACGGTGCCTTTATTATAGTAACTCACAATATGATTCACCGACCCCGCGTCTTGTTTATAAAATTTAGACCATGCTTCAAAACTTGAGCTTGCTACACTTTGTTTGTGGCGACCGTTATTTTTTAGTAAACGGGTAAACACCTCGTTAAGTACTTGCACGTATTTTTCGGGGCTAATAATACCACTGCGTGCCAAACTCAAATCGTCATAAAGTGACGTAAATCCCTCATAAATCCAAAGTTGTTTGCTATATACTTCTGCGCTCAGGTCGGGTTGGTGCATCACCGCTGGTTTAATTTGTTTAACATGCCAGGTATGGAATAGCTCGTGACTGCATAAACTTAAAAATCGTTGATAACCGTCAGACATTGTGTCGCTATCATTGAGTAAGGGTAAGTCAAAACGACTGTATTGCAGGACTGTACTAGCAATGTGCTCAAGCCCTCCAAATCCACCCTCACACACCAAGGTCATAAACCAATATGCTTTGCATGGAATACTACCAAACAGCGAAATATGGTGTTCAATTATGGGCTTAAGATCTCGCGCAATTCGAGCTAAATCTATATTGTTTTGGCCCGTAAAAACCAAATGAAAATCTGTGCCTTTTACAGCAAAACTAAGTTGCTCTACACAGCCAATTAAAAAGGGATGATCTATCAATTCATAATAATCTGCACAGACGTAATGCCCAGCATCAGTTTGCGGCATTGCGGTAATCGTGCTGTTCGCATTATTGCAAAAGTGTTGATCAAACGACTTATCATCTAGTGTCACGTAATGAGGCAGATGTTGTTGCCCCGATATATATAAAAAGGTGCTGGTTCCATTAAAAAACGCATATTCGTCGTTAATAAAGGCACTTCTTACTGACAAATCATAAGCATAAATTTGATATTGCACACTTAACGATTCAATAGTTTTTCCATTCTGTGTACTAATCCGCCACGTTTGCTTATCTAGTTGGGTAATGATATAGGACGTATCTTGGTCAGGCAAAAAGCGTAATCCATGCAAATTGCGCGTAAAGTCTCTCACCATGTAGCTACCGGGTATCCAAGAGGGTAAACAAATATCAATACT
>JBARZY010000160.1:0-8796 GCA_049650345.1 Glaciecola sp. | reverse complement strand
GTTTAAAGGGTACATTTCCGATTTGGTTCATTCTATGGACTGTTTTCAAAGGACTCCCGATAGAAAAGAGTGTTCCACAGGTTTTGATGGTGTAAAAACAATTAGTGAAATACCGGTATTATTTTACATCTCAAGCAATAACGATGAAAACTATGATTTTGTTAACTGCCTACAATCATCGCTATTTATGGGTGAGCATGAAACCAAGGAACTCTATGTCATAGACAATATGAGGGTGACTTTTATACTCAGCGTATTGTCCTATATAGAGTCTCAGCATTCAGATTATGAATGGTTTTTTTTCCATCCCACTACAGGCATGAATATCAGTGACTCAAATATTGAGCGGCATAGTAAAATAATGCAGATTGAGTTTCTAACAAATTCGTTTGTTCCATTTCTGTTGAAGAAGAAAGTCGGAGATAAAGAAACGTGTAAGTTTTTTCTTGCAACTACTGATCATTTTTCGAGAGACAATTTTGCAAAACTAGTCACTTATTGCAGGGACAATTCAAATGATATTGTTCAGGACTTGGAAATCTCTATGCCGGATTATTTTGTGGATGACCATTATGAGATAGTGAAAAAAGTCTTAAACGCTAAAGAGGACTATATCGATGTAAAGGTCTCGAATTTTAATTCAAGCTTTAGGAGTTTGGCTAATGAGTGATTTGTTTTTTATTCCAACAGGTGACTATCTCCGCCAGTTTCTTGGTAATTCCATGATAAAGGCATCAGATATTAAGGGCATTTTGAAAAAGAGGGGAACATTCTCATCTTCTAGTGAAAAGAAAATTCTAGGACCTTTGCTTGTAAAAAGTGGAATATCTGCATCAGAATTTGACATGCTCAAAGATGCAATTCAAACAAAAGAAGAAAACCCTAAAATCCAAAGTAGTAAAATTGCATGGGAAGGCTCTGCAACGTTAATAGATGCAATCCCACATGACTTTGATTTTTCAGACTTAATTGATGACCCATTTGGTACTTTGATTGTCGATAACGTCCCATGTTTCACTACTGTTGGTGATGGTAAGAATCCTAATCACTTAATTACAGAAATTACTGTTAGAAGACAGGATAAGACTAAAAACTTTGGTGACGACGTTACATACCATAAATGTTCAGTTGAGCTAAGGTTGGATAATGATAGTAATATTGAGTTAAATATACTTACAAAGCACTCATCCAAAGAAACACACAATTTAGTAAACAAGTTATCTAGACGAGTTCACAAGTTTTTAAAAAGCAATGGTCATATAAAAAGTACGTCACTTGAAAGGGTTTTATTTGGCAATTTTTCAAATGAAAACAGAATTGATTTTATGCTATCGATGGCTCAGTCAAATGATATGTATTTATACTACAAAGATACGAAGAAATTAAACATAGCTCCAGATGAAAGTATTAGTGGCCCAATACCCCCAGAAATTGCACTTTTTGAAAAGAAAATAAATGAGCTTATGTTTCGTGGTAAAGGTTTGGATTCGAGTGTTTATCTAGGGAAGCCAGAAGTAAAAAAACATATAAAGCTGAATAGCGTAACCTCGAATTATGAATTAAACGATGAACAGCACCAAGGCCATTGCCAAGTGAAAATCTATTTTCCTGATTTTGAGCGCAACAGTGAACTAATGATGGAAGTCGAAAGCTTGAGCATTCAGAAAAAATTACCGATCGAGCTAAAATCTGATATCAAGTTGCAGATATTAAAACTTTTAGAGTCGAAGAAAATAGAGCTTTACAGAAAATATTCGACTAAATAACACTCACATTCTGCATATTAATGTTTAGCATTGTTCAAGGATAACATTATCATGGCATTGCCATTTCATGTAAGACATTTAATGTTAGAAACTGGTCCAGCGACTATGATCCCATTAAGACACGTCGAAATTCTAAAACATGCGCCGCGTGAAACAGGAAGCTATAAGGTCGTTACGGATAGAAGTGGGGTGCGAATTCACTTGTACAATGACTTTAGTGGATTTCATATTTATATGGCATGCACTAGCCCTAAAAAAACGATAATCAAAGACTCATTAAATTATTTCGATAAAGAAAATGGTTTTTTTTCAGTATCTGTTGAGGTGATGCAAAACGATGGAAAGACAAGAGTAATCAATTTGCCTAAATGCAGAGTGCCTTTGTTAGAAGCTTATCCGTGGGGAGTAACACCACCGTCCGATATTTCTGTTCATGAGTATGCTCTTGGAATACCAGATTCCCTTGGTTTTCATTCGTCCAAATCGACAGAATGTTTTAATTTCTCTTATAACTGTTAATTTGCACCCTAATGGCGCCACCCATTTGCGGCCTAATGGAGCCACCTAGAAGTGCTCTTTTTACCCTCAAACAAGTTGATTATTGACCGCTTTTTGAAGCGCGTCCAGTTTTGTTGGTATTTGGTGTTTTCTCCTCTCTTAATTTTCGGTAACTTTCACCTTCGAGTATCAAGCGATAAGCATTGTGTCTTAGCCTATCGAGCGTGGCTGCGCCAAGTAGCTTATTCGGGAAGGCATCGCCCCATTCGGTGAAGTCTAAATTACTAGTAATGATGGTGGCGTGCTGTTCGTACCTTTCATCAATAAGGTCATGTAAGTCTTCATCTTGCGGGGGTTTCAAGGGTTTCAAGCCGAAGTCGTCAATGATGAGCAACGGCACTTTGGCTAAGGCTTGGAAGCGCTTTTCATATGTATTGGTGGCGCGTGCGGCATTAAGATTAGCGAGCAATTTAGCTTGAGTAAAAAACAACACATCTACCCCTTTTTGTACTGCGCAATGTCCAATGGCTTGGGCTAAGTGACTTTTTCCTGTGCCGCATGGTCCTGCAATGAGTACCGCGACTTTTTCATCAATAAAGCCGCATGTTGCTAATTCTTTTACATACGATTGGTTAAGGTGAGGATTGCTAGTTAAGTCGAAGCTTTCGAGTGTTTTATTAGACTTAAACCCCGCACGGCGAAGCCGTGTGGCATACTTCTTACTGTCTCGCCTTGCTACCTCGTCTTGCACCAATAAAGCCAAGAACTCCGGATAAGTCATTTGGTGTTCAATGGCCTCGCGGTTACGTTGAGCCAGCGAATCAGTCATGCCCGATAGGCGAAGTTGTTTCAGTAAGGGCGATAATTCTGGAATAGGATTAATCATAGTCATTTCTCTAATGTGGAATAAGTTTGTTGGGGTCGCGATGGAAGCGGCCTTTGCCAGTGTAACTGTCGCTTAAGCTATCGAAGGCGTGACTTTCATGGGGCATTTCATCCAAGCCTTTTTCGAGTATTTGCTTCACTGCGCTGTAGCGCACATTGTCGAAGGTTAAGGCACGGTAGCAGGCATTTTCTAATCGTACTGGCCCGTAATTTTTGGCGAAGCCCACAACACCTTGTGCCGCACGCAGGTTATCAAGCACGCGACTGGCAAACAGGCGCTTGATAAACAAGTGGCAGTATTCGCCGACTTTTTCGGCTTGCTTTAGGCAGTATTGTGGGTCTTGCATATTGTAAGCTTGTGCCGCAGGGGGTTGATGCTCTTTGACAGTAGAGCGGCCACCTTGGTGGCGCAATCGTTTGTGGGTCGCTTTTAACTCGTGCTGCTGATAAATGCGTACCGTGCTGTCGCCGGCACGCAACCAGACAGTTTCGCGTATCAGTATATAAGGCACTGAGTAACGACAGTGTTGGAATTGAACATGACCATCACCATGCACTTTTACTTGTGCCCATACGGCAAGCTCGGGGGCGACATCAGGTAAAGGTTGTAGCAGCTCTTGCTCGACTTCCTTGAATTGCGTCAGTGGAATAAGTTTCGTCGTGCCATGTTTGCGATTGCCAGCCACACCCACTAACCATGCTTTTAATTGTGCATTCGCGTCGCTTAAGCTACGGAATTCCTTTAAAGGCACGAATGCATTTTTGATGTACTTGACGTTGGATTCTACACGGCCTTTCTTCTTTGGCTCGCGCACAGGACACGGTGCAATTAAAAAGCCATAGTCTTCAGCGCATTCACCATAGGCACGCTGAACATCAGGATCGTGATAGCAGGCTTTGGTGATGGCGCACTTTGGATTGTCAATTATCACGCGTTTAGGCACACCATTGAACCATTCAAAGGCGCGGCGGTGGCACGACAACCACGTAGCCGTACTTTGGTCCCATATGAATTCTGCGTACATATGGCGACTCCACGCCAAGGTCATGACAAAAATCCATGTCTTACGCAATTCGCCAGTTTGCGTATCGACTATCAGCGGGCCAGCGCCGAAGTCGACTTGCACCGCATCGGCCGGGTCGAACTCCATAACGGTCGAGACTGCGCCAGGCTCTTTTTCTTTGACACTATTGATGTAGCGAATGACAGACCAGTAGCTGCCCGTAAATCCATAGTTTTGGACAAGTTGTTGGTGAATAGTCGTGGCTTGCACGCCACTTTTCATCCATGTTTTTACTTTGTCAGCATGGGGTAACACGCTAGACATAGTGGACGATGATGTGTGCACAGTGACATTGAGCACCGTGGCTAATTCAGCATTTTCAGGCAGTGGCTTCAGTTTATCTAGCCAGTCTTGCGCAACTGCGGTATCCCTTAACTTCTGTGCCTTTTTCCTGCCCATCAGCCCGCTTTGGGCAATTGCACGATTAGATTCACCCATTCGCATCCGAACGAGTATTTGTCGATATTGATACATTTCAAACCTCTTGTTTGCCATGCGTAACCTCCTTGCCTAAAAAGTAGACTCAAAGATACGCGATTTACAATGAAGTTTGAGGTGAAAAAGAGGAAATAAGTGGCGCCATTAGCCGCAAATACGGTGGCGCCATTAGGTGCAAATCAGGTGGTGCCATTACGCCGCTAACGATTTGGCTCCATAGCGGTGCAAATTAACAATAACTTAACCCCTTTCATTGAGACAAAATTAAGCGAAGAAGATCAGCGATATTTCGATTTGAAAATTGAGTATATAGGATTATCAGTTGGAAATGAGGGGAGTCGGGAGGCTTACCAGAGGCTTAATCAAGGACATAAAAAAGAGACCGATATCTTGCATGATATTAACTCTCGGTATCCGCATCTAGATTGCTATGCTGTACTTTTCAAACCAGGGCGATTGACAGAGGGGGAATCAGGTCCACTCAGTAACGCATTGAGTTTTTCTGAAACAGTGGCGATCTTAGAAAAATCTTTAATTTCTCAATTTCAGCCTTGTACATATAATAAGCATGATCTCGACTTCCCATACAATGGAGGAGTTTATGTATCCAAGCTTAAGCAAATGGAACGACAACAAATTAGAGTTACGGTTGAGTCACCAGACGATTATGGTCGTTTATATAGTGACGAAGTTGAACCCGCTAAAAGGCATCGTTTTCAGATTGATTTGTAATATGGAACTAAAAATTAGCTTACTACAAACAGTATGATGTTTTTACGAAACTTGTTTTACGTATTTCATAGTTACGATTACCAATATTGCTCCAGTCTTTTAGCTAGGATTGTAAGGGCATCTTTTCTCTTGTCAAAATATTGCCAGCCATCATAAACCACGGCAATACCTTTTAAAGCATGATTTAAAATTATTTCTTTAACTTCATATTGCACGTCTAATTCAGATAACCGAGTTCTGCAAGTCCTCCTTAAATCATGGATAATAAAGTGCGTTACACCTGCTTCGCCCATTAGATTTGGAGGTGATATTTTCCTTTTCTTTTGATTATGTGTGGGAATGCCAAACAATTTATTTAAAGCATGATTAAGAGTATCGTCAGAAATATAGCCTCTTCTTTTTGATGTTCTTCGCGCAGGAAATAAGTAGTCAGAACCACAGGCCCTTACTTTTAACTCTTTTAGAAAAGGCATAATTTGGTCAGGCAGTGGAATGTTAATACTAGACGCATTTCTTTTAGTCCGCGCTTCTGGCAGCATCCATATCTGCTTCTCTAATTCAAATTCACTCCAAGGTGCTGCAATCAATTCGCATTTTCTAACGCCAAGCGCTAATAGCAAACAAACCGCTATATAGTTTTCTCTTGTAAATTGATCCTTATTTTCTCGCATTACTTGCAACGCTATTTCGATTTCATCAAATCTAAGATTGCGAGTCCTGGCCTTCTCTCTCCCTCCCGCATTTTCTTGTGATATGGCGGCAGCAGGATTGAATCTAATATGATTTCTGAGGATTGCATACTTGAATATCTGTTTGCAATATCCGAGAGCGTCGTTTGCAATAGTAGGGCGACCAGATGAAGTAATATTCTCTACTAAATCCAGAATGTCGCTCGACTGAACGTCCTTAAGGCTTATTTCGCCAATAATAGGAAGGATATCTTTTTTTAAAATACGCGCTGGTATTTGAGGGTTTTCTATTCTTGTTGATTTATGCTTTAACCACTGGTCTGCAAATATGGCAACGGTTAGGGCGCTTTGTTCTTTGTTATCTCTAACTTTCTGTTTAGGGTTTTTCCCATCATCGACCAACGAAACTATTTTAGCTGCTTCTTTTCTCGCTTCCTTAAGTGAGAGTCCCTTTGGAGCAATACCATATCGACCAATAGTTTTTTGTGGTCTATTTTTTTTCCCAGAGTCATAACTATATCTGACAGCCCAAGTTGCTTTGCCTGTTTCATATGTTTGAAGGTAGAGGTTATCTCCTATCGGATGCCTTTTTTTTTCACAAAGTTTGATAGTATTTTTTATATGCTTATCTGTAATATTCTTCTTGGCTTTTTTCGCTTGAGCTATAGTTAACTCTTTCTCGGCTTCTTGCGCTTTATCAATTGCTTTCATAAAAATATAGTGGTGACTTATTTAGAGTAATTTAGATTACCATAGATATGGGTCACCATAAAGTCACCATTATATTGGTAGTATATGATAGCAAATGAAACAACGTTTAATATTAAATTGCAAAAAATCCATGAAAAACAATATTTTGATAGTTGTTGGTAGCGTGTGAAACACTACTCTATATTCTGGATCTGTTCACGCATCTGCTCAATCAACACCTTCAACTCCACCGCCACTTGCGTCACATCATTGTTAATCGATTTCGACCCCAGGGTGTTCGCTTCTCTATTAAACTCTTGCATCATAAAATCGAGTCTACGGCCAACCGCGCCGCCTTTGCTTAATATTTTTTGCGTTTCAGTTACGTGCGAGCGCAGTCGGTCAATTTCTTCTGCCACGTCAGACTTTTGCGCTATTAATATCATTTCTTGTTCAACGCGGTTGTCGTCTAGCTCTATTTGGGCTTCTTTAAATTTGTTGCGTATGCGGTCTTTTTGCCATTCGAGTATGGCCGGCATATGGCTTTCTACGGTGTCGGCTTGTTGTGATATTGCGCTTAGGCGTTGCTCTATTAGCTGCTTCATGTTGTCGCCTTCGCTGGCACGAGAGGCAATAAAGTCGGTAAGGGCATCGTTAAAAAGGGCCATTAGTTCTTGTTGTATGCTGTCCATGTCGGCGTCGGCGGTGGCAATAACGCCTGGCCATTTTAGTATGTCGGCTGGGTTAATGGTGCCATTTGCGCCGGCTTTTTGGGTCCATTTGGCGGCTTGTATTAGCTGGTTGGCTAAGTCTTCGTTTATATTAAAACCGCTGTCGCTTGCTTCGCTTAAGTTAATGCGCAGTGCACATTCTACTTTGCCGCGCTGAAGTTGATTGCGTAGGCGCTCGCGTAGGGCGGGCTCTAGGGCGCGAAAGTTTTCGGGGATGCGGTAAAACGTTTCTAGGTAGCGTTGGTTTACCGAACGTATTTCCCATACGGCGGTGCCCCAATCGGCTTTGAGTTCTTTGCGGGCAAATCCTGTCATGCTGCATATCATGGCGTATATCCTGTAAAAAGTTTGTATAAATAATTTTAGGATTAACGCAATGGCGGCTCTTTATGGCGTGTGTTGCGTTAATGCGGCTAAGTGTACGCTATGTGGGCTTATTTTGCTTGTTTTGCATGAGTTTTCGTTTGCGTGGGCATCAAGCATTCAAACTGTCATTTATATGAGCTATAATCGCGGCCTATAAATTATGCCTTTCAATCCTTTTACTATTATCCCTTAGGAGCCTTTATTCATGCGCCCAAGCAGCCGCACCGCTAGTCAAATTCGCCCAGTTACCATTACTCGTAACTTTACCTGCCATGCCGAAGGCTCGGTGCTTATTGAGTTTGGCAACACCAAAGTGTTGTGTAATGCCAGTGTGCAAGAGGGCGTGCCTCGTTTTATGAAAGGCCAGGGTAAAGGTTGGATAACCGCCGAATACAGTATGTTGCCGCGCGCAACGCATACGCGCTCTGATCGCGAGGCTGCACGTGGTAAACAAGGTGGCCGCACCCTTGAAATTCAACGTTTAATTGCACGCTCGTTGCGCGCTGCGGTTGATTTAAAAATGCTAGGCGAAAACACTATTACTGTTGATTGTGATGTTATTCAGGCTGACGGCGGTACGCGCACGGCTTCTATTACCGGTGCTTGTGTAGCGCTGGTTGATGCCCTGAGCTATATGCGCAGCAAAGGTATTTTGAAGAATAATCCGTTAAAGCACATGATTGCGGCTATTTCGGTAGGTATTTACAAGGGCAACCCTATTGCCGATTTGGAATACCTTGAAGATTCTGACGCTGAAACCGACATGAACGTAGTAATGACCGACACCGGCAAAATGATTGAAGTGCAAGGTACCGCAGAAGGCGAACCGTTTAGCATGGAAGAAATGCACGAAATGCTTGAGCTGGCGCGCATTGGTATTACAGAGCTGTTTGAAATTCAGCGCACAGCGTTAAGCTAACGGTTAACTCAACTTATT
>JBARZY010000159.1:0-24290 GCA_049650345.1 Glaciecola sp. | reverse complement strand
TTAAGTGAAGCGCAGAGGCGAACCGGCTCAGTGCTGCCCATCAAGGAAAGACTTGAAGTCGTGTATGAAGCAACCAATGAAGTGATACGGCCGAGCCTGTTTGGCGTGATGATTATTACCATTGTATATATCCCTATTTTCAGTTTAACCGGAGTAGAAGGGAAGATGTTTCATCCGATGGCGGCCACCGTCATCTTGGCATTACTTGCTGCGATGGTGTTCTCAATCACTATTGTGCCAGCAGCTGTTGCGATGTTTATGTCGGGCAAAGTCAGTGAAAAAGAGAGTCCAATCATAGTGGGGGCGAAATCGGTCTATCGTCCTGTTTTGTTATTGGCGCTAAAGCTACGTTGTTTGGTAATAGGCTCAGCGACATTATTGGTCGTTGTGAGCGTTTGGCTAAGCATGCGTCTTGGTTCTGAATTTATACCTCAACTGGATGAGGGTGATATTGCCTTGCACGCTATGCGAGTGCCCGGCACTGGCATTGAGCAGGCTGTGGATATGCAAAAAAGACTTGAAGACGTCATTATGCAATACCCACAAGTGAGCACTGTATTTGCTAAAACAGGTACGGCAGAAGTTGCCACCGATGCGATGCCGCCCAATGTTACCGATACCTTTGTAATGTTGAAACCTATAGACCAATGGCCAGATCCTACTTTATCCAAAGTCGAATTTGTTGAGCAAATGGAGCGTGAGCTGCAAAGCGTACCCGGCAATAATTACGAGTTTACTCAACCTATACAAATGCGGTTTAACGAATTAATTAGTGGCGTTAGAGCTGATTTGGGGATAAAAATCTATGGTGACGATTTAGATAAACTGCGCGATTCGGCTGGTGATATCTTAGCCGTTTTGCAAGAGATTCCGGGTGCGGCTGATGCCCGTGTTGAGCAAGTTGATGAAATTCCCATCTTTACCGTGAACCCCAAACCTTATGCTTTAGCGCGTTATAATTTGGATGTGACTGACCTGCAAACATGGCTAAGCGCATCGGTTGGAGGTAAAGAAGCAGGCTTGATATTCGAGGGCGACAGGCGATTTGAGATAGTTGTGCGCTACTCAGAGGATATTCGTAATAATCTTGACACGCTAGGCAGCATACCTATTATGACAGGGGATGGTAAGTATGTGCCTATAGCAGAGGTTGCAACGCTAGAATATGCTAGTATACCCAGTCAAATCAGTCGAGAAAACGCCAAGCGCCGTATTGTGGTGACTGCCAATGTAAGAGAGCGGGACCTAGGCTCGTTTGTTACTGAGGCAAAAATGCAAATAGCAGAAAATGTCGTATTGCCAAGTGGTTATTGGGTCGATTATGGCGGCACGTTCGAGCAGCTTGAAAGTGCGAGTCAGCGATTGAGTCTTGTTGTCCCAGCGACGCTTTTCTTGATTCTCGCATTGCTAGTTATTGCCTTTGGCTCAGTGAAAGATGCATTGATAATTTTCACAGGTGTGCCTCTAGCATTAACGGGCGGCGTTTTTGCGCTATGGGTGAGAGACATGCCCTTGTCTATATCAGCAGGCGTCGGTTTTATAGCGCTATCTGGCATTGCTGTGCTTAACGGTTTGGTTATGTTGTCGTTTATT
The DNA here is from genome assembly GCA_049650345.1 of Glaciecola sp. Taxonomy (GTDB): domain Bacteria; phylum Pseudomonadota; class Gammaproteobacteria; order Enterobacterales; family Alteromonadaceae; genus Glaciecola. The sequence continues at coordinate 22,697 of JBARZY010000159.1, read as the reverse complement.
CGTCAAAGGCTGGAAGAGACAGGAGAGTTAATTAATTCTATTGTTGATGGTGCATTAACGCGTTTACGACCAGTACTGATGACGGCGTTAGTGGCAAGCCTTGGTTTTGTGCCGATGGCGCTAAATGTGGGAACGGGAGCAGAGGTGCAGCGCCCGTTAGCAACGGTGGTTATTGGTGGGATAATATCCTCCACTTTACTGACACTCATCGTTTTACCTGTGTTGTATCGACTTGTGCACAGCAAAAAACTTAAATAGAGGAGAGAGGCAGATGTATTTAAAAAAGATATATCTGTCAAGCTAACACTGCGACATCATGCTCTTAATAGACGACTTTAGAAGGCGACTGAGCGTGGCGATCAAGAGATTGTGTTGTTGTTACAATCGATTTTGTCGAATTGAAATCATCAGCTATTGTTGATATCCGTTTTAAATTTATGCAAGCTCGGTATAAAGAATGACTTTATGCCAATTTTTGTTTAGTAAGTGAGTCAAACTATTTAGGGCTTTATATGTACACAATAAGTAAACTCGCAAAAGAAGCAAATGTGGGTGTAGAGACTATTCGGTTCTATGAAAAGAAGGCCTTGTTGCAGCAACCGATAAAACCATCTCAAGGTTACAGACAATATACTCCGCAAGCACTTTCAAGGGTGTTATTTATCAAGCGTGCTCAACACTTGGGTTTTACGTTGGCTGAAATATCGTCATTATTGGTATTAAGTAACAGCAATTGTGAAGAAGTGCAGTCCCTTGCTGAACATAAACTGGATGTGATTGAAGAGAAGTTGAAAGACTTAACGCGTCTTAAAGGCAGTCTTGAATCCCTCGTATCAGACTGTAAAAATAATTCGAATAACAAAATTTGTCCCATTATCGAATCACTCCAGCCATCAAATAAAACTAACACTTGACTCCGTACCTAAGTACGGGAGTTATGCTTTAGACAGTTTGAATAAAATTGCTTAATAAAATGGTAAAAAGTAGTCAGGTATCTATCTTAGGAGGTCTTGCCGCGGCAATCGGTGCAAGTGCATGTTGCGCGGGGCCGCTTGTACTTCTTTTGTTGGGCATTAGCGGAACGTGGATCAGCTATTTAACGCTTTTAGATCCTTATCGACCTATTTTCATTTTTGTCGTAGTGGTTTTATTTGGATTAGCTGGGTGGAAAACTTATCGCCCATTGAAAGAATGTGCGGAGGGTGAGTTGTGCGCAAGCCGTAAAGTAAGAGCGCGGAGAATAGTAATTTTTTGGTCTACCGCGCTGTTGGCTTTTCTTTTTGTCACCAGTAACTACTGGATTATATGGTTAGTATAGCTACTATCACTGAAATTTAATCGGAGAAAAAATGAAAAAATTATTATTCACGTCATTATTGTTAGTCAGCAGCACCGTAGCATTTGCTAAAGATATAACCGTTACTTTAGAAGTGCCGTCAATGGATTGTGCTACATGCCCAATAACAGTAGAAAAAGCACTAGAGCGTGTAAAAGGTGTAAAAGAAGTGGATGTTACATTCGAAAACAAACTGGCTGTCGTGATATTTGACGACGAAGTTACTAGCCCTGATGAGCTAACCAAAGCGACAGAGAATGCTGGTTTCCCCTCAAGAATAAAATCTTAACTTACTCTCGAATCGCTTTTTTAAAATCAAATTGGGAGCACTATCCTTTGTCCGAAACAGAGCTTTTATCAACAATTACATGCCCTAAATGCAATTATAGCCAACTAGAGGAAATGCCAACCACTGCGTGTCAATTTTTCTATGAATGCACTCATTGCAAATCAATACTGAAACCTCTTAGCGGAGACTGTTGCGTTTATTGCTCATATGGAACGGTGCAATGCCCGCCAATTCAAGAAGGTAACAGTTGTTGCAAGTAACTGATGCAAAAGTAGTTAATTGCTTATATTTTGTAACATTTAGCTAAATGTCCGCGCTCTCGTTATTCATCACTTAGAAACAACATATACCAAAGTCACTTTGTGTTATCAGACTGAGCTAAGGGGATTGCAACTGATGCAGTATCGAGCATCCTTCAACAGTATGATTGTTGCACGATGATGCAAGTGACGCTAATGACTTTTCTAACATAGCGAGCTCTTTCTGAGCCTCCTGAATGCGAATAAGTTGATTTTGAATCATCTCGTCGATAAAGGCGCAAGAATCGTTTGGGTTATTCTGAACATCTAGCAGGCGCTTTATATTGATAATAGGGATATTAAGTTCTCTACAACGCCTTATGAACACCAGCGTTGCAATATCTTTTTTATCGTAATGCCTGTATCCACTCTCACTTCTTTTAGCTGGCAATAGCAGATTGACTTGCTCGTAATAACGAATTGTTTTAGCAGTCACATTTGTAGCTTTCGCTAATTCGCTGATTTTCATGTTGACCTTCCAGTTACTGTAAGCTTTATAATTATTGTACATTAATAATATTGAATTGGAGCAGTTTTATGTTTTCGTTATCACGCATCGCCTCGCTAGTTATCTTGTTTACGTGTGCATCTGAGGCCATTGCCGGTCAAAAGTTAGCGATAGAGTCAAACGCTAAAGAACCCGTTCAAGGGTCTGGCAGCACGCTTAGCGAAACAAACGATTTGCATCAAGAAGATCACGATGATGATGAAGACGTCGAGAAAATTATTGTACAAGCAACCCGATCAGGTCGGATTGCAGACGAACTGCCAATGCGTGTAGAGATAATTAACCGTGAAGAGATAATGGAAAAATCAACCATGCGCCCAGGGAATATATCTATGCTTGTTGCAGAGACCGGAGGTGTGCGCGTTCAGACGACTTCACCCGCTCTTGGCAGCGCAAATATTCGTCTACAAGGCCTTTACGGGCGATACACTCAGCTACTTGCAGATGGATTACCTCTGTATGGAAACCAAGCTGCTTCAATCGGCATATTACAAATCCCGCCTACTGATTTAGGGAGGGTTGAAATAATCAAAGGCTCCGCATCTTCTTTGTATGGCGGCTCGGCCTTAGGTGGCGTTATTAATCTTGTCTCTAGACGGCCAGGCGAAGAGTTTAATGGAGAGACTATCGTTAATCTGACTACCCGTGACGCTCAAGATGTCACCACATACATAGAATCCCCCTTATCAACTTCACTAAAAGGCTCCTTAACCGCAGGCGCTCATCACCAAAAAAGTGTCGATATTGATAATGACGATTGGATAGACTTGGCTGGGTATGAGCGCTACACCGTCCGCCCTAGATTATTTTGGAACGGGGACGAGGGTGAAAGTCTGTATTTTACTGCTGGTTATATGACCGAAAACAGAAGAGGGGGGACTGTGGATGGCGGTGTGGTAGCAGATGGTGACGCGTTTGAACAAACGCAGGATTCAAAGCGTTTCGACAGTGGCTTGGTTTTTACCATGCCCCTTGGCGACAATTATACCTTCTCAACCAGAGCATCAGCCATGATACAAGAGCATAATCACCTTTTTGGTGATGTTATTGAAGACGACAAACACGATAGTTATTTATTAGAGAGTAGTTTGTCTGGTTATACTGATAGAAGCGATTGGGTGGTCGGTCTAGCATATTTGTCTGATATTTATGAATCGGATACTTTTCCAACATTTGACTACTCTTACGAGGTGCCAAGTCTATTTGCGCAAGTAGACTATGAAATGACCTCTGAATTGACAACTTCTGTCAGCGCAAGAGTTGATGAACACAGTGATTTTGGTACCCAGGTAAGCCCAAGGGTATCGCTACTATATCGACCTGGCGATTTAACGATCCGAGGCTCTTATGGAAAAGGCTATTACGCACCTACGCCATTCGTAGAAGAAATTGAAGCCGCAGGGCTATCTAGGTTGGCACCAATCCAAGGCTTGGTAGAAGAACAAGCAGAAACAGCGTCGCTGGACTTCACCTATACCTACAACAACATAGAAACTAGCTTTACATTGTTTGGATCAAATGTTGAAAACGTAACAGAGTTAGAAGCTTTATCGTCTGAGGAAAATATGATGCTAGACCGAGTGAGACTCGTCAATGCAGATGGAGAAAGTCAAATTCGAGGGTCGGAAGTGTTAGTACGATATTATTGGCACGATATTAAACTGACTGCTAGTTATCTTTACTTAGATGCTACTGAACAAGCTACTGCCGACGGAGATAGACAAAAAATTTCACTCACACCGCAGCATTCAGCAGGTTTTGTTGCCATGTGGGAGGAAGAAGATGAATTTCGAGTAGGGTTCGAAGCTTATTATACAGGTCCGCAACGCGTGAACGACAATCCGTTTATCGATGAGTCCGACCCTTACTGGCACTTAGGGCTTATGGGTGAAATTACGGTTGGTCGTGCCAGTTATTTTATAAATCTGGAGAATCTTCTGGATATCAAACAAACTGATGAACATCCGTTGCTATTGCCTGCAAGAGCACCAAGTGGTCAATGGACAACTGATATATGGTCTAGGAATGATGGGTTTATTGCAAATGCGGGGGTTAGGGTGTCGTTTTGATATCTAAGTTGTGACTTCCGTTTAATCTTTATTAAAACAAAGAGTGAAAAGATGTATCCTGTGTGTTGGAACAGTTGAGAATTAGAGCACACACGGATGCATTGACTACATTCCTCATATTATTTACTTTAGCAGCTACTTTGTTTTTTAATTGAATACTAACCCACTAGTGTATTGTAGTCCATAATATGCATTTTAATTTGGTCAGGGGTAGAGCATATAACTGAATAAAGCCAAAAGAGAAAGGCTGTTAAATAATATATTTACTTCAATAACTAATAAACGGACATATACATTTGAAAGTAGACAACCTTGTAAGCCAATTAATTGACTATTTTGGTCCAACCCGACGACTTTACTCTTTATCAAAGGCAAAGCGTCTTACAAAACAGTTCGAAGCTTCCGATAGGTCTTCTCTTGATGCTGAATATGCAAAATTTCCTCCTGGTGAACGAGTAGAGTGTCCATCAATTTGGATGGCAGAGTTATTTACCCCTTCAACATTAAAAGGTTTAAATAAAGGATTGAAAATTTTCGATGAGGAGAAGTTTTCCACACCTTCTTCTAAGCTAGAAAAATGGTTGAAGGATACTCGAGAAGGGAAGTCTGCTGGTTGGATAAATTTACATACAATTTCTTTGGATAAAACATATAACCCTCTAAAAGTGGGTGGGTTGCCTCGCCCGCATCCACATATTTATCAGGTGACGATGTCGCTTACGTCAATTTCTACAAGTTTGACATTACTGAATCTCCGCTTTGATTTTGACACTGAGTATTACTCAGTTTTAGAAAACTCAATGAAGGAGCAGGAAAAGACGAAATATGAGAAAACACATAAACGTTCAACATTAAAACTTATCCGCTATATTTTATTTGGTGGTAATCAGCTACATAATAGAAGCATGCCCAGTCACAGTGTAATGAAAGAAAGAGCCTATTGTTTAGAGATGGGTGGGATTGAAAAGAAATGTGCGATTTGGATAAAAGACTTTTTTCCTGGCTTTTTTTCGCTTAGTGGTGTTAATCATTATCCTAGAGCTGGACTATATATCACCGACAAACGAGCGCCATTTACATCAGATATGGACAGAAAAAACGCATTTTTAGGTCCAGGATTTATCAATCAATATAGCGTTTACACGATGGACCATTATCCAAATGTCCGCTTTAGCCAAACCTCTGATAAATATAATGATACACGACGTCTAAATTTTGCTTGTAGAAGAAATGATGTCGAACTAATGTCAGGATTTGGTGACATGGAAGAAGACGTGACTAGTTTGCTGATATGCGGCCACCTTGAACACGATATTGTTAAATTGATGACAAGTTGGTCATTTTCCAGATTTTTAGATACGTGTCGAGAGGTTTTAGCGAAAAAGAGAGACCTTGCCGCGGCAAACCAATCTTTCAGCACTTTGAAAAATCTGAAAGAGTTGCGCGAACTCACACAATACAGCTTATATGATATAGAACTAGCGTGTCGTGACATAACTAAACTTTCAAATGACAAATTTTTTCTTCAGAAGCATGCTAGTGCTGAACACTCGTCTTGTGGTGAAAAAAAAGGAACACTTGCTGGATATTACAAGATAATGTTTAAACAGAAAGGTGAAGAGATAATTGAGGAAACGAAAACTTTTTTGGAAATGATGAAAACAGTAACTGGATTAACTCAAAATATCTCAACGGCAAGGTTGCAGCGAGTAATTTTACTCATTTCAATATCTTCTTTATGTGTTGCCTTAGTAGCGCTCTTAATGAAGTAACACCTGCATAGTGAACGATGTACATGCTTTTAGCACCCTCGTATCACAACTGATAAACCTTCCCAAAAAAGGTTAAATTTGTGTCAAAGGTTTTTGAAAAATATACAATGTTTCAAATTCGTAATCCATAAGTCTAAAGTTTGTGTTTTCACGAGAAACGTTATTTTATGTGATTACTAAGTTCGCCCTGAGTTAATGGTCTGGATGATAGGTATGTAATGGGTTTGAGGAATATTATGATTACAATTTTTCTCAATAAAATCCCACAAAATACCCATTCGTGGCTCGCTAATGACCCATTCGCGTCCCATAAACCAAATTTGACCATATATTTTAAGGAAAAGTTAAGGTAAGTGCTTGAAAAGAAAGGTGGTGGACGCTACTGGGCTTGAACCAGTGACCCTCGCCTTGTAAGGGCGATGCTCTCCCAACTGAGCTAAGCGTCCATATGTCTGATTTGTAACAAGAAAAAGTGGTGGACGCTACTGGGCTTGAACCAGTGACCCTCGCCTTGTAAGGGCGATGCTCTCCCAACTGAGCTAAGCGTCCGTTTCTTTCTAAACTTGCCTAAGCAAGTGGAGCGGTATTATAGAGTTGCGCTTTCAAGTGTCAACTGCATTTTGCGAAAAAATGTCTGTTTGCGCAAAAATAAATCAAAAACACCCTAAAAAGGTAATAATTTCTATTTTTATACGCTCTTTTCTTTAGCTAACTAAGACAAAACGGTAGACTACGCGCACTTTATTTTACAGGAAGATGTCATGTCTGTTGTTACTCGTTTTGCTCCTAGCCCAACCGGCTATTTACACGTTGGTGGTGCGCGCACCGCACTTTACTCTTGGTTATATGCAAAAAGCCAAGGTGGAGAATTTGTGTTACGTATTGAAGATACTGATATTGAGCGTTCTACCGAGCAAGCAAAGCAAGCTATTTTAGAAGGCATGCAATGGTTAGGCTTGTCTCACGACAAGGGCCCATATTATCAAACAGAGCGTTTTGATAAGTACAATCAATACGTTGATCAGCTGCTAGAGCAAGGTCACGCTTACAAGTGTTTTATGACCCCTGAAGAGCTTAACGAGATTAGGGATGAACAAGAAAAACGCGGTGAAAAGCGTCGCTATCCTGGTACATGGCGCGACAGAACCGATCATCCTAGCGACAAGCCTTTTGCGATTCGTTTTAAAAACCCATTAACAGGGCAGGTGGTGTTCAATGATCACGTACGCGGTGAAATTAGCATCGACAACAGCGAATTAGACGACTTAATTATTAGGCGTACTGACGGCGCTCCCACCTACAATTTTTGTGTGGTAATAGATGATTGGGAAATGGGCATTAGCCACGTTGTGCGCGGCGAAGATCACATTAACAATACACCACGTCAAATTAATATTTTAAAAGCCTTGGGTGCGCCCGTACCTGAATATGCACATGTTTCCATGATTTTAGGTGACGATGGACAAAAACTATCAAAGCGTCATGGTGCAGTGAGCGTGATGCAATATCGTGATGATGGCTATTTACCCCAAGCGGTACTCAATTATTTGGTGAGGTTAGGGTGGTCACATGGCGACCAAGAAGTATTTTCGCTTGATGAAATGATTGCGTTATTTAGCCTTGATAACATCAGTAAATCTGCAAGCGCCTTTAATACTGAAAAACTGAATTGGTTAAATCAGCATTATATGAAAACCTTACCGGCTGATGAAGTGGCAGAACATGCAAAATGGCACTGTGCTGACCAAGGTTTGTCAATAGAAAACGGGCCAAGCCTTGCCAGCGTAATTGCTGTTCAAGCTGAACGCGTTGAAACCTTAAAAGAGTTAGTGGGTATTAGCCGTTACTTTTTTGAAGATTTTGCTGAGTTTGATGCCAATGCAGCAAAAAAACACTTACGCCCTGTTGCGAAACCCAATCTTATTGCAGTAAAAGAAAAATTAGCGCAATTATCTGAGTGGAATGCGGAAACTATTCAACAAGCCATAAACGACACTGCTACCGAGCTTGAAGTAGGCATGGGAAAAATAGGCATGCCACTGCGTGTAGCGGTAACTGGCGCGGGTAATTCACCTTCGCTTGATATTACCCTTGCGTTGCTTGAACAAGCCAAGGTTGTGCAAAGAATAGACGCCGCTGTTGATTTCATAAGCAATCGGGAAAATTCTTAAAAAAAACCGTTGACATAAACTCTCCCGATGCCTAGAATGCGCCCCGCTGTCAAGGAGTTGTGTTTAGCAGATTGCTAGCTCCAGTACACTCCATGTACACACGGGGCCATAGCTCAGCTGGGAGAGCGCTTGCATGGCATGCAAGAGGTCGGCGGTTCGATCCCGCCTGGCTCCACCAAGGATACAAAATGTGTCCCCTTCGTCTAGAGGCCTAGGACACCGCCCTTTCACGGCGGTAACAGGGGTTCGAATCCCCTAGGGGACGCCACTTTTCTGCGTAAGCAAACAAGTGGCTACTAGGATACTTAACCGTTACTAGGCACAAGGTTAAGTAAACAATACAAATTGTTAATGTACTTTATTAACGGCTTGTAATACAATTTGAAATGTAGCGTGTCAGGCAAAATTTAGTTTTTGTCCCCTTCGTCTAGAGGCCTAGGACACCGCCCTTTCACGGCGGTAACAGGGGTTCGAATCCCCTAGGGGACGCCATTTTAAAACCAAAAAAACCAGCTTAATAGGCTGGTTTTTTTGGTTTTGGGGTTTGCGAAATAGTCATTATACTAATTTGCCGAAATTGCTACGTTATTTTGCATGCTGTTTGTAAGTGAAAATGCTATCTTAATCACTCTGAGAAATACATAGGTCGAATAAACAATAATAATTTCCTATGTAGTGTGTAACTAAAAACAGTGCGGTGCATTTAGGCGTGCAGCGACGCTGATTTAAAGGAAACAAATCTGTGCAAATTGTATTACTGCTTGTTGTGTTGTTATTATCATGTTCATCGTTTGCTAACTCTATTGCTGAAATCGACGATTTTATCGACCGCTCTTATGTACCTGCATACGACTGCCCAGCCCCTGAAGTAAAAGACACTATCGAGAAATACCTCGCTTTCCCCAATTTATCGCTTAAACAACAGTTTGAATTAACAACGCGTAAAACCCATGCGCTAATATGCGCTCGCGACTACACCACGGCGCAAACTTTAGTGCAAAGTGTACTCTCTAATGAAGAGGCAGATCGCAGCGAGCGTTACTATATGGCAGCCATATACCAATACGGCTTTATATACGACGTACAAGAAAATGATGAGCGTTGTAATTACTATTTGCTTGCCAAAGACTCTGTGTCAGATCAATTTGTTGATATTAAAACAAGTGCTAGTTTAAATTACGCCACCAACTGCTTGGAAGAGGGGATTGAGGCACAGTTAGCTGATATGTACGCTTTGTTAGAAGAAATAACGCGCTCGGGCGATAAAGCTGCACTTGCACATGCTTATAATACTATTGGGCTGTTTTATGCGTCTATTGGTCACTCCACGATGGCTGCTGATCAATATCTCAAAGCAAATGAGTTGGCGCGCGAGGTGTACACCGATGAAAACCGTCTAACCATTCTTACTAGCGCATTAACGGTACTATTATCATTAAACGATCTTGATCGCGTGCAAGAAGTACTGAATGAGTTTATTGAAACCAATAAACGGGTAGATACCATACAATCTAATTTTTTACAGTATTACTCGGAAGCGCGTTTGTATATTCGTAGTAAAGAGTACAACAAATTGGCCCAAGCAATCGATAAATGGCGAACTGTAGAAGAGCATTATAACGATTCTATTGCACAAGGTTTGTTTCGTTGGTATGCCAGCGAGTTATGTTTATACAAGCAAGACAAACAATGTTTGTACGACTTTTTAGAGCAAGAAAAGCTCGCGTCAAAAAATTACATTACATACGTAAATGGCAGTGCGCAATACCTGAAATTTAAAGTGAATATGCATCTCTTTTTAGGTCAAACTGACCAAGCCAGATTGGCATTTGAGAAATTTGTTGAACGCGCACAAACTATTCAATACGCGCTTCAAGATATTAACCAAGCATATGATGTAAATGTTTTTCAGCAAAAAATTGTGAATCTTGAGACCATGCTTCGCGAGCAACAAAGCCAACGGACAGTGTTAATTGTATCGGCTTTATTGTTACTAGCTTCTATGGGCGTTGCTACGTTGTGGGTTTATCGTCACAAGTTGCTTAAACACAAACAATATGACAGCACCACCGGATTATTAAACAATACTACGGTATTGACTAAGTTATCAAAACTGCCAGCACCTGGCCATAAACGCACTAATGCACTTGCCATTTTCGATATTGGCAATTTTACCGAAGTTAACTTAACGGTAGGTGCGGCTAAAGGTGATTTTGTGATTAAGCAAATTGCCAATACCTTCAAACAAATTACCCGTAGCTCTGATATTTTGGGTCTATTTGGCCCTGGCCAGTTTATTTTGTGTTTGGCCGATATTGAAGAAGATGCCGCGCAATCGTTTTTTGAACGGGTAAAGGAAGCGCTTAGTAATACCTTTGCTGAAAATGGGTCGTCTGATCAAGTGAGTGTGGATTCAAGCATGAGTATTTATTATGGCAATGAAAGCTTTCATGATATCAACGAAATTCTCGATAATATGCTGTTGTCGTTAAGCATGAAGTCACAATAACGGTTATAAGCGTATATTGCATTTATGAAAATTGTTCTGGCCCCAATGGAAGGTGTGGTAGACCACCTTATGCGTGACATGCTGACCACCATCGGTGGTTTTGATTTGTGCGTGACAGAATTTGTACGAGTGGTGTCGACACAATTGCCCTCAAAAGTATTTTATCGACTATGCCCTGAACTACACAACGAAGGTTACACCTCAAATGGCACCAAAGTGAAGGTGCAACTGCTAGGGCAAGATCCATATTGGCTTGCTAAAAACGCCCAAACGGCTATTCAGCTTGGTTCTCATGGTGTTGATTTGAATTTTGGTTGCCCGGCCAAAACCGTAAACAAGTCTAAAGGCGGAGCGGTACTGCTGCAGTATCCTGACAAGCTATACGACATAGTGAAGGCGGTACGTGATGCTGTTCCTCCTGAGCACGAGGTAACTGCAAAAGTGCGCTTAGGCTACGATGATACCAACTTGGCTGTTGAAAATGCGCAAGCGATAGAAAGCGCCGGTGCCACCTCTCTTGTGGTGCATGCGCGAACCAAACGAGATGGCTATAAGCCCCCTGCATATTGGGACTGGATTGCCAAAATTAAGCAACACACCAGTATTCCGCTGATTGCTAACGGTGAGATTTTTTCAGCCGCCGACGCTCAAAAGTGTATTTTACAAAGCCAAACTAGCGATATTATGTTGGGGCGCGGTGCCTTATCTATGCCCAATTTAGCCAATACAATTAAGCACAAACACACGCCGTATACGTGGGAAGAGGTAAAAGAGCTGCTAATCAAATATTCAGGCTATGAGATTTATTCTGAAAAAGGGCTGTATTATCCTAATCGCATAAAACAATGGTTTTTGTATTTAAAACGCCAATACCCAGAGGCACATGATATGTTTATGCAACTGCGTAAATATAAAACCGCTGATGAAATCGTGGCAGTGCTTAACCAATCATAATCTTGTGACTAGGTTAATATATAAAAACTTTTTGCGCATTAGTGCGTAGCTAACTATTCTTAATAAAAATAACGACAAAGGAACCCTATGCAAATTACTTCCTATAAAAAGTTTGTGACGGCAGTGATAGCCGCTATAGCTGTGAGTGCATGTAGCGACGACAAAGCCGAACAAGCGCCTGTATACGATAAAAGTAATCCTTTTCCTAGTACCTATAAAGTGATTGAGTCATCTCCAATTGTGATCACCAATGTAACCATACTCGATGGCATTGGGAACAAAATTGAAGATGGCGAAATTTTGTTGCGAAACGGCAAAATAGAAGAGCTTGGTCGCAGTGTTGATCGCGTTCGCAATGCCATAGAAATAGACGGTAGCGGTAAATGGGTAACGCCAGGTATTATAGACAATCATTCTCATTTGGGTGTGTATCCTTCACCTGATACGGCATCGCATGCCGATGGCAACGAAATGACTGGGCCGGTAACAGCAGAGGTGTGGGCTGAACACTCAATATGGCCGCAAGACCCAGGCTTTCAGCGCGCCTTAGCAGGCGGCGTAACTACTTTGCAAATATTACCTGGCTCGGCAAATTTGTTTGGTGGGCGCAGTGTAACGGTTAAAAACCTGCCCAACCGTACTATGCAAGACATGAAGTTTCCTGAAGCTCCCTATGGCATCAAAATGGCATGTGGAGAGAATCCTAAGCGTGTTTATGGGCAAAAAGGTGGCCCAATGACACGCATGGCCAATGTGGCCGGATATCGCAAAGCGTGGATAGAAGCGCAAGGCTATCAAAAGAAATGGCAAGACTACAACAACGCAGTGGCAGAAGGCAAAGGCGGCGATGCGCCAAAACGTGATTTACGTTTAGAAACTTTAGCCGGCGTATTAGATGGCGATATTTTAGTGCATATGCATTGTTACCGTGCTGACGAAATGACAGTAATGATGGACGTCATGAAAGAGTTCGATTATAAAATTGGCACTTTCCACCATGCTGTTGAGGCCTACAAAATAGGCGATATTTTGGCACAAAATGAAGTGTGTTCAGCAATGTGGGCTGATTGGTGGGGCTTTAAAATGGAAGCTTACGACAGTATTCGGGAAAACGTTCCTATGGTGCATACAGCTGGTGCCTGTGCCATTGTGCACTCAGACAGTGACTTAGGTATTCAGCGCTTAAATCAAGAGGCGGCAAAAGCCTGGTCTGACGGCCAACGCGCAGGTATGAATATTTCTCAAGCGCAAGCATGGCAGTGGTTGTCGGCTAACCCGGCGAAGTCGCTAGGCATATTTGAGCATACCGGTTCATTGGAAGAGGGCAAAAATGCTGATGTGGTGCTGTGGAGTGCCGATCCTTTTTCAACCTACGCACAGGCTGAAAAAGTATTTATAGACGGCGCTATGGTATATGACCGAACTAACCCTGATTCATGGCCGGTGAGCGATTTTGAAGTAGGCCAAATTGCACAAGGAGATGCCAAATGAATACATTTATTAAGCGCGTAACACGTGCTACTTGGTTTACGTCATTTTTAATAAGCACTGGCGTATTGTTAAGTTCTCAGGTAATGGCGAAAAACTTGGCTATTACTGGCGCAAAAATTCACACCATGGGCCCAGCTGGCATCATTGAGCAGGGTACGGTAGTGATTGAAAATGGTAACATTACCCAAGTTCTTGACGAAATAACTGTGCCAAGCGGCTTTGAAGAAATTGACGCCACGGGCAAGATACTTACCCCTGGGTTTATTGGTGCACTTACCAATATTGGTTTAGTTGAAGTGGGCAGTTCGGCGGGTGTTGTTGATGCCAGAGTAGATGCGCATCCGGTGTCAACCGTAGGCGCTGCATACGACGTACAATATGCAATTAATAACGACTCTACCTTAATTGATGTTACCCGCTTAGAAGGCTTTACCAGCGCAGTTACCGGCATCAGTAGAACAGGACAGTTGTTTAACGGCCAAGGCGCGGTGATTAGCCTGACCAAATCCTTTGATCTCGTCACAAAGCCACACGCCTATATTCATGTAGACGTGAGCAACAGAGGTGCAAGCAACAATGGGGATAGTCGCGCGGCTTTGTGGGTAGCATTAAATCAAAGCTTACAAGAAGCCAGTTTCGCGACAACATACGATTTAGCACCAAGCCAAAGCTGGGAGGGCATGATTTCGCGTGCCGATGCAAAAGCTCTAGCAAAGGTTATTAGCGGTGAAGTACCGCTGTTGGTAACAGCCAATAGAGCAGCTGATATTTTGCAAGCCTTAGCCATAAAGCAACGTTTTGCTGATGTTCGTTTAGTGATTGTACAAGGTACTGACGCATGGCGAGTGGCAAAACAAATTGCAGCGGCGAATGTGCCTGTGATACTTGATCCTGAATATAACTTACCCGGTGGTTTTGATACCTTAGGGGCTACGCTCACAAATGCAGCACGCTTGCATAAGGCCGGCGTAAGCATTGCTATTGGTATGAATACCCACAATATTCGCTTAGCGCCGCAACATGCCGGTAATGCGGTGGCAAACGGTTTACCGCATAGCGCTGCATTGGCGGCCTTAACCATTAATCCGGCGTCTATTTTTGGCGTGCAACAGCGCCTTGGCAGTATTGAAGTGGGGAAACAGGCAGACGTGGTTATTTGGTCGGGCGACCCGCTAGAAGTTACCCAAGCTGCCGAGCAAGTCTTCATAAAGGGTAACGCTATGCCAATGGAGTCGCGTCAAACAAAACTACGTGATCGCTATTTGAAGCGTACTGGCGAACAACCAGTGTCTTACGTTAAATAAGGTACATTGTTGTATAGTAAAGCGTCATATTAGGGAGCTGATACGCAATTGGGGAGCTAAAATTTAGTTTCCCAATTTGAATGCTTATCGGGTAAAAATATGATAGATGCAAGTAGGAAAAAATGCAGCAACAGTTCGTTCAAAATTATCAGACGAAAAAATAATAATCCAATACTAAAGTTAAGAAAGATTAAACTTGATAATTATAGTCCTTGTCCTTGATTAACTGTGACTTGCGTAATCAATCTCAGGTTAGCTGACCACAAAAATGAAAGTAGTAAGCTAAACGATACACGCTCAATGTGGTAAAACATCATATTACAGTTAAACCCCGTTTGTCCGATACCTATTATTAGCTAATATAAATACTAAAATTGACGTCACTAGGAAGCTGATTAATTGGTTTCAGATTGTTATGTAAAATGCGAAAAATGAGTTAATAATGAAAAAACAGTGGATAAACGCAATAGCCATACTCATGGGCTTGAGCGCGGTTAGTGTAAAAGCGCAAGAGCAAAAGCGATTAGAGTTCTCAGGGTTTGCACGAGTTGTTGCGGGCCAGTTCAATCAAGAAAACGCTGAGTATAATTATTACGATGATTCAGTCACCTTCGACGAGCAAAGTCTACTGGCATTGCGCCTTGATTATCGTTTAACACAAACACTTTCGCTAGTCGGACAGGGCATTGCTCATTTTGGTGAAGGACGCAAAAGCGGCGTGCAGTGGTTATATGCAGACTATCGTCCCAATCGATTTTTAAGTTTTAAAATAGGTAAACATCGCACGCCGTTTTTTCAATACAGCGATGTACTTGATGTCGGGTTTGCTTATCCTTGGATTACGCCGCCTACAAATGTATACGGTGATTCATTTTTTAACGAATTTACGGGTATTTCAGGCCGTTACGATTTTAGTTCGTCTCTTTTTTCTGCGAACTTTGAGGCATATCGAGGTGTGTTTGAGGGAGCGGTAGCTGTTCGAGGTCAAAATCTTAATATTGATGTTGATTACGTACACGGCGGCATATTTTCACTCTCAAGCGGTAATTTTTCATTACGGCTGGCTGCTCACGAGGGAAAAGTAAAGGCGGTATACCCTGAATTTACGCCGTTTATCCAAACGCTAGAAGCGCTCGCCTTCACTGAAAGTGCAAATGCTTTAAAAATTGATGACAAGCCTCGGTTTATGCAATTTGGTCTAGCCTACGAAACTTTCGAATACTTTGTTCGCGCTGAATACAAATCGACGTTCGCAAAAGCGACGCTTATTCCTGACACCAAAGGAGCTTATGCAACAATTGGTTATAACTATCATTCCTACACGATTTTCTTAACCGCTTCTACAAGTCGAGCGACTATGAAGTCAGCACGCAACGATATAGTGCGGGGCGTAAGTCTAGAGCTTGATCAGCTTTCATTCATTTTCGACTCCATCATCAGCCAACTCCCTTTTGACGAGGCTGATATATTCTCAGTAGGCGCTCGCTACGATATTAACAGTGGATTGGCCTTAAAAGCCGAAGTCAGCCGCATAAATGGCTCAGAGGGCTCAAGGGCATTTTTTAATCAGCAAGACACAACGCGGAGTAAACAAACAGGGACCTTAGTTCAAGTCGCTTTAGAGTGGGTGTTTTAATAATGAAATTATTATCAATTGCGCGATACCTAAGCTGCATTACCTTAAGCACTGCGCTCTTATTTTTAAACACTGCTGTTGCTAAAGGAGCCGGCATTAAAGTGATTGCCAATATAGATCCACCACCTGGTCTTTTGAATAAGCAAGAAATCAGAAATCTATTTTTGGGTGGCACATCAAACCTTGACTTAAGGCCCATTGCGCTTAAGCAAAATAATGAAACACGTGTCATGTTTAATACTTTAGTTGTGGGCTTGTCTGAAGTACGAATTCAATCGTATTGGGCACAAATGCGTTTTTCTGGCCGTATGAAACCACCAGAATCGATGTCAACAGAGCAAGAAGTGATAGATTATGTGTCGAGAAATAAAGGCGTTATTGCATATGTATCAAGTGATACCGCAGTGCCCGAAGGTTTGCATGTACTACTGGAAATTAGCCCGTAGCACATAGCTGTTCGTTAGTTAAGCGAAAAGTATCAGCGCACAAGTCTTCAAGTTTTTGAGGCCTGCCGTAAAGATAGCCCTGAATCTGTTGTACACCCTCTTTAACTAAAAACTCAGCCTGAGACAAGTGCTCAACCCCTTCGGCACATATGGTTAAGTTAAGCTGCTTAGCCATTTGTATGATAGTTGTAATGATAAGGGTATCTCGTTCGGCAATGCCAAGTTGATCAATAAACTGCTTATCAATTTTCAATGTGTTGATGTCCAGTTGGGTTAGGTAACTCAAGCTAGAATACCCAGTGCCAAAATCGTCTAAGGCTATTTTACAGCCTAATTCATGAATGCTCTCAAAAAAGCGTTTAGCTTCCTCAAAGTTCTCTAGGTATGCCGATTCGGTTACTTCAAACTCAATTGAGGAGGCCTCAATATCATATTGTAAAAATAAGGTTTTAATATTCTCTGGGAGACCTTTTTGCTTAAGATCATGGGACGATAAGTTAAGTGATACGACAAGGTCTGAACCAAACTTTTCCTGAAGCTTATTAAGGTCTTTGCACACTTGCTCAATCACCCAATACGAAATCTCCCCAATTTTACCGCTCTTTTCCGCAATACAAATAAATTCATCAGGTGGAATAAAGCCAAGCTCCGGATGCGCCCATCTAATCAATGCCTCAAAGCCCACTATTTGCTTTTGTTGGCCAACTTTAGGTTGATATCGTAAATGAAACTCGTTGTTTTCTATTGCTTGCTTAATTGAGTGAATAATAAAGGTACTGCGTTGTACTTTTTCTTGCATGCTTTGGGTAAACATTGTTGACATGTTTTTGCCCTGCATTTTTGCATAGTACATAGCGATATCAGCATTACTGATGAGTTTCGTATAATCAAAGTTAGCGGCGGACGCCCTCGCAATGCCTATGCTGGCACTAATATTGACTTTCCAATCATCTACTTTAAACTCACGCGCAAGAGATTCGTTCAAAGTAATGGTTTTTTGTTGCAGGTATTCGTCTGAACAGTCATTATCTAGCACAACTAAAAATTCATCGCCCCCTAAGCGCGCTAGCTGCTCATGTTCTGCTAATTGCGCTTTAATTCTGTCGCTTACTTTCACTAGTAGTTTGTCGCCAATAATGTGGCCGTAAGTGTCGTTTACGTCTTTGAATCCGTCTAGATCGATGTAAAGAATAACAGGGTCAATATAGTTTTTTTTAGCTTGAATAAGGACTCCTTTAAGAATTTTCATGAAAAAGTGCCTGTTAGGTACTTTTGTTAACGTGTCGTAGTTTGCTAAATATTGCATTGAGTCACTCTGCTCTTTTAGCTGCTCAGTGTAGGCCTTGTTCTTTTGGTCGGCGATAAATATCGTGGTCATCATTTCACTAAACTCAGACGCCAAATTACGCACTTCCGATTTACCTCGTACTTCAATTTGCGTACTGTAATCGTTAGTGCTTTTGATCTTACTTGCCAAGCGCGCAAGCTGTCTAAACGGCCTAAGCATCTTGCTGTTAAGCCACATTGAAGAGAGCACTCCAAGAAAAACAATGATGATAGTTAGAGGAACGACCGTTGCCAATAATTCGGTTTTGCTTTTTTCCAATGGCTTTTGTGCGTCATTAACAATTAGCAAGTTGCCTAAAGGATATTGATTGTCACCTATTTGCTTGTATGTAACTAAGTCGTTACCTGCCGCTCGGCTTCCGATTGTGAAATAGTGGCTCAAGTCATTTGATAAGGTTTCGCGTAGCTGCGTTTCATTGATTATCTTACCTGCGTAAACCTGAATAATATTGTCTGACGTGTCGAAAACAACCGCAAACTTTACGTTTGTATATCGATCAAGTCGTAGCAAAGTGGTAGTAATGCTAATCATGTCGGGATTTTCTTCATTCAATAACAGCATTAAGTCGTTGGACATGTTTTCGGATAATCCGTCCAGATCACTTGTTACCGAGTTCAGATATAGTCGCTCGTGTACTGCCAGAGATATACTTAGCACAGAAACACTCACCACTGTGATTGCAATGCTATTGAAAAGCGTTAATGAGGATCGAATAGTACTTAACATAGCCCCAGTATACTGATTTATTCTCTTAAATTAACAAGCTTATACTAAGGTAGCGTTTTGGCTTCAATACAAAGGTATAAAAATATCTACCTGATACGCAATTGGAGAGCTAAAATTTAGTTTCCCAATTTTTCTGCCTAACGGGTAAAAACGTGTTGTAACATTGCGATATTAGGCTTAACTATTTATTTCTCTACTTTTACTTTAGTATGAGCAATAGACACACTATTTGGGAAAATATAATGCGCAAAGACAAACGTCTAGTTAAACCTCTAGTTAAACCTCTAGGTATCATTTTATCGCTATGCATGATGGTCGCTTGTTCTTCTGAGCAAAAAACTCAAGAAGCGAAAAATATCGAATTAGACGGCGTCGCTTTGAGTAACGAAGCCTTATTCAAAGACTACCAATACAATGCAAAACGTCCAGGCGCTGTTCGTTGGGATACTGAAGGCGGCAAATTTACTGCATTAGAAACTGCAAAAGGTTATGAAGACGCCGAGCTTGAAAAAGACCAGTACGGCAATGACATTAAAATTTATGAAGAGATAGTACAATACACGCCGGGTACCGAAGAACGCAAGGTACTTATCAGCCTTGCGCAACTCACCCCAAAAGGTACAGACAAAGCCTTAGTTATAGATGACTATAAATGGTCAAAAGATGAAAGTCTGTTATTAGTTTATACGAATGCAGAGTATGTATGGCGTGACAAAACACGAGGTGAATATTGGGTACTTAACATAAACGAGGGTGAGCTTTGGAAATTGGGCGATAAAGACCTAGAGCCTAGTCAAATGATGTTTGGTAAATTTTCACCCGACGCCACAAAGTTTGCTTATGTGTATTTAAATAATATTTATGTGCAAGATTTACAAAGCAAAGAAATTACAGCTCTCACTACCGACGCTTCAGATACCGTTATTAATGGATTATTCGATTGGGCATATGAGGAAGAATTTGGTATTCAAGATGGCTTTCGTTGGAGCCCTGACAGCCAGCGTATTGCATACTGGCAATTTGACACAAGTGCCGCTCAAGACTTTTATATCATCAATAATACCGATTCTCTTTACCCGACAGTTACCGCCATCCCTTACCCGAAAGTAGGAGAAGAAAATTCAGCTGCAAAAATTGGGATTGTTAATGTTGATGATTCACAAACAACTTGGATTGATTTACCTGGCGTAGCCAAAGATATGTATGTACCGCGAATGAGTTGGGTGAAAGATTCTAATCAAGTATTAATTCAACAAATGAATCGCAAACAAGATACCAACACCATATTTTATGCTGACGCCCTAACTGCAAAAATTGAAGAAGTGTTTGTCGAAAAAGAAGACACCTATATTTATTATTTAAAAGACCCTATTTGGTTTAAAGACGGTGAACATTTCTTATGGTTGAGTGAGCGAAGCGGTTGGACGAGCATTTATAAAGTGTCTCGTGATGGCCAGTCAATTACTAGCTTAACGCCTGGTAATTTTGATGTAAGCCAATTTGTCAGTAAAAATGAAGCTACTAATAGCCTTTATTTTATAGCTTCTCCTGATGATGCCTCGCAACGTTATTTGTATCGCAGTAATCTTGATGGTTCTGGAGAGATGACACGAGTCACGCCAGATGAGTTAAGCGGCTCTAATCGTTATCAATTTTCAGCAGACGCAAAATGGGCGATCCATACACACTCTAGTTTTATGCAGCCGCCGGTGTACTCTTTGATTTCGCTTCCTGACCACAAAGTTCACCAAGTGCTTGAAGACAACCAAGAGTTGGCCGACAAAATTGCCGCATTAGCAATGGGCGATCATGAGTTTTATCAAGTAAAAGCCCAAGATGGTGTCGTTTTAGACGGTTACATTATGCGCCCGCCTAATTTTGATGCGTCTAAGCAGTATCCTATCATTAACTTTGTGTATGGTGATCCTGCTGCTTCTATCGTTAGAGATGCATGGAGCACGCTCAACCTATGGCACACAATGATGACTCAAAAAGGGTTTATCGTTTCGACGATAGATAACCGCGGTACACCTGGGCCAAAAGGCCGTGACTGGCGTCGTTCGGTTTATGGTAACGTGGGGCCTATTGGTGCTCGCGATCAAGCAGATAGTTTAAATGCAATATGTGAACGCTGGGCCTATATTGACTGTTCTCGAGTGGGGGTGTGGGGACACTCAGGCGGTGGTTCAATGACCTTAAACTTATTGTTCCGCTATCCACAGCAATATCATGTGGGTGTATCAAGAGCGCCAGTGACCGATCAACGATTATATGATTCAATTTATCAGGAACGATATTCTGGTTTGCTAGAAGAATATGAACCAAACTATATTGAAGCAGCGCCCATTACTCATGCTAAGAACCTTGAAGGCAAGCTATTATTAGTGCACGGTACCGGTGATGACAATGTCCACTACCAAGGAAGTGAACTCTTAATCAATGAACTCATTAGGCATAATAAACAATTTGATTTTATGTCATATCCTAATCGGCGACATGGCATTGTTGAGGGGGCAGGTACCTCACTACATTTGTATACTATGCAAACCAATTATTTCATTGAGCATTTGCAAGCACGTTAATGCATATGCTCCGTTTAAGAGGTTTATGTCGGCTGTAGCGATGCTTGGTGAGATTAAGCAAAGTTTGGATTTCTGGAACTGACGTAAACCCGACATAAGCAAATCACCTCTTCCACAATCAAAACCGCCTATTGACCAGTCGAAAACTCTACGTTCTTTTGGCATCCTAACATCCAAACAGTGCAATCAAAGATGAGACCGTTGCTGGCAACACAGAAAACTTTACAATACAAGAGACACCGACCAGAAAACACCCTGCTGTATCAATTGATAGAGCGGTATTATCCTGATTTCAAAGAAGCCTTATCACAGCAAGGTAAACACTTACCCAAATTTATTGAGCGTGAATTTGACGATTTTTTGCGGTGTGGTCGCCTAGAGAATGGATTCTTAAGAGTCGTATGTGGTGATTGCAAACATGAGAAGCTCGTTGCTTTTAGTTGCAAGCGCAGAGGTTTCTGCCCAAGTTGCGGCGCTAGACGAATGGCAGAAAGTGCTGCGCTATTGGTTGATGATGTATTAAGAGGCTATCCTATTCGTCAGTGGGTACTCAGTCTGCCCATTCCCCTGCGGTTGCTTCTAGCAAGATATCCCAGTGAGTTAAGCAATACCCAAAGAGCGGGCACGTGAGTGATGCAAATTATTCATCGCGCTATTTCAACGCATATTGTAAACAAAGCCGGCTTTTCCAACAAGCAAGCTAAAACAGGTGTGGTGACGCTTATTCAGCGGTTTGGCAGCGCGCTGAACTTAAATATCCACTTTCATATACTTTTCCTTGAGGGGGCTATCAATGAAAATGCATGGGGTGGCATCACGTTCACTCGCATCAATACCCAAAGAACGGGCACGTGAGCACCATCTCACAATGATATGGTCGAACTGGTGCACACCATCAGTCATCGCATCGCTAACTATTTAGAAAAAGTCGGCCTCGTTCAACGTGATATGGAAAATAGTTATCTGAATATGCCCATCGATGATGAAGATAGTTTGTTGCATTTACAAGGCGCATCTGTCAGCTACAGTATTGCAATGGGGCCACAACAAGGGCAGAAGGTGTTTACCTTACAAACTTTGCCTGCGAGCACTGAGGGTGAATATGGACAATTGGCCAACACTTCCGGCTTTTCGCTTCATGCAGGAGTGTTTGCCCCAAACAGCAATCTACGAGCACAAGTTACTGCGTCACAACGAGGCAAGAACAGCTCTAAACTTGTCAATCAAGATGATAAACAGTCAGACAAACCTTATCAT
>JBARZY010000158.1:0-5812 GCA_049650345.1 Glaciecola sp. | reverse complement strand
AAGGTCAATGATTCATTCATGGTTAGCGTGTATAACAAGTGAAGACTTGGCAAATATAAGAAAAAAGCACGAGAAACCACTGCATGTAAACCCTGATTTGCCTTGTAGTGATACCCTTCAACAGTCGGCAGATAATATATAATGAGTAAGCAACCCAGTGTAGTTTGCATAATGGGGCCAACGGCTTCAGGAAAAACCAGCTTAGCAATAGAGGCGGCCAAGGCGCTAAATGGTGAAGTGGTAAGTGTTGATTCAGCACTAATTTACAAAGATATGAACATTGGTACCGCTAAGCCTAGTTTGCAAGAACAAGATGGCGTGCCTCATCACCTGCTAGACATTGTGTCACCTGAAACCAGTTACAGCGTTGCCGATTTTTTGCGAGACGCTGAGTATGCCATCGAGGATATTTTGGCGCGGGGTCGACTGCCCATATTAGCCGGCGGTACCATGATGTACTTTAATGCGCTAATAAACGGCCTAAATGAAATGCCCGAATCGTGCAAAGGCACTCGTGATGCTATTACGCAAGAAATTGCTGATCATGGCCTACTAGCCGCACACCAAAGATTACATAAAGTCGACCCAAGCAGCGCCGAGCGTATTCATAGTAACGATACCCAACGAATTACAAGGGCATTAGAAGTATTTGATAGTTCGGGGAAAACCTTAACTCAGTGGCAAACACAATCTAAACGCACCTTACCCTTTGAATTTGTGCAATTTTGTATAATGCCCACAGAGCGCAGTGAACTTCATCGTAATATAGCCCTTAGGTTTGACACTATGCTAAGTGATGGCTTGGTAAGCGAGGTAAAGACACTGCTCAATACCTACAACTTACATGCTGATTTACCGTCGCTACGAAGTGTTGGGTATAGGCAAGTATGGCAGCACTTACAGGGGGAACTAAGCGCAAGTGAAATGCGAGAACGCGGGATCATTGCAACTAGGCAACTGGCCAAGCGCCAAATTACGTGGTTGCGGGGTTGGGAAAATGTAGAAAACTTAGCAACTGGCGATAAAACTAATATTAATAAGCTAGTTCAAAAATTATGTGCAACCTAGCATAAAATTGGTGTACACTTGCTTTAGTCATGTTGATTTACTTCATAATAATAACATAAGGATTAGTAATGGCTAAAGGTCAGTCACTACAAGACCCGTTTTTAAATGCACTTAGAAAAGAACGAATTCCAGTTGCAATTTACTTGGTAAACGGTATTAAATTACAAGGCCAAGTTGAGTCATTTGACCAATTTGTTGTATTACTAAAAAACACAGTAAGCCAAATGGTTTATAAGCATGCAATTTCTACTGTTGTGCCATCGCGCGCAATCAGCATGCCTACTAATCACCCTGAAGACGGCGCTGCCGAGTAATTACAGTGGAGTACTTTTTTGTTTGATCGTTATGAAGGCGGCGAAAAAGCCGTGCTGGTACATGTTGATTTTTCAGACGAACAAAACAAAGAAGACATAGACGAACTACAAATGCTTGTATCATCTGCAGGCGTGAGTAATGTGGGTATTGTTACCGGTTCGCGTAACGCTCCGCAAGCGAAATATTTTGTTGGTAGCGGCAAAGCTGAAGAAATAGCTGAAACCGTGAAAGCACTTGATGCCGACGTTGTTATTTTCAACCATGCGTTGTCACCCTCACAAGAACGAAATCTTGAAGCGCTTTGCAAATGTAAAGTGCTTGATCGCACTAGCCTTATATTAGATATTTTTGCTCAACGTGCACGTACCCACGAAGGTAAGTTACAAGTTGAGCTAGCACAATTACGGCATATTTCGACGCGCTTAATAAGAGGCTGGACTCACCTTGAAAGACAAAAGGGTGGAATTGGCTTGCGTGGTCCGGGTGAAACACAGTTAGAAACCGATAGACGATTATTGCGCGGGCGCATTAAATCGATACTAAAACGCTTAGCTCGGGTACAAAAACAGCGTGAACAAGGTCGTCGATCGCGCAAACGCGCTGAAATTCCTACTATCTCGCTGGTTGGCTACACCAATGCGGGCAAATCGACGTTATTTAATACTATTACACAAGCCGGCGTGTATGCCGCTGACCAGTTATTTGCTACGCTTGATCCTACCTTGCGAAAAATTGAACTTAGCGAAGTTGGGCCTGCCATATTAGCAGACACCGTAGGCTTTATTAGACATTTACCTCACGACTTGGTCGCGGCGTTTAAAGCGACGTTGCAAGAAACACAAGAAGCAACTTTACTGCTTCATGTTGTTGATTATGCGGATGATCAATATTTAGAAAACATGGATCAAGTAAACGAAGTATTACAAGAAATTGAAGCTGATGAAGTCGATCAGCTTATAATTTGTAACAAAATTGATAGATTAGACGGTGTAGAGCCGAGAATCGACCGAAACGATGAAGGCATGCCAATAAGAGTTTGGGTGTCGGCACAAGAGGGCAAAGGCATTGATTTATTAAAAATTGCCCTCACTGAATGTTTAAGAAGAGAAATGGTACACCATACTTTGAGTGTACCGGCTAGTGACGGAAAAGTACGTGGGCTGCTATATGAGCTTAATTGCATAAACGAGCAATCGTACGCCGAAAACGGAAATTGGGTGGTTGATGTTACCTTGTTGGCCAGTGATTGGCATAGAATTGACAAAAAATTAGACAATCGATTAAGCGACTACATTCAAGACTAACATTTAGTAACGATTTATATTTTCAAAATAGAAAATCTATTCGTGAATTGAACTAGTATATATACACAAGCAAATAATTTTAGAACTGTTAACTTCGGAGTAAACGTATGGCTTGGAATGAGCCGGGTGGTAATAATAACGACCCTTGGAAAAATCGTGGTGGCAAAGAACAAGGTCCACCTGACATTGATGACGTACTAAAGAACTTGTTTGGCAAGTTTGGAAAGGGCGGTGGCAATGGTGGCGATGGTAAATCATCGGGCCCTAGTTTAGGCGGCAAAAGCATTGGTATTGTTGCTGTATTAGCGGTGATTATTTACATTCTTAGCGGTATTTATACCGTGAAAGAAGCCGAGCGCGGTGTAGTGCTTCGGTTTGGCGAGTTCCATTCATTGGCTCAGCCAGGTTTACAATGGCGGTTGACATTTATTGACCGCGTTATTCCAGTCAATATTCAGAGCATTCGTGACCAAGCGTCATCAGGTTCAATGTTAACCGAAGACGAAAACGTAGTCAGCGTTGAGATGGAAGTACAATACCGCGTAGTCGATCCTAAACAATGGGTGTTTGCGGTAGTTGATCCTGAGCAAAGCTTAAGCCAAGCTTTTGACAGCGCCATTCGTTACGTTGTAGGCCATTCGCGTATGGATGAAGTGCTTACCGATGGTAAAGAAGTTGCGCGCCAACGGGTACTTGAAGAATTACAAGGCATTATTGCTCCGTACAATATGGGTGTTGATTTAATTGACCTCAACTTTACTAATGCTAGACCGCCAGAAGAAGTTCGTTCAGCATTTGACGACGCAATTGCAGCGCAAGAAGATGAAGAACGTTTTATTCGTGAAGCAGAAGCCTATGCCCGTGAAATTGAACCTCGTGCACGTGCTCAAGTGAATCGTATGAACGAAGAGGCACAAGCATACAAAGAGCGTTCTATCTTGGAAGCACAAGGTGAAGTAGCTCGATTTGAGGAATTACTGCCTCAGTTTGAAGCGGCGCCTGAAGTAACTCGTCAGCGTATTTATCTGGAAACAATGGAGCAAGTGTTCTCGAACACAACCAAGGTGATGATAGATACAGAAGGCAGTGGCAACATGATGTACTTGCCGCTTGATAAAATTATGGAACGTCAGAACAGCACAGCTGCTGGAGCTGGCATTAGCAATACCCTAGAAGGTTTGCGTAATCAAGGCGCTGATATGCAAGGCCAATTGCCACAGCTACCGGTTACTCGCAACTCATCTAGCCGTTCAGGGAGAAACTAAAACATGAAAAACCTATTAGGTGTGGTATTAGTTTTAGGTGCTTTATTAGTTTATGGCTCATTGTTTGTAGTCAGTGAAGGCACTCGCGCAATTAAAATTACCTTCGGTAAAGTAGCAGCAAACGAAAATGGCACTGCAACTGTGTTTGAGCCTGGCTTGCATTGGAAAATTCCGGTTTTTGACCGTATTCAGCCACTTGATGCTCGAATTCAAACCCTTGATGAACGCGCCGATCGTTTTGTTACAAGCGAAAAGGAAGACTTAATTGTTGATTCTTATGTGAAGTGGAAGATTGAGGATTTTGGACGTTATTACTTGTCTACTGGCGGTAATAAACTTCAAGCTGAAACCCTACTTAAACAAAAAGTAAATAACGGCTTACGTTCCGAGTTTGGTACGCGTACCATTCAACAAATTGTATCTGGCGAACGAAGTGAATTGATGGACTCGGCTATGAGTCAAGCATCAGGTAGTTCTGATGAGCTAGGCATTCGCATTATAGATGTGCGTGTTAAGCAAATTAACTTACCGATTGAAATCAGCAACTCTATTTTTGACCGTATGCGTGCTGAACGTGCTGCTGCTGCCAGAGAATATCGCTCTGAAGGTAAAGAGCAGGGCGAAATCATTAAAGCAAACATTGATGCCAGAGTTGAAATTATGCTAGCAGATGCTCAGCGTAATGCACGTCAACTGAAAGGTGAAGGTGATGCACAAGCAGCACAAATATACGCTCAAACGTATAACAAAAATCCAGAGTTTTACAGCTTCTTACGTAGTATGGATGCATACCGTGCTAGCTTTAACAGTAAGCAAGACGTGCTAGTAGTTGAGCCAGATAGTGACTTTTTCCGCTACTTAAACTCAAGCTCAGGGTCAAGCAAATAATTCGAGCTTACCCCTAGCGACCAAGTAATGGTAAAAATGATAAAAGGACCTGCTTTGAACAGGTCCTTTTTTTATGCCAAATTAGCTAAAAAACATACCCCCTGCATGTGCTTGGTGGATTTTGTGGCGCTGAACGATTACTATAAACGCATAACAATAAAAAGAATGCTAACGTAGCATCTAACACAGAAAGAGGCAGATTTGTCGACTAATAATAATCCTCAAGCAAACGCCGTAGAAAATAGCGGTTGGTTTTCTCGTTTCCTTGCCACGGTAGAGTGGCTGGGTAATTTACTCCCTCATCCAATCACTTTGTTTGCGTTGCTGTCGGTCTTCATTGTACTGCTTAGTGGCTTACTTGGTTTTTTTGATGTGAGCGTTGTTGATCCCCGCCCAGCAGGAGCTGCTGGACGCGCTGATAACGGTTTGATTCAGGTAGTTTCATTACTTGACGCAGAAGGTTTGCGCCGCATCGTTACAGGGTTAGTAACCAACTTTACAGGATTTGCTCCTTTAGGTACGGTACTAGTGGCTCTGTTAGGCGTTTCTCTTGCAGAACATTCAGGCTTACTAAGCACGCTAATGCGCTCTATGGTGATGAATGCTTCAAAGCGCGGCGTAACTATTGTTATTGTATTTGCTGGCGTGGTATCTAACACCGCCTCTGAGCTAGGCTATGTTGTGATGATCCCGCTCGCTGCCATGATTTTCCATTCTCTTGGGCGCCACCCGTTAGCGGGCCTTGCGGCTGCTTTTGCCGGTGTGTCGGCCGGTTATAGTGCTAATTTGTTCATTGGTACCGTTGACCCACTGCTAGCCGGTTTTACCGAAAGTTCAGCCCAAATTTTAGATCCCAACTACACTGTTAGCGCAGAAGTAAATTGGTACTTTATGATTGTTAGTACTTTTTTAGTGGCTGCAATGGGCGCTTATGTAACTGAAAAAATAGTCGAGCCACGTTTAGGCAAGTAC
>JBARZY010000157.1:0-1590 GCA_049650345.1 Glaciecola sp. | reverse complement strand
GTCATCTTGCGCTTGGAAAATACCGGTTTTGTAAACGCGGTCATACTCGCAACTTGTTTCTCCTGTATCGTTTGATAATACTGGTGGCGGTGTGTTTGCTTTAAATTCAGTTGCGGTCATAGTGAGTATCTCTTTCAATCAATAAGAAGTATCGCAATTGTTAAGCATCAAAAGCGAAATAGCATAAATGTGCTGTGTATTTGCGCCAATGTGCTAATAGTTATATCTGCGTTTGACAATGGTAATATTATCATTGTAAATCCCCAAACTGCTTATAAAACCACCTACACCTAGACTCAGGTCTAATGTAACCAAGACCGCATCCTTGATATATAAACATAATGAATAAACATTTTTTCTTTTTATGACATAATCCGTGTATTTAAAGGCCTCAATAAGGACGCTATTTATGGTTAAGGCAGACGATATCGTGTTGTTTGTGCAGGTAGTTGAGCAAGGTTCGTTTTCTAAAGTAGCTGATATGCTTAATTTAACCAATTCAGTGGTGAGTAAACGCATTGGCAGACTCGAAGATAGCTTACAGGTACAGCTTTTATACCGAACTACTCGCAAGCTAAACCTAACCGATGCTGGGCGCTTATTATTCGACAAAGCTCGTATTGCCAAAGATGCTATGCAAGAAGCAACCGATATTGTAAATGGTTACAGTAAGGGGATAAAAGGCACGATTAGAATCACTATGCCCGACGTGTCTGCCAACTTAGTATTAAGCCGAGCGGTAGCGGAATTCTGTAATATGTATCCCGATGTAAACATTGAAACCCATATTACCAACCGTTTTATCGATTTAATTGATGACGGCTTTGATTTAGCGATCCGCACCGCCAACTTAGAAGACTCTAGCCTTATTGCACGGCGTTTGGTCGATTCAAACTGGGTAGTATGCGCTAGCCCCAAATACCTACAACAACAAGGAAAGCCACGTCATCCACTTGAGTTAGCCGACCACGAATGCTTGGTATACAAAAGTGAGAATCAAACTACCAGTACGTGGGATTTTAGCATAGAAGGTATCAGTAAAAGCATCGCGGTGACAGGGCGTTATAAAACCAACAATTTACACGCTGTGTGTCAGGCCGCTTTGGCCGACTTAGGCATTGCTTGTCTGCCACAAGCCCTTGCGTATTCGCATATTAAGCAAGGGGAGCTGTTACCTATATTAGGGGATTTTGCTAATAAATCGTTAGGGATTTATGCCATGTACCCTAAAAGTAAACAACCCGACCAAAAACTCAAGTTACTCATTGAGCACTTTAGAGCTGCATTTAATAAAAAACAGCATATATTCACGTATCATGCGGGTAGATAATTACGGCAAGCCTAATTATAAAGCCACGCGCCCTGCACGAATGGCTTGACGTTTTATCGAGAGCCCAGGTGACAAGCGATATAAGTCACCATTTAGCCCAACCATTGTATGAGGAATGCCACTATTAAGCGCAATTTGACCACAAGCGGCCAAATGTTGCGGCTCGCCATGCACAGGAATAACACATTTTGGATTTACCCATTTGAACATTGCCGCTAAATCTTCTTCATTTGGGTGGCCTGAAGCATGAATGGTGTGCT
>JBARZY010000156.1:0-3594 GCA_049650345.1 Glaciecola sp. | reverse complement strand
TGAAACAATATCACTACCAAATAAAGTAGATGAGCCAGATGAGGCATTCTCGGACGGCGCTACGCTGCTATCTTGCGCTGTATTATCTAATGACATAATCCCTTCCA
The DNA here is from genome assembly GCA_049650345.1 of Glaciecola sp. GTDB lineage: Bacteria > Pseudomonadota > Gammaproteobacteria > Enterobacterales > Alteromonadaceae > Glaciecola. The sequence goes on along the minus strand of JBARZY010000156.1, from coordinate 3,487 downwards.
GTTTGACTTATTAATTTTACAAATAGTTTACATGTAGATAATAATGCGTCATTGGTCAAATTTAACAACTGTTTTTTGTAAAAGTTATTGTCAGGAAAAATCGAGGTTCTAGCGCAAAGCCTGCAGTTTCTATGGCTACATTCAATATTTAATATATCAATACCAATCAATAAATATCATTGCTAGTCTGTAATTGACCATTGTTTGCTCATTTGTTCAATGAAAATGGGCTTGGGAAATAAGCACCTGATACAAAACAATATAACTTACGAAACTAACCTACTTACTACAACACACTCCGCTTAAGATAGCGTTACCGTTGGCAGGCAAGCGCTCCTTTAACTTAGTAAGAATTGTCATGTAAACAAATAGTAAGCGGTAATCAGTTTAATACCGCTCTTATCTTTGCTTTTTCAGCGTCGTTTAAATCAGCAGTTTCGATTAATTGTACAATAATATCAGCAAGAGATTCTGAATTTGATTGTATTTTTATGGCGTGAGTTTTCTTATTTTCAGTCTCATGACCGTTAGCAGTCAACACTGTACTTATGTCTTCATCTATCTCAACCGTATCTTGCTCATTTGACTCATTCACCTCGATAACAAGTTCTTTTTCTTTATTAGTCAATCTTTCTGGCTGATTTGCAGTGTTAGCCAGTTTATCAGCAGTCGTAATCGCTTGCGTGTCATTACTAATATGAGCAAACATTAAATTATCTTCAACAGATTCGGCGTTTTGACCACCAGGTTGACTCGACAGGCAAGCACTAAGCAGAACACTAGCGCTAATCATTGCAATGGATTTCAACATACACATTCCTTAAACCATCTTAGTTAATATAAACAAGAAAACGTCTTGCAGAGCTGTTATTAACAAATATCTAACAACAATAAGATATGGTAACGCAAATTATATCCCGATGCGCACCAATTTATGAAAGTGTTGTTGATATTTTAGTGACTATCGACTTGGGGTTATGTACTTAAAACTGCTAGTCCATTGAGTTGACAACAAAAATATGCACCATCTTATTTGTAATAAGTGCGCGGATGACCGCTATTAACCGTATTTAAACATGCGATTTTAGTATTACTTAGACTTTGGGCGTATAACTATTATCGCGCAACAAACATAAAACAATACGCGCCCACCATTTACACTTTACTAACAAATAACGTCACTAAAAATAGAATGCGACACTTATCAAACTCAATCATATTAACTGATAAGAAAAAGAGATAAGTTAATATTTTCAATCAGTTATATAAAAATCAAAGAAAACCAAACAATGTAAATTAAAAAAATCATGTTTTTAACAATACATTAATTCTTTTAACAAAAAACACCTGCAAACTGTCATTTTTTGAACATACTCGAAGTTATTATGATTGTTTTGGAAATTATTTATTTCCCAAAAAGGGTTTATTTACGTTTTTCAAGTCACTAATGTGCACCTCAGTGAACAACACAACTTAGGGACACTCAACAATGAACAAATTTTTAACAACTGCAGCCGTCGCTGTATCACTTGGTTTAGCATCACAAGCAAATGCAGCGGTTACCGTTTATAAAGACGATAAATCATCTGTAAGCGTTGGCGGTTACGTTAAGCTTGATGCTCGTCATCAAGACGGTGACTTAGCTTTCCGTCGTTATTTCATTGGTAACAATCCAGGTGCGGTCGATACTAGTGAAACGCGTTTGTACGCTAACGAATCTCGTTTGCAGTTTAAAGTGCAACACGAAGAAGTAACAGGTGTGATTGAAATTGATTTCGATACCGCAGAAGGTAACGAAGTTGCTACAAACTCGCACGGTGCACGTATTAGACACGCATTCATTAAATATAAAAACTGGACAGTCGGCCAAAATTGGTCAACGTTTATGCCGTTGCATGCCTTATCAGAAACACTTGATTTTGGCGGTCCGCACGTAGGTCAAGTATTTATTCGACAAGCACAAATCAGATACACAAGTGGTGGTTGGTCATTTGCTGTTGAAAACCCACATACATTTGGTGGCGGTAATTCAGGCTCATCTCAAGAATCAATGGTTGATCTAATTGGTCGTTATGATTTTAAAGGTGACTGGGGACAAGCATCAGTGGGTGGTTTAGTACGCAAAGTAGACCAAAGCGGTATTGATGAAACAGCAGCTGCCGTTAATGTTGCCGCCAAAATCAAAGTTGGCGACAAAAATGATATTCGTTTTCAAGTATCACTTGGTGAATATGGACGTTATGCAGGTACAACAGCAGTTCCAGACGTAGCAGTAGATGCTGAAGGTGAAGTTCAAGTTGAAGACGGTACGTCTTACACACTTTCATATCGCCACTTCTGGAACGAAACTACGCGCAGTACTATTTATATTGGTGGCTCAGATGCGGACGTTTCTGGTCAAGACCGTCAACATTGGGGTGCTAACGTAATTACTAACCTTACACCTAAGCTTAGAACAGGTATTGAAGTGGGTCGTTACACAGTTTCAGACAACTTACCTACTGACTTAAGCTCAAACTACGTTCAACTATCTGCTGTATTTGCGTTTTAATTTAGTACATACAACAACAAGTAGTTAACGACAGAAAAAGGCCGATAGCAATATCGGCCTTTTTAATGCCAAGCGGTAAAAAAAACTCGCTCAACTATCAGTACTGGCAACCCTTTACAGGCAACAGTTGCAGTTACGCTGCGTTTTATCAAGTTTACCAATGCCAGGATTAAAAGTATTCGTGGGATCAAGCTTCACATAAAATTGTTTTAAGGGATCTTCAGCCTTATATAAGTGCCCTACATTGTGTTCGGCAGGGTATTTAGCGCCGCGAGCATCTAGCAAGGCTAACATGGCAGCTTTAACACTATCGGGGTTAGCGCCTTTTTTAAGAATATAATCTTGGTGAAATACATGACAAAAGAAGTGACCATAATAGAGTTTCTTCTCAATAAATTGGTCTATTTCGGGTGGTAATTCTTCTACCCAACCTTGTTCGTTTCTTCGCAAAGCAATATCAAGCGCTAATATATCTCCCACATGTTTGCTATGCATAGTTTGATACCTTATTGCTGCCCCCGCTGCCGCAAAGCGGTGTAAATAGGCTTTTTTCGCTTCGTCAGGTGTACACTCAAAATATTCGCTGGTTGATTCGGGCTCAGCAAAAAAGTGCTTCATTAATTCACGACCTTTCTCAATTGAGGCATCACTTAGCTTTAATACTAGGTGATGCTCATACTTTGCTCGAAACGCAAGCATTCTTTTGGGTAAATGTTGGGGGAATAATTTACTAGTAAATTGCATCATTCGGTCAGTCAAATAATTCGGCAGCCATGTTTGCTTATTTAACACCGCATCGACCCGTCCTTTTATTGCAAACATTTTTGGTAAACGTTTAGTGCCCAAGTGCATCACACTTAAAAATGTATCTTTACCATATGCTTGTGCAATATCAAATGCGTCTCTATGCATGTATTCGCCAACTTCTGGCAATTC
>JBARZY010000155.1:0-3308 GCA_049650345.1 Glaciecola sp. | reverse complement strand
GCTTTCATGGGGTGCAAACGGCGCTTTTGTATGGCTAGCAGATAGCAGCGGTGCGCAACCACTCGCTAAGCGTGTAAACGTACAAGTTCAGCAGCGTTTACGCGGTAGAATTTTAGTTTCGGGTGATTTACGAGATGGTGAATCACTGGTTGTTGAAGGAATACAAAGTTTACGACCTGGCCAAGCGCTAAATATTCAAAATGATAACCCCGGCGCCCAAATTAGCAGAAAACCTACGCAACAGCAGGTAGCCGGCTGATGTTTAAAAACAACTTATTCAAAGATGATCTCCCGTCGTTATCCATTCGTCGTCCGGTATTAGTACTGGTTCTCAATTTACTAATTGTAGTTGCGGGTATAGCAGCAATATATGCACTTGAAGTACGCGAATTACCTGATGTTGATAGACCTATTATTACTGTATCGGCGAGCTATCCTGGTGCGGCACCTGAAACAGTAGATGCCGAGGTAACAAGTCGACTTGAGGGAGCAGTTGCACGTGTAAGTGGCGTAAAAGCAATACGCGCTCAAAGTGAGGAAGGAAGCAGTCGTATTAGGGTGGAGTTTCGCCCTGGTATCAACATAGAAGACGCGGCTAACGAAACCCGTGAGTCGGTATCACGTATTCAGCGCAGATTACCAGATGAAGTAGAACAACTGTCGATTGTTAAGGCCGACAACGATGCACAAGGCGTAGTTGATATCGCGGTATCTAGTGAAACAATTGACTTAGAAACCTTAACCGATATTGTAGAAACTGATTTAGCCCCCCTGTTTTTAAACATTCCTGGCGTTGCTGATGTGCGTTTAAACGGTGATCGTCAGCGCGTTTTAAGAGTGAGCGTAGACAATTTACGCTTAACCAGTTTTCAGTTATCAATATCAGATGTGGCGCAAGCTCTGGCTACTGCGCCGTTTGATGTGCCCGCGGGCAGTATTCGTTCAACTGACCAACAACTAATCGTACGTGCAGATGCAACGTCAATTAGCGATCAAGATGTGCGCGATATCGTTGTATCGGGTGATATAAAAATAGGCGATGTGGCCAATGTATATTTCGGCCCTGCCGACCTACAAAGTATTGTTCGCCTCGATGGCATTCCTGTTATAGGCATGAGCGTAGTTCGCCAAGCTCGCTCAAATACCATAGAAATATCAGATGAAGTACTAAGCATGATGGGCGACCTTCGCAAACGCTTCCCTGACTTAAAATTGACTGTAACGTCTGACGACGCAGAATTTATACGCGATTCGGTAGACGAAGTATTGTTATCGCTGTTGTTTACGGTCGGTTTGGTCATCGCGACCTTATTGGTGTTTATCGGTAAATTTAGAGCAACGTTAATACCGGCCTTGGCAATACCTGTATCGCTGGTAGGCTCGCTTGCCATATTATGGGCGTTTGGGTTTTCAATTAATATCCTTACCTTGCTGGCGTTAGTACTAGCAACAGGCCTTATTGTAGATGACGCCATAGTGGTCTCTGAAAATATTCAGCGCCGCCGAGCACAAGGCATGGGTGCACGAGCCGCAGCAGTAATAGGCACCCGTGAAGTCTTTTTTGCAGTGGTTGCTACCACTGCGGTATTAGTCGCAGTATTTGTGCCCATTGCCTTTTTACCCTCAACCGCAGGCAGGTTGTTTAGAGAATTTGGTGGGGTATTAGCAGGTGGCGTGGTTATTTCGTCGTTTGTCGCCTTAACATTAGTGCCAGCTTTCACTGCCAAAATACCCGCTATTGACCAGAATACCGTTAAAAAACCCAGTGTATTAAGTAACTTTGGCCATGGGTGCGTTAACTTATATGAAAAAGCGCTGCATTTTGTACTGAAGTTTTCATATGCCGTAGTGGCGCTATGTTTGGTAATTGCGGGCAGTGCCTATTTCGTATTTAATGAGCTGGAAAATCAATTGTTGCCTTCAGAAGACCGCGGCGTAGTGCGCATATTTGCACGAGGTCCCGATGGCACAGGCACTAACTTTATGGATCGCCAAGCCCTTAAAACAGAGTCGTTGTTGCTCCCTAATTTAGACAAAGGCGAAATAGAATCAATTTATACAGTTGTAGGGCGTTGGGATCCTAATATTCTATTTATTACAGTACCGTTGGTAAATTGGGATGACCGGAAACGCTCACAACAAGAAATAATTGCTGAATTGCGTCCAATGCTATCTCAAGTGGCAGGTGCACCAGGCAGAGCTTTTGGTGGCAATAGCTTGAACTTACGCGGATTCGGTGGCGGATTTGAAATGGCGCTTACTGGTGACAACTACCTAGAAATTTATACAGCGGCCACTGAATTTGCCAAACTCATTGAAGATAAACTGCCAGAGGTGGGCGCGGTAGAAGTGAGTTATGAACCCACTCAACCACAATTGCGTGTAAACATTGACCGTCGTCGCGCAGAAGAACTTGGCGTTGCCTTCTCTGACATATCTCGCACATTGCGTGCAGCCATTAATGGCGATGATATTGTTGATTTAAACGTGGGCGACCAGGCCGTACCCATAATATTGCAAACCAGCAGTCGTAATACTCTCGATCCTGGTAGCTTGCTGAACTTATACGTAAGTTCAAACCAAGGCAATTTGGTGCCACTAAGCAGCGTGGCTTATGTTACCGAAGAGGGTGTAGCGGCCGAACTAGAGCGTCACGCTCAGCGCCGCGCTATTGAACTAGAAATGGAGCTACCCGACAGCCTAACTATTGAACAGGCGGTTACCATAGTACGTGACTTAGCTAACGAAAATCTCCCCAATGGCATTGGCTTAGTATTTTTGGGTGAAGCGCAAACATACCAAGAAACGAATCAACAAGTGATGCTTACCTACGTGTTAGCGTTTTTAATCGTGTTATTGGTGCTTGCCGCTCAGTTCGAAAGTTTCAATAGTGCCTTTGTTGTTATGCTAACTGTACCGTTTGGTATTGCCGCTGCTATTTATGCTCTGTATTTTACGGGCACATCGGTCAATATATATTCACAAATTGGCTTGGTATTGTTAATTGGCTTGTTGGCAAAAAATTCAATTTTGTTAGTGGAGTTTGCCAATCAATTACGCGACCAAGGCATGGCCGTAAAAGACGCTATTATTGAAGCCGGTAAAGTGCGCTTACGCCCCATAATGATGACGCTGGTATCGACTATTTTAGGCGGGCTACCTTTAATATTATCTACAGGCGCTGGCGCTGAAGCGCGTAATGCAATTGGTTGGGTAGTATTTGGCGGCTTGGGCTTAGCGGTAGTGTTTACTCTGTTTTTAACGCCTGTGTTGTATTACGCCTTTGCTCGATTTAGTCAGCCCAAAGC
>JBARZY010000154.1:0-3385 GCA_049650345.1 Glaciecola sp. | reverse complement strand
GTCTTACTCTGTTCGTCGTTTTTACAAGATGGAATTTATGAAAAAAAAAGCTCACCCATTCGTAACAATTATCTTAATTATTATCTCGTTTTGGCTCGGGCGAGTCTTTTTTCCTGTGCCCCCAATTAACACACAAATACCGCCAATAGGTATCGAGCCCGAAAATACATCTTGGTCGAATGCTAACAACATAACTGCTGAGCAAACAATAAGTAGAACTGTAGAGCTGCCAGAGCCAAATATAGTGGAGAGTGATTTAGCTAACGATATCAGTCGTCTTCAATTTGAGAATGCAGACTTACAACAAAGGCTAGATGATATAAATGAAAAAGCGCGTAAACAAAAAGTTGATTTACAGTTTAAGATAGCTAGCCTACAAACTCGTTTGATGGAAGCTGAAATGGTGCTATCTCAAAACAATTTATCAATTAAACGTTTGAGCCTTGATGAGTTAAAAGAGCATATTCCTTCCCCTTTTGCTGAGATTATTGCCTCTTCACCGGGTGGAATTAATGATATTGCAGAGTTCATAACACAAGAAAAGGACCTTGAATGGGCACTGCATATGCAACAACGTATATCAGACTATATTGTAACCCACCCATTAAGCTACGCTGTTTCGCTACACAGCGTTGAGTGCCGAACACTTAGTTGCCAAATTTTAGGATTTGATAAAAAAGATAATAGCTTTTCTACCATTATGAGCGACATCAAGCTAGAACCTTGGTTTGACTTACGTTTAGTCAGCAGTTCGTCGGGTTATCCAACAGAACAAGGCAAGATGTACCGCAGTATTATGGAGCTTAAGAATTAAAATTACGATGATGTTCCGGTTATATAGTCAGCAATTCAAATTATGGTAGCTTAGTTCCTTTTTTTAGCATCACTGGTTTCACAAAACAAAGCCCCCACAACCGCGGGGGCCTCAATTTTACCAACCACACTGCCTGTTGGTATTTTGTTCATCTAACCATGTTTTAAGAGGCGCAAAATAAGCTTCAATGGTAGACGCATCCATATCGGGTGTGCCCGTTAAGGTCTCCATTGCTTCTTGCCACGGTCTACTTTTTCCCATTTCTAGCATATTATTTAAGGCCGTACCCGCTTCTTTGCTGCCTACAATTGAGCATCGATGCAGCGCTTCTTCACTGCCGGTAATATCGCATAAGGCTTTATGAAACTGAAACTGTAAAATATGGGCTAAGAAGTAACGTGTGTATGACACATTAGCCGGCACGTGATACTTTGCACCAGGGTCAAAAGCATCAGCATCACGAGCCACCGGCGCTGCTACACCTTGGTACTTTTCGCGTAACTGCCACCACAACTGGTTAAATTCCTCGGGGCTAGCCTCGCCCGCAAAAACTTTCCAGCGCCATTGGTCTACCATTAATCCAAATGGGATAAAGGCTATTTTATCAAGGGCCACTTTTAGTAGCATGCCTATGTCGTTCGACTCGTCGGGAATGTCTTCAATTAAGCCTAGCTGTTGTAAGTATGGCGGTGTAATCGACAAGGCAATAGTATCGCCAATGGCTTCATGAAAACCGCTGTTGGCAGAGCCGCGGTACATCATTGGCAAGTCTTTATATGCGCGTTGATAATAGTTGTGCCCTAACTCATGATGAATCACGTTAAATTCTTCACCCGTAATTTGAATACACATTTTTATGCGCAAATCTTCTTGATCATCTAAGTTCCAAGCAGAAGCATGACACTGAACGTCTCGCCCTTCTGGCTTTTGAAACATTGAGCGCTCCCAAAATGTATCGGGTAACGGCTCAAACCCTAGTGACGAAAAGAATGCTTCTGCTTCTTTTACCATGCGTATTTCATCATAGCCTTTTTCTAGCATGGCTTGAGTAACATCTGGCACATCCATTTCTTGTTCGGGTTTGACTATGTCATATATATTGCCCCAACTTTGTGCCCACATGTTGCCTAATAAGTGTGCAGGAATAGGCTCATCTAAGGGCACCACTTCTTCACCATAATGCTCTGACAATTCTGCCCGCACATGACAATGTAAGGCCTCATAAAAGGGTTCTACCTGCCCCCACAAGCGGTCAAGTTCTTTTGGAAAATCTGCCGCAGGCATATCGTATTTAGCACGCCATAATTCAGACGTATTTGCATAACCCAGTTGCTGTGCACCCTCGTTAGCGATGTCAATTTGTTCTACGTAAATGTCTTTCATGGGCACCGATACTTCACGCCAGCCTTGCCAATATTCAAGCAAGAGGTCAGGGTCTCTGCTGGTGGCCATTCCTGCGCTCATTTGCACCAACGACAAACAGTCACCACTACTACTACAGTATTTACCCGCACCATACATACCGGCCATTTCAGCGCCAATGGCCGCTAAACGCTCGGCTTTTACTGGGTCAGCAGGTGGTGCTATTTCTAAGCTCGATTTTAATAAATCGAGTTGTCTGCGCGTATCGGCATCTACCTGTACGTCATTAAATTTAGCCGCTTCAACCGCATATCTTGCCAGCATTACCGACAACTGCTCTCTAAAATAGGCGTTTACTTGTGCATTGTCATAATTAATGTGCGTTGCATATGCCCACGCTGCATGGGCACCTGGTTTACTCACTTTGGAAATGTCGTTTTCTACTTTAAGCAAAAATGCTGTCGCGTCTTCGGGCGTCAGTACATTGGCAGTACTTGGGGCATCAACCGTGGGTGAACACGCCACGCACAGCCCGATAAGGGCAGTCGCCAACAATGAACGTTTTATTATTTTCATTATCTGTCTCTTGTGGTTTTATTATTGTTAAGTATAGCGACAGCAAGGTTTCTATTTCGAACCCCTTGCTGTGAACTAAACGATTACGCTTTTGCGGAAGGGCGTGCTGCTATTTGATCATACCAGCGCTGTAAATGCTCGTATTTGGGTTTAATACGAATATCAATTACGCGTGCAAAATCAATGGCACACAAACCTGTAATATCAGCAATACTAAAGTGCTCGCCGGCAACAAATTCGTTGTGCTGCAATCGCGCATTCAGCACACTAAGATATTTTGCTGCATTTATGCCGGCTTCTTTACCAAACTCAGGTACGGGTGTCATACGGTCTTTAAAGTATCCTGTGCTGTGTTGAAAACACATGCCCACTTGATTGAACAAACACAGTTCTATTTGTCGCTGCCACATTGCTATAGTGGCTTTTTCTAGAGCACTGGTACCCAGTAAAGCAGGCTCTGGATGCAATGTTTCGAAATACAAGCAAATCGCATCGCTTTCGCTAATACAAGTGCCGTCATCAAGCTCTAACACTGGTATTTTAGCAATGGGGTTTTTCTTGCGCATTTCTTCGCTTAAGTTTTCACCTTTCGCCAGATCTATTTGTACGTAGTCTACTGTAATGCCTTTCTCT
>JBARZY010000153.1:0-2174 GCA_049650345.1 Glaciecola sp. | reverse complement strand
GCCCGCTGTTTTGAATTTTTAGGCGGTGTACCAGACGTGGTTATCCCTGATAATTTGAAAAGTGCAGTCACTAAAACCTGTCGGTATGAGCCTGACCTAAATCCTACCTATCATCAATTAGCCGAGTATTTTAATGTAGCTGTCATCCCGGCTAGACCTTATAAACCCAAAGATAAATCTAAGGCAGAAGTCGGCGTTCAAATAGTGGAGCGTTGGATAATGGCGCGGTTGCGTCACCAAACCTTTTATAGCTTGGCTCAACTTAATGGTGAAATAACGACGTTGCTTCAAGTGATGAACAACAAAATGATGAAACAATATCAACAGTCGCGACAACAACTGTTTGATACGCTAGATAAACCTGCACTACACCCATTACCTATTCAACCATACCAATATACACAAATTAAAACGGTACGTGTGCATATTGATTACCATATAGAAATTGAAAAACACTACTACAGCGTGCCTCACCAGTGGGTGAAAAAACGCCTGCGAGCGCACGTTAGTGCCCAATTAGTTCAGTTGTATCATGATGATACGTTAATTGCCCAGCACCCTCGCTCGCATCAAATAGGCGGGCATACAACCCAAGCGCACCATATGCCAAAAGCACATCAAAAACAGCACGACCAATCACCCATTAATCTGCGCTCATGGGCCCTAAATATAGGGGAATACACCCATCAAGTAATTGAATTACAACTAGGCCGAAGGCGTCATCCTGAGCAAGCGTATCGGGTATGTTTAGGCATTTTAAGTTTAGCTAAAACCTATTCAAAGCCACGACTCGAACAAGCCTGTTACCGAGCCATAGCAATGAATGCCACCGCGCTAAAATCCATCAAGCAAATGCTTAAAAAAGGATTAGACAAACAACCTTTACCCACAAAACAAACCGAACCCGAAAAAGCCATTAAACACGACAATATACGTGGCACTGACTATTACCATTAAGGAGATATATACATGATAGAAACGATTAACCAGCAGCTTCTGCAACTGAAATTACCCGGTATCAAGCATGCATTACAGCAACAACTTGAGCAGCCTAACTTATATCAAGAGCAAGACTTTATGGAGCGCGTGAGTTTACTGCTTACACATGAAATGGATACACGTGAGCAACGAAAAATAGAGCGGTTAGTGCGGCAAGCTAAGTTCCGATTACCGGCGCAATTAAGCTCATTGATTTACTCGCCCAAACGGAACATTGATAAAGCACAGATACGTAACCTAAGCCAAAGTACATGGTTAAACTTACATCAAAATATATTGATTACTGGCGCAACAGGTTGCGGCAAAACATACTTAGCATGTGCATTAGGTCATGAACATTGCTTACAAGGTAAAAGCGTCTTCTATATTCGGTTAAAAGAATTATTGGAAAGCATGTTCTTGGCGCAAGCCGATGGCAGTTACCGCAAAGTACTTGCCAAATTAGTTAAATACGACTTACTCATATTGGATGACTGGGGACTGGAACCACTAAGTGCACAACAGCGAGCTGACTTACTTGAATTAATTGATGCACGATATGGCAGCCGCTCACACATCATAATCAGCCAACTGCCCCAAGAAAACTGGCACGAAATGATTGGTGAATCGACTCATGCTGATGCCATTCTAGACAGGTTGATCCACGGCTCAATCAAACTTAATTTAAAAGGAGAATCTATCAGAAAACAGCTAAATAAGTTGACCGATGATGATCACTTAAGCTAGTTTAAATATGGCCCTACAAAATGATGAAAAGTGATCAAAGCTTAATGAGAATAAGCGATCAAAGTCATGAGAATAAGCACTGAAGGTGATCCTCGAGCAGGGGAAACAGTTGCAGGCCAAAGTACAACATTTAACGCACGGGTAGTGCTACCTCGTACTTTCACTGTGAGTGTAGGTAAGCGCTTCTAAATTAACATTCATAAAAATAGTGGCCTGTGTTTTAGGCAGGCCACTCATCTTTGAATCTCCTCAATATTTCCTTTCTATTTTAGCCCTAGTGGCCATCGCTACTTTCCAACTAATCATAAAACAATGAATTTAACTCATACAAAAATGAAATTAAGTCATTTTTATTCATGATTTTAATTGCTTATAACATGTTTGAGTATAAGTAAGACTAACGCTATACGCTACCCTTCGTTACAGCGGGCCTTTAGGTTGGTTAAATG
>JBARZY010000152.1:0-2605 GCA_049650345.1 Glaciecola sp. | reverse complement strand
CTGAATGGCTTCGTTTATTGCTTTGAGCTTTAGGTTCATGAGCCTCTTATTTTCGCGATTGTCTTTCAAACCCGTATACTCTCTGCACCTAAAGCCGAGGTATGTGCCGTTAAAGTAAAGAGTCTTTGAATCTTTGCGGACTGCTAATTTAAACATACTAAGCTCCTCCCGCTGTTGGCATTCGGAACGCAATGTCGCTTTGGAGGTACATTGTTTTCTCCACTTCTTCCCAAATAAAGAGAAATTTCTTGCGACCAAGTGCGCGAATATAGTGTTTTCCCTCAAATAAACAACTGTCGATTAGTTCGTGGCGAATCGTACGGGGGTGATATTGAATTCGCTTTGCTAGTTGATCTGTTGTTAAGTATGTTAAACTCATAATATAACCTCTTAGTGATTAAATATATTATCATGTGATTAAATATATTATCATGTGATTAAATATATTGTCACTAAGTCATAAAGTCAACCCCTAAATCACATAAAATTTATCATGTGATAATAAATACAATCATAAAATCATGTTGAAATTTAAATTTAAGCAACTTTTAGCAGAAAAAGAATTCAATGACGGTCAAGTCGTAACAATTACTGATGTAGCAAAGGCAACGGGAATAAACCGTATGACACTTTCAAAAATCGCGAATAAAAGAGGATATAGCACTGTGACTGACAATATAGATAAGTTGTGTGCTTATTTTGAATGCGAGGTCGGTGATTTAGTGGAGTATGTTAAAGAGTAAAATAAGTTTTTACGCGTTTTCAAATACTATCTTAAAAATTGTTTGATCATTTGAAGATTCGGCCTCTATTTGTCCGCCATTAATTTCAATTACCGCTTTTGCAATTGTTAACCCTAGCCCAGCACCTTCCCCATCTCTTTTGCGAGAAGGGTCAGCTCTGTAAAATCGGTCAAATAACCTAGTTAAATGTTTTTCAGAAATCGTTTCACCATGGTTACTAACCGATATCAATATCCGTTCTGTTGTTTTTTTGGTTTCAATCACAATGTCGTTATCAACTGGCGAATATCTGACAGCATTGGATATTAGGTTACTTAACGCTTGTCGAAGCATAGTCCTATCACAATTAACAGTAACGGTTGGGCCAACTAACTGTAGGCTTATATTTTTTTCATCAGCAATGAGTTCGAAGTATTCTAGCAAGTCTTTAATTTCACTATTAACATCAATGTTTTCTTTGTTTGGTTTTATTAAGCCATGCTCAGTTTGCGCAAGTAGTAACATGTCGCTGACCATTTTCGTCATACGGTCGAATTCTTCAAGATTAGAGTAGAGCATTTCTGTATATTGTTCGTTACTTCTAGGTCTGCTTAACATCACCTGAGTTTGTGTAGTCAAATTAGTAATGGGCGTGCGCAGTTCATGGGCTATGTCGGCTGAGAAAAAAGATAAGCGTACAAAACCATCTTCGAGTTTTTGTAGCATAACATTGAACGAATTAACTAAAGCGAGTAGCTCGGTTGGCACAGCTTCTGAACTGACCCGTTCATCTAGATGATCAGCTGATATAGTTTCTATTTTCCGGGTTAGCTTTCGTAAGGGGGAGTGACCTCTGTATATGGCGAACCTAGCGGCTAAAATAGTGATCACGGCTGCACATATGGTAATTAACCACAGCGTTTTCTTAAATTCATCCATATACGTCATATGGAATTCCATGTTAGACGCAACTATTACACTAAAATTGGTTTCGACATTGTCTATAAAAACGTTTGTATTTAGCTTTGTCCCTCTGAACATATGCTGAGCATCTTTAAATAAAAGTAGATGCTCTGGTTGCACAGACTTATATATCGGCGCATGTTCTGGGTAGAAACTAAAATCCACTTTTGTGCTGGTATAAAGCACTTCTCCCGCTGCGCTCTCAACATGATAATAAACTCCATGATGTCCTGATACTGCATCTTTCAGTGTGTCCACTGGAGATAATTTTTGTAAGCCTGATTCCGCGAGTTGCTTATTAACAGCAACAAATACTTCGTTCAGTTCACCGGCATCTTGCTCAGTAAAATGTTGTTCTATCGAATGTACAACAATCTCATGCATAATTGATAAACAGACTATTACAGCAAAACCTACAAGTATAGTTGAGCGAAATGCGAGTGAATTGGGAATGCGAAACATCTTATTCATTGTCAGCCGCTGAGATTTTATAGCCCATACCACGGATGGTTTGTATAAGCTTCACTGGAAAGTCATCATCGATTTTGGCACGCAAGCGTCGAATTGCAACATCAATAACATTTGTATCACTATCAAAATTGATATCCCAGACTTGTGAAGCAATAAGAGAACGGGGTAATACTTCACCTTGTCGTCTCACCATAAGCTCTAACAATGTAAATTCTTTAGTGGTTAGGTTGATGGTTCTGCCCGCCCGTGTGGCAATACGAGAAGGAATATCTAGCTGTAAGTCAGCAATTGCGAGTATATTTGTAGGGGCTGCTATCGTGCGCCTCACTAAAGAGCGCACCCTTGCAAGCAGTTCAGCAAATGCAAAGGGTTTGACCAAATAGTCGTCTGCGCCTAATTCTAATCCCTTTACTTTATCCTTAACACTGTCTCTAGCTGTTAAAAACAGT
>JBARZY010000151.1:0-2285 GCA_049650345.1 Glaciecola sp. | reverse complement strand
AAGAAATTGCAGCGAGTGAGGTTGAAAGGGTGATTGGTGGCATAATCGCAAAGTAAAAACAACCCACAATAATTAACTGTGTTATAATTCGGTTATTGATTTAATTATTTTATAGGTGATTTTATGGAGTTATGGGAGGTGTCTAAAAAGAGCGTAGGCCAACCGCCTTGCTTTAAATCCCCGGATGAAATGCTTAATCGAGCATACGATTATTTCACTTGGTGCAAAGAGACTCCGCTAATGGAGTCAAAAGCATTTTCTAGCCAAGGTGAAGTGATATACGGCGATACAGTAAAGATGCGCCCAATGACTCAGGACGGTCTTTGTATCTTCTTAAATATCAGTGTTGCTACGTGGCATAACTACAAAGCTAAGCCTGAATACTTGGAAGTCACAAAACACATTGAGTCAATTATGCGCGAGCAGAAGTTCTCAGGCGCTGCTGCTGGCTTCTTGAATCCAAACATAATAGCTCGAGACCTTGGACTTAAAGATAGCGCTGAGATTGAGCACAGCGGCTCTGTTAAGCATGACGTTAAACAGATAACGCACACAATGGATGCGCAAGAGGCTACTAGAATTTATCAAGATATGATTAATGGCGATTCTTGAAATAGACTTTAAAAACCCCGATTACACAGCCGTACTCGCTGAAAGGCAGAGGCGGCTTTCTTTCCTGCGTGAAAATCCAGAAGCGCTCGCTGCTGCAAAAGTTCATTACAAGCACAATCCCGCTGATTTTATAAATGATTGGGGGATGACATTCGACCCGCGAAACCTTGAGCGAGACCTTCCTGCTGTAGTGCCGTTTATATTATTCCCTAGGCAGGTTGAAACAATCAAATGGATACACGAGCGATGGAGAAAGCAAGAGCGAGCACTAATAGAAAAGACTCGGGACTTTGGCTTGTCTTGGTTGTCAATCGCTTACGGTTGTACTATGTGGCTTTTTTGGGATGACTACACAGCGGGTTATGGCTCTCGGAAAGTGGATTTAGTTGATAGGCTTGGCGACCCTAAAAGCATATTCGAGAAAGGCCGTCAATTTTTACGCTTCATACCTAAAGAGTTTTTACCGGTCGGGTATAAAGAAAAAGAGCATGCAAATTTCTTAAAAATAACCAACCCCGAAAACGGCTCAACGCTAACAGGTGAGGGTGGTTATGATATTGGCCGTGGCGCGCGTACATCAATATATTTTGTGGATGAGGCAGCATTCCTTGAGCGACAAGAAGCTGCTGATGCTGCATTATCACAAACAACAAACTGCCAGGTTGATATATCAACACCAAACGGTAATGGCAACTCATTCTATAGAAAGCGCTTTAGTGGAAAGGTTAAGGTTTTAACGCTTCGCTGGACTGATGACCCGCGCAAAGGCCAAGAATGGTACGACAAGCAGTGTAGAGAGCAAGATGCCGTAACGGTAGCGCAGGAAATAGACGTTGATTATGACGCATCCGTAGAGGGTGTGTTAATCCCCGCCGCTTATGCAAGAGCTTGTATTGACGCACACAAAAAGCTTGGGTTTAAAGCATCTGGTGCTAAGACTGTGGGCTTTGACATTATGGATGGCGGAAAGGACTGGAATACAACTGTTGCTAGGCATGGTTCGGTAGTCACTCACATCGACAAGTGGCAACACAAAGAGCATGAGAGTCGCAAATCTTACAGGCGAGTATATAATTTAGCTCACGAGTTAGGTGCTAATATTATCTATGACTCTATTGGTGTGGGTTCAAATGCCGGTTCAAGCTTTGAAGAGTACAATGAATTACGCTCAAAAGATAATGGTTATGTGCCTGTTGAGTTTGATGGATTCAATGCTGGCAGCAAAGATATAATAGACCCTGATGTTGAGTATTCGACCGGCAAAACCAATAAAGATAAGTTCTCTAACCTTAAAGCTCAAATGACTTGGACATTTGCCGACAGGGTGAAAAATACCTACATGGCAATAGAAGAGGGTGAGCAGTTTGAAGAGGATGAATTAATAAGCTTTGATAGTGAGTCAATCGACCCGCAAATGCTTGAAGAGTTTATAAGCGAAATGAGCAGGATATTGCGCGACACTGACAACAACGGTAAAGACAAGGTCGAAAGCAAAAAGGACTTGGCAAAACGTGGCATACCAAGCCCTAACTTATTTGATGGTGGTGTTATGGCATTCGCAAAGGTTGACAGCAACCCTTACGATTCGTGGTTATAGCCGCTATTGCGGCTTTTTGGTTATTTCAAAATTACTAAGCAAATCATCAACAATTTGCTTGTATGTTAAATTTCTC
>JBARZY010000150.1:0-4220 GCA_049650345.1 Glaciecola sp. | reverse complement strand
ATTATGACTTTTCTGTGGGCCAAGTGTTTGCCCCATTTGTTGGCGAGCTATCGGCATTTTTGCCAGAACAAACAGAAAGTGCACGTGCAGAAAAGTTAGAACGGTCGGCACAAGTAGACAGTTATAGCGCATTTGTAGATGCAACAGGTTTACAGGCATTCACTCGCCAATTATTAATAAACGCTAGGTGCGATGAATTAACTTCTCCCCTGGTATTGAAAATTGAGCAACAGCACCAACATTTAGCAGAAGAAGCTGTGCTGAAAACCGCAAGCGACGCAATTAGTCAGTTAGTGGGTTCATCCATTGAAGTAGTGGTTGAAGTGGGTGAAGTAATTAACACGCCTTATCAAATACAATGCGCTATTAACGATATGCGCTTGAAGTATGCTAAGCATATTGTGCAGCACGATGAAACCATACAAGAATTGGTAAAAGCGTTTGATGCAAACATTATTGACGACAGTATTGAGGCAAGGTAGCGCGTTACCGCTACTTCCTTACATTTAAAGAGAACGAAGAGAGGACACTATGTTTAAAGGCGGAATGGGCAATATGATGAAACAAGCCCAACAAATGCAAGCCAAAATGCAAAAGGCACAAGAAGACCTTGCTAATATTGAAGTAGTCGGAGAATCTGGTGCTGGTATGGTAAAAGTCACAATGACCTGCAACCATAATATCCGTCGCGTTGAAGTAGACGACTCGTTAATGAGTGACGACAAAGAAATGCTCGAAGACTTAGTGGCTGCAGCAATGAACGATGCAGTTAGACGTATACAAGAGACATCACAAGAGCGTATGTCTGAAGTGACGGGTGGTATGAATTTACCGCCGGGCTTTAAGATGCCGTTTTAATCTCTAAAGCTTCTTTTAAAGCCGACATAATGTCGGTTTTTTATACTACCACACCATCTTAATAATATTACTTTCAGCAGAAAGAGACTCCACCAACAATATCCTTTGTTTGCTACTATCTACATCAAAATGCAGCCTAAACCTATTTTTACCAATGCTTACACATGTTAGTTCTTCTTGAGCATTCTTCCACGACGCCCTGCATAGCTGTGCTTCGTAGTTTTCATATCGTGTAAAATACAAATATTCGTCTACAATTTTCCAGCGGTTCACATTAGCACTTTGTAAGCTGACAATTTTATGTTTTTCTAGCCATGTTGGCTGTGTATCGTTTGTACTTGCCTCATACACCATGGCATCAAGATTAGGTTTTATAACCAACGCTAAGCCTTGGTTTTCTTGAAGGTGTGAGAAAGCAACGGCATTACGCAATACTTCATGCTTGTCTAACGTCGTAGGGTTAAGGCTAAGTATGGTAGGTATTTTATTGATGACCGATGCATACAATATCGTCTTTGAATCTTTTGACCAAACAGGATTAGAGGCTTGTTCTAGAGCATCGGTAACAAACGTTAGTTGGCTTTTGTCCCTTTGCTCAATTGTGCTTACAAACAATCGATTTTTAATACTACCAGAGATATATTTACCATTCGGTGAGATAGACAAGCCACTTAACTGATACGTTTTATCAAGCGAAGTAATAGCATGGTGGCCATCTTCGCCTATACTTTTTATACTCAAGCTTCCATTATGTAAAGATGCGAAAATTACGCCGTTAGTGCGTGGCATATATATAGGGAAATCTTGCGCGCCATCTTCCTTAAACAACCTGCCTGCACCAATAATTGACTGTGTTTTGTCAGTGCTGAATAAACTCGCTAAGGGTTTTTCTTGAATATCTAAGAAGTTGCCATTGTGTTGCCTCAAGACATAACAGCGATCACCACAATGCGAAAAACCATCTAAGATGTTAGCGGGTAGCTCGGGTGAGTACGAAACCACTTTATTCTTTACATCAAAGCGCATATGTTCACCAAAAAAACTGGTCAGCGATACTTGGCTAGAATCTTCAGACCACAACATATAGCTAGGCGTAAAGTCTAACGCGTGTTGAGCTATGGCGTCTCCGTTAGTTGCATCTATAATGACTAGGCTGATTTTATTAGGCTCACTCTCACGCAAAATAGCAGTGTACTTGCCAGTTTCAGATTGTTTGGCTAAATAATCTCCACGCCCAGAGGTATTTGGGAAAGAAATAGGACGCAGTTTTTGGTTTTCAAGTGTGTATTGATAAATACTGTGCGTGCTATTGGGTGTAAATTCCTCAACTAATAACAATGATTTTCCATCACTTGTCCAATCACTCACTGATTTATTGGCAAGACGCTTATTAGTGTAGGCCTCAATTGTTTGTAAATTCTGAGCGGTATCAAAACGCGCAATATTGAGTATTTTGCCTGAGCTTGCGTATTGGGTAAACGCGAGTTGATTGCCGTTTGGTGACCAATGCACGTTACTGTAATTTTGCTCATCCCAACTTAGCCTAACGACTTCATTGGTGTTGAGATATTTGACATATAGCTGTTGAGGTTCGCCGCGGTTAGCACGATGTAAAAATGCAAGCTTGTTTTGTTTGTGATGGTAGTCTGCTACAACTTCAGAGCCTGCCATATTGGTTAGTGCCACAATACTAGTGTTGGGAAGCGTGGTTGTTGTGCGTTGAAAAGGCAACCAAATAAACCATGCGCATAAACACACACCAGCAGTACATAGCAAAGCCAATTTGTGCTTTTGCCACCATTGGATTGGTGACTTGGCGTGCGTGACTTCTGCTATCCATTTATAGCCTTGTTTAGGTACCGTTTTGATAAAATCAGGAGATTTGGGGTTATCGCTCAGAATATCTCTGAGCTTTTTAAGGGCAACTCTAATCGCTTCGTCAGACGTTTCTCGGCCTAACCAAACACGCTCCACAATATCGTGTCGATTAACCAATTGATTTGGCGACTCCAAAAATAACAAAAGTAAGGCAAGTTGCTGATGCTCTATTTTTATTATGTTTTGTTGATTATCTCTTAGTTTTTCGCTTTGTGTGCAAAGACTAAATTGGCCAAATTCATACCTCATAAATATCCTATAAAACGAGTCGTTGTATGATGTTACACCCATTGTTAAGTTTTGTTAACTGTTCATTATTTTGACTTAATACAACTTTATTAAAGTTTGTTTTTTACTGTGTAGCTTATCGGTTAGCGTGTGTTACGAGCTTAACGTTTAAAAGGGAAAATAATGAAACTCAACGACTATGTCATGATCCATATGTGTATCCTGTTGCTATTTGGGGCACTGGTATTTCCACAGGCCGCCATGGCAAACAAAAATAACAACGAAATTGCTTTAAATGAATTACACAAAAGTATTGAAGCTACATTAAAACAACATGAGATACCCGCATTTGCATATGCAATTGTGTCTCAAGGTAAGCGGCCTGTAGTTGAAGTGTTTGGGCAGCACGCAAGTTTTGGACACACAAATACATCATCTACCCCCATCACTATAAATACGCCGTTTAGATTGGCATCTGTTAGCAAATTAATTGTCGGCATTGCAGTTATGCAACACATTGAACGCGGCACGCTTTCATTGGATGACCGACTAGACAATTTACTGCCATGGCTTATTTACAAAAATAGCTACAAAGATACGCATCCGATATTATTGAAACACTTACTTGAACACACAACGGGTTGGGATGAAACATCATTAAAAGAACGGGCTGCAGGTAACAAAGGTTCCTTATCTATTCAGGATATTTTAAGCATAAGTGCCGATAGTCGTGAATCTAGGTGGCAGCCGGGTACAAGGCACGCTTATACAAACACTACTGCAACGGTTGTTGCTGCCATTATTGAAGAGGTAAGTGGGCAATCGTTTTATGACTATGTTGCAAGTGAAATATTCATGCCTTTGCAGATAGGCAGTGCGACATACAATGAAAGTAATGTACAAATGCCACTAGGGCATCGAGGGAAACGATCTGTGCCGTATCAGCATATAGTGATGGCACCCTCTGGCGCATTAGCAATGAGTATTGTTGATATGGCTAAATTAGCCAATGAATTTGTGGCTGAACACTCGCGCTTACTGCATTCGTCTTCTTTAACCAGAATGACATTGTCAACGACGACCAATGCGGGGAATTTCAAGGCAGGTTACGGCATATTTAATTACGCGCGGTATTATAACGGCATACCATATCGTGGACACGATGGCGCGCTGCCTGGATGGTTAGCTGAGTTTTCTTACTCACCGAATAATAAGGTTGGGTTTGTCGTAATGCAAAACAGTGAAAATGGCCGTGC
>JBARZY010000149.1:0-5989 GCA_049650345.1 Glaciecola sp. | reverse complement strand
GTGTGTGGTGACAACGTTGTATTTAGGCCCAGTGTTAGCGATGAAGAACGTGATCGCGGCATCGTTGAAGCGGTAATTGACAGAAAAAGCACACTATCACGCCCAGACTATTACGATGGCATCAAACCAATAGCGGCCAACATCGACCAAATTATCGTTGTAAGCTCAATTGTGCCGGCCTTGTCTACCCACATAATTGATCGGTATTTAGTGGCCTGCGAACATGCTCAAATTAACCCTATTATTGTGATAAACAAAATAGAACTATTAAGCGAAGATGACGTCGCAGTCGTGAAAAAGCAACTTAGCGTATATGAGAAAATAGCTTATCGCGTTATTTACGCCAGTTGTGTAACAGAACAAGGCCTAGCCGAATTATCACAGGTACTGGTTGATAAAGTGAATGTGTTAGTAGGGCAAAGCGGTGTAGGCAAAAGTAGCTTGGTCAATCAATTACTGCCCGATTCTGACGAGGTGGTTGGCGCAGTATCTGACAACTCCGGTTTAGGACAACATACCACCACTGCGGCAAAACTCATTCCCTTCACACTTGGTGGCGAATTAATCGACTCACCAGGGGTGAGAGAATTTGGCTTATGGCATTTGCCTGTTAGTGATATCACTAACGGTTTTATAGAATTTAGAGAGTATATTGGTGGCTGTAAGTTCAGTGATTGTAGTCATAAAACCGACCCCGGCTGCCTTATTAGAGAGGCCGCTGAAACCGGTGAAATCAGCATAGAACGGTATAATAGTTACTTAAAAATTGTAGATTCGTTAGAGCAAAACCGCCCTGCTTATATCAAAGAATAATCGTTATAGCGCTAATATTATTACCATCTACACCCGCTTGTTATACAATACACGCCTAAACGTTGGAGACACCTACATTGATTAATTGGATTAAAGTTCGCACGCAATATATTTTACCTAAGCATTTACTTTCTCGCTTGGTTGGCTTGCTTGCTGCTGCAAAAGCAGGCGCAATTACACAGCTTTGTATCAAAGGATTTATAAAAGCGTTTAATATTGACATGAGCGAAGCGCAATGGGAGAACCCTTCTGCTTACAAAACGTTTAATGAATTTTTCACTCGGCCACTCAAAGAGGGTATTCGCCCAATTGCACAAGGTGACGATATTTTATGCCACCCGGTAGACGGTGCGGTAAGTCAATTTGGCGACATTATCGGCGACCAAGTGTTTCAAGCTAAAGGTCACACGTACAGCCTAACCACATTACTGGGTGGTAAGCCTGAATTAGCAGAGTGTTTCAAGGGCGGCAAATTTGCCACTATCTACTTAGCGCCAAGCGATTATCACCGTATTCATATGCCAATAGATGGCACCTTAACTGACACCCTACATGTACCGGGTGAGTTATTTTCGGTCAATCCGTTAACCGCAGCTAATGTGCCTGGGTTGTTTGCCAGAAACGAACGCGTTGTTACCTTATTTGACACGCCTGTTGGCAAAGTTGCCATGGTGCTAGTAGGCGCTACCATTGTTGCCAGTATTGAAACCGTTTGGGCTGGTAATATCACCCCACCGGCGGGTAAATATGTGCAACATTGGCAGCATCAGCACGACAACATTGCACTTGAAAAAGGCGATGAAATGGGCCGATTCAAATTAGGCTCAACGGTGGTGTTATGTTTTGAACCCAACGCCATCGATTTTGACGACCTATCCGCAGGCGACACCACAAGACTCGGTACTGTTTTAGCTAAGAAGCATGCTTAGGTTCAAGCAAATACTATCCATTATTCGCCATAACCAATAAGGCCATTTTTTGAACCCAGTAAAACGCAGCCTAATAAATTTACACTTAACGGTGATAATGTTAGGCGGCACTGCATTATTTTCAATATTAATCCCGCTTTCGGCCTTGGACATTACGTTTGGACGCTCGGTACCCGCGTTTATTTTTTTGTTTATATTTGTCAAAATGAGTGGTGAGTCACTTCGGCTTAATAATAAAAAAGATTACTTTATTGGCTTTGGCTTAGGCGTACTAATGGCGGTTCATTGGGTCACTTATTTTGCCGCCATGCAATATGCAACGGTCTCAGTGGGCATAATTGCCTTGTTTACGTTTCCTGTCATTACGGTACTGCTTGAGCCCTTATTTGAAAAAAACCGCATTTGCTGGCAAGACATTGTTAGCGCCTTAGTAGTATTACTGGGCATTTGGTTGATTGTGCCCAGTGTGTCGCTATCTAACGATGTTACCTTAGGCGTTGCGGTTGGTGTATTTTCAGCATTTTTATATGCAATCAGAAACCTCATGCACCGGAAATATTTTTCACACTATCCAGGCTCAAAGGCGATGGCTTATCAAATTATGGTAATATGTATATGCTTAGTATTTTTTGTGTCTGACGATATAGCAAAAATAGATATACACAGTGCAGGCCTTTTGTTGTTGTTGGGCACTGTGTTTACCGCCTTACCTCACGCCATGATTGCCACTGCGTTAAAGCATTTACGTGCTAAGACATTTTCGCTCGTTGCCTGCATGCAACCCTTTTATGGTGTACTGCTAGCAGTAATAGTATTGGGCGAATCACCTACATGGCAAACCTTAGTGGGTGGCTTGCTAGTCGTCTCAGCAGCTATATATGAAACAGTCAACGCACAAAAAAACAAGCCTCAAGATATTTCTCAATAGCGCTAGTAGTTTTCAAATTAGGCGGTAATATTACATGCTTGTATTTACCAATTATTTGAGCCAACTATGCATTTAATTGCCCACCGCGGTATCAGCGCCCATTTTACCGAAAACACATTACAAGCATATCAAGAGGCGCTTAATTATAATGTGCTAGGCATCGAAGTAGACTTGCATCAGATAGAAAACGAATTTGCGCTTTTTCACGACTTTGAGCTCAGTAGACTGACTCACAAGCAAGGTAAAATTAATCAGTTAACAATAACTGAATTACAATCAACCGTATTGAAAAATGGCATGTCAATTCCACTACTAAGTGACTTGTTTGAGTTGGTCCAAGGTAAATGTTTACTCAATTTAGAACTGAAATACATAGCTGACCCAGGCCTACTAGCTGAGCAATTGCACCACTACATAAACGTGTATAATGGCGACGTAGTGTTATCGTCGTTCAATCATGTGCTTGTTAAACAAGTACAACATGAATTGAGAAGTGTAGGCTTAGCACACAAGGTAAAAACTGGCGCTCTCATTGCTCACTTACCCTATGATATGTGTAACTATGCCATCAACCTAGGCGTTGATTTAGCCATTATAGACGCCGCAGTAGTGAATATAACGTTTGTTGAACATGCTTTTACGCACAATTTAGAGGTTTGGTGCTATACCGTAAATACACTAGAAGATGCAGAAAACCTTAAAGAGATGGGGGTTAGCGCAGTATTCACAAATGACCCTGCGCTACTAGGAGCAAAGCCAATTTAGCAGGTTTCACACTGTTTGCATTTTTTGCACAAACGCAAATTAGCGATGTGAGCACCAATAATAAATAAAGCGCCGACCGCAATCGTAAGCGGCTCGTATGCCTCACCAAACATATGTTTATTCCAATAAATCAACCCGCCCAAAGTAAGGGAATACAGTGGGTAAAGTTGACGGTGGTACTGGTGGAAACCAATAAACAATGCTGCGAAACCAACCAAAATAGAGAAACTGAGAATAGTACGTTCAAACCACGCAGACGCCACAAAGCTACTAGCGATTAACGGAGCCATGGGGATCAACAAAGGCAATGCTAAACAATGGAATGCACACAAGCTGGTAATCCATACGCCTAAACGGTCTAATTTTGTGTTATTCAGTTGCGAAGATTCAGACATGCCTGCTCGTATGCTTTCAAGTTCGTCACCCAATTCGGGTGATTTTATTTGCGTGATTTTCAATGACCTTGCCTTTATTAATAGTGCGTTTGGCTGTTTCGTTTTTGACCATGTTATATTATAACGTTAGTTCATTTTAAATGAAACATTATTACATTTAATAATTGCAATCGATTGTTTAGCAAACACTTTTTTAGTGAGGCGCCGTGTTAGCGGTATTGCTAGCCTGTAGTTCAATGATGTTATCGGCTTTTTTGTTTATTACCAAGTTAGGGTTTACCCTAAACTTATTGGTTTCCTGTAGATAATCACTAGCGGTGACCAAGCGTATATTACTGGGTAGGCTTTTGAGTTTTTGTTCCAAAAAATTAATCGTAATGGGATACGGATGACCAATTCCTATAGCTTTTCCATTCCGCTGAGCTTTCGATATCAACTTATTGAATTGCTTGTTTAAAAAATCATGACTTTGTACATGATCAAGAAATATATGACGACTTGCTACTTTTACACCTTTCCTCCTAGCAATAATGCTAGCTTTCGTAAACTTAGTGGTACGGCTGTCAATAAAAAACAAATTGTTGCGCTCTAGTGTATGCATGAGCGACGTCATCTGCAGTGTCATTTGCGTTAACTTACTGCCCATATGATTATTTACGCCAACTGCATGGGGAACCGTTTGTAAGGCATTCAACAAGGCTACTTTGACTTCTTGAGGGTACATTGAGGCTAATAATGGTCCATCTCCCAAGTTGTCTTTATGTAAAGATTCCATTGGCATATGCAGCATTACCTCCCGGTTTTGACTACTTGCCCAATAAGAAAAGTCGGTAGAAAAATCGGTATGCGGTAGAATTGAGAACGTAACATTTTTAGGTAGCACAAATGCATTAGCATCAGATGCTTTCGCGCCAACATCATCTAAAATAATGGTGATTTTTGCTGGCGCCTTATTGGCACCAAAACTGAGCGCTGAAAACACACATATACTTAATGCAATAAATATACGGTGTACTAGCGCTTTGCAATTACAGGGCATGTATTGAGTCAGTTTAGTTAGCACAATGTCATTCTTATTATGTTTAGCGTCAGAATATCAGCATTTCGTTAATAATTACAACAAGCTGCAAATATTGCACCAACATGCACAACCAATATTAATGCGTTGTTTATATCACTCTGTTTGTATTTGCTTTTTCAATACTGGCTTCTATCGAATGTCCTTGCCTGCATACATCAGCGCCAATAGAGACTTTTAGTTCATATTTTTCAAATAGTTGAGGTATTTTGCGCACTAAAGCGCTCACGTATTTTGTGTCTACATTTAACAGCAGCATACCAAAGTGACTTCCGTCTAGTTTGCATAATACGTCACTTTGCCTAATATGATTGGCTAAATCTACGCCAACTATTCTCATGGTGTCATCGTAACTTAGGCCCGACCCTTGGGTACTGATTGACAAACCTCGTATTTCGACAATCATCACTGCTATAGGTGCGCCTATGGGGTCGTACTGTGCTTTATGCGTTTGTGCCAGATGAAAAAATTGCTGCTGATTGGGAAGGCCCGTTGCATCGTCTATATCAGATTGCGCAGACAATTTGTTTACCGCCGTTTCTAGACGGTTTATGGTATATGATTGTATGAACACGTTTTCTGCTAACGCGACAACGTTGTTGATAAAGTCATTTTCTGCAACTAGCGTATGTGGCACTTGGGTATGAGGGTCGATTGCGCACAAGGTACCTATTAGGGTTTTGTTTTCGTCGTACAGTGGATACCCAACATAAGCATTAATAGACAGCTTACCCGTAATAGGGGCAGCAGAGTATTCTGCAAAGTCATTGACATTGGGCACAAGGTTAGGCCCTAAACCCTTTGCCATACGACAACAAATCGACTCGTTCCATGGCAACACAGTACCCGACTCTACACCATACTGATTAGGCGTGGTTGCAACAATTATCCAATCGTTTTCAATCACACGAGTAAGCATCCACAAATCCATATCTAAATGATTTTTTAACATGGTAACCAACACATATAAGGCTTGTTGGGTGGATGCTTCTATCGACATATTTAATACCTACTACTTGTTGAGCTATGCGCCTAAGCGCGATACCACCTCTTTTAAAAACTCGAGCGAACTGCCATAGTT
>JBARZY010000148.1:0-5508 GCA_049650345.1 Glaciecola sp. | reverse complement strand
TGTACTTTCAATATCCAGTCATGCTTTAAGCTACCAAAAAAGCGTTCCATTACCGCATTTTCCCAACAGGCCCCAACATTCCCCATACTTGGCCTAATACCATAGCTATTAAGCAAGTGACGAAAGCGTTTGCTTGTGTATTGAGAACCTCGGTCGGTGTGAAATATCAAGCCTTTTGCAGGCTGTCGTAAGTTATATGCTTTTATTATCGCTTTATTAACCAAATCACTCGTCATCCGTTTATCGATGTGCCACCCAACGATACGCCTTGAATACAAATCCATGACAACGGCTAAATACATCCAACCTTCAGCAGTTCGCAGATATGTAATATCTCCACACCAGGAGTGATTAGGTGCCTTTGGGTTAAACTTCATTTTCAGCAAATTATCTGCCACGGCATCACTATGCTTACGTTTAGTGGTAACTTTATAGGCCACTCGTTGCTTGACGACTAACTGCAGCCGCTGCATAAGTTTTCTCATTAAGTAAGTGCTAATAGCAAAGCCCTCATTGTTCAATCGTTTGCGCAGTTCTCGATAACCTAAACTGTCACGACTTTGTTTGAATATCTCTTTTGCTCTGCGATGCAAATGCAACTGCTCTTCGCTGATAAGTTTGGCGGGCCGATGACGCCAAGCATAATAAGCACTGCGACTCACCTCTAGATATTTACAAAGCTTGGCAACTGGATATTCGAAAGCTAACCGTTTGATGGTTTCAAAGGTTACTTCGTTTCCTTGAACAACAGGGCACTTGCCTTTTTTAGGATGTCTTTTTCCATCCTTAGTTCTTTGTTTTCTTTACGCAATCTGACTAATTCTGCTCGCTCATCAGTATTCAAAATCGCGCCAGATTGCTCAGCTTCAAATTTGGCTTTCCAGTTGTATAATAACTTATCAGTAATGCCCAAAGATGCTGCAGCTTTTGATACGCTGTACCCTTGTTCAACAACCAAAGCGACAGCTTCTTGCTTAAACTCGTTTGTATAAACTCTATTTTTTCGTTTTGTCATTTAACACCTCGATAGTTGGATTATATTCCATTATCAAAGTGTCCTGTCTAATTAAACCAGATCACTTTAAATAACTTACCTGCCACACCCAGTCACCTTCAATTCATAGCTACTCTGATATAGCCCAATGACCTACGAGTATTGAGAATTGACATTCTTAATGCCACAGTTACACTCACTCAGCGTTGTGAAAAATTATTGATAAATAATTTAATTACACAACATTCAACCCAAAAGGTGGAACAGAAGTGGAACAAGAACGTATTGATTTGGCTTAAACCCTTGTTTTATAAGGGTTTCAAACGGAGAAATGGTGGCCCGACCCTGACTTGAACAGGGGACCTGCCGATTATGAGTCGGATGCTCTAACCAACTGAGCTATCGGGCCACACTTGCAAAAATTGCTTGTATAAAAGAGGTAAGTAATTTGAAGTGTATAAATGCAGGATTTATTAAACTACTCAACCATGCTTTGAAGCGACGCGCAGTATAATGAGTTTTTCATGCAAAGTCATCAGTATTTTGATTAAAAATTTAAAAAAGATGCCTTAAGTGACTGCTAAATAAAGGATTACACTAAAGTTTAGTATATACTTGCCGTCATATAAGTGAAGAATGTTTAAATTTTTGCTATGTTTTACACAACCTAGGCTTGTAAAACGTATATTGTATGAAGGCATAATAACCGTATGAAAGAAGATCCGTTTTTATTGAGTGGTCGAAATACCATTATTCACAAGCAACGCAAAGTTGACTTATTAATTGTCAACAGTCGCCAAGATCCTGTGTTAATCGTTATGCACAATGGTATAGAAATATACGAAGGCAAAGTGCCAGAAAATAAATTAGAAGCAAAGCGTATGGACGTAGCCAAAGTCGATGTGGCGTCTCCTGACAACTTTGGTGATTACAAAAGCTTGTTGTTTGTGCAAACCCTAAATAACAAAGAGTTTAAGATAGATTATTCGAAGAAAGGCTCCAACTATTTCATCACTATTCATCAAGAAAGTACGTTCTAATTTAATGCTACTGGGCCATGCTTTGCTTGGCCTGATTTTATTTTTTGCTTTGTACGGTGCATCTGAATATACATTTACTCGAATGGGTTGGGCGTTTCCACCTGCGCTTGGTGGTATTGTTTTGCTTTTCGTGCTGATGGCGGCATATCGATGCGTACCGAAACCGGTATCCATAGCATCGGCTCCTTTACTCAAACACATGTCGTTGTTTTTCTTACCCGCCATTGTTGCAATAGCCAACTACACTGATTTAATAAAGGCGTACCCTTTGGCTTTGTTGCTGGCCATTGTGGTGTCGACTTTAGTTAGTTTGGCCCTTACCGCAATTATTGCCAATAAACTCATGCATGTGTTGGCAAATAATGAGCACTGAATTGATTAATATTACTTTTATACATGCGGTGTTTTGGGTATTGGGCACAACTCTCGTTTATGCCATCGCCGTAAAACTATTTAATAGAACGAACCAATTTCCGCTTCTTCATCCTCTTATCGTTACCACTACTATTATAATTTCTTGTCAGCACCTCATGTCTGTGTCAATTAGTGAGTATCAACAGCATGCTCAGTTGTTGTCCTTATTGTTGGGGCCGGCAACCGTTGCTTTAGCAGTGCCTTTGTATCAACAGCTCGCGTTATTGGTGCGTATGAGTTGGCGGGTATTGGTGCCTATTAGTATTGCGGGTGTAGTTGCACCGGCTTTATCGTGGGTAAGTGTTTACTTACTAGATGCTCCTTTGAATTTGCAAATGACCGTTATGGTTAAATCAATTACCACACCACTGGCGATGGATACCGCTGCTGCAATTGGTGGCATTCCCGCTTTGGCGGCAATTTTTGTGATCACTACCGGTATTGTGGGCGCCGTATTTGGGCCAATGTTGTTTTCGGTACTAGGCATTAAAAATGATGCTGCAAAAGGGCTTGCATTAGGCTCGGTGGCCCACGTTATTGGCACGGCAAAAGCGATTTCTATATCGCAGCAGTGTGCGGCATTTTCTACCTTGGCTTTATGCTTAAACGGCTTGGTAACGGCATTGTTGTTACCCATTTTGTTCGCGTAAATCGCTACCGCGTACAGCACCTCTGTTTTTTATATCATTTCTCAAGAATTACTCGGTATATCCGATACATACTATTGAAGTTTGTTTATGTTCAATTGGGTACCCACACATTATGCTATCAGTTCTTATTTGCGACGATTCACTTGTTGCCCGAAAGCAAGTGGCAAAGTGTTTGCCACAAGATCTTGAGGTTGCCATTCACTTCGCCAAACATGGTGAAGAAGCCATAGCCGCAATTTGTGAGGGTAAAGGCGAGTTACTCTTACTCGATTTAAACATGCCCGTACTTGATGGTTACGGCACACTTGAACAAATACGTGATAAAAACCTAGCAACGAAAACCATTGTGATTTCAGGTGATATTCAGCCCGAGGCGAAAAAGCGCGTGGAAGCCCTAGGCGCCATCGATTTTATTCAAAAGCCGGTTAATCAAGAAGAGCTGACTAACGTGCTTACTATTCACGGTTTTGTGAACCAAGTGGCATTGCCTTCTAATAATGAAGACGAGCTTGATGAAGAAATTCGCGATTGTTATCAAGAGGTAGTGAATGTTGCAATGGGGCAGGCTGGTGCGCATCTTGCGCAAATTATGGAAGTGTTTGTAAGATTGCCTATTCCCAATGTAAACCTAATAGAAGTATCTGAATTGCACATGATGCTGTCTGATATTGACGCCCAAGATTCTACGTCTGGCGTATGTCAGGGCTTTTTGGGTGATGGTATCAGTGGTGAGGCCTTGTTCATTCTTAGCGATTCTAGCTTTAAAGACGTAGCAAAAATATTCAAAATTGAAGGTGAAATTGACGACCAATTACAACTTGAATTGCTAATGGATGCTGCAAGCTTGTTAGTGGGTACGTGTTTAAGTGGTATTGCTAACCAACTAGATATGCAATTTAGACAAGGGCACCCGGTGGTGCTAGGCCAACATCAAAGCGTACAAGAATTGATTAATGCAAATAAGAGCTCGTGGCGCAAAACTCTTGCTATTGAAGTGAGTTATGGCTTAGAAGGATTTAACGTGCGATGTGATTTGATTTTATTGTTTACCGAAGAGTCAATGGACATGATGAACGCAAAACTTGCCCATATGTTGGAAGATTAGCATGACCAGTAACAGTGTAAAAAGTGAAGCGCTTGAGGAATTGCTTGAGTTTCATTGGATGATGAACATGATCCAAACCGTCGATGTGGGCATTGTGGTGTTTAATCGCAATTTTGAACTAAAAGTGTGGAATGGATTTATGGAGGCGCATTCTGGTTTATTGCCTTCTGATGTGCGTGATGTGTCACTGTTTTCATTGTTCCCTGAAATTTCAAAAGACTGGTTAATGAATAAAACACGCCCCGTGTTTGAATTGCGCACGCGCGCTTTTATCACTTGGGAGCAACGCCCTTACTTATTTAAGTTCAGAAACTATCGTCCTATCACCAGCAACGCACCTTACATGTATCAAAATATTGTATTTTCGCCGTTGGTATCGGCCACCGGTGCAGTAGATAACGTATGTATGATGATTTATGACATGACCGATGCTGCCTCAGCTAAAAAGCAATTGCTTACGCTACAAGTGACTCAAAACGAAATGAACGAAAAAACAGGTTAATAATTGGTATAGCTTTTGCTAATCAAATGGCATTAACTATAACAAGGTATGTGTTCATTTTTATGCGAAGCTTCATGTTTTGTACTGCACAATATTTTATTTTGATAGCCAGCGTTCTGCTGCTGTTTGCCTGCGGTGGCGGTTCAAGTGCCGACGCGCCTCCATCTACTACTGCACCAATAGTAGTTAACGCAGGTGAAAATATAAGTCTGAATGAAACCGATAGCGTCAATATTGCCGGCGGCAGCAGCGGCGGTGCGGGTGCTATCACCTATTCTTACACAGCAGACAGCAGTGTTACCATTACTCACGACGATACCACTTTGACCAGTGCGCAAATAACAGCGCCTGTAGTAACCGCTATTACTGA
The DNA here is from genome assembly GCA_049650345.1 of Glaciecola sp. Taxonomy (GTDB): domain Bacteria; phylum Pseudomonadota; class Gammaproteobacteria; order Enterobacterales; family Alteromonadaceae; genus Glaciecola. Next base: position 433 of record JBARZY010000148.1, on the reverse strand, counting down.
ATATGATATTACCCTAACAGCTACAGACGAAAGTGGAAACTCGGCAAGCGACAGCTTTGTATTAACCGTTAACCCTGTCAATATTTTGCCTGTGGCAAGTATTTCAGCTAATCAAATTGATAATTATGCGGCAAATAATTACCCCGTTACCAGTACTGTGGTACTGGATGGACAAAACAGTAGCGACGAAGATCCACAAACCTCAGATGCGCCCATTTCTGCCTATATGTGGCAACAAATATCCGGTCCCAGTGTGTTAGCCGGTGTAAATACAAGTGAGTCGAGCTTGAGTTTTAATGTACCAGCTTTATCTAGCTTGGCATCAGCAATATTTAGATTAACGGTCACCGATCAAGAAAATGCTAGCACCAGTGCCGATATATCAATTAACCTTTTACCGCAAAGTGACACTATTCCTGAAGTAGCTGTGATA
>JBARZY010000147.1:0-2053 GCA_049650345.1 Glaciecola sp. | reverse complement strand
CACGCATGTTCAAACCTTGGTTTAAACCTTGCGCACCGCAACCAACAATAACGATTGATTTGCCTTTAAGAAAGTCGCAACCAGTTGCGAATTCTTCACGTTGCATAAAACGACACTGACCAATTTGGTCAATCTGTTGTCTGAAAGCTAAGCTGTTAAAATAATTTGCCATTTGTATTCCGAGCATCTAAATATGCTAAATCTAAAATTTGTAGTCTGTGACGACCTTGGAATGAATTCTACAACGGCTTAATTGTTTTATAAATTGAATTATTTGAAAGTTAGTGTTTCATTTTGTGAAATAAAAGTGTGGGTTGCGTATCGTTTTATGGTTATAATTGCCAATACCGCTAATTCATAGGGCAACATAGTGGACATTAAAAGCCTTAAACAATTTCAACATTTAGCAACCAGCTTAAGCTTTTCTAAAACCGCCGCTGCGATGTTTGTTTCTCCACCTACACTAACGCGCATTGTTATGCGCCTAGAGGAAGAGTTCGGGGTGTCTTTGTTTCTGCGAGACAATCGCAATGTTAAGCTCACTAGTGCAGGAAAAAAACTATTGCAGTTTGCTGATGATACCTTGCTAAAATATCACAAATTGCAAAGTGATTTAACGCAACAGCAAAAGCAACTAAGTGGTGTATTGTCTCTATATTGCTCGGTTACAGCAGCGCAGACATACCTTCCACGCGTGCTAGACAGCATGCGTACTCTGTATTCGGAGGTAGATATACAGTTAGATACTGGTGATCATGCCTTGGCCTTAACCAAATTAATTGAACAACAACAAACTGCTGATGTGGTGATAGCAATTCACACGCCTGATTTCCCAGCCAATGTGCACTTTCAGCCGATTGATATTGTGCCGCTGACCCTAATAGTGCCCAGCACCATGGATGTAGGTAATGTGAATGATATTTTATGGCACAATACCAATGTTATTATGCCTGCACGGGGCCCTTCGAAAAGGATTGTTCACCATTGGTTTACAGAACAGAATATTCGCCCGAATGTATACGCACAGGTATCGGGTAACGAGGCCATTGTTAGCATGGTAGCGCTTGGATTAGGTATTGGTTTTGTACCTTCAATTGTGCTCGAAAACTCAACGGTTAAGAATAAAGTGTTAAGCCTGTCGGTGAACAACATTGAGCACTATCGATTGGGCCTGTGCTGTTTAAAAGAGCGTATGAACGAGCCCTTAATTAAAGCCGTTAGCCAAATATTCAGTGAATAAATTATTGCGTTAAAACAGCGCCTCCCTTTACACAGTAAGATTTACCATCAGTGACGGATTCATCAACATGCAAAAAAATATTAGTCTAGCGTCGTTAATTATTAATGCAGGCGACCGCGCTCCTCAAAATGGACAAGCTTTTAGGCAAGGGCCGCAGTTTTCCAGTACCTTTCATTTGTCGGGCGAGGTCGATAGTGACGCCTTTCAATATGGACGTTTTGATCAACCCACATGGCAACAGTTAGAGCAAGGTTTAGCGGAACTGGAAGGCGGTAGTACCTTGGTCTTTCCTTCTGGTATGTCAGCAGCTGCCGCTATTTTAACTAGCCTCGTTAATCCTGGCGATACTATTTTGTTGCCGAGCGATGGGTATGGCCCTGTACGCTATTATGCTCAGCAATACCTGGTACGTTTTGGCATTAAGCTTAAAACGATTGCTACCCGAGATATTGATAGGTACGATTTTGTCGGTATCGATTTAGCCTTGTTAGAAACGCCCAGTAATCCCATGCTTGACACCTTTGATATCGCTCAAGCAGCGTCGCGCATACATGCCGCAGGAGGCATTTTAGCGGTCGACAATACCACCTTAACCTTCTTGGGACAGCAACCTTTGGCATTGGGTGCCGATATTTCAATGAGCGCTGACACCAAAGCTGTTAACGGCCACAGTGATGTGTTGTTTGGTCATGTATCTACTAGTCAGCAAGCCTTGTACGACAAAATATACGATTGGCGAAAGTTCTCAGGGAACATACCTGGGCCTATGGAAACGTGGCTTGTGCATCGCAGCATTAGTACGCTAGATGTGCG
>JBARZY010000146.1:0-2111 GCA_049650345.1 Glaciecola sp. | reverse complement strand
ATGCTGCGCCTTTCAAAAATACAACAAAGTCAGACTCATTTTTTAATATGTTGGTAAGCTCTGTGGCTTCAAGCTCTACTTGTTCTTTTTGTCGCAGGGCAATGCGTAAGGCATTAAGAAAATGACGCTGGCTGCGCACGTCTATTTGAGTCAGTAAATCATTCGCCTGCAAAATATATGCTAGCTTGGCTAACACCTTTTGCTGGCGCAATACAATGATTAACTGCGCACGCATCGGCTCAGGCATATCAAGCATTAACTTGGGTTGCGTAAATACGCGCTTAACCAATTCTGTATTAAGGCGCATTTATAATCTCTTCTTGTAAAAATGCCATTACGTCATGCAAATTATTATAGTTAATCTCAAAATTGTGAGTGGTTTCCAGTAGGCGAGTAACAGTGTCAAAACTGTCTTTGCCAATCGCGGTAAAATTAAATGCATTATTTGCCAATTGCATGAAGGTATCGGTCATGGTGAGTTGATAAATATCTAAGTCACAATTGGCGTCGTATTTGGGGAATACTACGCCTACAATTTCTGCGGCTTGTTGATTTGCGTTAATTGCGCTTTGTGGCGGCGCCATATGAATAACATCACCTTTATGTGTATCTTTGGCCACCGATGAAAACACAGCCTCTGGAAACCACTGTTTAGCTAAGTTAATCGCGTTGTTTTTTAAACACACTGGACGAACAAACGGCAACACCGTATTTGTATTGGGCAAAATAAGTGCCATTTCGTCAGACAACAAACGCCAACCATTGTTGGCTAAATGCGCGGTGAGTGTACTTTTGCCAGACCCCGGAGGCGCTGGGAAAATAATGGCTTTGTTGTTTTTAGCCAATACGGCAGAATGCACAATTACGTATTGAAGCTCGTGCGCGGCCACCGTCCAATTCATGCCCCATTCCAAAATAGCATACGCTTGGCTTAGGTTGAGTGGCTTAAAAGGTTCGCGTTCATCGCACAAAAACCGTGCTTGAGGCTTGTATAACTTACGAATACCGCCCGACTGAATGACCGAAAGCTGATAATCGACATAGTCGGTAGAGTTAATATCATCGCTGTATGCCTGCTGATAAATAAGCTTGGCATTTTTTGCAACCAAATCGATATCGGTGTTGATGTGAAAGGTAAACGGCGGCAAATGTAATCTAAATTCTTTCACTAATCACCAGCGCCTGTTTGACTCGTAATAAACCCCATTTCAAGCAACTGTTTAAGTGCGTTGTGTTCATTTTCGCTAATGTGATCAGCAAAGGGCGATAGCATACATGCTTCTAATTGCTTGAGAGGCAAATGAACAGCACTGATAACGGTTGATTTTGTGTTAAAAAAAACAACACCCGATTGATCAGAAAAGGGATGCATCGACATCCCTTTTGAAAATATGTATTGCGTGTCTACAAGCATCAGGTATTGTTAATACCTAAGTGTTGCCAGACTATTTGGATTATTATGCAAGTCTGTTAGTAATGTTCGAGTATTACTATGGCCAACCGAAGCTTGCAATTTACGAGCAAACTCATCAATACTATTGTACGGTGCATTGGGGTAGGCAGGCGATTTTACAACAGGATAAACCACGCCAGAGGTGACACCACTATACTTAGCATTTAAATAGGTGCTCACTATAAGTTTGTTGAGATCTGAAGCACCTGAATAAGGAGTCTTAAGCGCTGTTTTTAAACTACGATACTTAATGTAGACATCTTGATGATTTACTACAAATTTTACGCCTTTGTACTCACCATCAGGGAAGTGATAAGGATTAACAATTATACCACCCGCAGCGGTAATGAATGAATTCACATATTGACTCTTACCTAATATCGCACCAAGAGTTATATGTTCTAGGGCTGAGGCAGGGATAAGGTCTCTCAGTTCAGAACCGATTAAGGGGTTTTGATGAAACACAGATTTGTAAGTGTCCGTTAAGTCAGTACCGTTACTCTTCCAAGAATTCGGACTTAGCAAGACGATTTGAACACCATTAGCAAAATCAGACCCATGGCCTGACGCCACAATACTATTAGTTAATCCTGTTGCCCAGACCGACTTTGCTGGGATAGAAGCAATTGCCGCGCCTGCGGTTGCTTTCACTAGAAAC
>JBARZY010000145.1:0-1648 GCA_049650345.1 Glaciecola sp. | reverse complement strand
TGGCAATTTTGCCATCTTCTTCATTGGCAATTTCTACTGATACCAATACCGATTCACTAATATTAGCATGGGAGGCTTTGGCGATTTCGTTTTCGGGGTCAAAGTAAAATCTATTTACTTTTTCTACCACGTCAATGCGATTGAAAAAACGTCGAAACTCTAACAACTTAGTTTCGCGATAATCGCCACGAAAGGTGCCCGCTGCCACTACACCGTCGGCGGTCGTTGCGGTATAAATAATAGGCGTATTTAAATCACTTTGTTCTAGTATTACCAAGCCAGAACCATCTTCTGCATCGCGATAAATATCTAAAAAGCCATTGTAAGGTGTTTTTTCGGCAAGCGTTTCACTTAGGCTGGGCTCTTCTTCAGCTTCTTCATCCTCGGCGAATGCATACGTGCTTAATGGTAGTTGGCTGAGCGCAACAATGACGGCGCTAGCCAATGCTGTTTTGATTGCATTAGTCATATTGTTTTCCACTTTTTATTGACTGTTATTTAGCGATGCACACAACACTCACACCGCAGCGGTTTTTTCTGTCGCTATCATCATACTACGCGGAAAAAAAATACCCACTGTTACGGGGGGAGTAAAGTGTGTCTAAATGTTACGTGCGTGCATTATTAGACTAACTGTAAATCGACAAACTCTTTGTAGGTTGAGCTGCTGGCATACAGTGATTGATGGCTACCTTGTGCAATTATTTTGCCCGCTTCAAGTACAATTATTTTGTCGGCATTGACTACCGTTGATAGCCTATGAGCAATAATAAGTGTGGTTTTTTGTTGCATAAGCTTTTCTAGGGCTTGCTTAACGTATTGTTCAGAGCTTGCATCAAGGGCACTTGTAGCTTCGTCTAACAACAATATAGGCCTGTTAGCCACAATGGCTCGAGCAATGGCAATACGTTGTTTTTGGCCGCCGCTGAGTTTTACGCCGCGTTCGCCTAATTCGCTGTCATAGCCGTTAGGAAGCTGTTCAATAAACTCGTGAGCAAACGCCATTTTAGCTGCGTCCTTCACATCTTGTAGTGACGCACCGGGGTTTGAAAACCGAATGTTGTCGGTCACATTTCCGGCAAAAATAACGGCGTCTTGTGGCACTAGTGCAAACTGTGATCTTAAGTTTTGTAGTGCAATACTAGATGCATCATGATCAAATATTTGGATACTGCCTTGTTGGGGTTCTTGAAAGCGTTGAATTAACTCAAACAAGGTTGATTTACCCGCACCACTATGGCCTACCAGTGCGATACGTTCGCCGGGTTTAACCTCAAAGCTTACATTGTTAATAACATTGTTGGGTGTGTCTGCGGTTTTGCTAGTGCCAGGGTAATAAAAGCTCACGTTGTTCAGCTTTAATGCGTATTCTGATGACTCAGTTTGTTGTAGTTGCTGGTTACCGTTATCAGTAATATGTGCTTGTGTTTGCATGAGTTCAATAATACGCTCAGAAGCGCCTGCTGCTTTTTGTAATTCACCTATTACTTCACTAATAGTGGCTATTGCGCCGCCGGCTAATACAGCGTAGAAAACAAAGGCAGTGAGTTCGCCCACGCTAATAGTGTTGTCTATGACCATAATGGCGCCCACATATGTCACGCTGAAAATAGCACACAAACTAATGATCATCACGATGGCTATGAGC
>JBARZY010000144.1:0-5884 GCA_049650345.1 Glaciecola sp. | reverse complement strand
GCTACTGTCACCAGCACAACTTGCCACACTGAAAACAAGCTTTCCCTATCATAGCAGTGCCTTTAGCATTGCCAAGGCCAAGCAAAATGTGCGCTTATTCCACGAAGCCGGTGTAACTATACTAAGTGGCTCAGACGCTCCTAACCCTTCTACTGCTTATGGTGTAAGCGCCCACACTGAAATGCACCTGCTTAATGACAGCGGACTTAGCATAATTGACGCCATAAACGCAGCCACGCAACTTCCGGCAAAGCTTTTCTCACTAGATGATCGCGGCAGAATTGCAGTGGGCAAACGGGCTGACTTTGTGTTGGTTCCTAACAGTATTGCCAACAGTATTGATAGTAGCTTTGATGTAAAGCATGTATTTAAAAATGGCTATGAAGTCAATATTCAAGTGCCTACCGTAACTGAAGCACCAAGCGCTGATTCAGGTTTGCTCGGCAATTTTGAACAAGATACTTTAGCCAAGGTCACTACCCTCGAAGGATTTATGTGGGGTCAATCAAACGATAAAATGGCGGGTGGACAGTCTACAGCGCAACTGTCAATAACCCTTAGTGGCGCAAATGGCACAAACCAAGCATTACAAGTAAAGGGCAGCGTCAAAGCTGGATTCGCCTATCCATGGGCCGGTGCAGCAATAGGTGACTTTACGCCGCCTACCACAGGTTTGAACATTAGCGCTTACAGCCAACTTGAGTTTTGGGTAAAAGGCACACCTGGCACATATCGAGTCATGGCATTTGAAGCAGGTTTTGAATCGGGGAACGCACGCATTCCCGCCAATCAAAACTTTGTCATTACGCAAGATTGGCAAAAAGTGAGCCTACCCCTCAGCAGTTTTGATAACTTTAACCTTGAACGCTTTGCTGGCCTAGCCTTTGTTGCGGGGCCTAGCCTGGGCGAATTTGAGTTTTATTTGGATGAAATAGTGCTGAAGTAAGGTCTGGTAAACAACAGCGAAACCCCAAGGTCAACTTCGCCTTTTGGGGTTTCGCCTTAACAGATACATAACTACACCTGTTATTGACAAAATCAATGGCGCCAACCCAACAATACACCACAGCACTTTTGACCACATTCCCGCAAAATAGCCAAAGTGTAGCTTGCGTGTGCTGTCGTCGAATTTACGTAAAAAGCCCATTTCGCGAATATCTGACGACGCCATCAAGTCGCCGGTAGTATGACTATATGTTATTGAGCTGGCATATTGGCTTATTAAAAAGTTGTTAGTATTCACCGACCCAAAAAACGTAATATCCATGCCAGGCTCGTTAGGTATGGCCAAATACGTAGGCGTAAAACTGTTAATGACCGCCGCCGTTTGTTGGCTCAAATCATCAAAAGAAATGTGAGGTGAATGATAAGCCTCAGTAATGACAGGATGCTCTTCTTCGAAACCATGCTCTAACACCTCGTGTAGAATAATAGAAACATTCCAATACACGCCGGTAAAAGCAATAACAATCAAAATAGGGCTACATATAATTCCCACCATTTTGTGAACATCGCTGTAAAGAATACGAGTAGCTGCTGCCATTCTTAAGGTAAAAAGCTTGCGCCAAAAACCTCGGTACAAAATTACCCCGCTAATACCTAAGAACAATAGTATCAAACCAATAACCGCACCTATTACCGTGCCGCTGAAATGCAACAAAAACGCATAGTGCAGTTCAAGCAACCAGTCGGTAATGTAATGCTCCATATGCTTCGGCTCAGACAACACCTCACCAGAGTACTGATCGATATATATTTTGTACCAAGTGTCGGTATGCTTTTTAATCGCATATGCGGTGTCAGAGCGTTGAGTCATGCTGTGAGAATGTTCATGTACATTCACCCCAAACAATTCCCAACCAGCCAACACGTAATCTGAATACTCTTCGGTAATATTACCCATTAACGTGTCTAGGCTTTGCCGATGTGCGTTTTCATGAGTGCTCACCACCATGTGGTGAGGCCTCAACAGACTGTCTATTTCTACCTTGAAGACCAAAATGCTGCCCGTAATTGATATTATCAATACGGGCAGCATTGACACTAAAGCAAGGTAAGAGTGCCATTTAAACAGAGACTTACGCATAATATATACCTAAACCCCTACTTAAAACTGCCAAGATAAGGTTAGATTATATGTGCGCGGCGCGCCGTAATACCCTTGCGCCCAGTACAAACTGGTCAGATATTTTTCATTAGCTAGGTTAAACACATTAAAGTTCAGTGCAATGTTTGCATTTACTTCGTATTTAACCAGTAAGTCGGTTAAGGCATACGCTTTTTGTTTGCTGACAATTTGTTGACCAGCATTATCGAAACCTGCCGCAACCTCGCCTTGTACCCGTGATATATCGCTTTGCCAACGCACATGCATACCCATAGACAATCCACTTAACTGTTTAGGCTCGTATACCGCAGCAAATTTAAGCATTGTGTTGGGCGTGTAGTCATCTACCAGTGACTCGCCTGAAATAGACAAATCGGTTAGGCCAACACTTAAATTCAAGCCTTCGGCAACCTCGCCCGCAATATCCAATTCTATGCCATGGCTGCGAATACCGTTGCTGCCGATGTATCGAACTTCAGTTGGGGCTAAATCAGTGGTAAGGGGGTCTACAATTGCTAGGTTGGTTTGTTGCACATCAAAATAAGCCAAGCTGGCAATAGCGCTATTGTTAAATAAATTAAACTTCATCCCCAGTTCTTTACTCTCTCCTACTACAGGGTCAAGTTGACGATTGTTTATATCAAGTTCATTTTGCGCTTGGAATGTTTCGGTATAACTCGCATACACGTTTATATCGCTGGTGATGTCGTAAACTATGCCTGCGTAAGGTATAAAATCACTGTCGCTTACGTCTCTATCAACGCCATAAGATTCACCACTTGCCTGCCAGTCGTTGTATCTGCCGCCCACAATAACGTGCATGTTGTCGTGCACATTTAAACGCGAGGTAAAATAAGCTGCTTTTTGCTTTTGTTTGACTTCACTACCCGATTGCCCATCAACAAGCGTAGGAAATATAGCATCACCATTCCATTGGTTTAAATCAGGCATAGCAGGAAAGCCATTTCCGGTTGTGAAGTCATAAAGAGAAACATCGGTATATTCTAGTTTTGAGTAGTTAAGGCCCGCCACTAATTGATGATCACGCCCCCACAGCGTGAAGTCACCATCAAGATACACATCGTATAAATCATGCTTATCGTTAAGATCATATGCACTTGCATAACCTGTTAAACCTAGCTCTGTTGTACTGTCGGGAGTGCCATATACATAAAACAGTTCGCTGTCTTCGTCAGTAGATTTGTGTGAATAGGTGGCCCGTAAACGCCAGTTGTCAGTCACAACATGGTTTAACTCTACTACCGAATTATTGGTACTCACTTGCCAGTTTGACCAATCGGCTGATGTACTGGTACTTCTGTCGTAATTAGTTGCCGAGCCATCGGTATAATAAAGCGGTAAGGCTCCCCATAAATTTCCGCTCGCATCTTTGTTGTTATAGCTATGGCTAAATGACAACTGTGTATGCTCGCTAATATTGCCCTCTAGGAACAAATATGCGACTTGATTTTCGCGCTCATATCGGCGCAAGTACGAATTTTTGTCTTGTTGCACCAACACCGCTCTTGCCGAAATATCATCAGTTAATTGGTACGATGCATCGGCTTCAAGCCTATATAAATCAAAACTGCCTGCAGTCGCATTTATACTTAATGCATTTTCATCAAGTGGGCGCTTACGAATGTAGTTTACCGTAGCTGAGGGATTACCTACCCCCGTCATCAAGCCGTTGGCGCCTCTAATTACCTCAATGCGATCGTATATTGCTGTATCTTCACCAGCATGGTTATTGCCCGATGTTAAGGGTAAGCCAATGCCATCAATTTGAAAGTTTGTAATATCAAACCCGCGCGCGGTGTAATAAGTTCGGTCAGTTTCAATACGCTCAACATTCACACCTGTTGCGGTGTCTAAGGCCAAGTTAATATCGGTTAATTGAAAGTCTTGCAGCTGAGAACGCGTAATTACCGAAACCGACTGAGGGATGTCTTTTATCGCTAATTCCATTTTTGATGCGCCGCTGGCACTGTGCGCATTGTATCCGTCAAAGTAACTGCCTGTTACCGTTATTTGCTCAACCTCTTCTTCGTTAAGCTCGTTAGCATTCGCCAACAGTGATAAAGACATTGAACAGGTAAATGCTGTGGCAACAGCAATAGAAACAGCAGATTTTTTAATAGTAGGTGCAGCGCGCATCATCAGAAGTATCATCCCAAAAGAGTGTTATTAATTTTTGGGGATAATACAAAACACATTTATTAAATGCAAATGATATCTATTCTTATTTGCATTTATGGGCAATGCTACTTTTGTAAATTTTTAAGCCTCATTGTTAACCGAAGTAAATCATAAGTATCCATCACATTTAATTTCATGCCTGCCACTATTGCGTGCATTAACACTAAATTGCGACTAATTTGTTGTTTCCCTGCATTTTCAATCAGCTTAGTGGCAAATGCTACCGACGCGTTATACCCATACTCATGAAGTATACTTAGTAATTCAACGGTGTTTTCTTCATTGGTGCGCTGTCTTGCACGCGGCAGATAACCCAATTGCACTACCATGGCTTCTGCCAATTGCCATACCGACCATGGGTTTTGACCCGTTACCCAGTTATTATCTACGCTTACTTGCGATAAAAAATCTTTGCCCGCTTGAACCTTTGACCCACGAGCACGTAGCTTTGACTCAAGCATAAATGGGAACACCTCGAGCGCATTGGGTATACCAAATAGCTCTTCTGAGTTAGTGAACGCCGACACTTGCTTATTTGCCACCAAAAAGTTGCCTTCAGCATCGCTTACATTTACCAAGGCTGCAGGACCATGACACACCGCGCCAATAACTGCGTCGCGGGAATCGAGCTGTTGTACCAACGTTTGAATATCAACATTGTTTGGAAAATCAAACATAGCGCCTTTTCCGCCTACAAAATACACCGCGGCATAATCATTCGGATTAGCATCCTTAATAGGCATACTATGACTGACTTTACGCTGCGCGACCGCGTCATTCAAAAACGCATAATCAAACTCAGCCATGTCATCAAAGTCATATACCACTGGCGGTTCACCACCTTTTATACTGGCAATGTCAATCTCAAAACCATTTGCGTGAAAAACATAGTACGCACGGGCTAATTCGGTAAGTTCATGCCCTGTCGCTTTACCACTATTGCCCAACGTGTCGGTGCTAGTCACTACCGCTAATATCTTGCCTCTAGTTAGCGGCATTGCATTGGCGATGTAAGTTAAGTCGGTCGGCTGTGTCGCCTTCAGTGCTTCTGTGTTTTGGGTGTTATCTATTAAACTAACAAACCAAAAAAATATTAAGCCAAGCAACAAAGTGGCGCCAAGCATTAATAGCAAAAGGGTTTTCCACAGTGGCGTTTTCTTTTTTACAACATAAGGGGTCGTCGTCATCATTATCCTTAGCATTCAGCACAAATAACGACAATAACTAAGCTAGGGTAAACTCAAGGTAAAAATAGACCGTGTATTTGTCTAGAGTGATTTCTTTGCCGAACTCTCCTCCTGTTATGCTAATTTTATTAATACACATTCCAATTACAATTAATGTCACAAACCGAGTCAGATATGACACAAAATACTAATAAAATATAACTCACCCAAATAATTTATAAAAATAAATCAATTAAAACAATTGCTTAACCAAAATCAAACTTGTGGCACGCCTCATGCTATCTAGACCTTATACGATAATGTTTATCGCGTATCAGCACGCTAGGAGAAGCAGCATGAACGAGACCTTAGTTGAGTTATCTCGTTGGCAATTTGCCATGACCGCCATGTT
>JBARZY010000143.1:0-3143 GCA_049650345.1 Glaciecola sp. | reverse complement strand
TCATCAAAATCAAGATCAAATAACTCCATTGCACGCTTAATAGAGATCATCCAACCGCTCAGTACCGTATAACTTTCTTCCATATTTTACTTCCACAAGATAAATGTAGACCCCAATAAAAATGATTAAAAATGACAAAACAAATACATTTTGACGTAAAAAGCACTAGTTAAAACCAACGCCCTACGTCATCTTATGTAACAAGTTAAACATAACATTAACATTTCATCTAATGATAAACATTAAGAGTGCATTACAATGAAAAATAACACTACCATGAAGGTCTCATTGGGAGCGGCTATAGTTTTAGCTCTCACGTCACCGGCAGCTCAGGCAGCAGATTTTTACTTCGGAGAAAATGACGACATATTATTGGCAATTAACTCTCAACTGTCTGTTGGTTCTAGTTGGAGAATGTCAGATAGAGACCCAAAGTTTTACTCCTCAAACAATTTGGCTGATGGTATTCCTGGAACAGGGCTTTCTTCAACAACTGATGATGACACCTTGAACTTTGGCAAGCATGATGCTTTCTCAACTATCATTAAAGGGATAAATGATATTCAACTGGAAAAGGATGGTTTTGGTGCATTTCTTCGTGTCAAATATTGGTATGACTTAGAGTTAAAAGATGGTGATCGTCCTCACGGTAATGGACCAAATGGATATGTTGCCGGTGAACCACTCAGTGATGATGGTTTTAGTGATACTTCAAAGTTTACAGGTATACAAATCCTTGATGCCTATGTGTACGGCAGCTTCGATATAGGTGATGCTCCTTTAGATGTGCGTTTAGGTCGCCAAGTGGTTAGCTGGGGAGAAAGCACCTTTATTCAAGGGGGTATAAACGCTATAAACCCCCTAGATGTCAGTGCATTACGTCGCCCTGGGGCCACTTTGAAGGAAGGGCTATTACCTGTTGGTTTGCTTTATGCCAATTTAGGCGCTTCAGAAAACTTAAGTATTGAAGCCTTTTATCAATATGAATGGAGTAAAACAGAAATTGATGGTTGTGGTACTTTTTTTGCGGCCGTTGATTACGCTGCAGACGGCTGTAACTTCATAACCGCAGGAGGTAATGATTCGCAAGCGGTTGCTGGAGGTGTATACTCTAAACGTGTAGATGACATAGAGCCTGAAGACGGCGGGCAATATGGTCTTGCTCTTCGTTATTATTCTGAAGCCTTAAATGACACTGAATTTGGCTTATATTTTATGAACATTCATAGTCGTTTACCTATCGCCAGTGTTTACCGCTCAGAATTTGCTGATTTACCAGGTTTTGTTGAATTGTCTGGTAGCCCTTTTATTCCTTGGGCACAAACAGCAGATCCACAAGTAGCAAGCTTACTGAATGCCTACGACATTACAGATTTATCGAAAGATAATATAGATTCGCTCAATGCTAACTATACTATTGAATTTGTGGAAGATCTTAAAGTATATGGCTTAAGCTTTGCCACCAATGTAAGTGGTGTGGCTTTATCGGGTGAAGTTTCTTATAAGCCAGATACCCCTATTCAAATTAATGGTAACCATGCGGTAGGTGCGGCGTTAAGTGAAAGTCCTTTGCTACCGTTTTCAGCACGTTTACAAACGGTTGGAGGTGGTGAATACCTAAAAGCTTGGGACGCATTTGATATAACACAAATACAGATAACTGCTGTACAATTTTTTGATCAAGTACTAGGCGCTTCAAGAGTAACTTTTATAGGAGAGGTTGGCTTAACCTTAACCGATGGCATAGAAGATATGGCTCAACAAGGCTTTCAATATGGTAGAGATACCATTTATGGTAATCCTACATTCGTACCAGGTGAGGGGGGCTTTAATACTGACTCGGCATGGGGCTATAGAACAAGGGTTGAGTTTGATTACCCTGATTTATTCGCTGGCATTGCATTAAAACCTGTAATTTCTTGGTATCACGATGTAGATGGTTATAGCGCTCAATTCAATGAAGGTAGCACCGTAGCCGCGGCTTCATTGGAGGCGTTATACCGCCAAAAATACTCTCTCACCATTGCATATACTAATTTTGCTGGTGGTGACTACAACTCGAACACAGATAAAGATTTTCTTTCGTTAAGCTTTGCCTTTTCGTATTAATTAAGGATTAGATAGATGAAAAAATTGAAAACAACGATTAGCTTGCTGGTGGTATCAATAGGCGTAATGTCTAGTGCTCTACAAGCCAAAGTGTCATCAAATGAAGCGGCTTTATTAGGCACATCATTAACGCCTATTGGTGCTGAAGTAGCAGGCAATGAAGCCGGAACCATTCCAGCGTGGACAGGAGGCTTAAACAGTAAAAATACCACTAAGAGTAAAGACTCAGGACGCCCAGACAATCCTTTTCCTGATGAGAAAGCTTTATTTGTCATTACGAACGAAAACCTAGAGCAATACAAAGCTAATTTAAGCGATGGTCAATTGGCGATGTTCAAAAAATATGCCGATTATAAAATGCCTGTTTACCAAACTAGAAGAACAGCTGCTTACCCCCAAAATTTATATGAAATTGCAAAAACCAATGCGACAACTGCAGAGCTAGTTGATGGTGGTAATGGCTTAAAAAACTTCAGTATTACCGTACCGTTTCCTATCCCCAAAAATGGCGCTGAAATCATTTGGAATCATTTGACTCGCTACCGCGGGGGGGCTGCTGAACGGTTTTTAGTCACCGTTCCTGTTCAAAAAGACGGTTCCTTCACTGCTGTAAATATGAATGATAAATTAGTATGGCCTGACTTTTTAGTGTCTGGGCGAGATGCGGTAAAAGATGATAACGTGTTGTTTTATTACTTACAGCAAATCACCGCGCCTGCTCGCTTAACAGGTACCGCTTTATTACTTCATGAAACACTAGACCAAGTTAAAGAAGCCCGCCGCGCATGGGTTTATAATGCAGGTCAACGTCGCGTAAGACGTGCACCCAATGTTGCTTATGATAGTCCAGGAGCAGGTACTGACGGATTAAGAGCATCTGACAATTACGACATGTATAACGGCGCCCCCGATCGCTATAACTGGAAGTTAGTCGGTAAGAAAGAGCTCTATATCCCCTACAACGCTTATAAATTACTTGATACAAGCGCTAAGTACGAGTCAATCGTTAAAGAAGGTCACCTTAACTCAGAGTT
>JBARZY010000142.1:0-10834 GCA_049650345.1 Glaciecola sp. | reverse complement strand
GGGCCTGTCATTGATATTAGGTTTTGGTTACCAAACTTAACGGTATATTTATTCTTATTTAGCCGAAATTTTTTGTTTTTAAGTTGCCTTTCTCGTAATGTTACGAGTATCTCTCTGCTAAGAGACTTATCAATTTCTCTCAAGTATCCCCTACTCGGTAATATACCATCATCACCATACTCAAAATACATGACAAATGAAGCACCGCTGAACTGAATTAGGTTCAGTAGGTTAGAAAATGTTAAAGAAACAGACATCTTAAAAGTCTGAGACGCTTTTACTTGAATACGGCCTACGAAATATGAATGGTTTGAAAAACAGAAATCGTCACCTCGAAAGTTTTCAATTTCTATATCCCAACCGCCTTTATCATCGTCAGATGAGTTGGCTATAAAACCGGTATCCTTACACAATAACAAGAACGTATTTTCGCCCATTTTTCCTAAATCATCTGATATTCTCTTTGTGCTCATGTCGATTTATAAGCCTTGACTCTAAACAGCAGTTTCAATAAATTTCAACCGAAAATATCAAATTTTAGGTGTTTTTTACAATGTTTTAAACTAAGCAACGCATAATCAACTAAACCTGCGTTATGCCAAAGCATTTTTTAAAAAAAGCTAATGCTCTCTTTAAGGATTCCAGTCACAGTGCATAATTTCGAATTATAGCTCTGAATCTATTCCTCTTCACGAAACTTACTCAAATAAAGCTTCTCGGCCCCTACAATTAATACCAAACCGATTATCGCGGCCCAGATTACGACCATGTCAGACGATGCCTTAATCCAAATAAATGCGCCTAGCACCACTATATCCAGCACGATTGCACTTAACAGAATCGCTACACTTGCGTTAATTTCTTTACGCAAATGCTTAAACACCCCCCAATGTATCGCAATGTCCATAAGCAGATAAAAAATTGCACCTAATGAAGCTATGCGGCTTAAATCGAAGAAAATTGTTAGCAGTATGGCAATCACAACGGTATAAACAACCGTGTGCTGTTGAATGCTGCCTGGCATGCCAAAATGACTGTGCGGGACCAGTTTCATATCGGTCAACATAGCTAACATGCGCGACACGGCAAACACACTTGCGATAACGCCAGACACGGTGGCGACAATGGCAAAGCCTACGGTGATCCAAAGACCGCTTTTACCGAATGCGGGTTTTGAAGCTTCTGCAAGTGCGTAGTCTTTAGCAACAACAATTTCATCTATCGATAGATTGGTTCCCACAGCAACTGCGACTAACATGTAGATGACAAAACAGATTAAGATTGAAACAACGATGGCGCGTCCCACGTTTTTCTTTGGGTCAACAATCTCACCTCCGCTATTGGTAATAGTGGTAAAGCCTTTGAAAGCCAGTATGGCCAGCGCGACTGAACCGATAAAATTACCAACACTTGTATCAGCTGGCACAATAAAAGTACTGGTAATGCCAGCGTCGGCAACGTAAATACCACCGCCAGCCAACACTAGCAATCCCAAGACTTTCGCTATGCCCATAATGAACGACGTAGTCTGAATGATTTTATTGCCAAGTACGTTTATTAAAAATGCGGCAATAAGTAAGAGAACACCGAGAGCGGGAACCATCCATCTTTCAGGCTCAAAATCAAAAGGTTGCAGCGCGTAGTTGCCAAAGGTTCGCGCAACTAAGCTTTGATTAATCACCATTGAAAAGTACATCAATAAGGCGCAGCATGCCGTTATTGTGCCCTTCCCGTACGCTTTTTCTAAAAACATCGCGATACCGCCCGCCGAGGGGTAGGCGTTAGCTAGTTTTACGTAAGAATACGCGCTAGCTGAAGATATTATGGTGGCAGCGAGAAAAGCAAAGGGGAACCATTCACGCGCTAGCTCGGCTACTTGCCCAGTAAGTGCGAAAATGCCAGCACCTATCATTACGCCCGTACCCATTGCTATTGCACCGGCTAAGCTCAAACTGCCTTTGTCATAATTGGAGTGATTGTGATCAGCCATATATGAGTTCCTTTATCATCATTTTACAAAAAACGCGTACCAACATTTATTGGCAAAGCGATGCTACATATCTTGAAAGCGATTCAAGCCTTGTGCCATCAATATTATTTCTTGATTTTCAAGCTGCAATAAGTTGTTTAGTAGCTCTACATGATGAGGGATAACGGCCTGCTCTTTTAGGTATGAATATAAGGCGATAACTTGTTGATGTTGGTCAAATACCGTTGCGACAATTTCAGACTCTGTCTTATCTTCGAAATCACCTTCGCAATGATCGTGCAGAATAATTGGGTTTTTCTCCAAATACTCTATAAATAAAGTTTCCAGTTCACCTAACTGCGCTTTATCTGAAAATGACTGAACTAACACTGCAAGATGTTGTTCGTGAACGAGTAAGTATTGCATTGCCATTCTCGTCCGCTCGGAATGACTTGGCGCACAATGTTTAAGACATTTCGCCAATTGCTCGTGAAATTGCACCGTCCAGTGCAGTATGTCGCGCATACTTTCTATCTTCATAAATATCCTTGGAATCTAGAGGCCAACTAACAAATCAGCAATCAAGTTCAAAGTAAACGATGCACATACAAACTTCATAACAGGCAGATTACCGTTGCATTACATCTTTGTCAGATAGCTGTTTTTATTGGGCGTATCTGTTTTATTAGGAGAGATTTAGGATAAGGTGAAAATAAAAAATCAGGTTGGAAAGAATTTTGCAACAGACAGTTTATGCAACAATCATTGGTCAGTTTATAAATTCTTACTAAATAACCGGTAGATTGCGAAAGATGCTTTAAAGCTCGATTAATAAAGGGAACCTTAGATTTTATTTGTTGCGCAACTTTTACACATTGTGTGAAAAAAATACGCAGTAAAAGGGGTTGATTTTCATTAGGTAGATCAAGAGATAAAGATGAAGACGTTTCGCAGCAATAAAAATGGTATCGCCGCTTCAGACGACGAGGCATCAAGAAGAGCCGTACCTGATTTTAGCGCAGAATAATCATCTATTACTTAAATTGACATGAGGACTCAAAAATGAAAAATACAGCACAGCTATATCGAATGCACACTGACGAACACATCTGTCCTTATGGTCTGCGCTCAAAAGACCTCCTTGAAAGAAAATGCTTTGAGGTGCAAGACTATAAATTGACGTCACGAGAAGAAACTGACAAGTTTAAAGAAAAACACGATGTAAAGACCACCCCGCAGGCTTTTATAGACGATAAGCAAATTGGTGGTTATGACGATCTCAGAGAGTACTTCGACATGGGGCCTGCGGGTCAAACAGGCACTACTTATACGCCTGTGTTGGCCATTTTTGCAGTCGCCTTTTTAATGAGCTTAGCGACTAGTTTTGCATTCACAGCCGGCTTTAACTTGATAAAAATAGTTGAGTTATTCGTTGCCTACAGCATGACCATATTAGCTATTCAAAAACTGCGTGACCTATACACCTTTTCAAACTCATTTATTACTTATGACCTGCTAGCCATGCGCAGTATTAGATATGCCTATATCTATCCGTTTGCAGAGGCCTTTGCCGGTATTGGGATGCTTGCGGCGATATCTGGTTATATTGTTGGTCCTGTATCGCTTTTTATTGGGACTGTGGGCGCTATATCAGTATTTAAAGCAGTTTATATCGACAAAAGAGACCTTAAGTGCGCTTGCGTTGGTGGCGATAGTAATGTGCCACTCGGATTTGTTTCACTCACTGAAAACCTTTTCATGATTGGGGCGGGTATCTGGATGTTGTATAAAGCGATTGGTAACAACTTTTAAGACTAGATTGCACAGCAGTCAACAATCCGACTGCTGTGCATTATCGATAAGGATGTGACATTATATTTACCTTCCATTAAATTGCTGCGCGATGTACCAAATTACGTTATTCACGTTGAACGCTAGAGCCTACGCAATTAACTAGTTCACCAAGTTGCCGAGTTCATTGAGCATCAATTGACCGTCCTCTTTATGATAAGGACCTTGCGGCCATTTCTCTAGGACATCTAATACCTGCTCACTTGGCCGGCATAATTTTACGCCCTTAGCGGTGCATACTATAGGGCGATTGACCAAAATGGGATGTTCCAGCATAGCTTTAACTAGAACTTCATCAGTTACGCCATCAGATAGCAGT
Source organism: Glaciecola sp. (assembly GCA_049650345.1). Lineage (GTDB taxonomy): Bacteria > Pseudomonadota > Gammaproteobacteria > Enterobacterales > Alteromonadaceae > Glaciecola. Next base: position 6,695 of record JBARZY010000142.1, on the reverse strand, counting down.
CCGAGTTCTTCAGCAGGAGATTTGCTCGTGCGAAGCGCCTTCCGTGGTGTTAGGTTTGCTGCTGCAAAGAGGCCGAGCAATTGTGACTTCGTCCAGCCTTCTTTCTGATAGTCGATAACAATTGGCTCATAACCAGCGTCGCATATAATGCTTAGTACGTTTCGAGACGTGCCGCATGCTTCGTTGTGATAAATAACAATCATGGTTACTCCTTCATTTTAGCCTAATTACGCAAACCAATGTCTCGTGCGGTTTGCAAACCATACAAGTGAGAGCATTACAGGTACTTCTACTAATACGCCCACAACAGTAGCAAGCGCCGCTCCAGAATGAAGACCAAATAATGAAATTGCCACAGCCACTGCTAGCTCAAAGAAGTTTGATGTACCAATCATGCATGCGGGAGCGGCTACATTATGTGGTAGCTTCATGCGCTTAGCCATGTAGTAGGCAATCGCAAAGATACCGTAGGTTTGTATTAGCAAAGGAATGGCAATTAACACGATGGCTTCGGGTTTAGCTAAAATTGTTTCAGCCTGAAAACCGAACAACAGCGCCACTGTGGTCAGTAAACCTACAATTGACCACGGTTTCATTTTGGCTAGAAACCCGTCGATTTTAGAGTGGTCGTTGCCATTATCGAGCTTTTTGCGGGTTAGCGCTCCTGCTATTAGGGGAACTAGTACATACAGCACTACCGACAGCAATAAAGTATCCCAAGGCACAGTAATATCCGTTACACCTAGGAGTAATCCGGCAATAGGCGCGAAGGCAAAAATCATGATGATGTCATTAATAGAGACCTGGACTAAAGTGTAATTAGCATCACCTTTGGTCATTTGACTCCACACGAATACCATGGCGGTGCAAGGGGCTACGCCTAACAAAATCATACCGGCGATATATTCGGTTGCGGTTTCTGGGTCTACCCAATCAGCAAATAGCACTTTAAAGAACAACCAACCAAGAAAGGCCATGGTAAAAGGTTTAATTAACCAATTGATGACCAGCGTAAGCACTAATCCTTTCGGCTTTTTACCTACATCTTTTATCGATGAAAAATCAATTTGCACCATCATTGGGTAAATCATCAACCAAATAAGCACCGCAATGACGACATTTACGTGCGCAAATTCAAGTTGAGCAATCACCGCAAATGCATCAGGCATGATGGTGCCGGCAATGATGCCCACTATGATGGCGAGGCCAACCCATACCGACAAGTAACGTTCGAATAATCCCATAATTAATTCCTCACAATGACTTTTGGTTGACGCGCTGACTCACTTGTTCAGCGGTCTCAACACGCTCTGAGTAACGGTCTACAAAATAATCTTTGCTATCTCTGAGCAATAGCGTGAACTTCATTAGTTCTTCCATGACATCCACAATGCGGTTGTAATAGGGAGAAGGTTTCATGCGACCATCGTCATCAAACTCTAAAAAGGCTTTCGCAACTGAGGATTGATTGGGAATAGTGACCATTCTCATCCATCGCCCTAATACCCGCATCTGATTAACTGCATTAAAGGATTGTGAGCCGCCACATACTTGCATGATTGCTAATGTTTTGCCTTGTGTTGGCCTTACACCGCCGATATTCAGCGGCACCCAGTCAATTTGGCTTTTTAGAATGCCTGTCATCGCACCGTGACGCTCAGGAGAGCACCATACCTGACCTTCAGACCATACCATTAACTCGCGTAGTTCTTTGACTTTTGGATGAGCTTCATCCTCGGTATCAGGCTGCGGTAATCCTTTGGGGTCAAATATACGGGTTTCGGCACCAAATGCCGTTAGCAATCGTGCACTTTCTTCAATTGCCAAACGACTGAATGAACGCTCTCTTAGTGAGCCGTATAACAGCAATATTTTAGGTTTATGCGCGGATATATTAATATTCATCTTAGCGATGCTAGGCATATCTAATACACTTTCATCAATGTTGGGCATGCTGATATCTTGTTTTGTCATCAGTGAGCGCCTATTTCAGCAAGCTCTAATTTAAGCGCGTCTTTATCTAAGTATTGTGCAGCGATATTCTTTAGTTTTTGAACCCGCTCTACAATTTCATCAATGCAGGCTATAAATGCTTGTTCAGTTTGCACCTCGTCACCCTCTATTTTTGACGGGTCGCTCAAGCCCCAGTGTACTTTTAGACTATTGCCAAAATATAATGGGCACGCTTCGCCTGCGGCAGAATCACAGACCGTTACCACGACATCTGGCTGAAAATCTTCAAAGTCATCCCATGACTGGCTTTGTAAACCGTCAATGGCGTAGCCCGTTTGCGCTAAATACTTAAGCGACAGTGGATGCACCACGCCAGCAGGTTGGCTACCTGCACTTTTCGCCTCAATCACATCCCCTGCAATCTGATTAGTGATGGCTTCAGATAAAATGCTTCTGCATCGGTTATGGGTACAAATATAAAGAATTTTCATGTGTTGACCTTTAATTAACAGCAAGAGAGTTTTGAAGATTGCGATGACACTAGTTTTTTCAGTGCATCACCAAAATAGGTATCATTGTGCGCAGCCGCATTCACAATGACATCATGTGCCCATTCAGGAAGCGTTGGGTGTAGTTTATAAAAGACCCATTTACCACGCCTTTCATCTAACAAAATCCCACATTTACGCAATTGCGCTAAATGACGTGATGTTTTGGGCTGGTCGAGTTGTAGTGCTTCAATTAAATCGCATACGCAGGCTTCGCCTGTTTTGGCTATCAATAGGAGCGACTTGAGTCTTGTGTCATCAGCAAGGCATTTAAAAAAGGTGCATGGGTTCATAAAAATCACATGTGGTAAATAATATATGTGAAATATCGCATGTATTTATATAACTAGAAAGCACAATTTGAATTTAGCCTAGATGAAGTGGCATAGTTAGATTGTTAACACCTAACTTTATTAACGCTAATGCGGATTTCGCGGGGATGGGCACAAAACCCCTTTTAGGTTCGTTTTGCGCGTTGTTGTCATAATTTAGTGTGAATATCCTGTATAGCCTTTTTTATTTAAGCGATAAGGCAACAAATACTCTTCAAATTACCCTAAATAGGTGCGTATTTCAATCGCGTTAGCTTACCAGCGTGTTTTGCTTACTCGTCATCAATAATCATTGTTGACGAAGTAATATATCTTGATAAACTAAATGATAATAGTTATCATTGGTATTCATAAAGTAATATCCACATATATAAGGAAAATTTGTGTTAAAACCTTTATCACTCTCACTAGTCAGTCTATGCTTCATATCTACAAGTGCCCATAGCGCTTCTGTTACTAACAAATCAATGACTAATAGCTCAGAGAAAGACATCGTTTCCGCTAAGCCTCAACACATAGAGCACATTGAAATCAAAGGGGATGCAACTATTAACGATGCTTTTCCATATAATCTAAACACCATATCTGATAGCAAAATATTGGCTGGCAAAAAAGTATCAATAGTCGATTTAAGCTTGCAACCCACGTTTGTGGAGCCAAACTTACGCCAAGTATTTTCCCGACTACCGGGGCTCTTTGTTTCAGACCAAACAATTCCAAGCATCTATAACGTAAACTATCGCGGATTAGGCAATCCCCATGAATCTGAATTTGTCGCGTTTTACCAAAACGGTATCCCATTGGCTTCCGACATGTTTGGATATGCAACTATTTATTACATCCCGCCTGCTCAGCGTATTGAACGTATAGAATTTGTTCGCGGTGGTGCAGGTTTGTTGTATGGCCCACAAATAGGACCTACGATTAACTTTTTAACTTCACGAGCAAATGCTGACTTGCCTGACAGTGCATTGACTGAACACTCCTTTGGAAATAACGGCTTTTACAGCACCTATAATGAGGTAAGACTTTCTCAAGGTGATTTAGGATTCATGGCAAGCGTTGACCATAGGACTTCTAGTGGTCAACGAAGCAATGAAGACTTTGAAGTAAACTCAGCCTATCTTGGTGTTTCTTATAAGGGGCTCGATGACGTGCGTCTAGGATTCGATCTTGATATTTACCAATCCGATTCTGGAGAGGCGGGGCGCCTTTCCTCTTCTGAATTTAATCAAAATCGATATTTAGTAAAAACGCCCTTTAACCGCATCGAAATCGATCGTGTGCTCGCAACGTTAACGTATGACCAACAAATTAGCGACGATGCGACGTTAAATGGGAAATTTTGGTATTCATTTCAAGACCGTTTCAGTCGTCGTTCATCTGCCTTTTATGAGGCTGGATCAGAGCCAAACACAACTAACATTGATCAACAAGAATTTACCACATTTGGTCTTGATGCTCGTTTCGCGCAAGCGTGGGGAGTTGATCACATCTTCACATTAGGCACGACACTATACAGGGATGACAGTCCTCGTACCCGCTATATTAGCAATGACATTCGTTCAAATACACAACGACCAGAAGACTTGCTGTTTGAGCAAGACCGGAAACTAACTTACAGTGCAATTTTTATCGAAAACTTATTTCGATTCGGTGATGTGAGTATATCCCCTACTTTACGGTACGAGAATATTAATTATGATTTATTCGAGCCGCTCAAGCGTGAAAGCCTTCAAAGAGATCCTATTGATATTGATAAAACGAATCAGGAGTTATTATACGGATTAGGTGCAAGCTACAGGTTAAGTGACAAAGCAGAGCTTTACGCAAATCTTTCTGAGTCATACCGCCCTCAAAGATTTGATGATTTAGCAAATCCCAATGCAGAACTGTCTGACATAAATAGACCTGAGATTTCTCGCGCTGAGAATTTTGAGGTTGGATTAAGAGTATCCCCAACCACGGGTTTTAATCTTGATATTAGTCTTTTCCAAATTGACTTTAGCGACAAGATTGAGCAATTACAGTTAACCGTTGTCGATGTCCAACGAGTGAATACTGGTGATTCAAAACACCAAGGTCTTGAATTTACAGCCGAATACAACGTGTTTCATGCATCAGGTAATGACAATGAACTTTTACTCTTTGCCAATGGTTCATTACTTGACGCAAAAATTACTCAGAGCCAGTCGAGCAGCTTAGTTGGTAACAGACCAAGCTTCGCCCCTGAGTACTTAATAAGAACTGGCTTCATTTATCAGCACCGGGCACTCAATGTGTCACTGACTGCCACGTTTGTAGATGACCAATTCTGGCAAGACTCAAACCTAGCGCGTGGCGAAGGGGCAGCACAAATAAATGCGATAGTTCCTAGTTACGAGGTGCTAGACTTAAGTGCAGATTATGAAATCAATGCGTCTTGGAGTATACAGGCTGGTATAAACAACTTACTTAACAATAATTATTATAGCAAAGTAAGAAATGATGGGATTGAGCCGGCAGCTGAGCGAAGCGCATACATTGGATTTAGAGTTAATCTGTAAATGTTAGGTAAACAATAGTATAGAAAGTCACGGTAGACTTACAGGTCTATCGTGAACGCTCGTTAATTACATTTTGTTCAAGTCTCAATAACTTTACAAGCTTCATCTGAGTGGTGGCGATTCACTATTATTTAACTTAAAATATCACTTTACAAGCAAAGCAGCGGTCAGTAAAAGACCCTGTTTACTCCTCCATCAAACCCGATACTGCAATTAGTTCAGCAGTGACAAAGGCATCTTTGGGAATAAAATCAAACTCAGAATAAAAGAATGCTCGTCCAAATCTGTTCCGAGACCAACGGCTTGTACCCACAAACTTTCTGTACCTCACTTGCTTAGTTTCAACTATCGTTCCTTCTTCAGAAGTGATGCTGATTAAGATATATCCTTCAGGTAGTCCATATGAACTGTAAGAACTCAACGTGCCTTGCACGGACCAACTTTCTCCTTTGGGATAAACCGAAACTGAAGAAAGCCTCCATTTTTGATTCTTTTGTTGTACGATTTCTGTTTTAAATGAGCTACATGATATCGTCATGATCGTGACAAGTATGAGAAACACTATTTTCAGATAACAAATAAAAATTTTATTCATGTCTATCTTCATTTGAATTAATGTCAGCCTGCTGATGCACATCGCACGCAGCAGGCCAACTGAGGTCAAGATGACACTCTTGCCATATCTTTTAACTTCCCTTTTGAAAACCAGGCAAAAAGCACAGGCAGTACAAAGAGCGTCAAAAATGTCGCGGTTACTAAGCCGCCTACAATAACACTTGCTAACGGTTTTTGGATTTCAGCACCCACGCCGTTAGACATTAACATTGGAATTAGCCCTAGCGCAGATGTAATCGCCGTCATCAACACTGGCCGAAGTCTTGATGTAGCACCATCGAATACAGCGTCAGATACTGATAATCCGTCTGCAATGCGCTGATTGATGCTTTCTACCATCACCACCCCATTTAGGACCGCCACTCCAAATAAGGTAATAAAACCTACGGAGCTCGGTACAGAAAGATATTGCCCTGATAACCAAAGTGAAAATACTCCGCCTATCACAGCTAGAGGCACATTCACGAGGATCAGCATTGCCTGACCAAACGAAGCAAAAGCAAAGTACAGTAGTAATGCAATTAAGCCCAACGAAAGCGGCACAACTAGTGATAATCGTTTCTGCGCCCGTTGTTGATTCTCAAATTGCCCGCCAATATCCACTGAATAGCCAGTAGGCAGTGCTAGCTGCTCATCAATAGATTGACGAATATCTGCCACCACGCTACCCATGTCTCGACCTTGAACATTTGCCTGGATAA
>JBARZY010000141.1:0-1864 GCA_049650345.1 Glaciecola sp. | reverse complement strand
GGTGAAAGGTATTTCTTACTCTTACCTTACATACGACAATGCGGAGTTAGTTAAGCTACGCAAACGCCATGGATGTAAAAGCGTTAACATTAAGATTAATCGAGATGACCTAGGGTATATATACGTTCTTAATGACGTTACAAGACAATACTTTAAAGTTCCAGCGCTAGACCAAGTGGACTTCCCAGCTTTCACTAGACAGTCTGTTGTTCCAAAAAATACGTTTCCTCGAATTTAGCAGGTGATACACCACCTGTATGCGAATGGCGTTTTTTAGGATTGTAAAACATTTCTATAAAGTTAAATATCTCTGTCTTCGCTTCGTCCCTTGTCGAATATATCTTTTGTCTTGTTACGCGTTTTTTAAATGTCGCAAAGAAGCTTTCAGCAACCGCATTATCATGGCAATTTCCGCGGCGGCTCATGGAAGGCTCTAAGTTATGCTCTTTCATGAAAGCAAGGTAATCACTACTGCCGTATTGGCTTCCCTGATCGCTGTGCACCAACACAGGGCCTGTAGGTCGTCGTTGATAAACGGCCATCAATAAAGCGCCAATGACAAGATGTTTGTCCATGTTCTTGTCCATCGACCAACCGACAACTCTGCGAGAAAATAAATCGATAACGGTCGCCAAGTACAAAAAACCTTCATAAGTGCGAACGTAGGTGATATCGCTTACCCACGCTGTATTAGGCCTATTTGGAGCAAAGTCGCGCTCCAATATGTTATCTGCAACTCGAGATAGCTTACTGCCTTTTATATATCTGCGCTTGTAACCAATTTGCGCTCTAAGGCTGTTCTGGCGCATGATTTTAGCCACGCGATTAACACTACAAGATTCACCCGCTTCACGAAGGTCACGGTGGATCCAAGGACTGCCGTACGTTCCGCCACTGGCAACGTAAAACTCTTTTATCCGCGACAATAAGCGACTGTCTTCGATAGCTCGGTTACTCAACGGTTGTTTGAGCCACGCATAAAAGCCACTGCGATTGATTTTGAGCACTCTGCACATGGCTAACACAGAAAACTCGTCTTGGTGTTCCCGGATAAAGGCGTACTTCACTCTGGATGGCTTGCAAAGTACCTTGCGGCCTTTTTTAATATGTCGCGTTCCTCCGTAACCCGCTTTAACTCAGCCTCAAGCTTAGCTATGCGAACTGAATCATCACTGTTTTTTTTGTGCGTAGTCTTATTATCGCTAAATTTGCTTTTCCAATAATAGAGCGATTTTGTTGTTACCCCTAAACGTTCAGCAACGTCTTGAACAGAATATCCTCGTTCGGTAACTTGCTTTACTGCTTCAATCTTAAACTCTTCGGTATACCGTTTGCCTTTGCTCATAAACACCTCTATTTGAAGTTACATTGTAACTGTTAAAAGTGTCTAGCAAAATCTGGGAAGTTCACGATGCTTACTTAATTCTTCAGGGATAAATGATGGCGTTGAGAATAACCTACCCGGAAAGTGGTATTGTTTTCCGTGTGGTTCAAGCGATATGCTTACCGTGACGATAGGTTGCAAGTCCTCTTTTGGCCCAATCTTTAGTGGCATTTCGGTTGCATCTTGAGAAGACACTTGGTTCTCACTATCTGCTATGCCCATTGTCGTTGAGTAAATCTGACTAACCCCTTGAAAGCTAACATCAAAACCGATCAATGCGTCAACAAATCGCTTAATATTCGTTTCACCACCTTTGATGTTTAAGGTCACTCCAAATAGACCTGTCTCCTTTTCGAAGCTATTTAAATATGACACCTTTTGGGCAATATACTCTTTAAAATCTTTCCCGACATACTTATTTATAGCCTCACGAAGACTAGGGCCTGTCATTGATATTAGGTGTTGGTTACCAAACTTAAC
>JBARZY010000140.1:0-148878 GCA_049650345.1 Glaciecola sp. | reverse complement strand
AAAGGCAAACATACCAAATAGTGTCACTAGCACTAATGATGATTAGCTAAACATGCCTTTGTAGAATAAACATCCTGATTATGTCATTCAAAATAGGGCACAAATACGATTAAAAAGGTTACACAATGAATAAACTGTGGATTAAATGGGGGTAATGTTTAATTTAACATAATATACATTATGCGCATTTAATTATTACTGTGGATATTATAAGTTACTATTAATCAATTACTTACAATATTTAGTTCAGTCCATCTTATTTGCATAGATAAATGCCTATATACGACCTAGGTATTAATTTTTGTAAAATTTACAATGTATAATTTTATTTGTGAAATTATATGGAGTTTTACTTTATGCTTGGTCACAAGTAAGTCGATAAATACATACGCAATTTACTAACTTTTAATAACGTGACACATGAGGAATACAAGATGAATATGCCTATAAGAGAAAACCAACAAGGCTTTCAAACCTTGGTTAATAATCCGCAATCTGCTGGAATCACTTCGTCTTTATGGAAAGATGTGGAGAACGTATTTGATGCAAGCGCGGACAACCTCACAAATGCGATTTCTATCTTTGATACAGACGCAATAGTTACCGCTATCCAATCTCGTTGGTGCAGTGAGTATACAAACGAGAGTCTAGCAAAACAGTATTTAGATGATCAGTTTCCGCTAGAGCACGGTTCTCATGCCGATGTAAAAAGTTACGTGGTTTACTATCACCACTTACTTGCGTTTTTCGATAACGGCGACCAGTCTGGTCTTCAAAATCCTAAGCAATTTGTCGCGTTGTGTGGCCATAAAGAATCACCTAACGCCATCGTATTGAAGAACGGTGATTTACATACCGAGATAGTTATTAACAATAAAGGTAAAAATGGTTGCAATGATCATGCTGGCATTGATGATTTGCGCACAGAGCATGCTAATACAACTGTAATCTCATTAGATAAAACCATCAGCGCTATGCATGATGATGGTGACGCTTACGCTAGCTTAATTGCCTTACTTACTGGTCAACTTGGTAACAGTAACAAACGCTTATGCAGTAAAGACATTGCGTTTACCGACGTTTATGGCGAGGATTACATACTTAGTGCACTTACGCCAATTGTTATCCAAGGTAGTAATCATATAAAAGCCGTGTTTGCGTAGCACAATATTTACTGATTACAGCCAATTTAATCTGTTTTTATTGCCCAGTACTAATGACCCTTCTACTAATTGTACTGGGCTTTTTTGTGTCAGGTCATTTATACTTTGTGTTTTATCATTTTTGAGTGAGGTACGCATGAAAGTAGCGTTTATTGGATTAGGCGCAATGGGTTTTCCCATGGCAGGATACGTTAGCAAAGCAGCATATAGCGTTCAGGTGTTTAACCGCACAACAAACACAGCAAACTTATGGAAAGATCAGTATTCGGGAAGTAGCCACCCTACTCCAGGCTCTACGGCAACTGATGCTGACTTTGTATTACTGTGCGTAGGCAATGACAATGATGTACGCTCGGTGGTATACGGTGAAGACGGTGTGCTTGCAAGTATGAAAGCCAACAGCGTATTGATTGATCACACTACAACATCAGCAGAATTAGCCAAAGAGTTGTACCAAGCGTGCAAAGAAAAAGACATTAAGTTTTTAGATGCGCCAGTGTCAGGGGGTCAAGCGGGTGCCGAAAACGGCAAGCTCACTGTAATGATTGGTGGCGAACAAGGCGTTTATGACGCAGCCAAACCTATTCTGGATTGTTACAGCCAAAAACACGCCTTAATGGGTGATGCAGGTGCGGGTCAACTGTGTAAAATGGTCAATCAAATTTGTATTGCCGGCGTTGTGCAGGGCTTATCTGAAGCTTTGCATTTCGCCAAAAATGCAAATTTAGATGTGGCGAATGTTATTGATGTTATTAGCAAGGGCGCGGCGCAAAGCTGGCAGATGGAAAATAGATGGTCGACAATGCACAATAATGAGTTTGATTTTGGCTTCGCTGTCGATTGGATGCGTAAAGACTTGGCTATTGTGCTTGATGAAGCAAAACAAAATGGCAGTACACTACCCATTACTGCACTCGTTGACCAATTTTATGCGCTGGTTCAAAAAAATGGCGGTGGTAGGCACGACACATCAAGTTTGATTACTTTACTAAAATAACATATCGATTGAATGCTAGCGACGTGTTGCTAGCATTCTGTCCAAATGGCCAGCAAATTCTTTGCGTTCTCGTTGGTTCATAGGCGGTGGCCCGCCAGTTTGTACACCACTGGCACGCATAGTTTCCATAAAATCACGCGTATTTAAGCGCCCTCTTATATTTTGTTCATCTAGCAATTCGCCTCTAGGTGATAATACTCTGCCTCCCTTTTCTATAATTTCCGCAGCTAAGGGAATATCACTGGTAATAACTAAATCATTATTGTCACAACGCTTTACTATTTCATTGTCGGCGATGTCAAAGCCAGCAGGTACCTGCATAAAGGTAATATTGGGAGCAGGAGGAATACGCATAGCGTGATTGGCAATTAATACCAACTCTATTTTAGTGCGTTGAGCCGCTTTAAAAAGTATTTCTTTAATCACTGTTGGGCATGCGTCAGCATCAACCAATACTTTCATGTTAACAAGTCCGAAGTTCAATTTGCGCATATAATAGGTCATTATGGTGTGAGTTATCTACTAAACATTTTTACAAAGGCAAATAAAATAAACTGCTTAATACCAAAGCAATCATTTATGTTTGCGCTGCGTGTGCAGATGTGACACACTCCTATTACTGACAATTATTTTAAGAGAAATGCATGCTAGTAGCAGTAGAGACAGGCGATATAGTGGGTTCAACGCAGTTAGCTCCTGAGCTATTAACTTCTGCTAATGTCGCGTTGAATGAATGCTGTTTATCTCTTCAAGACAAAACACTAGGTAAATTTGAAGTGTTTCGCGGTGACGCGTATCAAGTGCTTTATTTTAATGCAAAGCATGCTCTTCGTCATGCTGTGCTAACAAAACTATATTTGTTAACGCAGTTAGAACAACCAGTATTACTTACACAATCACTGAGCATTGGTGAACTTTCAGACATGCCTAACAATATTGGTCAATGCATGGCGCCGGTTTTTGTCAATTCTGGCCGGCATTTAGATACCTTAAAAAGCGGTATAATTAGTGTAGAGCCGAGCGAACTATCAAGTGATTTCAGTTTGGCGATGGCGTTTTTTAATAGCTTACTGCAACAATTAACCCGCAAACAAACGACTATTCTATATTGGTATATAAAGTTAGATTATCCAGAACATAAGGTTATTGCAAAGCAACTTGGTGTGACACGGCAAAATGTGAATACGCATTTACAGCGTGCAAACGCCGATCTGGTTAAGGCCCTGCTTAGTCAATATTCATTGCGCATTTCGGAGCTTTCTTAATGATAGATTTAGCGACTATTTTTGGCTGTTTACTGGTTGTTCATATACTTGCCGATTTTTACTTGCAACCCCATAGCTGGATAATGAGCAAGGTAAAATATAAAGAAAAATCTTTAGGGCTAGCAAAACATATGCTTGTTCATACACTGCTTACGTTTTTAGCATTGTTAGTTGCCACACAAGGTGTTTCTCATAATTCTATTATTGCACTACTCATTATTATATTGACCCATTATGCTATTGATATATGGAAAACATATATGGGCTTTACTATAGCTTATTTTTTGTGTGATCAAATTGGTCATATTATTGTGTTATTGGGGGTAAGTATTTGGTTATCGAACACGTCTGTTTTCGTGTTGAGCCAACAACTGATAACAAGCGTCAGTTTTAATCATGTCGTCTGGGGCGTGGGTTATTTGTTAGTGTATAAACCTATGGCCATCACTATTCAGCTACTGTTACGACCATATTTACAAGACGTTGAGAACGTCAATCACGCTAACTCAGGCTTGCAGATGGCAGGTGAGCATATAGGTTCGCTTGAACGTATTATTGTTCTCACATTTGTATTGTTAGAGCAATATTCGGGTATTGGGTTTTTATTGGCGGCAAAAAGTGTATTTAGGTTTGGTGATATGCGTCGACAGCAAGACCGAAAATTAACAGAATACATTATGTTGGGAACATTGTTGAGTGTGAGTGGAGCAATGCTTGTGGGTGTTTTGATAAATAGAATTACCGCTTAAATGGATTAATGTATTTCGTTATCGTTTAAAAAATCAGGCATATTACTGGGGCGACCCAACAAAAAGCCTTGGAATTTATCAACACCAGTTGAGCATAAAATGTCAAATTGATTTTCGGTTTCAATCCCCTCAACCACTACGTCTAGTTCTAGTGCGGTACAAATATTCATTATTGCATCAAATAATTTTTTCGCTTTAGTGTCGTGTTCAATTTCGATAATAAATGTGCGGTCTATTTTTACCACGTCAAAATGATACTGGCCCAAATAGCTTAATGATGAGTAACCAGTGCCAAAGTCATCAAGTGATATTCTCACGCCTAATGATTTTAGAGCTTTTAGGCGAGTTGTGGCAGAGTTATCATCGCTAATGAAGACCGACTCAGTCATCTCTAGTTCGAGTAACTCGGGCTTTATATCAGCAATACGTATCATGGTTTGCAGTGTTTTATGGAAACTCTCATCAAGCACTTGTGTAGCAGAAATATTCACCGAAATAGGGATCTTTATATTCAATGAGTCTAGCACTTTGATGTAATTAATTGCATTTTGCAAGGCCAATAAACCTAATGAAAACTCCATACCGTATTGTTCAATAAGCGGAATAAATACACCCGGCGATACAGGTCCATGTTTTTCGCTCATCCATCTGCATAGTATCTCGGCCCCAATTAGTTCGCGTGAGCAGTTGTACTTACCTTGTAAGACAAAAGTTAATGTTGATTTATCTATTGCTTCTCGTAAATCATTTATCATACTAATGCGGCTTTTTATCTCATCAGCCATGCCTTTAGAATATACCGAATAATTTTCATTATTCTCCAATTTTGAATAATATAATGCAGCATCGGCCTTACGCAGTAACTCAGATACGTCTGACGAATCTTCTGGATATCTAGATACACCTATGTTGGAGCTAATAACAAATTTTTGGTCGCCATTTATAACAACCTTATTGGCAATTGTAGTATTAATTGCGTCAACGGTACGCTTTATCGCTTCTTTTTCATGCCCGCAAAAAACGGCAACAAACTCATTGCCGCCCCAGCTCGCTAAATGTTTTACGTTGTGTAGACTTCTACTCAACCCGCTCGCTACGTTTTGAAGTAACGTATCTTTATTTTCATGACCTAATGCATCACTGACTTCTTTTACACCGTTTAAATCAATGTAAAAAATTTCCAGCGGTGTTTGTTGAGCAATAAGCTCAGTCAACTGATTTTGCAGCTCAAATCTATTAATTAAGCCTGTTACTTGGTCACGTGTTGCCAAACGATGCATTTCTCTTTCTGTTGCTATTGAATCAGAAAGATCTTTCACCAACACAATGTAATACTGTGTTGACAAGTCCTTGGATGAAAACTCATTAATAATGATCTCAATAGGCACTGTTGGTTGCCCTGGGATGCTTAAGTCAGTCGTTTTTTCGCAATAGCCGTTTTGCAAAATGTCTGCCATGTCGGCTTTTGTTATCTCAACTAAGTCGGTGAATGACGTTGCATTGAGCGCAACTTGATATGGGTCTAATTCATTCACCCACGCTTCGTTGTACTCAGCTATATACATATTCTGCGCCAGTACAAGCATAGGTTGCTTAGACTTAGCAAAGGCTTGTGACATTAACGATAGCTTGGTTTCATTATCAACGGAATCAGTAATATCTGAAAACGTACCAATAACTGAGATGGCTCCGGTGTCCTCAAAGGCAATTACTTTACCTTTAATTTCATACCACCTGTAGTCTTGATCCCTTAAAAATCTCAGTCGAGCGCTCAACTCTGATTCAGTACCAGATAAGTGTTTTGCCCATTTTTCTAAAAATTCATCAGCATCATCAGGATGTAAATTAACGCTTAACTCTTCAAATGAAAACGTTAGCTCACTGACTTCTTGGCTATTATTGATGTAGAATTTTAAATCAATGCAGTTGTTGTCTCTGTTCCACATCCATACTGACTGGCCGCTGCCCCACAATGCTAATTCTAGTTGCTTTAGTGTTTTTGCATCATCAGATAGACTGTTGAATGACTGTTCCGATTCAATACCAAATTCTGCATAAAGGTCGTCATCAGCGTTATCGTTAACATCGATATAGTTGTCTGGATCGCTAAAAAGTTCTATCGACTTCCCAGCATTACGCTTATGACTTTTCATACACAACCTTATAACAACACATAGACCTGTTAAAACAAGCCGTTAAGCCCTTTCAACTTGTTTTAAATTTTCTTAATCTTTCGACATGATACCTCATAAGGCCTAGTTTGTACATTTAGCACACAAAATTATACTAAAGACCAGTGTAAATATGCATATAGTTATTAAACTTCATACTTACCTGCTTCGTCGACATCGTTCAGAACAATATTTGACATCATCCCAACACCTTTCCCATTTTTTGCGCCAACTGAATGGTTTATTACACACTAAACAAACCTTTTGAGGTAAATGCTGCTTTTTACGCTTAGCCTTCATTCAACTAAACGCTCTGCTTAGTTATTAGCTTGTCTAAGAAGGTATCGGCATTATCTAGGCTTGTCCTTAACTTTTCTTGGTCCATTCGCCCCATTGTTTTATAAATCATTGCCATTCTTGGGTTATTTTCAAACAAATGCTTATGTTTGTGTAGAAAACCCCAATACAAATAGTTAAACGGACATGCGTCTTCACCCGTTTTGGCCTTTACGTTGTAATGACAATGATTGCAATAATTTGACATTTTATGAATATAAGCACCACTTGCAGCATAGGGTTTACTCGCTAACAAACCACCATCAGCAAATAAAACCATACCACTCACATTAGGCAGTTCCACCCATTCATATGCATCACCGTATACAATCAAATACCACCTATTGAGTTCACTGGGTGCAATACCAGCCAATAATGCAAAGTTTCCTAATACCATTAGCCTTTGAATGTGGTGGGCATAGGCGTGCTCTTTGGTTTGCTTGACTGATTGACTGATACAATTCATATCGGTCTTGCCCGACCAATAAAATTCGGGCAATTCGTGTTTCGCTTGTAAGTAGTTTTCTTCATTGTAACCAGGCATTAGATGCCAATAGAAACCTCGGACGTACTCTCGCCAACCTAAAATTTGTCGAATAAAACCCTCAACACAATTTAACGCAGCGTGGCCGTCGATATAAGCTTGTTGTGCTGCATCAAGGACTTCTGTTGGCATGAGAAGTCCCGTGTTTAAATAAAATGAAATATGACTGTGATACATCCACGGTTCGTCTTGTACCATAGCGTCTTGATACGTGCCGAAATTAGGTAACCGCTGTTCTATAAATTCGTTTAGTACCGTCAATGCTTGAGTACGAGTGACAGCATAATGAAAGGGTAATAAGTCACCAAAATGATCTGAAAACTCCGACTCGACTAATGCAATCACTTCCTCGGTGATGGTGTCTGGTTCAAACATAGTGGGCGGTGGCGGCGTCATATCTTTTGGCAATTTAGCACGATTGTCACTATCAAAATTCCATTTATCACCGCTAGGTTTACCATTATCCATTAGGTACTGTGTTTGTTTACGCATTTCACGATAAAAGTATTCCATACGCAATTGTTTGCGGTTTGACGCCCAGCTTGAAAAGAAGGATTCTTTTGCTATAAAACGATTGTCAGAACAAATGTTAACCGCCATGTCCAATTTCTCTGACCAAGTCTTAATATCTTCAAAAAGTCTGTATTCACCGGGTTTACATACATATATTTCGTCTATGATGTATGAATCACACGTTTGTAAAACGGCATCAAATAAACTTTTGGTACAATTATCATCGGTATATTTTATGTACCTTACGTTAAATCCTTCGCTCTCTAGTTCATTAGCAAAATGCCTCATAGCACTAAAGATAAACGCAATCTTTTTTTTGTGGTGCTTTACATAAGTTGCTTCAGCTCGTACCTCGGCCATTAACACCATGTCGGTCTTTTTATCTATATGTTGCAGTGACTCCATACTTAAATTAAGTTGGTCACCTAGTAACAAACAAAGCTTTGCCATATTAGTTATTCCCTTCTTTCATGGCTTTAAACGCATCCAAAGCACGTTCTCTTGATGCTTTTAAATCAACCAATGGTTTGGGATAAGTTTTA
Organism: Glaciecola sp.; assembly: GCA_049650345.1. Taxonomy (GTDB): domain Bacteria; phylum Pseudomonadota; class Gammaproteobacteria; order Enterobacterales; family Alteromonadaceae; genus Glaciecola. Next base: position 140,598 of record JBARZY010000140.1, on the reverse strand, counting down.
CCTAGAGTAATACCAGCATATTCCAGTATATTCGTTGGCGCAGCCCAAGGTTGATGGATATATTTGGGAGGTAACTTTTCTAATTCGGGACAATATTTTTTTACATATTCACCTTGTTTATCAAACTTTTCTCCTTGCAATACCGGGTTAAAGACTCTGAAATATGGAGCCGCATCGGCGCCAGACCCAGCAACCCATTGCCAACTAGCAGCGTTACTGGCTGAATCAGCATCTAGTAAACAATCCCAAAACCAGCGTTCCCCTATTCGCCAATCGGTGAGTAAGTTTTTAACTAAGTACGACCCAACCACCATTCTTACACGGTTATGCATGTAGCCTGTTTGATATAATTCGCGCATCCCTGCGTCAACTATTGGTACGCCGGTGTTGCCAAATTGCCATGCTTGTATATGGTCTTTGTTATTTAGCCAAGTTACGCGATCAAATTTGGGATTAAAGTTCTGCTGCTGGATGTGTGGAAAGTGATATAACAAATAGTAAGAAAATTCACGCCATCCAAGCTCGCTTAAAAATACATCCACACCTTTTTCGTCGGTGCGTCCGTCAAATGCATCTAAAACTGCGTACCACGCTTGATTCGGCGACAATAGTCCAAAATGAAGATACGGCGATAACTGTGACGTACCTTTTATTGACGGAACGTTACGCTTATCGTTATAGTCTTTTACAGAGTCATTAATAAACGTTGATAGTTTATCAGCCGCCCCTTGCTCTGAAATATCCCACATATCATTTATATGACTGTCCCAATTTATTGAGGGAAGCAAACATAATGCGTCAATACTGATATTATTGGATATGCTGACAATGTTATCGCCAAGGTCAGGTGCACTTAAGGGAAAACGTGGATGTGGCTTTGATAAACATCCCTTCCGATAGTAAGGTGTGAACACTTTATATGGCGTTTTGTCTTTTTTAAGTACCTGCATTGGTTCCCACAATAAACTCCCATTGCAGCTCCCTGCGCTTATACCTATGTCTTTTAGCGTTTCTTTTAGTTTTGAATCTCGACTTATCGCCCAAGGTTCGTACATTCTGTTCCAATAAACGCCTGCTGCATTAACTTCTTTTGCTAGGTCTACAAGCACTTCTAATGGATCGCCTTTTGCAATGTGTAGTTTACCATCGAGTTTCCGATTTAAATCAGATAATGCATGATGTAAACACCACTTAGATGCACCGCCAAGTTGTGCGTAATCAGGTACAGATTCATCTAGAATATACACTGGGATAACGTCATGATCCTGACAGGCCTGCACTAATGCAGGATTATCATTAATTCGCAGGTCTTGTCTAAACCACATTATGTTTATTGTCATGTAAAGCCTTGTGTCATTATTTTTAGTAGCCACGTATGCTGTCGCGGTGCAACTGGAAAACTTTTTATTCATAAATTGTTACTAAAATTGGACTTGAATAGATCGCATCATTCGAAAAACCAGTAAGCATAGTTATTGAGTAGAGTTATCAAGTTTAAGGCGATTTTATTTTGGTAAAAAATGGCATACATTGGATGCGACATGACCTTCGTGTACGAGGTAATCAAGCATTATGTGAACTAGTAAAGCGTTGCGATAATGTCGCGGTTGTTTATGTGCTAGATACAGACAACATGTGGTATCAACAATTTACCAGCGCTGACAATAATCAGCATCAACGTCAGTTTATAAACCAAGCGCTTATTGATGTTAAAACACAATTGGCTCAATACAACATTCCACTGTATTGCTTTTCAGGTTCACCTACCAACATAGTATCTGATCTTCTGAATAGCCATACCGTTGATTATGTGAGTTATGAGCGTCACAACGGACTCAATGAAATTCGGCAGACTGATGCCTTACGCGCCCAAAAGCCTAGCTTAGGTATTATTGAGGGAAACAGTAATTATTTGTATAGCCTAGATACCTTACCGTTTAATATAGAAAACATGCCTAATGTGTTTTCACCGTTTAGGCGTAAAGTAGAGAAATATGCTGAGGTAAAAGCGCTGGCGTATAAACAATTGAAAACTTCAAAACCTTTCGTGCTACATAATACTTCTTGTTCAGAATATACACCATTTGCGACGAACGAGAACAAGCAAGGCGATTATAAAGGAGGCGAAACTGCAGCATTGCAAAGGATGCAAGAATACTTCTTCAATACCGATCTTATTGCTAAATATAAGGAAACTCGAAATGGTTTAGATGGTTGGGATTTTTCCAGTCGTTTATCTGCATTTTTGGCGCATGGTTGTATATCTCCGTTGCAAGTGATTGAACAGCTTAAATCTTATGAAGAAACCAGGATAAAAAATGATTCTACCTATTGGTTATTCTTTGAACTACTGTGGAGAGAGTTCTTCCATTTACAGATGCTTAAACACGGTACACGTTTTTTTGATATCAAAGGCCAACGTGAATCTATAAATGACATACCAAGTCATTGCCAACACAATGAAAAGAACTTTGAACAGTGGATTAATGGCGACACTGACTACCCTATTGTGAACGCATGTATGAATCAGTTAAATACAACTGGCTTTATGTCAAATCGGGGGCGTCAACTGGTTGCAAGTTGCTTTGTTCACGAATTAGGACTTGATTGGCGTTATGGCGCTGCGTATTTTGAACAAAAGTTAATAGACTTTGATGTGGCTAGCAACTATGGCAATTGGCAATACCTAGCTGGCGTAGGCAGCGATCCTAGAGGTCTACGACAATTTAATTTAACCAAGCAAACGCAAACATATGATCCTCAACACACTTTTATAAAAGCATGGACCTAAATCACTCATTTTCAGCGGTTTGGTTCAAGCGCGATTTAAGGCTACGTGACAATCTAGCCTTGTATAATGCATGCAAGGCAAAGCAGCCAATAATGCTGCTATTTATAGTTGAGCCTATAATGCTCAACGACGCCCATACCAGCGAGCGTCATTGGCGTTTCATTATTGAATCAATTAATGATTTAAACCAGCAATTAAGCATATACAATACCCGAGTACACCTGTTCTATGGCGAAGCCAAAGCAGTATTTAGCTATTTGTATGAACACGGTCTTAGTACTATTTATAGTCATGAAGAAATTGGCTTAGCACATACTTTTGAACGAGATGTAGCGCTTGGTAAGTATTGCAAACAACACAATATTGGCTGGCATGAATACCCATATGGCGCGGTGTATCGAGGCTTAACAGGGCGCTCTAATTGGCTAAAACGATGGCATGATAGGATAAGCGACCATATTTATGACCCTGATCTTTTCAGCACTCAGTGGAAAAACATTGAGACAATTGTCGAATCATTGCAATTCACTGTTCCAGATAACTGGAATACTCGCAATAAATTGATGCAAGCAGGCGGTGAGATGCGCGCTTGGTATACGCTCAAACACTTTTTTGATGAGCGGGGTAAAGACTATTTTGGCAATATTGGTAATCCCACTACTGCACGGAAAACCTGCTCAAGATTATCTCCCTACTTAGCTTGGGGGAACATTAGTGTAAAACAAGTGGTTCAATACACTCAATCATTACAGAAACCTAGCGGCTGGCAACGTTCGATAGAAGCGTTTAGTTCACGCGTAGCATGGCACTGCCATTTTATTCAAAAGTTTGAATCCGAACATCAAATGGAGCATCGCAGTGTGAATAAAGTTTACGCACAATTTCCTTTTGATACCACGAGTCAAGGCAGCAAAAATTTGCTTGCTTGGCGGGAAGGAAAAACCGGTGTGCCCATCATCGACGCGAGTATGCGCGCGTTAATTGCAACTGGATATTTAAATTTTCGCATGCGAGCTATGTTGGTCAGCTTCTTGTGTCATCACTTAAATATTGACTGGCAAAGAGGTGTTGCACATTTAGCTGCCCTATTCTTAGATTTCGAACCCGGCATTCATTATCCACAATTTCAAATGCAAGCCGGCGTAACGGGCACAAACACTATCCGCATATATAATCCTGTAAAGCAAGGAAAGGATAAAGATCCTGAAGGCATTTTTGTACGCAAATGGGTACCTGAACTCAGTAGCTTGCCCAAAGAATACATTCACGAGCCTTGGCTAATACCGCCTATTGAAGCTGCCATACTTAACTTTGATATAGAACGAGACTATTGCCCCCCTATTGTTGATATAGTGCAAGCAGCCAAAGAGGCAAGAGACAGGTTATGGGCTTTTAGAAAGAGAGATGATGTAAAAGCAGAAGGTAAACGCATTTTGCGTAGGCATACGGTGATGTTTTAAGCATCACTTTGGTTGTCAGAAATATTGGGTTCTGGATCATCGTTCAAATGGGTTTTCGCCTTTAGGCGTTTTTTGCGGTCATCTTCTTGCAACCATTTGTTTAAGAATCTAATTTGTCCATTTTTATAAGCAGCATAGGTAATACGTAAGGCGTTGGAAATAATATCGTTGTCGGTCCAGCCTGTTTTATCTACAATTTCTTTGTAGTTTTCCATTGCTACAGGTGACAAATACCCTCGCACCAGCTTTTTACCTTGGGCTTTCTGTCTGTCTCTAAATCTTTTTTGTTTTTCAGCGTTTGCAGTAAGTTTTTTGTTTTTCATACACGTATATTTGGTAGTTTTGTTTCCTTAGTATACTCAGAAATTGAATTATTTTTAATTTTTTTACTGCTCAGAGTTGTTAAGCGTACAAGTGTTCGCTAAATTAGCGCTTAGATTTTTTAATAAAGTAGATACCATGACAGATAAACAAAACAGTTTTAATCGCGAAGAGTTACTTTCTTGTAGTACTGGTGAGATGTTCGGCCCTGGAAATAGCCAGTTACCCGCTCCAAATATGTTAATGATGGATAGAATAGTAACCATCACCGATGAAGGTGGTGAACATGGCAAAGGTTACATCGAGGCCGAATTAGACGTGCATCCAGACCTATGGTTTTTTGAGTGTCACTTCCCAGGCGACCCAGTAATGCCAGGTTGTTTAGGACTTGACGCAATGTGGCAACTGGTAGGCTTTTTCCTTGGTTGGTCAGGTGGGCCAGGTAAAGGTAGAGCATTAGGTGTAGGTGAAGTTAAATTTACCGGTCAAATTCTACCTACTGCGAAGAAAGTGACATACCGAATTGACTTCAAACGTGTAATTAAACGAAAATTATTTATGGGCTTAGCCGACGGTACTGTTGCTGTAGATGGGCGCGTTATATATACCGCAAAAGATTTAAAAGTTGGCTTATTTCAAGATACATCAGCTTTTTAACGTCAAGCGCTTAACAATAAAAAACCTGCTTAATGCAGGTTTTTTTAATTTGGTGTGCTATCGGGTTGAAAAACCCAATTGCCTATCGGTTAGGGCTTCTCTCCAACCTCCTAACCACTGTGAACGTGCATCTGATGCCTGAAATGGACAGTTTTCTTTTGAACGACCTGTGATCCCTGCTTGGTAACCTTTAGCATGTGCTCTAGTAAGCTTGTCTCTTTTTTGTCTCTTCATTGATAACCTCTTTTCATTATAAAAATATAGCGTCGGCACAATATTAAAAACCACAACGAGCGTGCGCTGCTACACTTAATTAGTACACCCATATTTAAAAAGGTTCAAGGTGGTGATTCACAAAAATGTCATAAATTTTGCTAAATGCTTGAATTTACGAGAAGGATTTTTTAGCAACAAAATGGACTTAATATATATGTTTTTATCACCGGCAGTTCTTAAAAACATAAAAGCCGCATTTATAGCGGCTTTCAAGCAAATAGGATATGCATCCTAATAAAATCCAATTAACTAAAATACTATCTTGTTTTGTAGCGACGAAACAAGCCAAATATTGCTAAGGATACTAAAAGAATAATTGGCATACTCGCCCCTTGGCGTTCAATTGCTGCTGCTTCGTCGTCGCTTAGCTCACAGGTTTCTGGGCTATCACCGGTAGGTAGTAATTTAACCGCAATCACGGCATCCTGAAGTACTTGCTCGCCATCTTCGTCTAAAAATATTTCACCTTTAGCATCGCGCAGTGGCCTTTTCACCAAAGCTTCGGCTATTATTTCGTCATTGTCGTTAATATCGTTTGCAGCAATAATTTCATAGTCTGAGTCACAGGCAATTAAATCATTAATATTACTAAAGTCGTCATTGCTAATATCATACAAAAAACCATTTCGACGACGGTTTTCAGTGTCTATTTCTGCGTCTCCGACCACTATATCATTATTGTTTATCGCGCGCGGAAGACTTGCTGAGCTTAAGAAAAAGCCATCGGGTAATGTCAGTTCACCTGTATTTATATTGTAAACAAACAACTTCAAACGAGATACACCATTAACCTCGATACTTCTATACCCAGTAACTAGACTATTATTGTTTATATCAGTAGCCGTATTAGGGAGTAAATCGTCGTCTTCTAATAATCGAACGGTTTCACCGTTTTCGAACAAAGCAGCGGCTTGACTGTAAGTTGATAACAATTCAACCGTGGTTACTCCTACGGCCTGTCCTAGATCATTAATAGCATTTGCTTCATTAGAAAAAATAATGTTGTTATCGTCATCAGGCACAAAATTTAAACCATAAACATCGGTACTCAACGTAGAACCATTACCGTCTAATTGCCAGACAACTGCACGTCGAGTAACATTCGGTAGATAAGAATCAGATGTTACGCCTGTGAATGCACTCGTTGCAGTGGCTGTAGTGATTGCGTAATAACATGCTTCAAGGGGGATATCACCACGTGTTTCATCTTCGTCACATGCCTCTTTCTGACTGATAATGTTATCATTTACATCAACACTTGCCACGCCAGCAACTTGGTAATTGGTATTAATTGCATTGGCTTTACTATACCCACCCAAGTAAGTATCAGGGGGCAATAGTTCATGTACTTCATTGTTTACTTGAACAAAGCCTCTGAGTTTAACCTGATTTACGTTATATGTTACCTCAGTGCCCTCTTCATTGGTGTATTCAATATAATTAAACGGGCCAGGCATAGAGCCTATAATGTGAGTACCAAACACTGAATCACCTAGTGTGGTATTCAAAGAATAACTGAAACCAGTAGTCGCTGGGCTTTCACTATCAAAACCAAAGACATAGTTTGTATCGACGCCGTCTGTACTGTAAGCAGTGTTGGCTGCTAACTTTTGACCGGCAGCAAGATTAGAAGCAGTGTTACTGTATATAATAGACGTTAAAATGGCTAAGTCGGTCGCGTTAAAATCGCCTTGTGCTGCCGCTTCAGGGTCAGTTAACGTAACACTATCTAAGTCAATTTTTGATAAATCAATCGGTTGGTTAAATCTGGCGCTAACAATCGTAAGGGCTAAGCCAGTATTATCGATAGAACTCGCAAATTGGTTCATAGATAAATTGGCACTTGGCAGCTCAACCACTTCGTAAGATTGTGCGTTCACTAGCATAGGTGCAGAGCTCAGCAGTATTAATGTAGAGGCCAACGACGCTGTTATGCGGTTTAATTTCATGTAAATTCCTGTAACGACTAATTATTTTGTTTTGATTCTAATTCTTCCCAACGCGCAAACGCTTCTTCTAAAGCTGATTCGGTAGCATTGAGTTGGTCAATAACCGGTTGTGTAACTGACACATCTTGCGAAAAGAACTGACCATCACTTACCTGTGTTTGCAATTCTTGTAGGGTTTCTTCAAGTTGTTCAAGTACTTGGGGTAATTTTTCCAGTTCTCTTTTTTCATTGTAAGACAGTTTTTTGTGCTTATTCTCAGTATTACTCGTTTTATCTTTTACTGTCTTTTCCACTGGCTTTATAGCATTCGCATTTGCCTGTTTGAGCGATACAGGCGTTGCCGTTTGTTGCTGCGCATACCAATCACTCACGTCATTATAGCCCCCAACAAACTGAGTAATAATGCCATTTCCTTCAAAGAACAAACTACTGGTTACTACGTTATTGATAAATTCACGGTCGTGACTCACAAGCAACAAAGTACCCTTATAATCAACCAATAACGATTCTAACAGTTCGAGCGTTTCGACATCGAGATCGTTAGTTGGTTCATCCAATATCAATATATTACTAGGCTTTAGCATTAGCTTAGCCAGCATTAATCGATTTTTTTCGCCACCAGACAATGTTGATACGGGCGCATTTACGCGTTCAGGAGAAAACAAGTAATCTTGTAAATAGCTAATAACATGTCTCGGACTACCGTTAACATCGACTTCACGCTTGCCGTCAGCAATAACGTCGATTAAAGGCTTATCTAATTCTAATTGGTTTCGGTGTTGGTCAAAATAAGCAATTTCTAAATTAGTGCCTTGATATACCTCACCGCTTTGCGCGGTTAACTCACCAAGCAATAGCTTAATTAGCGTTGTCTTTCCGCAGCCATTAGGCCCAATTAATGCTACTTTGTCACCACGGCTAATCAGTATATTAACGTCTTTAGCAATGAGTTTGTCTTTATATCCGTAGCTTAAGTCTTCGCACTCAAATACACGTTTACCAGATTTATTCGCTTGAGTAGTAACAATGTTGGCGCTACCAACTTGGTTTCTGCGTGCCTTAAACTCTTCACGTAACGCTTTTAACGCCCTAACCCGTCCTTCATTTCGCGTTCGGCGGGCTTTAATCCCTTGACGTATCCAGACTTCTTCTTTGGCTAACTTTTTGTCGAACTCTTTTTGATGAGTTTCTTGTACTTCTAAATCATGGGCTTTTTGTGCTAAATACTTTTCATAATTTCCAGGATATGAGGTAACCATGCCTCTATCTATGTCCACAATTCGAGTAGCAACGTTACGTATAAATTCTCTATCGTGACTAATAAATACGATTGAGCCCGTATAGCCTAATACGGTTTTTTCAAGCCACTTCACCATTTCAATATCAAGGTGGTTTGTAGGCTCATCTAATAATAAAACATCAGGTTGAGATACTAAGGTTCTGGCTAATGCAGCTTTACGCCGCCAACCACCTGATAATCCTTGAAGACTCACGTCTCCGTTTAATTCAAGCTGGGTAAGTACATTTGCTATGCGCTGCTCTAACTGCCATCCATTATTCGCATCAAGCTGCTCTTGCAAACGCTGTAATTCTAGCAAGGCCGCTTCTGAACTATCTGTAGCGATTTTGTTTGCTTGCGCATGGTAGGCTTTTATCAGTTTTGCATTTTCAGCGAGCCCCTCTGCAACATAATCAAAAATGCTTACGTCGTTATTAGTTGGTGGGTCTTGCGCTAACCGTGCAATATTGACATGACCGGCTACAATGCGTTGACCGCCATCTAGCTTTATCTCACCACTTAGCACTTGAAGCATGGTAGATTTGCCACTGCCATTGCGCCCTACTATACAAATCCGTTCTTTTTCATCAACATTTAAGTCAGCGTTATCAAGCAGCGGTGGCTGACCAAAAAGTATACTGCCTTGCTTTATTTGAATCAGGTTCACTTAATAAAATTCTCTACACTTTGCTCATCAAAAGGCCAACCCAGTTCACTGTGCGTGTCTACGCGTTTTAGTACTGGAATGCGCGCGCCATACAAATGATATAAATCGGGGCTTGTTCTAATATTTATTTTTTCAAAGTCAGTAATGCCAACATGCCTTAACACTACTTCTGCGTCGTCGCATAAACTGCATTGAGGACCTGTATAAAACACAAGCTTCATAAGCTTAGTATCCAACAATGATGTATTTTTTGATTACGTTTAAAATCTTCATCAATAGTGGCACTGGTAATATTCTTGATCGTAAAGCCTAGTACTTCTAACTGCGCGTGATCAAGCTTAAAATTGCGTAAGTTATTGCTAAAATAGATACGCCCATTGGCCGCTAATTTTTGCCGCGCGTTACTGAGTAAACTCACATGATCGCGCTGGACATCCCAGGTATTATCCATTCTTTTTGAATTCGAGAATGACGGCGGATCAATAAAAATACAATCAAACTTTGCACTTGTGTTGGCATCAGCCAACCATTTTATGCAATCAGCCTGTATAAATTCATGAGCACCATTTAACTTGTTTAAAGTAAAATTGTCTTTGGCCCACTGCAAGTAAGTATTTGACATGTCTACAGAAGTAACCGACTTGGCCCCACGAAGCGCAGCATGTACTGAAACGCTACCTGTATAACAAAAAATATTGAGAGCGTGTTTGTTACGGCATTCATTTGCGAACATGTCTCGGGTAATGCGATGATCTAAAAACAAACCAACATCTAGGTAGTCGTGAGGGTTTACCCAAAACTTAGCGCCATGCTCATGTACCTGTATTTTGGTGCCAGTTGCTTGTACTTTTTCGTACTGGCTCTTACCGGTTTGTTTTTGTCTAACTTTTAACACTATCTTGCTTTTTTCTACATTTAAAATATGCGGAATGTGCAACAAGGCTTGGGCTAAACGTTCTTGAGAAACCGATTCAGGGATCGTTTTAGGTGGTGCATATTCTTGAACAATGACGAAGTCAGCATAACAATCAATCGCAAAATTATAGTTAGGCAAATCGGCATCGTATACTCTATAAGCATTACTATTGAGTTTTTTAACCCAGTTCTTTAACCGTTTTACATTTTTACTTAATCGATTACTGAACTCGTCATCGCTCGGCCTAGCGCTAAATTGTTGCAAGTTGTCTTCATTTAATTCATATAAAGCCAACAATGTTTCAAGTTTGCCGTTGAACAACTTATAACGCTTAGTGGCACGTAATTTTAGTGCTTTAAGCAGTTGGTCATTAGAGCATAACAATGCAATGTGCCAACCGGCAAAAGCTTTTTTAAAGTGCTGCCCTAACTTGCTGTACATGGGTAACAAACCAACATAATCATCAAGTCTTTCGCCGTATGGCGGATTACTGACAATATAACCAGCATCATGTTTTACCTGTGCATTTAGCACGTCACATTGCTTAAATTCGATAAACTGCGCAACATTCGCGTTCTCTGCATTCGTGCGTGCGTAGTCAAGTACCGTGGTGCTAATATCATAAGCATATATGGGGGCTACTGGCACTATTTCTGCCTCAACTGCTTGCGTCTTAATATCGTCAAACATTGCTTTGTTGTGACCATACCAATAATCAAAGCCCCAGAATCGACGATTAATATTAACTGCTTTATTACATGCCATTAGTGCTGCTTCAATTGCAATGGTACCTGCGCCGCACATAGGGTCGAGAAGTGGCTTAGCCATATCCAAATGCCAGCCGCTTCTGTAAAGCATAGCTGCAGCAAGTTGTTCTTTTAGCGGAGCGTCACCGGTGGCTTCTCTGTAGCCACGTATGTGTAAACTAGTGCCTGATAAATCTAAACACACCAGTGCAGTTTCACGGCGCAAGCGCACGTGTATTTGTATATCAGGATGTTGACGCTCAACATCTGGGCGTGTTTGACCGTCTTCTACAAAACTGTCAACTACCGCATCTTTTACTTTTAACGCGCCAAATTGGCTATTATTAATAGCATGACTTGTACCAACAAATTGAACCGCGAAACTGGAATTACTGGAAAACTGTTGTGGCCAATCAACTTGTGCGGCTAAATCATAAAGCTCCTCAGCGCTACCTGCCTTACCTTTTGCTAAAACTAATAATACCCTATTGGCTAATCGAGAGTGCAAACATAGCGTGTAAGCATTGGCTAACTCAGCTTCAAAACTAACTTGGCCTGGTTGTACTTTAATAGCACTCAACCAACGTTGTTTTTCTTCGGGGTTTTGGTTTGACAGTAAATCAGCTATTTCAATTTTTAATAGCTCGTCAAGGCCCTTTGCTGCGGTAACAATAAAATTAAACATTCACTAGCTCTTTTATTAATGGTGGGCCTTGATATATAAACCCTGAATATACCTGCAACAACGACGCGCCTGCATCGAGTCGATCACGCGCGTCTTTAGCGCTGCTAATACCACCAACACCAACAATGGGTAATTTTCCGTCTAGCGCTTTTGCCAGTTGCGTAGTTACCGTCAAGCTTTTATCACACAACACTGCTCCACTTAACCCTCCAGGTTCATCGGCATGCTGATGCCCTTTCACAGCGGTTCTATCAAGTGTCGTATTGGTTGCAATTACGCCGTCCATCTTCGCATTTATTAGAGAAGTAGCGATTTGGGTGATCTCGTTTTCGTCTAAATCGGGGGCTATTTTAACTAACAGTGGCACATACTTATTATGTTGTTGCGCTAATTCTGATTGGCTGGCTTTCAAGCCTTGAAGTAAGCTGTCTAAGGCTTCACCATATTGGAGGTTACGCAACCCGGGTGTGTTTGGAGACGAGATATTGATTGTGATATACGATGCATACTCATACACTTTTCGCATACAAATAAGGTAGTCATCAAGCGCCTTTGTTTCAGGTGTATCTTTGTTTTTACCAATATTAATGCCTAAAACACCGGTATATTGACTGTTTTTGACTTGTTCAACAAGATAGTCAACGCCTTTGTTGTTAAATCCCATTCGATTGATGATGGCATTGTGCTCTGGCAATCTAAATAAACGAGGCTTTTCATTGCCACCTTGGGGCCTAGGAGTTGTCGTGCCTACTTCAATAAAACCAAACCCCATGGCAGCAAAGGCGTCTATGCACTCTGCATTTTTATCGAGGCCCGCGGCTAATCCAATCGCATTCGGAAACTGCAATCCAAAACATTCTACTGGCTTAGCGGCAAGTGTTTGCGAGTACAAAGTACTAAGCAAACCATTCTGACTACGGCGTAAAAAGTTAATAGACAAATCGTGACTTTTTTCTGGGTCACATAGTAATAAAGCTTTTTGAATTAATGAGTACACGTTTTTCCTGACACAAAAAAGCCCTGCAAGCAGGGCTGTTTACTTGAACGGGCTATAGTTTAATGGTTTGCGCTGATACTTAACAGCATCAATTCACGCAAAGCAACAGAAAACTTAGCAAACTCGTGATTATCAGAGGTTTTAAACTCGGTCATCATATGCTGCCACCTTGTTAGTTTGAGCTGGTTTTGCTCAATCCACTGATTAAGCATATTATCGGCGTCGTTGCTGTCGCTATCTGAGTTTAATAACACAATTGTGATAGCACGTTGTTGCCAATCCAGTTCTTCTCGATATGAAGCTCTCGCAAGTGCTTGCCAGTGATTAGAAACACCTTGCATATTAATTTGCTGCAAAAACCAATGTAACTCGAGCTTATTCCCTAATTGATAATATAACCGCGCTACCAGTTCTACCGGTCTGTTTTCGGTCTCTGCAACTTGCGCAAGGTCAAGACTTGAGAATAAATTACTGAGCGAGGCAACACGTTGTGCTGTTGTTTCGGGCACATTCTCCTTAACTAAATACGTAGTGCGGTCCTGAACCTCCTTCACTTCCGATTCGACCAAATAATCAGTTAAGTTGTTGCTCACGATACTAAACGCATCTTTGTACTTATCAATTGCAACGTTAATATCAAGATCGAGTTCACCATGACGAATAAACCATCTAACTGAACGACGCAGCGTTCTGCGCATTTCATCAAGAATCTCGAGTTGTAAATCAGATTCAATCTTGTTGTCTAAATTTTCTACTTGTTCCCATAATGAGCCCATGTTAAACACAGCTTTAACCACAGAGTATGCCTGGCAAATATGAGTGACGTCAGCGCCAGTCTCTTCTCGTAAACGATGCACAAAATTAAGACCCATATCGTTAACCACTTCATTGGTTAACTTTGTTGCTATAATTTCACTCCGCAACGGGTGCTCCTGCATCTGTGGCGCATATTTTTTTCGTAATACGGGTGGAAACGCGTCAATTAAGTAGCGTCCATAATATGTATTATTTGTAATACTGGCTATATTTAACTCTTCCTTTAACACCATTTTTCCGTAGGCAATTAGCACCGAAAGTTCTGGTCTAGTTAATCCTTGTCCTGTCGCCACTCGTTCAGATATTTCATCGTCAGACGGGATAAACTCTAGCTCTCTATTAAGCGAGCCTTCACGCTCTAAGGTGTGAATAAAACGCAGTTGCTCTTTTAACTGCTTCACGCCCATCATTTGAGTAATTGAGATTGACTGAGTTTGACGGTAACAATCTTGAAGCACAATTTCACTTACATCGTCGGTCATGTCATACAGTAAATTATTACGCTGTTTTATCGTTAAATCACCATTACTAACAAGGGTATTGAGTAAAATTTTGATGTTAACTTCATTATCCGAACAATCAACGCCGCCCACATTGTCAATAAAATCGGTGTTAACTCGGCCGCCATTAGCCGCATATTCTATTCTGCCAAGTTGCGTAAGGCCTAAGTTACCGCCCTCACCTACAATTTTTGCTTTTACGTCTTTGCCATCTACACGCAATATGTCATTGGCTCTATCGCCAACATCACTGTGAGATTCTTTGCTACTTTTAATATAAGTACCAATACCGCCATTCCAAATCAAATCAACAGGCATTTTAAGCACGTTATGAATAAGCTCGTTTGGTGTCATGCTTTGCGCGCGCGTACCTAAACACTTTTTCATCTCAGGACTTAACTTGATTGATTTTTCGCTACGTTTAAATATACCGCCGCCCTTAGAAATAAGCTTGGTGTTGTAGTCGCTCCAATTTAGACTTGGGTCGGCAAACAAACGCTGCCTTTCTTCGTAGGTCGACTTCGGATCTGGATCAGGGTCAAAGAATATGTGCATATGGTTAAATGCACACACAATTTTTGTCTGTTCTGACAACAACATACCGTTGCCAAACACGTCCCCCGACATATCGCCAATCCCTACGCAAGTAAATGGTGTAGTTTGACAATCTATACCAATTTCTCTGAAATGACGTTTTACCGATTCCCAAGCGCCTCGTGCAGTAATGCCCATTTTCTTATGGTCATAACCTACGCTGCCGCCAGACGCGAATGCATCGCCCAACCAAAAGTTAAACTCTTCAGAAATACCATTTGCGATATCTGAAAACGTCGCCGTTCCTTTATCAGCAGCAACCACTAAATAAGGGTCGTCTTCATCTAACCTAACCACGTCTTTGGGGTGAATTAACTTACCTTCAATGATGTTGTCAGTAATATCGAGCAAGCTACGAATAAATATTTTGTAGCATGCCTGTCCTTCTGCTTGAATTTGTGCACGATTAGCATTGGCAGGCATCTTTTTACATACGAAGCCACCTTTAGCGCCTACTGGCACAATAACCGTATTTTTTACTTGCTGTGCTTTAACTAAACCGAGGATCTCAGTTCTGAAGTCTTCCATTCTGTCAGACCAACGTAGACCGCCCCTTGCAACCTTGCCGCCGCGTAAATGAACACCTTCCACGCGCGGTGAATATACAAATATCTCAAATTTTGGCAGTGGTAGCGGCATGTCAGGTATTTCGGCCGGCAACATTTTGAATGACACATAAGATTTACGACTACCTTTTTCATCAAGCTGATAAAAATTGGTACGTAACGTGGCGTTTATTAAATCAAGGTAGCGGCGAATAATACGGTCGTCATCCAAGTTTGACACGTTGTCTAGTTTGGTCAAAACAGACTCTTGCAAAGCGTCAGCCTTAGTCTTGTTACGGCGCAGTTTTGGATTGAACTTTTGGTTAAACAAATCAATGAGTAACTTAGCGATATCTGGGTAACAGGCCATTGTGTTAGCGATATAATTAAGGCTAAATGATGAGCCTATTTGGCGCATGTACTTCGCATATGCTCGCACTATTGTTACGCGCCTTCCGGTAATACCTGCACCTAAAATCAGGCGGTTGAAACCGTCGTCTTCCAACTCAGATGCCCACGTTTCTGAAAATGCGTTTTGAAACAACTCTTGGGACTTTTCCATATCAAAAGTGCTGCTTTTCTTATACAGCATAGAAAAGTCCATTACCCAGCTAATTTCGCCTTGCTCGTTGGTCACTCTATATGGGCTTTCGTCTACTACCCTCAAACCAAAGTTTTCAAGCATCGGTAATACATCCGACAAATGAATAGGCTCATTTTTGTGATACAGCTTTAACTTAACAATGTTACTGTCAACATTCTCTTCTTGGGGTCGATAAAATAAAATATCTAATTTTTGCTCTTCGCTTAGCATTTCAATTCGTTGAATATCCACAAGTGCAGCACTGGGTAAATTTTGCTCTGCGTAGCTTCGAGAAAACGCATTATCATATTTCTTAACAATTGCTTTGCCATTTTCTTCACCATAAGCGCGCACAATTTTGCTATTTAATTTGTCTTGCCATGTTTTAGTCAGTTCAATCAAGTTCTTCTCAATTTCATTCACGTCAAATTCAAAATTATTATTGGATACACGAGCTATGTAGTGTGTACGAGCATACACCGACTCCGAGAAATAAGTATTAAACTCTACATCTCCGTCAGCTTTAAATGAGCGCTTTAATAAGGCTTGGGTTTCTCGACGAAGTTGTGTGTTGTATCGCTCGCGGGGCACATAAACCATGCACGAATAAAAGCGCCCAAAAATGTCTTTGCGCACAAACAATTTTGACATACCGCGCTCTTGCATTTGGAAAATACCCAGAATAATTTGTGCAAGTTCTTCATCGGCAGTTTGAATAAGCTCGTCTCGCGGATAAGTCTCCACGATATTCACAAATGCCTTATAAGCGTGGGTTCCCCTCTCGAATCCAGAGAGTAAACACATTCGGTCAATTTTTTCTTTCAGCATGGGTAAGTCTGTGGCGCTACTGTTATAAAATGACGCCGAATATAAACCAACAAAACGATGTTCACCGGCTACGTTACCGTTGTTATCAAATACTTTTATACCAATGTAATCCATGTATGCTGGACGATGGACACGTGATTTAGAATTGGTTTTTGTCAATAACAAAGGGTTACTGCTTAATGCCTCAGTTCTTGCGCTATCTGGTACATTCGACAACAAACGGTCTCTATCACTGATTGAGTTTTTCATCAAACCTAGCGAAGTATCATTCTGAGGACACCAACGATGATCACCCTCAATCGCTTTTACATCATAGTAACGGTATCCCATTAGCGTAAAGTTATGATCATTTAGCCAATTTAGAAAGGTTTTACCTTGGGAGCGAACTGATTTAGGCGCATGAGCACTGGATTTATCAAAACTTTTTGTTAACGCTGTTAGCTTATCGCGCATGGGTTGCCAATCGGTTACAGACAGCGACACTTCACTTACAACCGAACGCAGCTCGTCCATTAAGGCTTGAAGATCTTTCGCTTGTGATTGACGATCAATTTCGATAAAAAATACGGTTTCTTTTGTCGCATTTTTCTTTGTTGTATCGTTTTCGATAAATTCCAGTACTTTACCTTTGTTATCACGCACAAAATGCATAGGAGTATGCAATATCAAATGGGAGGTAATATTAAAGCGATTAATCGCCATTCGAATAGAATCAACCAAAAATGGCATGTCATCAACAATCACCTCTATGACCGTATGAGATGATTGCCAACCGTGCTTGGCAATTTCAGGGTTAAATACTTTAATTGAAGGCTGATTGTTTTGTTTTTTTTGTAGTAATTGCCACAAACTCAAAATAGCGCCATACAAATCACTGTCACTGCGACCGTCAACGTCGTCAAATGGCATTGTTTTTAGTAATAAATTACCAAACTGCATGACTTGTGTTGCATGACTGGCATCAACTTTTTCGTTGATGAGCGAAAAAACACGTTCTAATAACACTGAATGCTGATGGTGGGTAACCGACATATACACTGTCTCGTTTTTAATAGGTTAAAAATTATACTTCTGCTTTATGCATATCGGCATTTTGCTAAAAATATTAATGGTTTACCAGTGTTTATTAACCTATTTTTTACAAGCTGAATAAGCAGTTACCTTTTATGCATAAAAAAAAGGCCATTACGGCCTTTTTTTACATAACTACTCAGAATTAATTTTTGCCAGATTTAAACCATAACAAGCGTGCGATAGCCGGTAGTACAATTATTGCACCAAGCATGTTTACCACAAACATAAAGGTAAGTAATATTCCCATATCCATTTGGAATTTTAAGCTTGAGAATACCCACGTACTCACGCCAATCGCTAAGGTTATGCCAGTAAACAACACAGCACTACCACGTTCTTTTAATGCCGCTAAATAAGCTGAACGTACGTCCTCACCTTCGCGCAGACGTTGTGACATGGTAGACAAAATATAAATCCCGTAATCAACACCAATCCCCACACCTAAAGCAATAACGGGTAATGTCGACACCGTGAGGCCTATTTGCAAATAGGTCATTAGGGCTTGTGCTAAAATAGACACTACATATAAAGGTATCACTACCGCTAAGGTTGCACGTAACGATTTAAAGCTTAATAAGCATAGCAATATAACGGCACCAAATACGTAATACAACATTGGATCTTGTGATGCGTCTACCGCCTCATTGGTAGCAGCCATCACCCCAACTGGTCCTGACGCTAGCCGTATTGAAATATCGTCACTTTGGTAGTCTTCACGTATTCTTTTTACCGCATCTACCACAACAGAAATGGTTTCTGCTTTGTGGTCTTCCATAAACAAAATAATAGGCATTACAGAGCAGTCACCGTTCAGTAGGCCTGACGATGTAGGTACGCGGGATACTGCTTGCACCATAGTAGATTGATTACGTGGTAATACCTGCCATTTGGGATTACCTTCGTTGTAGCCAGCATTCACTCGCTTGGCCACAGAAGCTAACGATATCGCCGACTGGACTCCCGGTATATTCTGCATCTTCCACTGGAATTCATCGATGCCGGTCATAGTATCGTGTCGAGTGCACGCTTCTGGACTTGTTTCCACAATCAAAGAAATATAATCGACGGTAATTTCAAACTTATCCGTAATCAAAAACGTGTCTTGATTGTATCGAGAATCTTCGTGAAGTGCGGGTGCGCCAGCGTGTAAATCACCAATTTTAAGCGATTTTGCTTGATGGCTACCCCAAACAAACAATATAGCGGTTACCACAACAATGCCAATGGCCATTTTTGGTGACGCGCAATTAGCGACTTTATTCCAGACGGCATCCATCGTGTCATTTTTGTTGTACTGTTGCTTATGATTAGCAGGTAATTTTACAAACGACATTAGCACAGGCAATAGCAATAAGTTGGTAAGAATAATCACTGCTACACCCATACTAGCGGTGATAGCAAGTTCTTTGATAATACCTATATCAATAACCAATAAGGTCATAAACCCAATGGTGTCTGACAACAATGCCACACCGCCAGGAATCAACAGAGTTCTGAACGCATGTTGCGAGGCCACTTTAACATCCATACCATTAGCGGCCTTTTTACCAACGGCGTTTATCATTTGCACGCCGTGGCTAACGCCTATGGCAAACACTAAAAAAGGCACCAAAATAGACATGGGGTCCATGCCGAAACCAAACAAAGTAAGTAAACCAAGTTGCCAAATAACCGCTATAACAGAACATGCCAACGGCAAAAACGTAAGCATGGCAGAGCGGCAAAAGAAAAACACCATTATTGCAGTAATGGCAATGGCGATAGCAAAGAACATAACCACATCTTTTGCACCATTCGCCACGTCACCAATCATTTTGGCAAAACCAATAATGTGTATACTAATATCGTCGTTTTCAAATTCACCACGTAACTGCTGCTCTAATTCATTGGCAATTTTTAGCGTATCAAGTGGCTCACCGGTTTCTGGGTTAATATCAAGCAACTGCGCAGTAACCATTGCACATCGAAAATCATTCGACACTTGACGCCCTACAATACCGGCTTTATCAATATTTTTTCTTACTGCTTCAAGGGCTGCTGGATTTGACGAATCAAAGTCTGCAGGAATAACTGGGCCGCCAGAAAACCCGCCTTCTACAATTTCGGTGAATCGTGTTGACGGTGCAAACAAAGACACTACTAGCGAGCGGTTTACCCCATTAATAAAGAATAACTGATCGTGAACGCTATTTAAGGTGTCAAAAAAAGGTTTATTAAATATGGTCTGGTTCTTATCACATACCGATACCAATATATTATTCGCCCCACCGAAGTTTTCCTTATGCTTCATGTAAGTTTGCATATATTCGTGATTCAAAGGAATGTTTTTGGTAAAGCCGGCATCTAGTTTTAAAAGTGACGCTTGATACGCCAAATATATAGTGGCGACTAAGAACACTAAAATGACCGCAATTCGGTTTCTAAAAATTAATTTTTCTATATTATCAATAAGTGCATTCATATTACTTAACCCTCACTGATGTTAGACCACCTGCAGTGACGGCAATGATGTGGTTATTGTTGATAGAAGCGTTTAAAATGGCATCAGAAATGTTGGAATCGACTTTTTGCAGAGCTGCATGTGTGCGACAACCTTCACTATTTTCAGCACCGAAGGTCAACTCATCCAAGTTATTGTAATCAATCGTTAGTAGCACACCATTGTTGCCACTGATATAGGCCATATTATCGCTGGGTATAATCGCATTCAGCGTAGTGGTTACACAGCTCTCAAGGCGTTGCCATTCGTCATTATTATATAGAAAAATATTGCCTCGTAAGCCGACGGCAAGCACTCGCTGTGAAGGAAGTTCTATGGCATCAAAAAAAGACCCCATATAATCAATATCATAACGAGTCCAACTTTTGCCTCGATCTGTACTGTAAGCTACAAGTCCTGCTTCACCTGACAAATAAGTGGTGTCGCCGGTAACACTTAATTTATTAAAATGTGGAGAAATATAAGAAAGTTCTTCAAGATAAAAAGCTTCATCATCTTTAATGCTTTCAAGATAGTCTTTGTCGTCGTCTGACAACACAGAAGGATGTGCTTCTTTAACCCATGATTCACCGCCATCAATGCTTCGGTAAAACAAACCATAAGCACCCACGGCTAAGCCTTCATTTTCGTCATAAAAATGGACATCGAGGAGCGGACGGTCCAGCTCAGGCGCCTGCTGCATTAACTGCCATGTTTCGCCATTATTTGACGACTTAAGAATAGTGGCATCATGACCCACCGACCACATGATATCATTGTACGTTGCTACCGCCGTAAGCGTAGTCGTCACAGGTGCGATAACCTGTGTGAATGATTCAAGGTTAGTAGCGTCAGGAGCTCGCGATACAAGAATATGACCGCGCTCACCCACCACCACAGCAGTGTTATTGCTTGAAGCAATATCAAGCAATAAAGATTCTTGCACTAAGGGTGCTAAAAATGACTCGTTTGATTCGTTGCTATGGGCAGAATTTGCCGCAACTAGCATCATCATAAAAATAGTTCTAATAATGTTACTTCTTTTCACTCACATTCACTCTGATTAAAAAAAAACGGTTGGCAATTGCCAACCGTATATTTTTGCAATTAACGTTTGCCTGCTCGTCTCAAGGCCTGAGGTGTGAAATCACGGTCGTTCATCTCAACAGTAAAATCATACATCTGTTCCTCGTTATCTAAGCCTATTGCTAAATAACGGCGAGAATTCAAATCATGATACACATCTAGCGTAGACCAATGTGTAGGCACATCGTAGTAGTTTACACCATGCGCTACAGCAACACGATACAATTCACCACGATTGTCATACATATCGGCTACTTGAACCTGCCAGCTATCTTCATCAATGTAAAACACACGTTTTTGATACACATGGCGGAACTCTTCTTTTAGCGTTGCCTCAACTACCCAAACACGATGCTTTTCATAACGTGTTAATGCTGGGTTAACATGTCCTGCATGTAGAATATCTTCATAGGATGCTTTGTCAGAGTGCAAGGCATAATTATTGTAAGCAATATACATTTCTTGCTTACCTTTAATTTCCCAATTATATCGATTTGGCGAACCGTTGAACATATCAAAATCATCGGTAGTACGTAAGCCATCAGCTTGAGTACCCGGTGCATCGTATGCAATGTTGGGCGCACGACGAACACGACGTTGGCCTGTATTATATGTCCAAGCTTGGCGTGGTTGTTTTACTTGGTCAACCGTTTCATGCACTAATAGCGCTGTACCCGCTAATCGTGCAGGTTTTGTCACTGATTGCTTAAACTTGAATAAAATATTATCTGCAGACAGTTGCTCAGGTGTTACCCCAGGTTCAGAATACTTAATCATAAGTTGTTCATCAAAACCAATCACATTAAATGCGCCGCCCTCAGTAACAGCAGCTTGACCGCCGTTACGTTGCACAGATTCTCCACGATAGCGCAAGGTGTGGTTCCAGATAGCTTCAACACCTGATTTAGGGATAGGAAATGGAATACCAATTGCCGCGCCCTTCAAGCCATTTCCGCCCGCTAGCAATTCAGCTCTAGTTGCATTCGCTTTTGTTGCGTCATAGATAGCTTGTGGGTTAGAAGCGCTTCTGCGCGTTTGATAAACGGGCATTTGATAACTGTCAGGGTACGCTTCAAATAGCTTTACTTGACCATCAGATAAAAATTCAGCGTACTCTTTGTAGTTTGCACCCGTAATGGTAAATAACACTTTGTCGCCAGGAAACGGGTCTATATGAAAGTCACCTTTTTTATATCCGGCAGGAGCTGAAGTGATACCACCTGTCCAAGCAGGAATACTGCCATCGGCATTACCGGCTTTTTCTGCGCCTAAGGGCGTTAAACTTTGGCCAAGCTTAGCAGCCTCCTCGTTAGAAACCTTTGCTAGTGCGTGTTGGCTACTAACGGCTATTGCAATACTGGCTGCAATTAAACCAATTTTCTTCATCATGGTTACGTCCTTAAATAGCATATTTAATATTGAATGAAGCAAAGTCACGGTCTGACAATGCATTAGTGGTACCAATACCACCCCAGAAAGCGCTATAAGAGGCAGAGAATGACCATCTACTTAAATAATCAAACGTAAATGACAAGTTAGCCGACTTTCTGTCTTCTAAGAATAAAAATAACGGGTCTGGCGTTGTGCCCTTCACGTCATGAGAGAAAGTTGCCCGAGTACGTAAATTCATACCCGCATACACGTTGTTAAAATCAGCGACAGCGAGTAAACGATATCCCCATGCGCCTTCTGTAGCAAATGGGTTAGTCTCAGGACCATCAGACAAGCCCGCATGCAATCCTTCACGATTGTTAGTTGGGTCAGTTGGTGAAGGCTCTAATGAAGGCGTTCTAGCTGTGCCTGGAGCATTTAATCGAATTACGTCGGGATCAGGCATATCTAATACCTTAACGTAACCTACCTCACCTAACATAATAAAGTTATCTGCGCCAAATTTAGGGCCAAAAATGTGTGATGCTGTCATTTGCGCTTGCCATGTATCAGACAGCAAGAACCCTTCAGCTGTTTCACCAGGGCCAACATTACGACCAATATTATTTAGCTGAGAAATACCAGCCAAATCTGGACGCAAACCTGCAGCAGCAAGCTGTTCTGGCATGCCTGTATACAATAATTCCACATCGTCGATTTGCAATGGCTCATCTTGGCGATAAGCAAACTCACCCGCAACAGCAGTTTCACCAACAGTGGTATTGAAACTTAAACCATACAACTTAATGTCTTCTGGGTAGAAGAAGCGAGACTTAGTAAACGCATTTAAATCAGTTAAGTTTTCGCGCGTAACTGGCGACGCTAAAATAGTGCCAATATCAGCAGCAATAGCATCACTTCCGAAGTTAGACGTTACACCTGATACTAATGGCCGCTGTGAGTGATAATTGATGTGATAAAAACCAAACTCGGTTTCATTTAAATCAGAAGCAAACCACGTTAATTTAACACCATACTGACCAGAATCGCTGGCTTCATCGTGTGCCGCGTCGCTAACATCACGCACAGCAACTTTTGTAGGGTAAGCAAGATAAGCAGCTGCAGCATCTGAGCTAGATAACTGTCCGCCTAACACTGCAGCACGAATACCGTTTAATTGAGTAAGTAACGTGTCGGCATCAATATCAGGGTTACCCGTAAAGCCTAATTGAACTAAGTTGAATGAACCACCCTCGCCCGCGAAGTCATTGCCAGCAAAATAACTACCAGCAACAGGCAACAACGACCTTTCATATTCATACTGATAATAAGCTTCTAGACTCACGGTGTCGGTTAAACCGATTGAACCATAAACCATACCTACAGGAATAAACACCTCTTTTAGCTCTGAACCCGGCGCACGTGCACGAGTCACATCAACAGGGTTTGTGGTGTTAATACCATGCTGTATAAAGGTGCTTTCACCCCAACTTACGACTTGGTCACCCAAACGTAAGCTCACTGGCATGTCGCCGGCATAAAAATCGTAATAAACAAAAAAGTCGAGTAAACGCACATCGCGGCAAAGCTCTTCTTTTGCTTTGTCGTCGCGACATGGATCAACCGTTGTGTTAGTGATTGGATTTCTCCAATCGCGCTCGTTGTCGCTTAATTCAAAATCATAAAAATAGAAGCCACGCGCAAACAAACCAAAATCACCATAACGCATGTCTAATTCGTGTAAGCCGACAAATTGCGTAGAAAAGGCTTCTCCTGGATCAAAACTTAGGTTCCCTAAATCACCATTTGTGGAATATGCACCGCTACCGAGGGCCCATACATCTGCGCTTTGATAAATAGGATTTGTAGCAGCATTATAGCCACTCCAATCAAACTGACTTTGATTACTGTTACCAATCAGGCTCTGATCACGGTCTTCAGTTCGAATACTAGTGGCAAGCGTAAATGTTGAATCTAAATTTACTTCTAGATCGCCAAAGTTCCAGTCCGCCGCGTTCGCACTGTGAGACGCCACAGCCAATACGGCAGCAACACCCAAAGCGATAGAGGTCTTGGTATATGCGCTAGGCTTATTTGTCATGGGTTTACCTTCTCCAAATACAGTCGATAACACAAATTATATAGTTGTGTTGTTATAATTAACAAAATGATTACATCATTTGCTCACAATCGCAAGAACAAATCGTACCAGTTGTAGAATATTCGTTAGAATTGCCCAAATAACTTCACTTTTAGTTAACAAGTTGTTCTATTTTCGAACAACACGCACACTAATTTGGTGTATCAAGCGGCTTGATTGTTAATATTTTATGGTTGATGTCGGTTAAAAGTTCAAAACGCCCTTTTAAACCAATCGGAGTAACAAACCGCTTCATGTTGTCTTTTGGAAGCTGGATGCGTTTACCGTTATCGTCGGTCACCATCAAAAACTTAATGTGCTGTTTGTACAAATCTTCACAATCAGCATAAGATAAATTGATGGAAAACGTATATCGCTTGTGATTTTTGTTGCCCATAAGCCTACCTAAATTGCTTAAAGTTTAGATGCTGATAACGTTTTACTGATTTTTTCGAATAAGTCTTTACTTAAATTGGGTGTTCCAAAAATGCGTGATAGTTGCTGGTCTATCAAATCTTTGTGTTGCCTGTTCAAATAATCGGACTGAATAAATGGCGTAATTAATCGAGAGGCAACTTGCGGGTTTAAGGCATCTATTTTTATTAAATAATCAGCTAAATATTGATATCCCTGCCCTGATTCGTTATGAAAACCCAGCGTGTTGTAAAATGCAAAACTGCCTATTAATGCACGTACTTTGTTCGGGTTGGTCATTGAATATTGAGCATGCGATTGGAGCAAGTCTAAATGACTTAAAATATCGCTGCGAGCAGTACTTGCGTGCAAGGAAAACCATTTATCCATAACCACTGCATCATCTTTGTGCTTACTCTCAAAACGCAGCATTAACGCGTCAAATACATCGCTTTGATGGTATTCAAATAAGGCTCGTGCTGCATGCAAAGCTGACAGTGCATCAGTCATGTTGTCAGCGTTACCATAGTGTTGAGTGACAACTTGCGACACGTTTGGCACATTCGCTACACACAGGTGCTTCAAACAAATAGCGTTCAAAGCACGTTTATTTGCATGCTGCTTATTATATACATAGCCCTCTTGGCTGGTTGTTTCAGCATAAACAGATTCACAAAATTTGCTGAGCGCACCTGAAAACAGTTGAACTAGCTGGCTATATGCTTGTACGGCTATTGTAGGGTTAGCCTTTGATAGTATGCGCATTGCCGTTTCAATACTGGGGAGGGTCAACAGTTGTGCAAGCACTTCTTGATTATTTTGAACACTTTGTACGTTAGTGACAAACTGGTTGATTAATGCTTCGTTTGTTATTGTAAATGTGGCTAACGACTGCCTAGGGTTCGCACTAGCATGCTGATATGCTGCCTTGAACATGTGGATAAAGAACGACTGCGCAGCTTCCCACTTAGCATAATCGCTGTTCGCCTTAGCAATAATAGTAAGGTGTTGTTCTGGTGTATAGTTATACTCAATTTTGACCGGCGCTGAAAAATCTTGCAGCAACGACGGGGTAACATCACCACACACCTTGCCTACATTTAACGATGTAGCGCGCTCAGTCAGCACTAATGTGTTGTTCTCAATATTCAATGGAACATTCGCACCGTTAGCATCAAAACACTCCATTTTGATAGGAATATACAAATTCTGCTTGTGCGGCTGACTTACTGACGGTTTGTGTTTTTGCTCAAAGCTCAATATGGTTTCACCAGCGCCATTACAACTGCTTTCAACCTGAACGATGGGGGTGCCTGATTGCGAGTACCAACGTTTAAAATGAGATAAATCGTGATTATTTGCATCTTGCATGGCATCTACAAAATCATCGCAAGTAACCGCTTGGCCATCAAAACGAGTAAAATACAAGTCCATACCTTTGCGGAAACCGGCTTTGCCTAGCAAAGTGTGCAGCATACGAATAACTTCTGCCCCCTTATCGTAAACCGTTACGGTATAAAAGTTATTCATTTCCATGACTTCATCAGGCCTAATGGGGTGGCTCATTGGCCCATCATCTTCAGCAAATTGATGCTCGCGCATAATTTTCACTTGATCTATTCGTGTTTGCAATGCGCTGAACATGTCTGCAGAAAATTGTTGATCTCTAAATACAGTCAAGCCTTCTTTTAAACTCAGTTGAAACCAATCTCTACAAGTGACGCGGTTACCCGTCCAGTTGTGAAAATACTCATGGGCAATAATAGACTCAATATTAAAATAATCAGTATCGGTCGCAGTGTCAGGGTTGGCTAATACAAATTTTGAATTAAAGACGTTTAAACCTTTATTTTCCATCGCTCCCATATTAAAAAAGTCTACTGCAACTACCATATATGTGTCGAGATCGTATTCTAGGCCGTAAGTTTTTTCATCCCATGCCATGGCTTTTTTCAGTGAATCCAATGCATGTTGTCCTTGATGCCCTCTTCCTACATCAACAAACAACTCTAGAGATACGTGTTTACCAGATTGCGTTGTGAAGGTGTCTACGCGTTTATCAAAATGCCCTGCGACGAGGGCGAACAGATAACATGGCTTAGGAAATGGGTCATGCCATACACAAGTGCGTTGCCCGTTTACGTAACCGGTGTCACTTAACAAATTGCCATTACTGAGTAAATATGACAATCCTTCGTCGTTTGACGTAAGGGTCACTGTGTATATCGATAATACATCTGGGCGGTCTAAAAAATACGTGATTTTTCTAAACCCTTCAGCTTCACATTGCGTGCAGAACGCATCATTTGAAAAGTATAAGCCTTCAAGCGAGGTATTTGCCTTTGGGTTGACATGATTGCGAATAGTTAGGGTAAATACGTCGTCAGAACAATAAATAATAAGCTCGTTGTCATGCTGACGATATCCATGGTCTGCTTGCAACAATTTGTCATCAATACACACATCAAGCAGTTCTATACCTTCACCTACTAACACTAAATCACTTGTTGCATCGGCAAGTGGGTTGCGCTTCACTCTCATTACATTAGTGACTAGAGTATTATCACTCGATAATTCGAAGCTAATATCTACATGGCTAATAAGGTGGGAAGGCACAGCATAATCTGCGCGCTTCTTACTGGTCATCACTGCTGAG
This sequence comes from Glaciecola sp., assembly GCA_049650345.1. Taxonomy (GTDB): domain Bacteria; phylum Pseudomonadota; class Gammaproteobacteria; order Enterobacterales; family Alteromonadaceae; genus Glaciecola. The sequence continues at coordinate 112,768 of JBARZY010000140.1, read as the reverse complement.
TTAGTCATTTATGTCTCGTATATTGGTATTCCAATCCACAATGCTAATTAGGCTTAACCTCAACTTTTGGTGGAGTTAAGCGCAATATCTTGATACCAAGGTAGGCATAGATAATAGCCAAGATTGGATTGATTAAATTGAAAAATGCATAAAACGCATAGCTAAATGGATGCACACCCAATACCCCGTGCATATATGCACCACAGGTATTCCAAGGAATAAGCGGAGAGGTAATCGTGCCGCCATCTTCTAAACTTCGCGACAAATTAAGTTGATGAAGATTGCGTTTTTCAAACTCTTCTTTGTACATTCGGCCCGGCATCACAATAGATATGTATTGGTCAGCTGTAACGAGATTTGTACCAATACACGTCAATATAGTTCTACTGACCATGTCTCCGGCACTTGTGGCACCTTTTAAGCAAGCTGCTACGATAGCGTTAAGTAAACCAACACGCTCTAGCACCGCACCGAACGACATCGCGCATATTATTAACCAAATGGTATTTAACATGCTAGACATACCGCCGCGGCTTAATAAATCATTCAGGTTGTCATCGCCAGTGGAAAAACTCACACCGTCAAACAAGGCACTCCATACGACCATAACACTGGTAATAAAATCTGAATGATCGGTACTCAACATGCTACTGACTAGCTCACCTTGGAACAACATTGCCCATATCCCGCCCAAAATAGCGCCTACTGCAACCGCTGGAAAAGCCGGCATTTTGTTGATGGCTAAGCCTAACAATACAAACAATGGAATAAGGGTATACCACGCGATATTAAATTCTGCTTTCAACACCTCTTGCATTTGTTGAATCCGCAATGCCGAACTGGCCGACTCTTCCTGAAAACCTAAGATTACAAACAAAACCAATGCAATAGTGAAACTTGGTACGGTTGTCCAAAGCATGTACTTGATATGTTCAAACAAATTGGTTCCAGCAATAGCCGGAGCAAGGTTAGTGGTTTCTGATAATGGAGATAGCTTATCGCCAAAATAAGCGCCCGATACAATAGCACCCGCGGTTATTGCGAGTGATAATTCCATGCCTGTAGCAACACCAATCAAGGCAACGCCAATGGTTGCGGCAGTGGTCCAACTGCTACCAATGCTCATTGCAACCACCGCGCAAATTACGCAGCTTGCAGCATAAAACAGATCTGGGCTTAGTAGCGACAAACCATAATATATTAATGTAGGCACGGTGCCAGCCAGCATCCATGTACCAATTAAAGACCCCACGGCTAATAGAATTAAACACGCCCCTAACGACATAGAGATGCCTTTGACCATGCCTTTTTCAATATCTTCCCACGTGTGTCCGTTTTTCATACCAATAACGGCAGCTAAAAACATACCTATTAACAGCGCAATTTGATTCGGTCCGTACGACGAGTCTGCGCCATATAGCATTACCGCGCTGAACATCATTACGACCAAAACCACGATAGGAATTAGCGCGTCTAACAAGGTTGGCGTTTTTATTGTATTACGTTGGCTTTCCATGGTTATACGACCGTCCTGTAAAACATCAATGCAATGACCACTGGGCACACGAATTTAACGTACCATGGCCAAATTTTCCAAAACAAACTGTGTTCAGCACCTGCGTCGCCCGCTTGTAACTCGTCCAAAATTTCATTCCGTTTCCATACCCAGCCAGCAAAAATACATAGCACCAAGCCTAACAATGGCTGGCTATATTGCGTGGTAAGTGAAATAACAAAACCGAACAACATGTCAAAATTTAATACAATAATTGCACTAACAGCAAACACTAAAACACTGAGTGTAATAGTCGCCTTTTTACGACGGATGCCTTTACTATCTACTAAATAAGCAACCGGCACTTCTAACATAGAAATGGATGAGGTAACTGACGCGATAACCATTAATGCGAAAAATGCGAAGGAAACAAAGGTTCCGGCATAACCCATAGTGGTAAATAAAGTCGGTAGTACTTGAAAAATTAACGAAGGCCCTGAAATAAGTTGACCATTGTCGTAAATTTCAACACCGCTTGCCAAGGCGACATACATTGCAGGGATAATCAACATACCAGCCAGCACTGCCACGCCAATATCAACCAATGCGACCGACGCACCTAACTTAGGTAGATTCTCGTTTTTTTGTATATATGAACCGTAAACAAGCATCGTACCGACACCCAACGACATAGAGAAAAATGCTTGACCCATGGCATCAATCATTAAACCAGCGTCTAAAGCGCGTGATAAATCAGGTACTAAAAAGGCACGCCAACCATCAGATGCACCGTTTAAGGTGCTCACATAGGCAATCAATAATATGATCAGTACTAACAGTGTGGGCATAAGTCGAACTGACCATTTTTCTATACCATCACTTACACCGCCAATAACCACTACACAAGTAATGACAAGGAATATTGCCATAAACACTAAGTTACGTGAGATGGATTCGTCGGTTAACCAGGCTAAATCTAGACTCAGAACCGCAGCAAATGAGTCTAATAAATAAGAAATCATCCAGCCTGCAACAATACTATAAAACGCTAGAATTAAAATAACGGTAATTGCACCAACGCTACCGGTGATAGTCCCGGAGATGTTGCCAGAGATTTGTTTTAAAGCAGTGATCATATTGGCACGCTTTGCACGACCAATGATTAACTCAGCCATAAGAACTGGATAGGCTAATAAGAATGCCATAATAAGGTACATGGCAACGAAAGCTGCACCGCCATTTTCAGCAACTTTTGTTGGGAAGCCCCAAATATTGCCTAAGCCTACTGCAGACCCTGCCGCTGCTAATACAAACCCTAGCCGCGAGGAGAATAAACCCCGTGCACTCATAAAAACCTCTTTCTTGTTATTATTATATATACATAAACCGCAGAGCCTGTAGCCAAGCACTGCGGTTATTTTTATTGCCGAAAGTTAGTTACTTACGGTTTTCTTTTTCGTTTTATTTAACGCGTAACTGCTTACATTAATCATATCGAACGTGATATTCGCCGCCTCAGCCAAGAACGGGTCAATATCATCTAAAGCATCAGGCAATTCATCTTCCAATGATGATATTTTTTCGAGCCCTAATCGCTCTAAACGCTCATTCACTCGGGCAATTTGCTTTGCCTCGCTTTCGGCTTTTTCAGCTAAACGCTCAGACGCCACTAGTGATATATAGTTTTTATCTTTGTTCTTTTTATACTCAACAATATCAGTAAAAATATATTGAAACTCAGGATCAGTGCTAGTGCGAGCCACATGCTTTTCTTTTAAAAGGTTTATAACATCAGCATTGTCTGCAAACGTTGTATAATTTGCGCGCTGAATACTATCCCATGGTAAAGCCGTGTCTTCACTGCTTTCTCCCCATTCTTCTGGGTCTATCGCCGATGGATACAAAATGTCGGGCTTTACGCCTAAGTGCTGAGTACTACCACCATTAATACGGTAAAATTTACCCGTTGTAAATTGCACTGCACCTAATGGATTTTCATAAAAATCGTACACTCGGCCCAAACGTCTATGTTGTTGCACAGTGCCTTTGCCGAAAGTTTGCTCGCCAATAATTACGCCGCGATTAAAGTCTTGCATAGCCGCTGCAAATATCTCACTGGCAGAGGCACTATAACGGTCAACCATTACTGTGAGTGGACCGCTGTAATGAGTTATACCGTCATTGTTTTGCTCTACATCGATTCGTCCACTTTCGTACCTAATTTGCACTACTGGACCTTTATCAATAAATAGGCCACTTAATGCAATTGCTTCTGGTAAACTACCGCCGCCATTTCCGCGCAAATCTACGATTAAGCCTTCAACTTGTTGTTCGTTAAGCTCATTGATTAACTTAATAATATCAACGTGAAGTTTATGATAAAAAGAAGGAATCTCTATTACGCCCAGCTTTTTACCGGCATAATCACCTTCTGATGGAGTATAAACCTCTGCCTTGGCTTGACGGTCTTCCAGTTTGATTTTATCGCGTTTAACTACCACTTCGTTAATGCTTTTACTACTGCCGCCTTTTTGCACTTGCAATCTTACGATAGAACCCTTTGGCCCCTTAATAAGTTCTACAACGTCATCTAAACGCCAGCCTACAACGTCAACGAAAGTATCTTCATCTTCTTGCGCCACACCAATAATTTTGTCTTTCGGTTTTATTTGCCCCGATTTATCGGCAGGCCCACCAGGAACAAGACTAACAATAACAGTGTGATCGTCTTCAGGTCGAAGCACCGCGCCAATACCCTCTAACGACAAATTCATGTCCATTTGAAAACGTTCTGTGTTTCGCGGAGATAAATAACTGGTATGTGCCTCGATACTTCGGGCAAAAGCATTCATAACCGTTTGAAACACATCTTCACTTTTTGTTTGGGTCAAGCGTCTAATGGCTCGAGTGTATCGTTTGTTGAGAATATCTTTGGCTTCGTCCAATGTTTTATCAGCTATAATTAGGTTTAACGCATCGTATTTAACACGCTGACGCCAAACTTCATCAAGCTCTGCAGCACTGCTTGCCCAATTAGCATCTTCACGATCATAGTAGAATTTATCGCCTTTTTTCTCAAAATCAAACTCGTTGTCAAGCTCTGTTAACGCAAATTCCAAGCGTTCTTTTCTGCGGACTAAATTAGCTTCGTAAATATCGTACGCAATATCCAACTCGCCTAAACGAATAGCTTCGTCAAAACGGGTCGATAAATTTGAGAAAGCCGCGATGTCTGAGGCTAAAAAGAAATGTTTATTGCTGTCGAGTATATCAATATATCGCTCGAATACTTGTGATGACAATGAGTCATCAATTTTAATTTTCTTGTAGTGTGCCCGAGTAAACAAATCTGAAACACGCTTGGCAGCAGCTTTATGTTGTTTTTCTTGCTGTAGCTCTGGTAGCACTAGAGGCTCAGTTACCACCTCTGCATATACGTTGGCAGCAAATACTGCGACCATTAGGGCGCTAGTTCTGCTAAAAGTTAGCAACGCTTTTAATACAGCGCTAGGGGTGTGTAGTGGAGCTTGTACTTTTTTCAACTGCATATGCTTAACCTTGTACTAAAGCGGCTACTCATAAAGCGTAACCGAATCTACTTATGTTTATATAATTGTGCTTGTTGAACTTTGACCGTCATACCTGAGTTTAGTTGCACTGCAATACCATCTTTACTGATATCGGTAATGGTAACTGGCATTGGATCTTTACCCAGTTTAACCAATGCAACAGCGCCAATTGATAAATCGTCACTTGAAAGGGCTTCAATTGGTTTTGCCGCAGACTTTGGTGCAGGTTTGCTAGCGTTTTTTGTTTTACCATGCTGTTTTTTTACCGCACTTGATTTGCCGTTGGCAGCAGGCGCAATGTTTGAACGTGATTTTGCACCGTCAGACTTGCCTACATAACCTTTGTGTTTGCTTGGTCGCGTTTTTGCTTGATCGCCTTTGCTGGCTTCGCGTGCTTTGGCTGCCTTGGCCTTGCTTTCTTTAAGTTGCTCAGCTGCGTGTTCAGCGTGTTGCGCTTCGACTAACTCGCCTTCAGCGCCGCTTAAATCAACGCGCGGAACGCCAGTTTTCACAGCTGCCAAATACCGCCAACTACTTGTGTAATGTCGAAGGCTCATTCGTAATAAGCGTTTACTAACTACGTCATTTTCGCCAACATCACTGGTCAACTCATTGGCTAAATCTTGAAAAATACCTATTTTTAAAGGTTTCACATTACCTGTTGAGACGAAGCAATTTGGATATTTTTGCTGTAAAAATGCTAGCGTTTCTTTCTGATTTGTTAACTTTTGTTGTTCCATTGCTTACGTTTACTTCTCGTTATTCTTCGTCGTCAGTGGGAAGATTATCCCAAGTATTGAGCAGATGATCCACCCAATCTACTAAATCGTCAACCTCAATATCAGATAAATGCTTATCTTGATGCCAATGTTCCCATACGTAGCTCAGCATTTTTTCTGTTGTTTCCACAGGAGCGTCGTCATCTAGCGCATCATACACCATGTGTAAAATAAGGTTAAGTTTGTCACTCGCACCTTCTGGATCATCATGCAAATCGTCCATATCTTGTGCAGTCGACAATACGGTATGTATATCAATGAAATGCTTCAAAGTAATTTAATCCATCGTTTCCGTTAATATATCGACAATTTTAGTCAATGCTTCAGCGTCTTCTTGATTAAAGCGACTAAATAACGGACTATCTATATCGAGTACACCAATTAGCACGCCATTTTTCACAATAGGCACAACAATTTCAGAGTTAGATGCGCTATCGCATGCAATATGCCCGTCGAATGAATGCACATCGTCAACTAACTGTAGTATTTGTGTTTGTGCGGCTGTACCGCATACACCCTTGCCCATAGGAATGCGAATACATGCCGGGTTTCCTTGGAACGGGCCTAACACCAACATGTTGTCTTTAAACAAGTAAAACCCAGCCCAATTTACATCATCAAGTTGGTTAAACAACACGGCGCTAATATTTGCCATATTGGCAATTAAGTCGTTTTCACCATTGGTTAATGCATCGACTTGCGCAAGAATAGTGGAATATATATTACTGCTCATTAAATTCTTTCTCTAAAACAATGTAAAACATGATGTTACGCGTTAAATATATCACGCAACTCGGATAACTGATTAATAATAGTAACAGGCGTGTAATGCTGAAGTGTGTCAACTCCATGAGCCCCATATGAAACACCTATACGATGCATGCCAATAGCTTTGGCCATTTCCATATCGTAGCTTGTGTCACCAATCATGACTGCATTGCTTGCATCAATTTGCCAATACTGTAACAGTTGCTGCAACATAATTGGACTTGGTTTAGAGCTTACTCCATCATCATCAGCGCAACGTGAGGTGCAAAAGTACTTGGCCGTATTAGTGGCCTCAAATGCCCGAACAAGCCCTCGCCTGGCCTTACCGGTGGCAACTCCTAATGTATATTTTTGCTGTAAGGCCGATAAGGTGTCGTGCGCACCACAAAACAGATCACATGCGGTTTTATCGTGACGTAAAAAAGCATCTTTGTAGTGAAAACTTACCTTTTCAGCCATGTCTTGGGTAATGTCAAATAGTTGAGATATTGCTGGTACAAGTGATATACCAATAATATGTTGGACATCAGCGGCGCTCGGTACAGGTAGAGCACTGTTCTTTGCCGCTATTTGCATACAGTTGACAATTTTCTGGGTCGAGTCCATCACAGTGCCGTCCCAATCAAAAATAATATGACTAATATTTTGCACCTAACTTCTCCATTACTAAGTTCAAGGCCTGGTCGTATGGCGCTTCAAAGCTGACTTTTTGTTCACTTAATGGGTGAGTAAACTCAATTTTTTTTGCATGTAAAAACAATCGTTTGCATCCTAATTCACGGATATGTTTAGTGAAATCTTCATCGCCATACTTTTCATCATTGGCAATTGGATGGCCCGCATACTGGCAATGCACTCTAATTTGATGCGTGCGCCCAGTAATAGGCTTCGCTTCTAACAAGGTTGCATTAGCATAACTACGTAATACCGAAAAATGGGTTTCGCTAGGCTTACCTTGCTCGTCAGCAAATACCATGCGCTCGCCGCCTTGCAATTGGTTTTTCTGAAGCTTAGCTTTCACTTTTGTGCGCTTGTGGGGCCAAGTATCTTTTACTAAAGCATGGTAAGTTTTATCCATTTGGTTATTGCGTAATTGTTCGTGCAAATGACGTAAAGCAGAGCGTTTTTTTGCAACCAAAATACAACCCGAAGTGTCACGATCAAGGCGATGCACCAGTTCTAGGAATGGACTTTGTGGCCGCAGCGCCCTTAGTGCCTCTATGAGTCCATAGTGCAAACCACTGCCGCCATGTACAGCAATACCCGACGGCTTGTTAATAACAAGTAAGCGGTCGTCTTCAAAAATAATGGCTTTGTTTAAATAAGCAAGTTTGTTGGTATCAAGGATATTTTCAGCTTTTTCTTCTAAGCGTACCGGCGGCACTCGCACATTATCGTTCGTTTGTAATTTATATTCTGGCTTGACCCGTTTCTTATTTACCCTTACCTCGCCTTTACGCAAAATTCGATAAATTTTACTTTTAGGCACGCCTTTCATCTTCGTGATTAAGAAATTATCAATACGTTGAGCATGGTTTTCTTCGCTGATGACCAGAAACTGTACTTGGTCGAATTCATTCGCCATGAAACATAAAATCCTTAGTTATTTTAGTGATTTGAGCATGAATATAGTATGCCAAAAAGAATTGTTGTGATAATATCACGCTTAGCAAGAAAACGCTCTACGAAAAAGTGGTGTTTGTTGCGTCTAGTCTTACGTTTATTATCAAGCAAGTGAGCACATCCCTCACCTTGATTATAACAGCATGACACTAGCTTTCGGTAGTCTAGAGCATGTACCCAAAACGAGATAACTACACACAACATTTCACCAAGCAGACGGTTTGTTGTATTAATGCGTAACATTGTAAACACAACAAGGTAAGCCAAATGTCATAACCTGTCATTTGAAGATAACAATAACCTTGGCGCATGATATAGACACAACAAACCATGGCTAACTTCACGAAACGCGTAAATCGTTAAGCTTTACATATTATAAGCCAAACAACGATTGATGAATGCATCTTCTTGTGTAGATTACTTTACCGTGCATTACAGTATAGAAAACCTCAACAAAACGAGGCGTAATGCACCTTATAAACATGACAGATTTAGCAGCAATTATATAGCGCATACTGGGTTAAACGGCCGAGTAAACAAAACAATTTGGAAAGCTCTTATGGCGTTCAGGTGTTCATTCCCTAAACCAAGAGCCGTTGAAAATAGCAGCACAGACGTGAGACTCTGCTGTAGGCGTTTTGCTGATAGATCTGTATACACAGAGCTATAAAAATATGAAAAGAATGTTAATAAACGCAACTCAGCAAGAAGAGTTACGTGTTGCCCTTGTAGACGGCCAAAAACTTTACGACCTCGATATTGAAAGCCCCGGCCATGAGCAAAAGAAAGCAAATATTTACAAAGGCACCATCACTCGAGTAGAACCTAGCCTTGAAGCAGCATTTGTTGATTACGGCGCTGAACGTCACGGATTCCTTCCTCTTAAAGAAATTGCCAAAACTTACTTCCCCAAAGACTACAAATATGACGGCCGCCCTAGTATCAAAGAAGTAATTTCTGAAGGCACGGAAGTTATTGTTCAAATAGACAAGGAAGAGCGCGGCCAAAAAGGCGCAGCGCTAACTACTTTTGTGTCACTAGCCGGCAGTTACTTAGTACTGATGCCAAACAACCCACGAGCAGGTGGTATATCTAGACGTATTGAAGGCGAAGAGCGTACCGAACTTAAAGCGGCCTTAAGTGAGCTTGAGCTGCCTCACGGTATGGGGTTAATTGTACGAACCGCAGGCGTTGGCAAATCACCAGAAGAATTAAAATGGGATTTAGGGGTACTAGTACACCACTGGACGGCAATTTCGGAAGCAGCTGAAAGCAAGCCAGCCCCTTTCTTGATTCACCAAGAAAGTAACGTAATTGTTCGCGCCATTAGAGATTATCTTCGTCGTGATGTTGGCGAAATACTAATTGATAACACCGCTATATACGAAAAAGCGCTTCAACACGTGCAACTTGTGCGTCCTGATTTTGTTAATAAAGTAAAGCAGTACACCGGTGAAGTGCCGCTGTTTTCGCATTATCAAATTGAATCGCAAATCGAATCTGCATTTCAACGCGAAGTTCGTCTGCCATCAGGCGGGTCTATTGTTATCGACCCAACTGAAGCCCTTACTTCAATAGACATCAACAGCGCCCGCGCAACTAAAGGCAGCGACATTGAAGAAACGGCATACAATACTAATTTAGAAGCTGCCGACGAAATCGCACGTCAATTACGACTACGTGATTTAGGTGGCTTAGTGGTAATCGACTTTATTGATATGTCACCGGTTAAGCACCAACGTGAAGTTGAAAATCGCATGAAAGATGCGGTTCGCTCAGACCGAGCACGTATACAATTAGGTAAAATTTCACGCTTCGGTTTACTTGAAATGTCTCGTCAGCGCTTGCGCCCATCTTTAGGCGAATCAGCGCATAATGTGTGCCCACGTTGCGATGGCCATGGCACTATTCGCGGTATTGAGTCATTAGCTTTGTCTATCTTACGTATAATGGAAGAAGAGTGCATCAAAGATAATACTGGGCAAATTGAAGCGCAAATGCCAGTAACAGTAGCAACCTACTTGCTGAACGAAAAGCGCCCTGCCTTACAAAAGCTTGAAGCTCGTCACAAAGTTGGGTTAATAATTATACCCAACCCCAATTTAGAAACACCTAAATTTCAAATACTTCGCAGAAAGTCAGCAGAAGTAGTGACTGAAAATAGCTATAATCTTGAGCTTGTAAAAGAACAAGATACTGCTGCCGACACGCCAGCAGCGAAAACAGTAAAACGAGAAGAGCCCTTATTACAAGGAATGGGCGCGCCTACGCAAGCACCCAGTGCACCAGTACCTGTAGCAAAGGTCGAACAGAATGAAGCAGGCTTATTTGCTAAAATAGGCGCATGGTTAGGCAGTATCTTCAGCCCACCAGAGCCAGAAAAACCAGCTCCCAAAAAGCCACAACGCAGAAATAATAATAAACGTCGCAATAACCGTAATGACAAACGTGGCGATAATCGCAATGAGCGTAATAGCGAAAATACAGAACGCAATAACACACGTGGCGATTCTGCAAACAAAAGTGAGCGTAGCGAACGCAATCGCAATCGCAACAACAAGCGCAACAGACCTGACAACCGTGGCGACAAAAAAGCGATAGATGATGCACAAACAGTTGATACAAAGACAGCTGATAAAGGCACCGACAATAAGACCACAAGAAGTGAAGAGAAACCTGCACAGCAGGCACGTAAAAAACCACAGCAACGTCGTAACAGACGTCCATCAAGAAATAGCGTAAGAGTTGCAGACGATAAGCCAGTATCTGTAGATACTGATAATACAACGGTAACCAGCAGCACTGACACCGCTTTGCCAGAGAAAGCTACGCAACAAGCGCCAACCGCACCGGCAGTGGTCAAAGCGGATCCGGTTGTTGAAACGTCTGAACCCAAAGAACGAACCATTCAAGGAAGTGTAGAAGGCAATACTCAGCCGACAACAGAACCAAGCCCAACTCCTGTCGACAATGAACTTGCGCCTGAAAATACTGCTGAAGATAACACGCCAAGTAACGACGACTCAAGCGATAACGCAAACGAAGAAAAAGGCAAGACACGTGGTAGACGTTCTGCAAGACACGTTAGAGCTGCAGGTCAAAAACGTAAGCCACAAGCACAAGAAGAAGCGCATCAGGTTGAGTTAATGTTTGATGCTGAAATTAGTAAGCAGCAAGAAACACAAAACGATGACAGTGATGTGAGTACGGATAATACGCCGAAACAAGCTGAAATTGAATTAACGAGTAATGAAACGACCACACCTGCTGTGGAGCCTGTAGCGGTTGAAAGCGTTAACGCGTCTACTACTGAAGCAGAATCTGCGCCGGTTGATAACGCACTAGACAATGCGGTGGAGGCTGAAACAGATACACCTAAAGGAGTGACTGAGGACGTACTTTCTCCACAAGCGAAAAAACAGAACAACAAAAAAGCGGCGGGTCCGATTAAATCGGCAAATGCAAAAACCGAACAAACGCAAACTTACCAAAGCATGTCATTTGTGTCGCATCCAATGACACGCCCTGCCGAAGTAAGCATGCCAGAAAATACGGTAGCCGTGAACGCAATGGATGATACTAAACGCCAAGATTACATTGCAGGTGAAAAAACCGCAGCATTGGCAAATGCCACAAGTAATGCAAGTGCACCAATGACAACGCCGGGGGCGTAGTGGTTAATGCATTATACTGACACTAAATAGTGTCAGTATTCTATGTTACTTAGTACAATGACAAAAAAGGAACCTCAATTTTGGTTCCTTTTTTTTGACTCACTAACAACTATGCCGCACGTCTACTTTTTAGTTGCCGCTTTCTTTGTGGTTTTCTTGGCCGCTTTTTTTACCGGCTTTTTGCGCTTATCATCCACTACCCACTTGTTATTTTCATACCAAGCGCTCCAGCCTGTGGCTTTTTTATTTTCGTCTTCAGACATCACGTATTGCTGCTTAGTTTTGCGACTATAGCGCACCATAGTAGGGTTACCATCAGGGTCTGCAGCGGGCGCATCTGCTAGGTAATAAAACTTAGGCGAGATGCGGTCTCTAAAGCGTGCCAGTTCTTCAACTAAAGGCGCACGTGTTTCACGCGATTTAGGGAAGGTAGAGGCTGCCATAAACACACCCGATGCACCGTCTCTGAATACAAAGTGAGCGTCGGAGTTAGCGCATTTCAATTCCGGTAGAAACACTGGATCTTCTTTAGGTGGCGCAGCTTCGCCATTTCGCAATAGCTTACGGGTATTTTTACATTCTTCATTGGTACAACCGAAATATTTGCCAAAACGCCCATTTTTCAACTCCATGTCGCTTTTGCATTTATCGCACTCAATAATGGGCCCATCGTAGCCTTTAATTTTAAACGTGCCTTTTTCTATTTCATAACCCATACAACTTGGCGCATTGCCGCAAACATGAAGTTTACGATTTTCGTCTACCAAGTAGCTGTCCATGGCTGTTTCACATACCGGACAGCGTTTTTTAGCACGTAGCGCCTCGGTTTCCAACTCTTCGTCATCGTCTACTTTAATAACTTCATCGCCAGGTGTTAAGTTCATGGTTTGTGTACAGCGTTCTTTAACCGGCAACGCATAACCAGAACAACCCAAAAATACCCCTGTGCTGGCTGTTCGTAAGTTCATATGACGACTACAAACACTGCACTCAACATCAACTGGCACCGCCTGATTAGGCTGCATACCGCCGCTGTCTTGATCTAGTTCTGCTTGTGAAAGCTTATTTTCAAAATCGCTATAGAAATTATCAAGTACCTTTTTCCATGCACGTTCACCATGGGCGATATCATCAAGCTGTTGCTCCATGTTAGATGTAAACTCGTAGCTGATGAGGTCGGCGAAATTATCGACCAAGCGATCATTTACGATTTCACCCATTTTCTCTGCGTAAAAACGTTTGGAGTCTAGTCTGACATAGCCGCGGTCTTGAATAGTTGAGATAATACTTGCGTAGGTAGAAGGTCTACCTATACCGCGTTTTTCTAATTCTTTTACCAACGAAGCTTCATTAAAACGTGCGATAGGCTTAGTAAAATGTTGTTTAGGCTCAATACGCAAGCAACTTAAACTATCACCAGGCTTCACGTTAGGCAGCTCTGCTGCTTCGTCGTTTTTCTTTTTCAACTGCTTTAATACGCGTGTCCAACCGTCAAACACCAGCACTCTACCTTTTGCTGATAATTCAAAATCTCCTGCTTTTACCTTAATGGTGGTAGCATCGTATTTAGCGTGTGTCATTTGGCAAGCCAAAAACTGACTCCAAATCAACTCATATAATCGCTGTGCGTCTCTTTCCATTTCTTTTAGGCTGAGTGCAGTCACACCTACGTTAGAAGGTCTGATAGCTTCGTGAGCCTCTTGAGCGCCATCTTTACTACCATATCTTATGGGATTAGCTGGAATATACGCACTGCCAAATTCTTTTTCGATATAGTCACGACAGGCATTAACCGCTTCACCACTTAAGTTGGTTGAATCGGTACGCATATACGTAATATGACCCGCTTCATACAAACGTTGGGCCATAGTCATGGTTTTCTTCACACCAAACCCCAATCGTGTGCTTGCAGCTTGCTGGAGTGTTGATGTAATAAATGGTGCAGACGGTTTACTTTGGGTAGGTTTTGACTCCCTACTGACAACTTCAAAGTCAACTGATTGTAAATTGTTAACTGCCGCAGTCGCTTGTGCTTCATTAACCGGCTTGAAAGCCTTGTCATTTTGTTTGTTGACCAGCATACGAATAGGTTCAGCAGTCGCTGCTTTTGTCGCCAAATCAGTATGAATATCCCAAAACTCTTCTGGCACAAACGCCTTGATTTCACGTTCACGCTCAACCACTAAGCGCACAGCAACTGACTGTACACGCCCTGCTGACAAGCCTCGAGCCACTTTCTTCCAGAGCAGTGGAGACAACATAAAACCTACCACACGGTCTAGGAAGCGTCTTGCTTGCTGTGCGTTTACTCTATTGATGTTCACTTCGCTGGGCTTTGAGAAAGCATCTTGAATAGCAGTTTTGGTAATTTCGTTAAACACCACTCGTTTAAACTCTTTACCTTTGGCATTGAGAAGTTCTTGTAAATGCCATGCGATGGCCTCACCCTCTCTATCCAAATCGGTTGCGAGATAGATAGTGTCAGCTTGCTTTGCTAGTTTTTTTAGCTCGTTAACGACTTTTTCTTTGCCTTGCAATATTTGGTAATGCGCATGCCAGTTTTGATGAGGATCAACCCCCATTCTATCAACCAGTTTTCGGTACTCATGTTGCTTTAAATATGCAAGCTTGTCTTGTTCGTCCCAATCTTTCAGTTCTTTGGCTGATTTTTTAGGTTCAATTAAGCCCAATGACTTTGTGGGAAGGTCACGAATGTGTCCCACACTCGATTTCACAACAAAATCATTGCCTAAATATTTATTTATCGTTTTAGCTTTTGCAGGAGACTCTACAATAACGAGTGATTTGCCCATTTAAATTTAAAAACCTTGTAAAAATAACGATTTGCTAAAGTTGACGTTATTATTTAACGCCCAGTTAATCACATTTCCTATTTAAAGATATATCTGTAAAGTGAATAGAAAACAAGCTGTTCTATATAACTATCTATTAGTTAATACTAAAAGCCTTTGTTTTTATTATGTTTTTCATAAAAAATAATTGGCAAGCCTACTTAAGTCAGTATACTTAACCACTTAATATTTATTCACTACTGCGATATTGCACTGTTATATAAACATGCAAAACTAGCAGTATACATGCAAAATAACGGGCGCAAGGGTAAAGTATGAATACAATAGAAGCAAATTTTGATGGCCTGGTTGGGCCAACCCATAATTACGCGGGGCTATCATTTGGCAATGTTGCGTCAAAATCAAATGCCAATGCTGTGAGTAATCCTAAACAAGCTGCTTTGCAAGGTTTGGGGAAAATGAAAGCCTTGGCTGATATAGGAATGCTTCAAGGTGTACTGGCACCACAGGAGCGTCCCGATGTGTATAGCTTGCGCCGTTTAGGGTTTACCGGTACCGATGCACAAGTTCTACAAACAGCATACAAGCAAGCTCCAGCCATATTTTTAGCGTGTTGCTCAGCGTCTTCAATGTGGACTGCTAATGCGGCTACAGTGTCTCCTAGCGCTGATACACGGGACAACAAACTGCATTTCACACCCGCTAACTTAACTAACAAATTTCACCGTTCAATAGAACCTACGGTTACCGGTAACATATTAAAAGCAATCTTTGCTGATAACGCACATTTTGAACATCATCAGCATTTGCCTGAAAATGATCACTTTGGCGATGAAGGCGCGGCTAATCATACCCGTTTTTGTAGCGAGTACGGTGATCATGGTGTTGAGTTTTTTGTATATGGCAAACATGCTTTTAACGACAGATATCCTGCGCCTAAAACATTCCCTGCAAGGCAAACCTTTGAGGCTAGCCAAGCAGTGGCGCGTTTACACCAATTAGACGACAATAAAACCGTATATGCA
Source organism: Glaciecola sp. (assembly GCA_049650345.1). Lineage (GTDB taxonomy): Bacteria > Pseudomonadota > Gammaproteobacteria > Enterobacterales > Alteromonadaceae > Glaciecola. Next base: position 97,022 of record JBARZY010000140.1, on the reverse strand, counting down.
CAGCAAAATCCTGACGTTATCGATCAGGGCGTATTTCATAACGACGTTATCGCAGTTGGTAACAAGAACGTATTGTTTTACCACGAGCAAGCGTTTTTAAACACCGCACAAATGCGCACTGACATACTCACCAGTTTTGGCAGTGATAACTTTCATTTTATTGAAGTGCCTACCCATGCAGTGCCTATTCAAGATGCAGTAAAAAGTTATTTATTCAACACCCAGCTTATTAACCTACCATCGGGTGACATGGTGATTATTGCCCCAACCGATTGTGAAGAAAACAATGCGGTAAATCAGTATCTAAAATCACTGATGACAGACAGCAACCCTATTTCTGAAGTCAAATTTTTTGACGTAAAACAAAGTATGCAAAATGGCGGTGGCCCCGCATGCTTGCGATTGCGTGTGGTGATGAATGACGCACAGCAAAAAGCCGTTAATCCGAACGCCATTATGAATGATGTGTTGTTCGCAAAACTTACTCAATGGGTTGAAAAACATTATCGCGACCGTTTGTGCGCAGATGATTTAGCTGACGCCATGCTGTTAAATGAGTCTCGCACCGCCCTAGATGAGCTAACTCAAATTATGCATTTGGGCTCTGTGTATCCTTTTCAGCAGCCTTAACTTTGCGCTTACATTGGATCATACAAGAATAAAAAAAGCCCATTTGATGGGCTTTTTTATTTAGTCTGTATCACTGCAACTTCCGCTAGTGCCAAACGGACTGCCAGGCGGTGGATTTGCCTCGTCGACTATATCGTCGCTAGAAACAGGCAGTACAAACGATTGACTTGCGTTCGATTCCGTCCCAGCAGATTGTCCCGACACGGTTAATTTAACCGATGACCAAAAACCATTTTGCTGGGGGTATCTCACTTGCACTATCGCCTGTCCAAAATCATCAGTGCGCATAATGTTATCTTTAAAGTTAACAGTAGCCACATTGCCAGGGGTTAACATACCGTCTACGTTAGTATCCTCACCTGTATCCAATATACCGTCTTTGTCTACATCTTCCGATAAGCATACCACCGTTACCGTGGCAACATGAGCGCCTAGTACATCATCCCAGGTCCAAAAACCCTTTCTGTAGGCTGCCGTAGAGGTCGGAATAACCGCAGCCGTCAAAGATGCATCGCTTACAGGGCGGCCGGAAGCGTCGGTAACGAACACACTGAATTCTTTTATGAAGCTAGTATTATCTTCGTCAATTAAATCGTTACCCGTGCCCAGTACAATATCAAATGCACGATCACCTACTGTAAGCTCAGTGGTGCCGCTTACGCCTCCGCTTTCGGCACCAATTACCACACCATTGTCGGAACTGACGGCATTTGATGTGTATACCGTTGACGCAATCCCATTGCTATCAGTGAGTACGGTATTAGGCGATATACTGCCTCCAGAAGAATCGGCTACCAGCCTAAAATTAACCGGTTCACCTTGTACTAAGTTACCTCTCGCATCGCGAAGCGCTGCGGTTATTGTTGCTGTTTGGCCCTCAGGGCCAATTATATCCGGAGTAGCATCCACAAATACGCTGTCTACCGATTTTGATACAAAGTTAATTTGTGCACGCGCTGTTACCTTTTTTTCATCATCATCTTCACCCACTGCTGAGATGGATGCAGGCCCAGCAAACAGGCTATTAATGGTAATAGTAGCTAAACCATTGGCATCAGTTGTAACGGTGTTGACCGTATTGTCGCCGCCCACGCTAATTTCACCTCGCGATGTAGTAACCGTAATATCACCCCCAGCGAAGGCGTTGTTGTCTTTGAACCATTTTAGGGTAATATCATAATCTTGATCGACTTCAACAATACCGCTTGGTAAATCAGAAAAGCTAAAATCATCTTCCTGAACTTGTATATCGAATTCTTCAGTCAGACCTAACGATGTTGCTTCAATTATGTAACTTCCACTTTGGCTTGCTTCATAATTAACGGTAACTTGACCGTTTGCACCTGTGACAACAGATATGTCAGAGCCAACACCATTAAATGAGCCCACACCTACACTCAAATTAACAGTCTGATTAGCAATACCGGTCCCATCAGAGTCAGCCAACAAAATCGTAATTGGCGTAGAATCATTTATAATTACTGAATTTGCGCCATTTATATTCACCTCTGTACCCACCACATATACCCGCACTAATCCTGATAACGACGATGTATTTGCCGTTACTGTTATCGCTCGGTTTTGTTTGTTGTTGTCGGTGGTTAGCGTTGCTCTTGCGGTGCCATCATCTCGGGTTTCTGAATCAATAATTATAAGTGAGGCATCTTGGTCAGCCTCAAACGATACTGGTATGTTTGGTAGCAAAATGTTTTGTTCATTTTTTACAACCGCAATCAATTCTATTTGATCACCGCCGCTTGAAGCGAGTTGTTCGGTGCTTGCAAATAGGTTTACAGAAACAGGAATTGCTTGTTGCGCTCCACTGCTGGTAAAACCAATAGTGACCGCATCTGCGCTTTCAACACTTGCGGTGATGGTGCCGCTGCCAGATAACTCGCCCACCGTTAATTGCAAGCTGGCGATGCCATTAGCGTCAGTTAATGCAGTTGCAGTGTCGTTTGAAAAGTTCGCTAACTGAGGCGTGCTTAGCACAAAAGTAACTACCTCGTTCGCGATTGCCGCACCTGCACTATTCGTTAGCACTGCTTGCACGGTTAGCGGTGCGCCATCTGCTACTTGCGTGGTAGCAACTGCAGATGCGTCTAATAAAGTAAGTGCTAAAGATTGAGATGTTTCTGTTTCGCCAGAGTCGGCTTCATCTGCGGGATCAACTTCTACCTCGCGCGTAAGAGACTCACTGCCACCACCACAAGAAACCACAAATATCATGCTGGCGAGAAATAAAATTAATAATCGGGTGGTTTTCATTTATTTACCTATTCGTTCAAAAGTAGTCTTCGCAATGCCTACTAACCTGATAACATATTGTATAAAACGGTATAGAAATTACGTTATACTTGTTAACCTTAGGTATTCAGACTAATAACCAATAACAATAGGTCTTGGTATGTCCAACGCAGTTGCAAAATCAAATTTAACATTACGTATCCTTATCGGCATGCTAGCCGGAATCGTGATAGGCGCTTTAATACAAATGTCGTTTGACGACACGGGCGATTTTACATTTTCATTATTAGGTATACATTTCTCATTTCAGGGCTTTTTTGTACAAGGTGTGTTTGAGGTGGGCGGCAAAATATTTGTCAACTCTCTTAAAATGCTGGTTGTCCCCCTAGTGTTTGTATCTCTGGTGTGCGGCGTAAGCAGTTTGTCCGACCCAAGTAAATTAGGCCGTTTAGGCGGAAAGTCGCTAGCGCTGTATCTACTCACCACCTTTATTGCCGTCTCTTTCGCTTTGGTGATGGCGTTAATCATTCAACCAGGCGAAGGCTTTACAATACCTACTGAAGCACAATTTGCGGCGAAAGAGGCCCCCGGCCTTGCCCAAGTTATTATTAACATGTTCCCTTCCAACCCAATTGCGGCCATGGCCGAAGGTAACATGCTGCAAATTATTGTGTTTTCATTGCTAGTGGGTGTGGCTATTAGTATGGCTAAAGAACAAGGCGAAAAAGTACGCGCCGGCTTTGAAGCTTTAAATGAAGTCATAATGAAAGTGGTAGTGATCATTATGAACTTAGCGCCATACGGTGTGTTTTTCTTAATGGCAAAACTGGCTGCTACTGTCGACATCAATGCATTTGGAAATATACTCCAATACTTCATTCTGGTGTTTTTATTACTGATCATGCATGCCCTCATTACTTTCCCAGTGTTGCTTGCAACGTTGGCAAAGCTTAACCCTGTCACCTTATTCTATAAAATGAAAGACACGGCTATTTTCGCCTTCAGTTCATCAAGCAGTAGCGCCACTTTGCCTATCACTATGGCTACCGCTCGCAACAAAATGGGCGTTGATCGTTCTGTAGCATCATTTACAATCCCCCTAGGCGCCACTATAAACATGGACGGCACAGCAATCATGCAAGGTGTTGCAACGGTGTTTATTGCTCAAGTCTACGGTGTCGATTTATCTACCAGCGATTTGATAATGGTCGTCCTAACTGCCACTTTAGCGTCAGTTGGTACTGCCGGTGTACCGGGTGTGGGTTTGATAATGTTAGCCATGGTCTTACAACAAGTGAATTTACCGGTTGAAGGCATTGCGTTAATCATTGGTATAGACCGACTATTAGACATGACCCGAACCGTAGTTAACGTTACCGGCGATTGCACTGTTGCATGCATCGTAGCAAAAAGCGAAAACGCCTTAGACGAGTCGATTTATAACAATCGCGATATTTAGTGTAAATTAGCAGCCGGAGCAATTCGCGCTGCTTTTATTGCCGGATATAGGGTTGAGGCAATTGATATTACTAATACAATTGCCAGTGTTACCAATACATCAACCCATGCTAACTTAGACGGAATAGTACTGGTAAAGTATATATCTGAGGCTATTAGCTGAGTTGAAAAGACATACTCGATACCACTTATAATATCGGCTAGATACACGGCCAAAAGCACACCTATCAATGTACCAATAAACGCCCCTTTTACCCCATGATATAAGCCTTTCAAAATAAAAATTAAAGCTATGCTGCTATTTTGTGCACCAATGGTTTTCAAAATGGCAATTTCTTTACTTCGTTCTTTTACCGACATCACCAATGCCGAGACAATGTTAAAACTTGCTACAGCAATAACCAGCGCAAGTACAATGTATACCACCGTTCTAATCAATTGTATGTCATCGTAAAGATGACCATTTGTGCGAGTCCAATCAGACATATAAGCTGCTTGATCAAAATCGTAACCGTATTGACGCACCACTTCATATGCATTGAAAGGATCGTGGAGCACTATTTCAATATGCGTGACTTTTTTGTCAAGATTTAACAAACTGGCAAGGAAAGCTTGATTAACCAGGCCCAATTGGTTGTCTAATTCACCGCCTACGCTAATTTCGCCCACTACTTCAACCCATGCAATAGTAGGTGCTGAAAATGTCAAATCTTGTGATGCTGAAGGCAATAGAAGCTGAATATTATCGCCAATACTAATATTTTGTTCGCGCATAATTTTGCGCCCTAACACAATACCGTTTGGCGTTTCTTGCAAGCGATTAAATTGCATAGCATCATCAAATTTATTAGCAAAGTATGCCTCACCTACCCCCAATACAGAAGCAACCGCCTTCATCTTGGTGCCCATCTGCAATAAGCCCGTTGCTTTGTTTAAAGTAAACACCTGACTAATACGGGGGTCGCCACTTAGTTGTGATAAAAACGCTGCACGCGGTACTATTCCGGTGTTATCAATGGCAAAAATTTCAGCATGGGGCACGGCTTTGAGTAGATTGGTACGCAGTTCGTGCTCGAAGCCGTTCATAACCGACAATAACAATATAAGTACCGCACATCCCAATCCAATCCCTGCTGTAGAAGAGCCAGACACAAAGCTAATGTATGCATCTTGTTGTTTAGAGCGTCTGAAACGACTTGCAACTGCAGAAACATAGCCAGGAATTAGCTTCACGAGGCAGTCTCTCCATCATGCTGACGAACGCCACTTTGTAATGACTCAAATTGCCCCTTATTTAAGGTCAAGGTGCGGTGCATTTGATTCGCAAGATCATGGTCATGGGTAACTATGACAAAGCTAGTATTATCGTGTTGGTTAATATCGTGTATAAGCGACAGTATTTCACTGCTCGACTCACTGTCTAGGTTACCGGTGGGTTCATCTGCCAAAATAATACTCGGGCTGTTGATCATAGCGCGTGCAATAGCAACGCGCTGACGCTCACCACCTGACAACTGATTAGGCTTATGGTTTACACGATGTGACAAACCGACTCGCTGCAACAGTTCACTCGCTTTGCTATGTGCCACAGATTTTTTGACCCCTGCTATTAACTGGGGCATGGCCACGTTCTCAAGGGCAGTAAATTCTGGTAATAAATGATGAAACTGATACACAAATCCAAGCTCTGTATTTCTAAACTTGGCTTGCTGAGAAACCGACATAGCAAGTAAATCTTGGCCGTTAAATATGACCTTGCCCTGCTTAGGTTTGTCAAGCGTACCTAATATATGCAGCAGCGTACTTTTTCCAGAGCCCGATGCGCCTAAAATTGCGAGGGTTTGTCCTGCATACACGTCAACATTGACATTATTAAGAACATCTACTTGATGGTTAGCATCGGTATAAGACTGACAAATATCAATGCCCGATAACACTATGTTTGACATAAAAAAACTATAAAAAAGAAACCAACTGCAAGTGTAACTGTTAGGGGATATTTTCGAAAGAATAAATTAGCGAAATGATGTAACAAGAAATGGCGGAGTGGACGGGACTCGAACCCGCGACCCCCGGCGTGACAGGCCGGTATTCTAACCAACTGAACTACCACTCCACACAACTTTTAAAACAATACAACGATAACAAGCACTTAATGTAAATAACATTGATGCCGGTCCTTCATTGCGGCGCAGATAATACGGTGACAGCCTTTACTAGTCAACTGCTTTTTGCAATGTTTTGTTTTGTTGCCTACTTTTCAAGCAAACAAAGCAAGTTTACGTACTTGGCTCATCTGAAGGCTTCGATTTTTTGAATGATGGAAGCTTTATTTTTTTAATGTCTATTTGCTGCAGTTTACGCCATAGCTTAAGTGATATGTGATTGTTAGGCTTGTTGCGTTTATCGACTAATAACACTAAACCCACCACCCCAAATATCAAAATAATCACATTGATAATGATAACGATGGTAAGCGTTGACATAGACTCTTCTGGCGGCGGTAATGCCTCTTCAATTATCTCGTCTGATGCAACATCTTCTTCATCTGCCGGTATTACCTCAATAGGAGGTGCTTCAGTAACAAAAGAGTATTCTGGCACCGATAGTACTATGTCTCTGCCGCTCACGGTGGTAGCAAATACGGTCATATTAATTTTGTAAATACCGTAATCAGTATTAATAATCTCAATGAGTTTTGGCTTGTCGGATACCTCAGTAACTGAAAACCTAACCACCTCACCATTTGGGTGCCTAACGGTGCCATCAACTAACAAACTACTCGCCTGGACGTGCTCTCTGTTAACATCAATTGTTAAAAGGTGGTCACCATCTTCATTGTGTTTTTCAGTATGGGAGAGGATAACTGGATTGGGTAATAACACCACATTGTCGTTCATTTGTTCGCGCGAGAATAACGGCGTTCTTACCGTAAATATGGGTCGCCACTCACCTTCGGTAATTGCTAAATTAAACTGCCCAGTGAATACTCCATCACCGTCTTCCTCATCAAAGCCCACACCGTTATCTTCAAATCTCGCAACCGTGCGCGAACCCAGACCAAAGTTAGGATAACTAGGGTTATTGGTACTCACAAAATCAATCGAAAGTGACACCACATCTCTAAACTGAGATAAATCAACTTGTTCACCCGCATTTTCAAGTAAAGCAGTTTGTTTAAGGGTTTCGCCTGAAAATACCACATAGGGAATAGGATCTGCATTTAGGGTAATGCCCGCTATTACCATCACCCTACTTTCAGGCAATATTTGCCCCACTGCCTGCCATGGACCAGGCATTGGATTGTAAAGAGCGATCATGTCATAGGTATCGGTTTCGTACCATTCATAAGAGTCGTCGTTGGCATCATTTTCGAGAAATAATTTACTGCCATCGGGGCGCACAAGCACTACTGGTGCAGAGCCATACTCTCGAAAAAATATAAGGGTCACTTCTGATACATCGCTATCTACCCGAAAGCGATTATTAAGCAGTTTGATACTATTTTGATAGGCAGTACCAATGGGAACCACTTTGCCTGTTGCTTTGTCAACAGGGCCTTGAGCGGCAGCCATAGAAGAAAAGCACAACACTAAAGCAGTGATTGCTAGTAAGTAAAACAATACCACCTGTGTTTGCATACTTTTGTAAATGCTACGTGCATTAGTATTAATGTACGTAGCATGAAATAAATACGTCGAATTCACTATCCGCCAAATATAGACTGTTCTTTGGCTATATCATCGGCACTTGCCCGTATAATCTTTAAGGTCGGGCTACGATTAAATTTCTTAGCTGTTTCGAAACCATCATCGCTAGACTCCTCATCCACCGACGCTAACGACAGTTTAGTTTGACCGCCAGTCATATAAAGATAAACTTCAGAAAGTATTTCAGAGTCAAGTAATGCGCCGTGATAAGTTCGATGGCTATTATCAACATGATAAAACTTACACAAGGCATCCAAGCTATTTTTTTGACCTGGACGCATTCGCCTAGCCATTACCAAGGTATCAAGAACTGTACATATATCTTCAGTTTTTGGTAGCTTGCGCCGACACAAGGCAAACTCGTGGTCCATAAACCCAACATCGAAGGGCGCATTGTGGATAATTAATTCGGCACCTTTAATAAAGTCAATGAAATCATCAACAACCTGCGTAAAAAGGGGTTTGTCAGCAAGAAATTCATTGGTAATACCATGTACTTCTATGGCTTCTTGTTCTACTTCGCGTTGCGGGTTGATATACACATGGAAGGTATTACCGGTGAGTTTACGGTTGACCAATTCAACACAACCAATCTCAATAATTCGATGGCCTTGCTTGGGATCTATGCCGGTAGTTTCGGTATCAAGTACAATTTGACGCATTACTTATTATTCTTTTCGCTTTCAATTACTCGGCCCGCTAGTATACTTGTGAATTGATTTTATGCCTACCCGATTTTAAACTTTTCACCACAGTATCACTATGACTAAAAAAGTAACCATTTATACCGATGGCTCATGCCTCGGAAACCCAGGACCCGGAGGGTACGGGGCGATATTAAGCTTTAATAACGCAAGTAAAGAAATTAGCCAAGGTTATGTGCACACGACCAATAACCGTATGGAATTATTAGCCCCGATTAAAGCATTGTCACTATTAAAAGAGCAATGCGAAGTTGATATATACACCGACAGCCAATACGTCAAAAATGGCATCAATCAATGGATTGTAAATTGGAAGAAAAATGGCTGGCGTACCAGTAACAAAGCCCCTGTAAAAAATGCAGATTTATGGAAGCAGTTAGACGCTGAATGTGCAAAACATCATGTTAACTGGCATTGGGTAAAAGCTCACAACGGTAACGTTCAAAATGAAGCGGTAGATGACCTTGCCCGCAATGCGGCATCAGGTAGCGATTTACAACAAGACACAGGATTTACCGAATGAGCTTCAAATTAATTCTGCATCCTGAGAGAGAGAAATCATTGCTTCGTAAGCATCCATGGATTTTTGACGGTGCAATAGCTGAAGAAGTTGGCAAGCCTAAACTGGGGGCCACTGTTGATATTATTAGCAGTGACGGTAAATGGTTAGCTAAGGCGGCGTATTCACCCGAGTCACAAATACGAGCTCGTGTATGGACGTTTAATCAAAATACTGTTATTGACAATAACTTTTTTAAAAACCGCATACTCAAAGCATATAAAAAACGCCAGGGGTTAATCGAAAATCATCTTACAAATGCTTATCGCTTGGTTGCCGGAGAGTCCGACGGCTTACCCGGCATTACTATTGATGTATATGCAAATGTTGTAGTCATACAGTTACTCAGCGCAGGCCCTGAAAAACATCGTCAAAAAATTATTCAGGCGCTACAAGGTATTTACCCAAACAACTGTATTCACGAGCGAAGCGATGTAGACGTGCGCAAAAAAGAGGGCTTGCCGTTACTGGTAGAAACTCACGTTGGTACCCTACCCGCAAACGTTATCATTGAAGAAAATGGCGTTAAGATTAATGTAGATTTAATTAATGGTCACAAAACCGGGTTTTATTTAGATCAACGCACTAATCGGCACATTGCCGGTCGCTATTGTGAAAACAAAAAAGTACTCAATTGTTTCAGCTATACCGGTACGTTTGCTTTATACGCAATGTTAAACAAAGCTCAATCGGTTACTAATTTGGATGTTTCACAAAACGCCTTAGACAATGGCCGGCAGAATATGGCGCTTAACTTTGATGCAAACGAACAAGCAAAAGTGTCGCATGTAAAAGCAGATGTGTTTGAACAATTACGTGACTATCAAAAAACCGGCGAGAAATTTGATGTCATTATTATGGATCCGCCTAAATTTATCGAAAACAAACGCCACATTGTACGAGCCGCACGGGGATATAAAGACATTAATCGTTTGGCATGCGAACTCCTGAACGACAACGGTATTTTGATCACGTTTAGTTGTTCAGGTTTAATGGGCAGTGATTTGTTTAACAAGGTAATAGCAGACGCCGCTCTTGATGCGAACGTAAGCTTAAATATAATAGAGCGCCTTAACCAAGACAAAGATCATATGACGGCCTCTAGTTTTCCAGAAGGTCATTATTTGAAAGGATTAGTGTGTATTAAATCCAGTTCGGTTTAACACTTACTCGAGCGACAGTTTCGCTAAAATTGTTGGCAGGAATTCACGCAGAATTAGCCCCCCTGCCAGCATTGTTAATGCGCCAAACGCGAACACGTATTAATTAGTTCATTTCGCTAATTTCAACACCAACCAAACGGGTGTCCTGTGATTGCTCGTCACTTCTTACAACTTTTGCTTTAGCAACCAAGGACGGGATTTGGTCATTGTTAGAGTCAATGACGATTTCTAGCAAAATACCCATTTCCAGTGGCGCTGATTCTAACTCTAGCGACATACCAGTAGCACTGATATCGCGACAAACCGCCGACATTGCGGGTGAAGAAGGTTTATCAACCATTTTAACTTGGCAAGGCGAATTGACCATCATTCGGTAAAAATTTCGCTTGTCGTCATATGCCAGCATGAGTAACTCCTATTTAGACTCTTACAATTATGAATACTTAATTATTACTAGTACTGTTATATTGTTTGTGATTATCGGTGTCAACCGTTGTTTGATATATCGTTCAATTTATTTACAATTCGCTTGTATGATATTGGGTACTGCGTCCCTAACTGCTGAGCAAACAAGCTAATCCTAAATTCTTCGATCATATCCTCAACTTCATCGAAAACAGCAGTATCTTGCAGTAATTTTTCACTAATCTGCTTGCTTTCCAAATAGGCATTCACGGCTTTATCTACCTCTAATTGGTTAAGTCTATCGCGATTAGGATCGACCTTTAATTTTTCACATCTATTTAACAAGCCTTTTAGATAGCGATTCCAATTTACGAGTTTATTTTCGCCAATTGAAAAGACAAAACCTTTATATACTAAGCTATCAAGATGTTGCTTAATATGGCTAATATTATTCACCATATTAAAGGCGATACTGCCCTTGCAATGTTTCTGAACTTTATTTGCTATTGCTAACCCACTCTCTACTTGGGTCGCAATATGCAGCGCTTTGTCATTTAGATTTTCTCTTACTTTTAATATTGCCTGATCGTATATCGCCTGTTCACGAATATCGACGGTATTAAATTGATTTAGCAAAATGGCCTCTATTGCTGCATTAATAATGTCATCAATCAATAACTTTATTTGCCCAAAAGGATTAAAGTACAAACTGAGCTTGGCTTTGTTAGGCAATTTCTCTTGTAAAAATTTTACCGGCGATGGCACATTAATCTTTATCAGTTGAATAATCGCCAAGCGGTGAGCGCTTTCAGCCTGTTCTAGCGATGTAAATAGACTGATATTAACCTGCTTATTGTTCAGCGATAATGCCGGAAACGCTTTTACCTCAAAACCGTTCTGCCGCTTAGTATAAATTTTTGGTATTTCATCAACAGTGAATGTTTGTATATCAACTTGTTCTATATCGTCAGTGGCAACTTGCTCTATGGTTGCCGTCATTTTGTGTTCTAACTCTTGCTTAAGTTCACTTAACGATTTACTGATTGAAACCGTTTTCCCATCATTGTCAATTACTGCAAAATTACATTGCAGATGAGAAGCTAAGGCCTCTGGCTCAAAATCTTCTGCTCCCAATTTTATGCCAGACATTCTAAACAGCTTACTGGCCAGCGCATCGAGTATGCTCAAGGTGTTGCCCTTTTTGTCGAACATAGACAAGTCTTGCATACACGCTGTTGCATAATCGGGTGCCGGCACAAAGTTGCGTCTTAAACGCTTTGGCAAAGTTTTAATCAACGCCACCACAAGTTCATGACGCATACCTGGCACCAACCAATCGAAGCCGCTATTTTGCAGTTGATTAAGTTGTGTCAACGGCACATTAATACATACGCCATCGTAATTTTTGTTTGGTTCAAACTCATAAGTAATCGGCAACAACAAATGATTTTGTTGCCACATATCTGGGAAATCTGTTTTCGTTACATCACTGGCATCACGTTTAAGCAATTGCTCTGTTTCAAAGTTGAGCAAGTCAGGCTGTTTGTTAGCGGTGTGCTGCCACCATTTCTTAAAGCTACTTTCGCAACAAACGTCTGGAGGTAAGCGCTGCTCATAAAACGCGACTAGCTCTTCTTCATCAACCAGAATATCTCTACGTCTAGACTTTTTCTCTAGCAACTCTATGTCGCTAACTAGGGCTTGATTAGCTCGCAAGAACGCATAGTTGAGTTTTGTATCATGCTCTACAAGCGCGTGACGAATAAACAAACCTTGCGCGGTTTCTGGGTTGATTTTTGAATAATTAACTAGCCTTCTATTAACAATTGGTAGGCCAAATAGCAAAGCATTCATATAGGCCATTACCGTGCCTCGCTTTTTGCTCCAATGTGGCTCGACATAGTTTTTCTTTATGAGATGTCCAGCAATATGCTCTAGCCATTGCACGTCAATTCTCGCTACTTGACGCGCATACAGTTGAGAGGTTTCTACCAGCTCAGCTGCCATTATCCATTTTGGCTGCTGCGCAAACACGCTAGAGCCAGGAAATATTTTAAACTGACTGTTTCGGGCACCCAAATATTGGCGATTGTTATCTTTCATACCAATTTGCGATAACAGCCCCACTGCCATCGCTTGGTGGATATTTTCGTAGCTGGCTTCAGTGCTATTTAAACGTAATCCTGCCGATACTAAAACATGTTTAACCTGATGCACTATGTCTTGCCATTCGCGCATGCGCTGATAATGAATAAAATGCCGAGTACACCATTTTCGCAATTGGTTTTGTGTTAGCGCTTGTTGTTGCTGCTTGAAGTTCTGGAACAGGTTCAATAAGCTAATTAAATCAGATTGTTTATCTACAAAAAGTTCATGGGCTGCATCGGCTTTTTGTTGTTTGTCATGGGGACGCTCTCTGGGATCTTGTACACTTAAGCCGGCGGTGATCACTTGGACTTCATATACACAATCTTGCTCTCCTGCCGCTATCAGCATACGCGCATACTTAGGATCAAGGGGCAACTTTGCCATATTGCGACCAATGCTAGTTAAAAGCAATCTACCTTGTTTACTGGTAACGGCTTGTAAATCTTGCAATAAGCGAACACCGTCTTTAATGAACTTGTCTTGCGGTGGCTGAATAAAATCGAACTGGCTAATTTCTCCTAAACCGAGCGACAACATTTGCAAAATAACACTGCTTAAATGCGTGCGCGTGATTTCAGGATCTGTAAACTCTTCGCGAGACAAAAAATCTTGTTCGGAATAAAGACGAATACATATGCCGCTAGATGTTCTCCCGCAACGCCCTGCGCGTTGTTGTGCAGAAGCTTGTGATATGGGTTCAATGGGCAATCGCTGGACTTTTAGGCGATGACTATAACGCGACATACGCACCACGCCCGTATCAATCACATATTTAATACCTGGCACTGTTAGCGAGGTTTCGGCCACATTGGTTGCCAATACTATTCTGCGCCCACCTCTTGGATGAAATATTTTTTGTTGATCAGCAGCCGACAATCTAGCATACAGCGGTATTACCTCAGTGCCCTTATACGCTTTCTTTTGCAGCGCCTGTTGCGTTTCGCGTATTTCGCGTTCACCACTTAAAAAGACCAATACATCGCCTTTAGCATGGGCAAATAATTCATCAACCGCCAGTGCAATTGATTCTGTTTGATCTTGTGCAGTGCCTTCTTCTATAAAATCGCGATAGCGCACTTCTACAGGGTAACTTCTACCACTTACCTCAATAATCGGTGCATCATTAAAGTGTTTAGAAAATCGTTGTGGATCAATAGTCGCCGACGTAATGATCACTTTTAAATCAGGGCGTTTCGGCAAAATTCGTTTGAGATAACCCAACAAAAAATCGATATTTAAGCTACGCTCATGCGCTTCATCAATAATAATAGTGTCGTATTGGTTTAAAAACCGGTCGGTCTGCATTTCGGCCAATAACATACCGTCGGTGAGCAGTTTGACCAAACTATTATCAGACACTTGGTCTGAAAACCTCACCTTAAAGCCGACTGTTTCACCGATGTTAGTGTGTAACTCTTCTGCAATACGATTGGCAACACTGCGAGCAGCCAATCTGCGCGGCTGCGTATGTCCTATCATGCCGCTTCTTCCGCGACCAAGCTCCAAGCACATTTTGGGTATTTGCGTGGTTTTACCCGAGCCGGTTTCGCCAGCAATGATCACTACCTGATTCGCATCAATGAGTGCTTTAATATCATCTTTTTTATCTGATACGGGTAGGTCTGGGTATTCAATATTCAACTGAATGTCGCTACGTGCTCGCAGCAAAGCCGTTGAGCTTTCAACTTGCTCTTGAAGATTATCTAACTGCGCCTGCTTTTTTTGTGTGTCTGTTAACTTTAGAGTATTGTGGTATTTTTTTCGCAGTCGAAACTGGTCTTTCAACATGCATTTACTTACGTCAAATTTACTTGCTTGAATCATGTCACCTATTCGTCTTTGTATATAGCAACCGTTTTTGTGCCATCTATGGCAATACTGCCTCTGTACATGCCTGGCGTGTTAAACACCATGGCAATGTTGCCCTTATTATCAATAGCAATAACGCCGCCACTGCCTGCATCTTTGTTTAACACCTTAAACATAACTTCATTTGCAGCCTCGTTGAGCGATACTTGTTGGTATTTCACCCGTGCACAAATGTCGGCTGCAACAGTGTGACGAATAAAGTATTCACCATGCCCCGTTGCAGACACCGCACACGAGTTGTTGTCAGCATAAGTACCAGCGCCAATAATAGGCGAATCCCCTATTCTACCATAGCGCTTTGCGGTCATTCCTCCAGTGGATGTACCTGCAACAAGGTTACCGCTAGCATCTATCACAACCGCCCCAACAGTGCCAAATTTTTCATCTTGAAAAGCAATAAGGTCTTTTACCGAGAGAGATTGTGAATAATTATTAGCTTTGGCAATTCGATTTTTTGCTTTTAACAAAGCCTTATATCTAAATTGAGTATTAAAGTACGAGTTTTTGACCAACGCCAAATTATTTATAGCACTGTATTGCTCGGCGCCTTTACCTGTTAGCATTACATGGGGCGACTGGCGCAACACTAGGGCAGCGGCTAAGATTGGATTTTTTACCGTAGTAATACTCGCTACTGCTCCAGCGCGTTTTTTGGCGCCGTGCATAATAGAAGCGTCTAATTCATGATTACCATCAAACGTATACACCGCACCAATGCCCGCGTTAAACAGCGGTGAGTTTTCCATATGTATAATAGCGGCGGTAACTGCATCAATACCGTCTGCACCCGCAATCAGTTTTTTATAGCCAATATCTAAAGATTCGCTCAATGCTTGTTGATAGGCTTTCTCTTGTTCTTGTGTGAGGTTTTCTTTCAGGATAGTGCCGGCACCGCCATGAATAGCTATCGCTATTGGTGATTGCGCGCTGTTCTTTGACATTGCTGGCGGTAGCAAGCCAACCAACAACAAGCTAGCAAATATGCCAGTGAGTAAAATACGAGTAATGTGTGCCACGTTGCCGCCTTATTCTATCGCTAATTCCCTAGCGACAGAATAAGAGGATTTGTATGTAAAGTCCATTAAGGTAAAACAAAAAACCGCTTCCTTATCGCCTTGCCGCAATCGCTTGCCACTTGTTTAGCTCTAATTGTGGCGCTACTGAGTTTAACACTTGATGTTTAAAGTCATCAAAGGTTGTAAATTCAAATTCTTCAGTACCGTTTAACTCATTGAATATTAATCTTAACTTGCGCATTGAGAAAAATGGCGCTACCACACCAGCGGTCGAACTATTTGTGGCTAATGGCGCGTCATTCAAACCAGAAAACGTATTTGGACCGATTGATTCTCGCATAATAACTTCCCTCTTTTTTTGCTAATATTACGGGTAAATTAGGGCAATAGTATATAATCAAAAGTATATTAAGAACTTATTTTAATAACTTTTTGATACTTGTAAAACACAATCACTTGATATGTTTAGTCTCCTTGCTTGCGTCAAATTATTGACATCAACTAAGCATTCAAAATTAGTCTTAAAACGCCAGCATTCAAGGTCATTAGGAATATATATAAAAGTAAAGCACTTACGTTTCCGAAAATATTTAGTCTTTTGTTTTTATTGATAAATTTTGAATAAATTTAGTATGCAAAACATAAGAAATAAGCCAATTAATAACTATTTTGTACACAGTTAGACTAAAATATTGTTAAAGCACACATAAAAATGGCGCCGCATACTGACAACTTGCGAGAATGAATTTTACCATGCTAGCAGTAAAATATTCCCTCCAACCACTTTAATACTCAGCTTGTGTGATAGTATTTACGCTATAGAAAGGTGAATATTAACGAGTATGAATAAAGAACAACCTGCAAGCATTTTATGGCACGACTTTGAAACGTGGGGAGTAAACCCTAGCGTGGATTTTCCAGTGCAGTTCGCCGCTGTTAGAACAGACGAGCATCTCAATATATTAGAGGATTATGTGCCTATAAATTGGATGTGTACCATTCCACATGACTATTTACCGCATCCTCAAGCCTGCATGATTACCGGTATAAGCCCTTCTTTGAGCGTACATAAAGGATTATCTGAGCCTTTATTTGCGCAGCGAATATACGAGCAAATGTCTAAACACAATACATGCGTTGCAGGCTACAATAGCATGCGGTTTGATGAAGAAGTCACGCGACATTTGTTTTACAGAAACTTGTTTCCGGTATACGAGCGTGAATACAAGCACAACAATAGTCGCTGGGATATCATTGATTTAGTGCGAGCAGCATACGCACTTAGGCCAGAAGGCATTAATTGGCCGCTTTATGAAGATGGCAAACCCTGCTTTAAACTTGACCGCCTAACCGTCGAGAACAATATTAGTCATGAATCAGCTCATGATGCCTTGTCTGATGTATATGCCACTATTGCAATAGCTAAATTAGTTAAGCAGCATCAACCCAAGCTATTTGATTATTTTTGGCAGTTACGCCGCAAACAAAAAGTGGAACAATTACTCGCGCAGTTTCAATCCACGTTGTTAGTGCATATCAGTTCATTTATTAGTGCTGAGAACGGTTGTTGTGCGATAGTGATGCCAATTTGCAGACATCCTAACAACAACAATGCCATTATTTGTATAGATGTAAATAGCAATATAGAGATGCTGCGAAACACTGATAGCGAACAGCTTAAAACGCTTATTTACACAAAAGCCAGCGCGCAATCAAAGCCTATATTTTTTACCATTGCCACCAACAAATGCCCGTTTATCGCACCTCTTAACACGCTTTCAGCAGAGCGTGCACAGCAACTTAGCATTGACATAAACGCCGCAAAAGCTAATTACCAAAAACTTAAGGTTGACTCATCTCTCATCAACCTTGTTAGTGAAGCGTTCACTCAACAGCACAACAACAGCAACATAACTAACATCGACGACGCACTTTATGCTACTGAATTCCCACAGCCTGCCGATATGCAGTTGATGGAGAAAGTCAGGCTTAGCGAACCAGAACAACTGGTTGTGTATCAGGGGGCCTTTAATGATAACGCAATTAATCAACGCTTGTTTCGGTATCGTGCTCGTAATTTTACGCAGACCCTTGAAGAGCATGAGTTACATGCTTGGCAGCGTCATTTACAAGACCGTTTTACCCTTGACCACAAAAAAGAATGTTTGTCGCTACGCGAATATTTTGGTGAAGTAGAAAGATTAATGGCGGAGCACGCGAACGTGCCCAAAACCATGCAGCTGTTGAAATCATTGCAACAGTATGGACAACATATTTCAGGGGCCTGACAGTCAATATCATGCCCTAACAGTATAGTAGAGGTATACATTGAGCAGCGGCATTGAATTTAAAACCCATAAAAACGGCTCAGTACTGTTTGTTGTTTTTGAGCCCTTGTTAATTACTGGCACAGTTGATGCGAAAGTGCTCATTAATGCTGTGCAAAAATCAGCTTATGCAAATTATAAAATTAATGACAATGACGTACTTGATGCTTGCGCGCTTTTAACCACTCGATTAAGTAACAATAATATGGATCCAATAGACTTTATTATTGGTGAAACCAAAGACGCTGAGCTCGATGTTATTATTACTGCTGATAAAATGCATGCTGAATTAGTTATTACCGCTGCCTATAGTGGCTACACACCCAATCTAAGTGAAACGATTTCTTTGTTAAATGAGCAAGAGGTACATAGAGGTATTAGTCAAAAACGCGTGCAAACATTGTTAAACGAGGCCAATCAAGCAAAACCTGGACTGGTTTGTTCAGCGGTTATAGCCAAAGGCTTGCCTGCAAAGGCGGGTAAAAACTCTTATCTTAAACCCATGTTGCCAAACGTCTATGAACGTATCCTTACCCCACAGACTATCGAAAACGGTAAAGTCGACATGCGTGAGTTTGGCGATATTTTATGCGTTAATGCGAACGATATTGTAGCAAAACGCATAGCGCCAACTCCCGGTCGAACAGGGTTTACTGTAACCAATGAAATTCTGGAAGCGACTCCTGGCGCTTGGAAGAAGATAAGAATGGGAAAGAACGTTTATATTCCAGATTCTCACGAAAATACGGTATTGGCAGAAATAGATGGCCTACCGAAGTTTATGAATAATAAAATTTCAGTGGATGATGTATTAGTGACAAAAGGCGTTAATGTGGCAACTGGTAATATTAAGTATTCAGGGTCGATTATCGTTAACGGTGACGTAGCAGAAAAAATGCTCATACAATCTGATGGCGATATTACCATTAACGGCTTTGTTGAGTCAGCCCGCGTTGAAGCTGGTGGCGATATCATTATTACTCAGGGCGCATCAGGTAAAATGAACGAAACAGATTGCCAACTGATTGCCAAAGGTTCACTTTACCTTGAACACGGTCAAGGTTTAGATATAGACACAGGCGTTGATTTAACTATTGCAAAACAACTCGCCTATTCAAACGTTATTTGTAGAGGTAAAGTAACGGTTGGACGCCTTCCAACCCCCAATGGAAAAGTATTCGCCAGCACCATCAAATGCTTCGGCGGCCTTAGCGCAGGTCATGTTGGTGCGGTATCAGGTAGCGAGCTAAACTTAGACTTTTCACAAGGTTATGAGATGCTGAGCAACAAGTTAGACTCAATGCTGAGTATGTTCAAAGAGTTATCAACAAAAAATGCAGACCATGAAATTAAAGTTTCTCAAATAAACAACAAAAAACCAAAATCTAAGTTTAAAGCGCAAGTCGACAAATTAAATGAGGAACTTGAACTAGAACGCGTGTTTCTTAACTGGCTGAGGCTGAACATGGAAGAAATACGTACTCGAACCCAAAACTATGAGAAAAATGCGACAATTAATATTGGGCATACTTTGTATCCTGGTGTCACCGTTAAATTACGCAACTCATCATGGCGAGTACAAAAAGAGTTTGCGAAAGGAAGCGTAATAAGGGAAAACGACAAATGGGTGTACACCTCGATTTACTAGTACTTTGCACCGCATTTATTAAGTAGTCAGCGCTGATTAATTCTCTAGTTTATCAGATGATATGTTTCTGGTATTGTGCAACTCAAGTTTAGGTAAAACAGTGATGGATAGTATATGTTCTTACAATCTTTGGAGAAATTTGTTGTATGAAAGGTGTGTCTTTAAATGCAAATTCGGATAGCAGCCAATTATTCGCCACCATTGACCCCTTAGTGTTTGGTGGAAGATTAGATAGAGATGCATTTTTAGAATATGTAGCAACTACCGATTTCGCTCATTTTCATATTTCAGATAATAGCTTGTTAATGTTAAGCGACGCTGTTAACGCAGCCGCTAACGAGCAACTTATGACACCAATTACGCAATCCATTGGTAAAATTAAAGATGCCGACATTATCGTTGAGGTTGCGGCAGACCATATGTCGGCAACATTAAAAATTGAAACCCCTAGCGGTGGTGATATTCCCAGTGTTACCACAATTTTGAACGAATTAAAAAAGCATAATGTGGTTCGCGGGATCAGTAAGAAACGTATCCGTAATTTAATACAAATCGCCGCTGACGCAGATCCTGGCAAGGAGAATTCTGACATTGTCGCAAGAGGCTTACCTCCTAAAAAAGGAAAAGATTCTTACTTAAAACCGTTAATCCCCAATGCACTTGACCGAGTACTTGCGCCAAAAGAATCTGGCAGTGACAAAGTCGACATGCGTGATTTAGGCGATATTCTATCGGTCAAAGTTAATCAAGCTGTAGCTCGCCGAGTAGCGCCTGGCAAGGGGCGATTGGGCTATACAGTCAGCAATAAAAAAATAAAGCCAAGTCGTGGTAAATGGAAAGATATCAAACTGGGCAATAACACCAAACAATCTCCGAAAGACGAGAATACAATTATTGCAACGGTAGCAGGGCAACCAAAGTTTGAAAACGAACGGATGTCTGTTGATGACACCTATACCACTAAAGGGGTAAATGTAGGTACCGGTAATATTAAATACGATGGTGCAGTAATAGTTAACGGTGACGTCACGGAAAACATGAAAGTGCATGCCGATGGTGATATTACTATTAATGGCTTCGTTGAATCTGCGGTTATAAGAGCTGGTGGCGATATTATTATTACCCAAGGCGCCACTGGCAAAATGAATACAGAAGACTGCCAATTAATTGCCAATGGCAGCATTTTTGTACAACACGGACAGGGATTAGATATAATAGCAGGTGCCGATGTACATGTTGCAAAACAACTTGCCTATTCAAAAGTCAAATGTCGTGGCAGTGTTACTGTGGGTAGTATAGACAAACCTATGGGAAATTTGTTTGCTAGTACAATAAGTTGTTATAAGTCGGTAGTTGCCGGTAGTGTGGGAGCTGTGTCGGGAAGTGTGTTAACGATTGATTTCAGTGACGGATATAATCTCATTGTAGATCGCCTTGAAGCCTTAACGGACCTGTTTAAAGTACTCTCTAATAAGAACGCTAACCATGAAATTAAAGTAGCAGCTTTCAAGAGTAAGCATATTCCCGCTAATCTTCGCGACAAATTAGACACACTCCACGACGAGCTACAAACTGAGCGGGTTTTGCTTAACTGGTTACAGTCCGCACAAGAAGAAATGCAGGTAAAACGTGATCAATATGAAGTACAAGCGCGTGTTATTGCAAATAAAGAATTATTTCCTGGTGTTACTGTGAAATTAAACAAGCGTGCCTGGCGTGGCCAGAGAGAGTGCCCAAGATGTCGGGTAATCTTAGAGGATGGTAACTGGTTGTATGATCCTATTGTATAGCCAGTACTTTTAACGTAAAGAATGTTGAGGCCACACTATTATTGTGTGGCCTCGTTGTTTATGCATTTATTACAGCATTTCTACGGCCAAAGCCGTAGCCTCACCACCACCAATGCACAACGATGCAACACCCTTTTGCAAATTATTGTTTTTCAGTGCATGTAACAAACTTACAACAATACGTGCGCCCGATGCCCCAATAGGATGACCCAAGGCACAAGCACCGCCATTTATATTGACTTTGTTCGCGTCCAATTTGAGTTTATCAATTGCCAACATTGTTACCATTGCAAACGCTTCATTGATTTCAAATAGATCGACATCTTGCGTCTGCCAGCCTATCTTCTTCAGTAATTTTTCAACCGCCCCTACTGGTGCAATTGTGAATGATTCAGGTGCCATCGCATGGGTACTATGGCCCACAATTTTTGCCAAAGGCGACAAGCCCATTGCTTGTGCTTTCGATAGTGTAGTAATGAATAACGCTGCACCACCATCTGAAATAGAGCTAGAATTTGCAGCAGTCACTGTGCCATCTTTTTTAAATGCGGGACGTAAGTTAGGAATTTTGTCAATCCGCGCATTCCCCGGCCCTTCATCGTCACTTATAGTGATGTCGCCTTTTCTTCCTTGGATAGTTATTGGCGAAATTTCATTACTGAATAAGCCTGTATTAATGGCCTGCTGTGCTTTATTAAGCGATGCTACCGCAAATTCATCCATTGCCTCACGGGTAATACCCTCTACATCGGCGGTATCTTGAGCAAAACAGCCCATTGCTTTACCGTCATATGCATTTTCAAGGCCGTCTAACATCATATGGTCAAGCATTTGACCGTGTCCCATACGATAGCCACTGCGTGCTTTAGGCAAGATGTAGGGCGCGTTGCTCATGCTTTCCATTCCTCCAGCAACCACTGCGTTAACACTGCCTGCCTTAATCAAATCATGCGCTAGCATAATTGCTTTCATGCCTGACCCACACACTTTATTTATGGTTGTGGCACCTGCTGTTAATGGTAAATTTGCGCCTAAAGCAGCTTGACGCGCGGGTGCTTGGCCCAAACCAGCAGGCAACACACAACCCATTATCACCTCTTCTACTTGATTGGCATCAACGCCATCTAAAGCGGCGTTTATAGCATGAGTGCCCAATTCAGGGGCACTCAAAGGTGACAGGCCGCCCATAAAGCTTCCCATGGGGGTTCGTTTTGCACTCACTATTACAATTGTCTCACTCATCATTTTCATCCTATACCGTTTAATGCCTTTGAGGTTGTCACAAATAATTCGCTTTCTTATACCTAAACATCAAACTAATTGCGACTTTACGTTTACGTTAACTTGACTTTACGTAAACGTAAAGTGCATTATTATCACATAGTGTTAATTATTAAGTAACAAATATGCCATTTACCACCTATAGCATTGGCGAATTAGCCAAACATTTTGATATTACGCCTCGTTCAATCCGGTTCTATGAAGAGCAAGAACTACTAGAACCTGAGCGACAAGGACAATCACGTATTTATCATCAAAAAGACAAGGTGAGACTTAAATTAATACTGCGCGGTAAACGCTTGGGCTTTTCGTTAGCAGAAATAAAACGTTTATTTTCGCTTTACGATACCAACCCAAATTCTGCCGCTCAACTAGAAACAATGCTTAAACTAACAAAAACAAAGCGAGCATTATTAGCGCAACAACTGCACGACATTCAAATGTTAATGAATGAATTAGATGAAGTGGAGTTGCGCTGTGAAGAAGAACTTAACGACATTAAAAGAGGTATTGTATGATTACGGCGCCCTACCCGACGCTTAATTTTGGTCTTGGTGAAGACATTGATATGCTGCGCGAGCACGTATACAACTTTGCACAAAAAGAAATCAGTCCATTGGCCCAAAAAGCTGATGAAGATAACAATTTTCCCAACCAACTATGGCCTCAATTGGGCGACATGGGTTTATTGGGTGTTACTGTTAGCGAGGAGTTTGGTGGCTCTAATATGGGTTATCTTGCACATACAGTTGCCATGGAAGAAATAAGCAGGGCGTCAGCAGGCATTGGCTTAAGTTATGGTGCCCATTCAAATTTGTGCGTTAATCAATTGTTTAAAAACGGCAACCAAGCGCAAAAAGAAAAGTACTTGCCACAACTTGTGAGCGGCGAGCACATTGGCGCGCTTGCCATGAGTGAACCGAACGCAGGCTCTGATGTGGTTAGCATGAAGTTACGCGCTGACAAACAAGGTAGTAACTACGTTTTAAATGGCAACAAAATGTGGATCACCAATGGTCCCGACGCCCACACCTTTATTATTTATGCCAAAACAGATACTGCTGCTGGCTCAAAAGGTATCACCGCGTTCATTGTTGAAAAAGGCACCCCAGGCTTTAGTCAGGCACAGAAACTCGACAAATTGGGCATGCGCTCTTCAAACACCTGTGAGTTAGTGTTTGAAGACGCAGTAGTACCAGAAGAAAATATATTGGGGCATGTTGGTGGTGGCGTTAAAGTACTAATGAGTGGTTTAGATTATGAGCGCTTAGTCCTTAGTGGCGGGCCTTTAGGCATTATGCAAGCATGCATGGACATTGTTGCTCCGTATATACACGACCGTACCCAATTTGGGCAATCTATTGGTGAGTTTCAACTAGTACAAGGCAAGGTAGCCGATATGTACACGCAAATGAATGCTGCAAGAGCCTATGTGTATGCCGTTGCGCGCTCGTGTGATCGTGGTGAAACTACCCGCAAAGATGCCGCAGGCGCCATCTTATATTCTGCCGAACTTGCTACAAAAATGGCGTTAGACGCTATTCAGTTGTTAGGTGGTAATGGGTATATCAATGAGTACGCCACAGGCCGTTTGTTGCGCGACGCTAAGTTATATGAAATTGGCGCAGGGACATCTGAAATTCGTCGTATGTTAATTGGCCGAGAGCTGTTTAACGAATCTAAATAGATCAGTAAAAAGGAAAGCCAAGTGCCCGCTATCCAAACTAAGATAAACACTACCAGCGAAGAGTTTGCAGCAAACAAAGCGCATATGCTAGCGCAAGTCGATGATTTACGCGCTACCGTTGCCAAAATCATGCAAGGCGGCTCAGTAAAAGCCTGTGAGCGCCATAAATCAAAAGGGAAGTTACTGCCACGTGAGCGTATCGAAGCCCTTCTGGACAAAAACACGCCCTTTTTAGAACTGGCGCAACTTGCCGCATGGGACGTTTATGAAGACTATGTGCCTTGTGCAGGTGTAATTGCTGGTATAGGACAAATTAATGGTGTGACCTGCATGGTAGTTGCCAATGACGCTACTGTAAAAGGTGGTACGTATTATCCCTTAACAGTTAAAAAACACTTACGTGCGCAAACGGTTGCTGCTGAGAACAACCTTCCTTGTATTTATTTAGTCGATTCTGGTGGCGCAAACTTGCCGCGCCAAGACGATGTATTTCCCGATAAAGAGCACTTTGGCCGTATTTTCTTTAACCAAGCTAATATGTCGGCGCTTAATATTCCGCAAATCGCAGTTGTTATGGGCTCATGTACCGCGGGTGGCGCTTATGTACCGGCCATGGCAGATGAGTCGATTATTGTTCGTGAACAAGGCACCATCTTTTTAGGTGGCCCGCCACTGGTAAAAGCCGCAACGGGTGAAGTAGTCACCGCTGAAGAGCTTGGCGGCGGTGATGTGCATTGTCGCACTTCAGGCGTTGTTGATCACCTTGCGAATAATGATCACCATGCCCTTGAAATTGCCCGAGATGCCGTTGCAAGATTAAACCGTGCACCTGTGAACAGTTTGCAAGTCAGCGAGAGTATCGCTCCGTTATACAAGGCTGAAGAAATATACGGCGTTATTCCCAAAGACAGTAAAAAACCTTATGACGTGCGAGAAGTGATAGCGCGTGTTATAGATGCCAGTGATTTTCATGAATTTAAGGCACTATACGGCGAAACATTGGTATGTGGGTTTGCCAAAATCGATGGCTTTGAAGTGGGTATTTTGGGTAACAACGGTATTTTATTTGCTGAATCTGCACAAAAAGGCGCGCACTTTATCGAACTATGCTGCCAACGTAATATTCCGCTAGTGTTTCTGCAAAATATCACCGGGTTTATGGTGGGCAAGCAATACGAAGCGGGCGGTATAGCAAAACACGGCGCTAAGATGGTGACTGCAGTAGCATGTGCAAAAGTACCTAAGTTTACCATTCTTATTGGGGGCAGTTTCGGTGCCGGCAACTACGGCATGTGCGGACGTGCTTATGATCCTCGTTTCTTATTTATGTGGCCAAATGCAAGAATATCGGTCATGGGTGGTGAGCAAGCCGCCGGTGTGCTTGCGCAAGTTAAACTAAGTCAAGTTGAGCGCAATGGTGAGACCTTAAACGAAGCTGAAATAGACGCTATAAAGCAACCTGTGATTGCCACTTATGAGCAGCAAGGTCACCCCTATTATGCCTCAGCAAGATTATGGGACGACGGCGTCATTGACCCGGCCGACACCAGAAAGATATTGAGTTTATGTTTGCAAGCCGCTAACAACCAAACAATTGAAGATACCAAGTTTGGTATTTTTAGAATGTAATTATGATGACAAATTTTAAGAAGGTTCTGCTATGAGCTACGTCACATTGGAAATAGATAACGCCGCCGCTACGGTTACGCTTAACCGCCCTGAGGTACATAATGCCTTTAACGAAGACATTATCAATCAACTTATTGATTGTTTTGACAGAGTGGCAAACGACGATAATATTCGCGCCATGGTGCTACAAGCAAATGGCAAATCATTCAGTGCGGGTGCCGATTTACAGTGGATGAAAAAAATGGCGACGTATTCAGAAGCTGAAAATTTAGCCGACGCGCAAAACCTCGCGCAAATGTTTGCCAGGTTGTATCATCTTCCTAAACCCACTATTGCTAAGGTTCAAGGTGCTGCCTTTGGTGGTGCGGTAGGATTAATTGCATGTTGTGATATTGCCGTTGCAAGCAAATTAAGCAAATTTTGCCTAAGCGAGGTCAAGCTTGGTTTGTTGCCCTCTACCATTTCACCCTATGTTATAAAAGCCATTGGCGAACGCCATGCTAAACGTTTGTTTATGACTGCAGAGCTTGTGTCAGCGCGTCGAGCCAGACGCATTGGTTTAATTAGCGAAGTGGTGAGTGAGGAGGATTTGCACAATGAAGTCAACGGCATCGTGTCGAATATACTCAAAAATGGACCCAAAGCAGTCTCACTCGCCAAACAGCTAGTTCATGAGGTGGCAGATGCTCCTATCGACACTGCTTTGATGTTGCGTACCAGTCAATCTATTGCGGCAGCACGTGTGTCAGAAGAAGGCCAAGAAGGTTTGAATGCCTTTTTGCAAAAACGCAGCGCCAAGTGGGTAGCCAGTCATGATTAATAAAATATTAATCGCCAATAGAGGCGAAATAGCCTGTCGTGTTATTCGCACAGCAAAGCGCTTAGGCATCAACACGGTTGCCGTTTATTCAGAGGTTGACGCGCACGCTCAACACGTTTTGATGGCCGATGAAGCAGTATGTTTAGGTGAAGCAAGTGCGGCTAAGAGTTACTTAAACACCGACCT
Organism: Glaciecola sp.; assembly: GCA_049650345.1. Lineage (GTDB taxonomy): Bacteria > Pseudomonadota > Gammaproteobacteria > Enterobacterales > Alteromonadaceae > Glaciecola. Next base: position 69,745 of record JBARZY010000140.1, on the reverse strand, counting down.
AATATTGCAACATGCAAAAGCCTTGAATGTTGATGCCATACACCCAGGTTATGGGTTTCTGTCAGAAAATGCTGAGTTTGCAAAACAATGTCATCAGCATGATATTATTTTTATTGGACCAAGTGCAGAATCTATCAGTGCTATGGGGTCTAAATCAGCAGCAAAATCTATTATGGAGCAAGCTCAGGTTCCTTTAGTGCCTGGTTATCACGGTGATAATCAAGATCCAGACTTTTTGTTGCAGCAAGCCAATGCCATGGGGTATCCAGTACTATTGAAAGCAGCTGCAGGTGGCGGTGGTAAAGGCATGCGCCAAGTATGGCAAGAATCTGAGTTTTTCTCAGCTCTTGAAGGTGCTAAACGCGAATCAATGAACAGTTTTGGTGATGACCATATGTTGATTGAAAAATACCTGACTGAGCCACGCCACATAGAGATTCAGATATTTTGCGACAAGCATAATAATGGTGTGTATTTATTTGAACGTGATTGTTCGCTGCAGCGACGCCATCAAAAAATCATTGAAGAAGCCCCTGCCCCTAATTTACCTAGCGATATTAGAGACAAAATGGGCGAAGCGGCACTTAAAGCAGCCTTTGCAATAAACTATACCGGTGCAGGTACCGTTGAGTTTTTGTACGATACCGATGGTGCATTCTATTTTATGGAAATGAATACACGCCTGCAGGTTGAGCACCCTGTCACAGAATTTGTTACCCAAGAAGACTTAGTCGAGTGGCAGATTACGGTTGCCAACGGTTTGCCATTGCCTAAAACTCAAGCACAATTGAGTTTGCATGGCCATGCTTTTGAGGCCCGTATATACGCTGAAGATCCAAGTAATGAATTTTTGCCCTCAACGGGTACCATCGCATATTTACAAGAACCCATTGCTAGCGGCAATATTAGGGTTGATACGGGGGTTGTGGCAGGTGACGAGGTATCTATTTATTACGACCCTATGATTGCCAAACTCATTGTGTGGTCAAGTAATCGTCAGCAAGCATTAGCATTATTGCGCAGGTGTCTTGAGCAGTACATGATTTGTGGAGTGACGACCAACATCCCATATTTAATCAGTGTGGCAAGTTCAGAAGCCTTTGAAAATGCAGAGCTTACTACTGACTTTATTGAACGCCATAGCGAGGCAATTAATGAAGGGTTACATCACAATATTAGTTCAATAACGCGCCTGGCAATACTCGGCGTGCTAGCGGTTTCTGATAACGCTGATAGTTACAACGAACTCAGTGATTTTCGTTTAAATCACCACTGTGTAAGTGATTATCAATTTAGCATAAATAACCATACATTTAGTCATACGTTACAGCACAAAGGTGCTAACCGGTTCAGCATCAATGTTGACAATTCCGAACAGCTATTTTCGGTAACAAAAGGTGTTAATAATATTACTATTATCACAGAAAATGCCCGTCAAACGTTTTCATATTATGAAACCAAAGATACTCTGTGGCTGTTGTCATCAAGTGGTTGTATTCAGGTAGAAAAGGTACACCCTGATCTTGGCACACAAAGTGATGCATTAGGAGCAGGTGATATTGTTGCGCCTATGAATGGACATTTAGTCAGTATGCTGGTGGCACCTACCGACGCCGTAACTAAAGGCCAAGTATTGGCAATTGTCGAAGCCATGAAAATGGAACACAGCCTAATTGCGCCTTTTGACGGAGAAGTGCTCGAGTGTTTTGCGAACGCAGGCGATAGAGTAGACGGTAACGCGGTGTTAATTAGCATGAGCGGCATCGATAAGCCGTAATTTGGAGATGAACATGGTAAATTCAACTTGGCTAAATGACGTGCCTAAAACGGCTAATGTTGTTGAAGTCGGCCCCCGAGATGGTTTACAAAACGAGAGCACGCCATTGAGCGTGGCACAAAAAGTAGGGTTAATTGATGCACTGTCACAATGTGGGTTCTCACATATTGAGGCAGGTAGTTTTGTGTCACCTAAATGGGTTCCGCAAATGGCTAACTCTGAACAGGTGTTGTCACAAATTGAAAGAAAGCCGAATATTATTTATAGCGCCCTAACGCCCAATTTACGTGGTCTTGAAGGCGCTATAACGGCAAAGGCACAAACAGTCGCTGTATTTGCGAGTGCATCTGAATCATTTTCACAAAAAAACATCAACTGCAGTATTGAGCAAAGCATTGAGCGCTTCAGTGAGGTCATTGCACATGCTAAAGGTCACAACATACCTGTGCGTGGATATGTATCGTGTGTGTTAGGTTGCCCCTATGAAGGCGACGTTGACCCACAAGCGGTACTTGACGTTAGCAGCACATTATTGGAAATGGGGTGTTATGAGGTATCTTTAGGCGACACAATAGGTGTAGGGACGGCGAACAAAATGCACCAATTACTTAATTTATTATTATCGCAATTACCCGTAAGCCGCCTAGGCTTGCACTGTCACGATACTTATGGACAAGCATTGAGTAATATCTTAGTGGGTTTGCAACAAGGTATAAATACTTTTGACAGTTCGGTAGCAGGTCTTGGTGGCTGCCCTTATGCTGCTGGTGCGTCGGGAAATGTAGCAAGTGAAGATGTGATATACATGCTCAATAATATGGGGGTAGAGACCGGTATTGATTTACCTATGCTTAGTGGTATAGGCAACAGTATTAGTCAATTACTTAACCGACCTAATCAAGCGAAAAGCGGAGTAGCACTAACCGCTAAACAGGCATAACGATAGTGCTCATTGAGCTTGGCATGCGACTAACAACGTGCATGCCAAACACCGACTAAAAACCAGCTCATTGCTCCCTTGGTATGCTTATGCAATGATTGCATTGCTCTGATGCGTTTTATCCTCTAGTATTGAATTAACCTCTCAGTAACATAAATAATAAATATAGGTTAATGCCATGGAACAAGTAAACAATCGTTACATCAGTAATTTAACGCGCGATACTTATGCATTGGTTCTTGCCGGTGGTCGCGGTTCACGACTACACGAATTAACAAACTGGCGGGCCAAGCCAGCCCTGTATTTCGGTGGCAAATTTCGTATTATCGATTTCCCTCTATCAAATTGTATTAATTCAGGTATTCGCAACATAGGCGTTCTCACGCAATATAAATCTCATTCACTTATACGGCATTTAGTAAGAGGCTGGGGGCATTTTAAAAAGGAATTGGGTGAGTCGGTAGAAGTGTTACCAGCATCACAGCGTTTTTCTGAGGATTGGTATCAAGGTACCGCAGATGCCGTGTATCAAAATATCGATATTATCAGAACCGAGCTGCCCAAGTACGTCATGATATTGTCGGGTGATCATATTTATCGAATGGATTATGGCCCAATGTTGGCTCAGCATGTAGAGTCTGGCGCCAAAATGACAGTAAGCTGTATGTCAGTGCCTATCGAACAAGCCAGAAACGCCTTCGGGGTAATTGGCGTTGATGAAACCAATCAAGTGACCGGTTTTATCGAAAAACCGAGCGATCCTGTTCCGCTTCATGACGATCCAGAGTCATGCTTAGCATCTATGGGTAACTATGTTTTTGATACCGATTTTTTGCTCCAACAATTGGAGTTAGATTCTAAAAACGAAGCATCTGATCACGATTTTGGTAAAGATATTATCCCCAGTATCATCGATAACCACAAAGTTTGCGCATTTGACTTTAAAAAGAGTGCCAAAAACGATTCCTATTGGCGTGATGTGGGTACACTTGACAGTTTTTGGGAAGCAAATATGGAGCTTGTTGCCCCTATTCCTGAGCTTAACTTATACGATAAACAATGGCCTATTTGGACATTTCAAGAACAACTTCCGCCCGCAAAGTTCGTTTGGGAAAGAGACGATCGTAGAGGGGAAGCCCTCAACTCATTGGTGTCAGGCGGCTGTATTATTTCTGGTGCAACAGTACGACAAAGCATTTGCTTTTCGAATGTTAAAGTCATGTCGTTCAGTGAAGTCAACGATTCGGTGTTATTACCAGGTGTTGAAGTAGGACAAAAGTGCCATGTAGAAAAAGCCATTTTAGATCGTGGATGTATTATTCCCGATGGGATGACTATTGGTGTTGACCACGAACAAGATAAGTTACGCGGTTTTCGTGTGTCTGAAAAAGGCGTGGTATTAGTTACACGCGAAATGCTTAATGCCCTATAAGAAACAGTGCCTACAAAAGGTAGGCAGCTAACCTTCTTTTCAAATTACCGCCAGCGTGTTTACTCAGAAGCCTGTATATGTCGTTGTTTAAATTCGCTAGGGGTACATTTATACCAACGCTTAAAGGCCCTTCTAAAGTTACCCATATCCTCAAATCCTAAGGCTTGCGCTGTTTGCGTAACGCTGTATTGGTGTACGAGTAGATATTCTTTTGCGAGTGACGACTGGTGCTCAGCAAGGATAAGTTTGTAGCTGCTACCTTGTTGTTCAAGTTGCCGATGTAAACTACGCTGACTAATCCCAAGCTTGTCGGCAAGTTGAGGTAAAGTGAGTTTTATATTGCCCATTTGCATCATCAATTTTTCACATTGGGCCTTTAGGGTTTGTGATTGCATATGAATGGCTAATTCATCGGCGCATGCTTTTTGGGCTTGTAAATAACTTAATTTGTCCACATTGGGGATATTTACGTAAAGTAATTCTTGGTCAAACGCCATCCCGCAGTAGCCATGATTAAAAATCACTTTAACAGGATCAAACACGGCGTATTTTTGCGCGTATTCAGGCGCGGGATAATCAAAAAATAAGGTATCAATATGCAAACTCGGCACTTTATTTTGTACCGCGTGAAATAAGTTAAACATAGCGCCGGTGACTGCTTCAATCACAAAACGATGTGTGTGCCCTTGCCAATGGGTATCTTTGGCGAACACAACGACTTGTTGGTCAATGACGTTTGTGGCTAATTCTATAAACGGAACTCTAATAGCAAGATAATGTTTAACAAACTCAATCATTTGCGCCAGGTTTTCACAATTTAATAAAGCCAAACCAAAGGTACCGTGATGCGCAAGTTGTAGACGCCTTCCGAGGGTCAAGCCAATGTGCGTGCTATTAGTTTGCACCAATACATTGGCTAACAACGAGTCAAAGTCGTCTACCTTTATACGCGTATTGGCATCGTAAATTGAATCACTGCTGAAGCCTTTCTGTTGCAGCCAAGCATCTATAGGGTAAGCATGCTCGCGTAAAACATGCACAAAATGGCCCAAATAATAGACAGGTAAAAACCCTTGATTAGGCATTATGTTTTCCCCTACTTTTTACACTTAATTCTATTTAATATAGGGTTAATTCTGACATTTGGCAATAAATGACCCATAAATGTCCTTTCTTACTCTCACCTATTCTTGTAAAGGTCCGCAATATAACGGTAATGCGAATTTTCACGCAGAAATATTGAGTACAACGCTACTGCGTTCATAAAAGGATGACAAAATGTTGCACAAGATCTTGCATTACGCGAAATTTTTTCACTATTACATAGTGGCCATTATTGGCATGCTATGTTTACTTCTGGCGGGTCATTACATAGCAATAGGCTTTATGCTATTTTCAGCTATTTATGTGATTGGTGACGCTTTGTTAGGGGATGATTTAAGTGAACCTGAATTAACCAATAAGGCTTTGCTCAATGCCCTTCTTTATAGCTCTTTACCTATGGTGATGATGTTATTATTAATTAACATATGGCTTGTAAGTGACGGCAGTTGGCAGATAATGCAGACATTATCCAACATAATTGGCTACAATTTTGTGGAAGCAAAAACTAGCACTGGTTATTTTATGCTAGCCTTATCAGCATTATTTTCTGGATTAATGTTAAGTGGCATCGCTACCGTTGTAGGTCATGAATTAGTGCATCGTGTCGGTAATAAGAGAGATGTATGTATAGGTCGTTGGCTATTAGCGACTAGCTTTGATGCCAATTTTTCTATCGAACATGTGTATCATCACCATGCGAAAGTAGCCACTGCCGACGATCCGGTCACTGCCCCTCGCGGTAGAAACGTGTATGTGCATGTAATAAAAGCAGTTATTGGCACAAACAGATCGGCTTGGAAAATTGAAAGCAAACGTTTGCAGCGTAAGCAACAAGCCTTATTAAGCTGGCATAACCGCTACCTACGTGGTTGCATGATGACCGCGGTGATATTATTAGGAAGTGGCTTACTAGCGGGCCTACAAGCTGTTCTGTTTGTCAGCTTAATTGGTTTGTTTGCAAAATTCTTTTTAGAAGTAGTGAATTATATGGAGCACTATGGATTAGTGCGTGACCCAAAACAAATAGTTCAGCCAAAACATTCGTGGAACTCGAATAAAAAGATAAGCTGTTGGGCCATGTTTAATTTACCGCGTCATTCTCATCACCACGCTAAGGGAGCAGTGCCGTTCGAGAAACTCGCACCAATGGAAGAAGCACCAGTAATGATTAGCGGGTATATATCGACGATAGTAATAGCGCTTTTACCGCCATTATGGTTCGCTTTAATGCGACCTAAACTGGCTCATTGGGACAGTCATTATGCTAATGAACAAGAACTCGCCATTTTGCAGCAGCAACAGCAAAGCCAACCCAAAAATAAATTTGTAGCGTTGTTCAGTTGAACAACGCTCATCCTATTTTTGTTTTATCACGCCGCTGCTTGCCTCTGTTCAGCTGCAGCCCAATCTTGCTTGATCCGCGTAGATGACCACCAAAACGTAAGAATAGAAAGCGCATAAGGCACAACGAGTAAGGTCATAGAAAAACGTAAGGCTTCGCCATTGCCCATAGTATCTGCATACATACTGCTAACGATACCTACCAATGTAGGGCCTCCACCCAGTGCAATTATATTCAGTACAAAGAAAAATAGTGCCGTTGACATCGCTCGTGCGTTTACTGGCGCAAGTGTTTGAGCAATGGCAAAGCAAGGACCTAAATACATCCCACTGGTAAACAACAATACAGTAAGCAAAGCAATTGATACCCAAGGGCTGGCCACATACAAAGACGCAACAAAACACGGAACGCCTATTAGCATTGCGTAAGTGGGTAGCAAGGCATAAGCTCTGCGATCGCTTTTACCCCATTTGTCGGCAATAACGCCTCCTAACCATACGCCCAAGGCATACGCTGTACCGTTTATGATACCAAAAACAATCAGTAAACTTTGAATACTTACGTCGCTGTGAAGACGCACGTAAAAATCGATTATCCATGTTGAAATAGCGTAGTTTCCAAAGGAACCAAAAGAAATACCTAAACACATTCCCCACCAAGTAGGGATTTTTAACAGGGTTTTCACTGCATCTTTTAGCTTCATGCTAGCCACATTACCACTGGGTGCTAATGTTCTGTTTGGCTCTTTTATCGTAAATTTCATCAGTATTGCGAGTAACACACCGGGCACACCAACAGCGATCATTACCGTTCGCCAATCAGTTTGACCACCTTGTAAAAAAAACGCTGCGGCGAAATACGCAGCCATAATACCAAAAGGTATGCCAAGAGAATAAATAGCCAGCGCTTTTGCGCGTTCGGTTGGTTTGTACAAATCAGAAATCATTGAGTGAGAGGGAGGGCTGCCGCCGGCTTCACCAATGCCAACGCCAACTCGTGCCAAAGCTAGTTGAGTAAAATTGCTGGCAAAGCCCGACAAAGCGGTAAAACCACTCCACACAGTTAGCGATATTGCGACAATATTCACCCTGCTATAACGGTCGGCTAACCATGCAATGGGTATGCCTACAAATGTATATAGTAATGCGAACGCAAAACCTTTTAGCCAGCCCAGTTGGGCATCATCTAAGCCCAAGTCGGCTTTAATAAAAGGTGATAAAATACCAATAATTTGGCGATCAATAAAATTAAACGCATATACCAGCGTTAAAACTAATAACACGTATCGACGATACGCAGGCGACGGAGCGGACACTTCATTAGTTGATGTACTCAAGGTATTTGTACTCACAGTATATCCTTACAAATGTTAACTCTTACCACCTTCTAGCATTTGTAAAATAAACACCAATTTATGTAAATTATTTGTAAATATACGTAAAATGAATACTAGCCAACCCCTTTATTCGCTTGATTATTCAGTGTGTTTGAACAACAATGCCACTACTCCGACCAGATAAGGTAATAAATACATGTTAATTGATGACTACTTACAATTAGCGGCCTTGCATATTGACAAGCCCAACGACAGCATCACAATTGCAAAAGACTGGTCTCAAGGTAGAACGGTATATGGGGGGTTATCTGCCGGTATTTTATATGCAGCAGCAAAACCTTATGTCAATCCTGAACGAGTATTGCGGTCTATGTCGACTAACTTTGTTGGCCCATTAATGGCTGAACAACCTTTTTCAATATCCGTCGAAATTATTCGAGCAGGCAAAAACGTATCGCAAATTCAGGCCAGAGCAAGTCAAGACGGTAAAATATGTGTAGTGAGTCAGTTTTGTTTCGGTGAGCACCGACAATCAAAAATAGTGGTCGAGAATACTGATAAACACCATTTAAACGTGCCAAAAAAGGCTAACTTTATTCCGCAAATTCCAAAAGTGACGCCCAAGTTTTTGCGTCATTTTGATTTAGCACTTGATGAAGGAGGAATACCATTCACTGGTAAAAAATGCAGCCACTATTACGGTTGGATGCGTTTTAAAAAGCCGCCTCAACAAGTTACTGATGCCCACATTGTTAGCTTAATTGACACCTGGCCACCCACATTGTTGCAAATGTTAAAATGGCCAGCTCCTGCTAGCACGGTGTCATGGAATCTAGAATTCATTCATCCTCACCGCGCTCTGGCGCCGAACGATTGGTTTGCATATAAAGCAGATACACGCCAAGCAGCCAACGGTTATGGACACACCGAAGCAACGATCTGGGACGCTCATGGTGAAGTTATTGCTTTGAGCCGTCAAACCGTTGCAGTATTTGATTAATAACGATGCTTATTTAACCATGCATTTTAAAAATAGCCGAGAGGGATTCATATTCGTCTCGATTGTTTTCAATCGCTTCATGCAATATATCTTTATCGAGTTGTAAGCTAGTGTATAAAAACTCTGGTAAATGCTCGTCTACATTATAATAGTCCTTATGAGTTTCAATTACGGCCAAATTGTAAGCAAGTTGCGCAATCTGTGACTCCACCGTTACTGCCGGCGCTTCATCGTGATGCTGCATGGCAACTGTAGATACCAGTGCATCTGGAATCAACCAGCGTTGTAATAAAGCTGCCGACACCTCTGCATACGAAAACCCGAGCACCTCTTCTTGACATTGCTTTGGCAATCCTTTGGGGCTTAACCGATTGCAGTCCCGAGCAACTGCTGGACTTACCCGAAGCACGGCAAGTTCACCCACATTGTGCAGTAGGCCACTGGTATACATCCGCGAGACATCGCGCTCTTTTACTTTGCGGGCGAAATACATGCCATACAATCCGCATAGTATGCTTTGCTGCCAAAATTTATTGAGATCTATGTACTTTTGGTGGTCGCGCGTAATCATGTTGGTGATGCCAAAGACTAAAGCAAATTCGTACACCGATTTTACGCCGATTACCTGAATAGCTTTTTCTAAAGACTCAATCTTGCGTTCAAAACGAAAAATAGGACTATTGGCATACTTCAGTAAGTGCACCGCTAAGCCTGGATCTGCTGACACCACTTGTGCAATATCGCTCATGTGTGAATCATCTCGTTCAAACAATCTTCGAAGCTGGTTCGCCGTGTCAGGAACAGTATAAAGTTCGGTTGCCTTTTGTGCATACTCAATTGCATTCATATCGATGGGTAGACTCCTAGTCACATTTAATGCAAATTATCATATTGTATTAGCCGTCTTTACTTACCTTGCATGCCCATTCATAAAAGCTTGCTTCATCTATGCTGTCACCCAGCTCAGCCTGCTTTATAAACGCCACTATTTGTTTATTAATTGGGGTTTCTACGCCTATTTGTTTGGCAACATCCACCACTTTTGCATTAATAAAATCAACTTCCGTTTGTTTGCCTGCTTGCAAATCCCACCACATACTAGTTCGCACTGTGGGATCTACCGCTAACATAGATTGTGCAACACGCGTGAACAAGAAGTTTGGCAATAACAATATTTTTGGTATCCATTTATTCGGCAAATTTGCTATTTTCGGTAGCTTTATTTGTTTTTTTTCTGATACTTGCAATAATTCCAGCATCATTTTTGCAATGACTACGCGATACACTTTGGTTTCTAGCATTTGCTTTACCGGCATGTTAGCCAAGGCATTTACCGCATTTCCTAGGTTCAGTTGTAACTTTGCCCATTGCAGTGCAGTCATGTTGTAGGTGGTGTCGGTAGGTAACAGCTTTTGATCTATTTGCCTTGCTAACCATTTTACCGAGTCTTCTGTTGCGCTAGTACATTCTAAAGTAAGGTGACCTTGGGAGCCCCTGTGAAAATGCCCGGCTGCGTCGTTAACAACGTTAAACGGTACCATTGCTCTTATCACATGGTTGTGAACAAAAGCTTGTTGTACATGCACATGATTAGCAATGCCATTTTGGCAACAAATAATCAGCGTCTTTGAAGTGATACATTTGGCAATGTCACTAATGGCAGCATCAAGCGCCAAGCATTTTACCGTTACCCATAAAATATCGGCATTAAAACTGAGTCTGTCTAGATCATTTGGATGAATAACGTCAAGCGATGGCTGCGCGGTAAATTGGTTATTATGATAATCCGTAATATGCAATTGCTTTTCAAGCTGGTCACTAAAAGCGGGCTTTGCCACAAAGCTCACTTTCTGCTTTGCATTCAGCAAGGCGCCGCCCAAATAACACCCTATTAAGCCCGCACCTAAAATAACGTGGTGCGCCTGATGTTGTGATAGACTTTGTTTATTGTTATTTATCAACGTTATCAACTCCATGTGGCATGTGCCCTATTTACATAAGGTTAACATCTTTTATGTATTTATCATTAAGTCATGTGATTTTATATAAGGTTAACGTATTTAAAGGGCGAATTATTTGCACGTTTTATTTGTAGGCTTTGTGTGGCCAGAACCAACATCCTCTGCTGCAGGACAAAATATCTTAAGCTATGTGAACGCGTGTCTTGCGCAGCAATGGCGAGTCACTTTTTGCAGTGCCGCTGAACCCACAGGCCAAAGTGTCGACTTAGCAAAGCTTGGCGTAACTACCTTTCAGGCAGAACTGAATCACAGTAGCTTTGATAAACGTGTAAGCGAATTGCGCCCTGACATCGTTATTTTTGACCGTTTTTTAAGCTACGAACAATTTGCTTGGCGCGTAAAGCAAGCATGCCCAAATGCAATGTTAGTGCTTGATGCCGAAGATTTGCATGGGCTCAGGCATGCACGCCATCAGTACCTTAAACATACGAGCATTAACAACGAATTACCCGCTGCTGAAACGATTTGCGAGACAACACATCAACACTATTTGTACAACGATATCAGTCTTCGAGAATTAGCTTGTATATATATGGCTGATGTCACCTTGGTGTTATCGCACTTTGAACAGCAACTATTGCGCAACACTTTTAATGTGCCCAAACATCAAATTGCACACATGCCGTTTATCATTAACCCCGCTGAGCCTAGCGTTCTAAGTTACACGCAAAAACAAGACTTTGTATTTATTGGTAATTTTAAACATGCCCCCAATTACCACGCAGCAAAAGTATTGCGCGAGCAAATATGGCCAAAACTGTATCAAATACTTAAATCTGAGCACCCTAATATTGCTTGTCATGTATATGGCGCTTACTTGTCACCAAAAGCCAAACAACTTGAAAATAAGTCATTGCGCTTTTTTGTTCATGGATACGCCCACGATCAATTTGATGTGATTAATCAAGCAAGGGTCATGCTTGCGCCTATTGCATTCGGTGCAGGTGTTAAAGGTAAGTTTCTAGATGCCATGCAGTGTCATACGCCGTCGGTAACTAGCACTATTGGCAGTGAAGGGATTACGCATTTACCGTGGGCAGGCAAAGTGTGCGACAACATAGCGGAAATTATCACGCACTCGGCGCATTTGTATAATAACGAGGCCGATTGGCAACAAGCCAATACAAACGGCAAGAATATTCTGCAACACGATTATGCGTATGATAGCAATCAACAGGCGTTCATTGAGTGTCTCAGCAAACACCATGCTGCGCTTACTACACATCGGCAGAACAGTTTTTTACAGCAGTTATTATCTAAACAACAGTTTCAAAGCAGTAAATATATGAGTCAATGGATTGAGGCTAAAAACAAGCATCAACAGACCTAATTCAGTAGGCAGTTAGGGCTGATATCACCCTTGCCATGCCATCTCGTCGCCCTTCGCTAAAGTAGTGCGGCAAGCCCAATTGGACTAAATAATTGTGGTAATCAGATGCGTTCATGCTTTGCTGACGCTCATTGGCTTTTATCAGTAATACTGCTAATAAGCCTCGCACCACTTTACTGTCGGAATATGCATTTATTTGACCATTAGCGTGTTTTAGCAACCACACCGAGGCCTCACACCCATGCAGCTCACTGCTACTGTTTCTCAGCGTTTTATCTAACACCGGTAGTTGTTTGCTATATAGCAGCAATAGACGGTGCTTGGCGCTCCAGTCAGACGCCGCAGAAAAGTCTCGAATGAGAATATCGCTCGGCTGACTATTACAATCGCTAGCGTGAACCTCATTATGTGGTTCACCTGTATCGGTAATGTCACCAAGTACTTGGCTTAATGATGATAAAAAATACGCAATATCATCAAGCGTGTTATAGCAAGCAAGAGATACTCTTACGCAACCATCAACACCTAATGCGCTCATTAATGGCATAGCACAATGATGGCCTGCCCTAACCGCAATATTATAGTGTGCTAAGGCACTGGCAATATCGTGTGCGTGCACGCCTTCAACTACAAACGACAAAATACCCGTAGATGACTGCATATTGCCCAACAAGCTGAGCCCAGAAATACCTTGCAAGCCTTTTAATATAGCATCATATAGCTTTTTTTCATGTTCATTTATAGCAGTGAAATGTGCATCAATAAATTCACACGCTTTCGCGAGGCTAATGGCCCCAGCAATATTGGGCGTACCACCTTCAAAGCGCATTGGCGGCAACTGATATTCGCTCTCCTGCCAGCTCACTTGGCTGATCATTTCTCCGCCCAACTTACTGGGGTGCAAAGCGCATAGTTGTGAATATTTACCATACAATACGCCAATGCCACTAGCGGCATACATTTTGTGACCACTGATGCAATAAAAGTCGCAGTTAAGACGCTGTACATCAATATCAATATGCGCTGGCGCCTGCGTACCATCAACAATACTTATCGCACGATGTTGTGCTGCTTGTGCACATAGCACCTTAACTGGATATATGTTGCCCAGCACATTGGATACATGAGATATCGCCAAAATAGCTGTGTTTGAAGTAATGTGTGCACACCATGAATTCAAAGTATCTTGAGTAAACTCACCATTGCTGGCTAAAGGCAAACATTTTATTGTCATCCCAAAGCGCTTTGCTAATGCTTGCCATGGCACAATATTGGCGTGATGCTCACTCTCGCCAATCAGTATTTCACGGCCACTTAGCATACGCTCTTGTAAACCAGACGCTATCACATTTATGGCTTCAGTCGTGCCGCTAGTAAACACCACTTCTTTGGCGTCATTGGCCCCAATAAATGTTGCTATACGTGCCCTAGCCGCCTCAAACGCATTAGTGGCCTGTTGCGCTATAGCATATCCGCCACGGTGCACATTTGCGTTGTAATCAACATGATAGCTATGCATGGCTGCTAATACATTTTCATGCTTTTGTGTGGTAGCGGCGTTGTCTAAATACACCATACGTTTGGGAGCGTTTGGTTGCGTCTGCGCAGACCTGTTAGCATCGTGACTAAAATAAGGAAATTGATGCTGAAATGGAATAGACATATTAAAAAACTGCTCCGCATATAATCGACTGGCACTAAGGTAAAAATGACGCTGAATTGTAACGCAGGTTGACACCCGTTTTCGATAAATTTAAGCGCTTTTAGTGCATAAACCCGAGGCTTTGCTACAATCATCAAATTATTTTTGGTTGCCAGTAGGCGGCCTTCTGCTCAAGGCTATCATTTATCTCGTGACTTTTTTACAAATAAGCTGTTTACTCATTTTTATTAGCTTCGTTTTGCTAACGTGTAAACGCACCAACTTCCGTACAATAATCAATAGTAAAAAACACCAACATATTATTTTTGGCTTTACTACCCTCGTGTTTGTACTTTGGCTATTTAGAGTCAGCATATACGACGGTTTAATTATTCATTTTCTAGGGCTTACCATGCTTGCCCTTGTATTGGGTTTCCGCTGGTCGATAATAAGCGCCAGTTTTGTGCTTATGTGCGCTACCCTTATTGGTAACGAATCATGGGCTATGTTGGGGGTTAATGGCATATTTGGCGTGTTACTGCCAATAGCAATAACATACGGTATTTTTATGCTGGTATTTCACCGTGTAGAGCGCAACTTATTTGTGTATTTGTTTTTATGCGCATTTTTCCCAGGCGCTATTACCATTGCCGCAAAAATGTTGTTATTCAGTGGATATTTTTATGTGGAGGGCATGTACACTTGGGACGTGCTTTCATATAATTACACTAATATGACGTGGCTAATGGTATTTCCCGAGGCCTTTTTTAATGGATTTGGCATGACTTGCCTAATTGTGTACAAACCCGACTTGGTCTATACCTTCGACGACAAGTTTTATATTGAGGGTAAGTAGATAAAAGTAGCTTAGGCCTCTGCATCAAAGAGGCCTTAACAATTCACTGTATCGCTAACCTTTGCCTAGCAAGATGTCGGTAATACCGCTTAGTTCTCTCTTCCCTTCAAGAATTTCTTCTTTGGTCAAGCCAGACAGTTCATGTGGAAACACCAACCATTCTTCCGACTCGTGAACAAAATAATCGGGAATTAATTGTTGCTCGGTTTTGTTGTTTTTAGGCTTGTAGTAAGGCGTTGCAATGCGCATGTCTTTTGGTGCATTGAGTCGCATAAGCGAATGTATTTGATTGATTAGCGCTTCAATACTGCGCCCTGAATCAAATACATCGTCTACAATCAAAAGTTTATCGTTGGCATTCGCGTTTTCGACCAAATAATGTAAACCGTGTACTTTAATCTCTTTTGACTGTTGATTAATGCCATAGTAAGACGAGGTACGCACCGCGATATGGTCAGTAGGAGCTTGCTTGTATTCAAAGAACTCTTGTACCGCAATTCCAATAGGTGCACCACCTCGCCAAATACCTACAATAAAGTCCGGTCTAAAACCGCTGTCATATACCTGAGCGGCTACTCTGAATGAATCTTCTAACAACGATGCAGAATTAATAAAGACCTTCGACACATTGCACTCCTAAATGAATAATAAAAATAATGGTTTGCCAAGCGCAAATAATAGCAATTATTCGCTGCGCAAGCTATTTGCGGGCTTAATTGTTTGCGCTTTGTACGCTGGGTACCAACTGGCAAGCAAGCAAAGTAGCATGGCCACCCCTACTATAATGGCTAATTGAGAATAGCGAATATCTATCGGTAAGCCCTCGCCATTTTCACCAAACGCAAGGTTTGAGCCCATAAGTGCCAACAAATCGTTAATTAGCCAACACCCTAACAAGCCTAATACTAAACCCGATAAACACCCTTTTAAGCCATTAAACACACCATTTAGCAGGAATATTTGCATAATTTGGCGCTGCTGCATACCTTGAGTTTGCAAAATAGCAATGTCGGCCTTTTTCTCAGAAACCACCATCACCAAGGCTGAAACCACATTAAATGAAGCCACTGCGATGACCAATAATAGCATCAGCGACATCATGTTTTTTTCCATTTTAACCGCATCAAAAAGTGGGCCCTGACGTTCTTGCCATGTTTCATACGCAATATTTTGTTCATCTAAATATTGGCTAATGTGAATATCGTTAAATGCATCGTGTAAATATAAACGCTGGGCTTGTACGTTATCAACCGAGGTGCGAGATAAGCGCGCAATATCGTCTACGTGCATCATAATAACTTTGTCATCCATTTCTGAATTGAGATCAAACAGTGCGGCTATAGTTACCAAGCGTTGACTGGGAATTCTACCAAGGGGTGAATAAACACTCGCTTGCGTGCTAATTAAGCGCAATTGTTGCCCTAAGCCTACACCAAGTTGATTCGCCAAAATACGGCTCACGCCCACATTGAAACTGCCACTTGATAAAGCTTGCCAATTGCCTGCCACCACATTGTTGGCAACAATTGAATGTGCAGCGCTTCGCGGGTGACTACCCTGTAGCAATAAGCCAGTGATGCTGTTTTTTGACTGAACAATGACTTCTTGCTGCGCGTACGGTGTTTGTGCCTTAATGTAGTGAGCGAGCGATGCAGGAAAATCAAATGGCGTTGCTTGTTGTATCACCACATGTGGCAATATACCTAAGATGCGTTTTTTGAGTTGCCCTTCTAAGCCATTCATCACAGAAATCACAATAATTAACGCGGCAATCCCTAAAGTGATCCCAATTATCGAAAATCGATTAATAAACGCCACAAAACTTTGCTTAGTGCCAGATTGCGAATATCGCAGCGCAATAAATGAAGAAAGAGCCATATATTTTGAAAACCAAGCTAAAAGTTGCTGTTATTTAACGCTAAGTTTACTATCATTTAGCATAATATCTACCGTGCACAGCCACTTAGCTTTGAAAAAGGAAAACCCTTTGTTATCTGCAGAAGAAAAACAAACGCGTTTTACGCAGTTTTATTTAATTGCTCATCCTATTCGAGCCAATGTTATTCCACCTGACAACGGTGTGGATATTGCGCAACAAAGCATGCACACATTTGAGAGTAACATGCCGTATGCATTCAAGATTGCTGGCGAAATGGCAGAAGTGCAATCGCAAAGCCTAAAGCCATTGCGTGGGTTAGGCGAAAAACTCACTGACTTAGTCGACTACTTGCAATTTCAGGCCAAGAAAATTGATTTAATGATGTCTTATATATTGCAGCAACAAGATCAAGAACAGTACCGCGAAAACGCCATTAAATTTGGTGGTGGCGGTGTGGTAATTGAACATAAGCAAGCTGTAGAGATTGGTCAAACCCGCATTATTAAGCTATTTCTTGAATCTGAGTCTGCGGCTATTTATTGTTACGCTGAAGCAATCGAACAAACCCAAGTGGATGACAGTTACCACGTTAATTATGTGTATACGCATATTCGGGAGGCTGACCAAGAGCTGTTAGTTAGGGCCAGTCTTCACTTGCAAACCGTAACGCTTCGTCAGCAGCATAGTAATGCGCCCAAATAAGCTTTTAACAGCTTGTTTCCTCAGTTTTAGCCATAAGATACCCGTAGTATATGCCATCATTAATTGAACCTCGTTTACCTAAAACCAAATCGCAACGTAAAATAACCGATCACATTAAGTGGTCAGGCTTAGCTGGCTCTTCGCAAGCCTTAGCCATAGCCAAAGCGGCACAAGCGCATACCGGTCCTTTGATTGTGGTCACCGACGACACCGCTCAAGCTTATCAACTAGAAAAAGAAATTCGCTTTTTTGCGCAAGATCCCAGCTTGTCTATCCATTTATTTCCGCATTGGGAAACACTGGTCTATGACCACTTTTCACCGCACCAAGACATTGTATCCAAACGCTTAGAAACGCTGTATTTGTTAAGTAAAAAACAAGCCGGTATATTTTTAGTCCCTATAAACACCCTATTGCAGCGTTTAGCGCCGGTGGAATATGTTGGGCAGTACTTGTTGTACCTTAAACCTGGTCAACAGCTTGATCCGACTGAATTTAGACGAAATTTAGAAAAAGCAGGTTATTTGCATGTAGGGCAAGTAATGTCACACAGCGAATTCAGTGTACGCGGCTCCATTATTGATCTGTTTCCTATGGGCAGCGACAGTCCGTACAGAATTGACTTGTTTGATGACGAAGTTGACTCTATTCGTTACTTTGACCCATCTACTCAACGCTCGTTAGACCAAGTAGACGAAATTAGGTTACTGCCTGCCCGCGAGTTTCCGACCGACAAAGAAGCTATTACGCGTTTCAGAGCGCAATATTTAGAACAATTTGACAGTGCCAGTAATAACCACCAAGAATCGGTGCTATATCAAGTTAGCAAAGGCACAATGCCCGGCGGCATTGAATACTATTTACCACTATTTTTCGACTCCACCGCAACCCTGTTTGATTACTTGCACGAAGATGCCATTTTTACATTCAGCGATAACTTAGTCAGCCAATGTGATAAATTTTGGAGTGACTTGGTCAATCGCCATGAACAATATCAGTTTAACTTGGCTCGTCCACTATTAGCCCCTGAGGCCTTGTTCATAACCCAACAAGAGCTACAAACCTCGTTAAAAGCGTGGCCAAGTGCAAAAATTAGTGAACAAGCGCTGGACAAATCAAGCAGTGTGGTTAACTTCGATGCCAAAGCTGTTGTGAACATTGGTATAGATACCCTTGCGACTAACCCATATGCCGCAATTCAAGCAGAAATTAAGCGCGCAAAAGAAAACAAAAAGCCGGTGTTATTTGTGGCTGAGTCGGCAGGACACAAAGAAAGCCTGATTAACATATTACAAAAAGCAGATATTACGGCAAAGGCCGTTGATGGCTTTGCACAAGGTTTTGTTCAGCAAAAACACCAAGTATCAATATGTGTTGGACAATTAGAAGATAGCTTTGATTGTAACGCTGGTAAAGCATCACTACTGCTGGTGACCGAAAAACAACTGCTTGGCCATAAGGTAAGCAAGCGCAAAGCTCGCACCAAAAGCACCAGCATTGATGAAAGCGCAATTATTCGGAACTTAGCAGAGTTGTCTGAGGGCTCGCCCGTGGTGCATTTAGAGCATGGTGTAGGTCGATTTTTAGGCCTACAAACCTTAGATGCAGGCGGGGTAACTACCGAGTACCTGACCATTGAATATGCAAAAGAAGCAAAACTTTACGTGCCGGTATCGTCGCTGCATTTAATCGGCCGATACAGCGGCGGCGAGGCTGAACATGCACCGCTTCATCACTTGGGTAACGACACATGGTCAAAAGCGAAACAAAAAGCGGCTGAAAAAGTACGTGATGTGGCTGCACATTTACTTGATATTTACGCCAAACGTGCGGCTAAGCCTGGCTTTGCGTACCCGATTGACTGGCACGAATATGAAAAATTTGCTGATAGTTTTGCCTACACCGAAACCACCGATCAAGCCACCGCTATTAATGCAGTGTTACAAGACATGGGCGGTAAAAACGCCATGGACCGATTGGTATGTGGTGATGTTGGCTTTGGTAAAACTGAAGTCGCTATGCGCGCCGCGTTTATCAGCGCGTTACACGGTAAACAAGTGGCTATTTTAGTGCCCACCACCCTGCTTGCTCAACAACACTACGAAAACTTCAAAAACCGTTTTTCACAGTTCCCATTTAGTATTGAAGTAGTTTCTCGATTTGTGGGGGCGAAGGATCAAAAGCAAGTATTCGAAAAACTTGCATCAGGCCATGTAGACATAGTGGTTGGCACCCACAAGTTAATACAAAAAGACGTGAAGTTTCACGATTTAGGCTTGGTAATTATTGATGAAGAACACCGCTTTGGTGTGCGTCAAAAAGAGCGTTTTAAAGCCTTGCGCGCCGATGTTGATATCCTTACGCTGACTGCCACTCCCATACCACGTACCTTAAACATGGCCCTAAGCGGTATGCGTGATTTATCTATTATTGCCACACCGCCAGCTAAGCGACTCGCAGTAAAAACCTTTGTGCAGCAACGCAACAAAGAAATCATAAGAGAAGCGATTATGCGCGAAATATTGCGCGGTGGACAAGTGTACTTTTTGCACAATGAAGTAAAAACAATTGAGCAAACTGCTGCCGACATTGCCGAAATAGTGCCTGAAGCACGCATAGCAATTGGGCATGGGCAAATGCGCGAAACCGAACTTGAAAACGTGATGAACGACTTTTATCACCAGCGTTATAACGTACTTGTGTGCTCTACTATTATTGAAACAGGCATTGATGTAGCGACCGCAAATACTATCATTATTGACCGTGCCGATCACTTAGGGCTCGCCCAACTGCACCAATTACGCGGCCGTGTGGGTCGTTCGCATCATCAAGCGTATGCCTATTTGCTTACCCCGCATCCAAGGCGAATGACCAAAGACGCAACTAAGCGCTTAGAAGCGATTGCTTCGCTAGAACAATTAGGCGCCGGCTTTGCCCTGGCAACCCACGATTTAGAAATACGCGGCGCGGGTGAGTTATTGGGCGATGGCCAGTCAGGTCAAATCAACGCGGTTGGATTTACCTTATATATGGAAATGCTTGAGGCCGCTGTAAAAGCGTTGAAAGAAGGCAAAGAGCCAAGTTTACATGATACCCTTGGTAAGCAAACCGAGATTGAATTACGTGTACCTGCATTATTACCGGAGGACTACATTGGTGATGTAAACATGCGCTTAGCCATGTATAAAAAACTGGCAAACTGCAGCACCGATGAAGAAGTTGATGATTTTCAAATTGAACTCATTGACCGCTTTGGTTTGTTGCCACAAAGTGCTAAAAACTTGGTGCACGTTGCCACGGTAAAATTACAAGCAGCCAGCATTGGTATAAATAAAATTGAAGCAAACGAGCTTGGTGGTACTATAGAGTTTAATCAAGACGCCACCATCGACCCTGGCTTTTTAATTGGCCTTATTCAAAAGCAACCTAAGAAGTTTGGGTTTGATGGCCCTAAAAAGTTAAAATTCATCAACAAAACAGCAGCCAATCAAAGTCGTATTGATTACGTACTAAAAATTGTTGAAGCACTCGCCAAGGAAAGTTATGCGTAACTCACGAAAGCCATCATTTATAAAGGGTGTAGCAATTACAATCTGCTGTACTTTTACGTCTGCCAATCTGTTATTGTCTCCAGCAATAGCACAAAGCGATGAGCAGCAATGGTGGTTTAACGTTGAGTTTATTGCGTTTTCTCGCGATTTATTGCCCAGCAACAATGAAGATTTTAAACAGGCTGATTTTACTTTTTCTTCGGCACCTAGCATTGATTTGTTGTCTATTGAGAGCCTAAACAAACGCGAATACGAAAACGACTTACTGAATATGTTGCCCAGCTGCGAGCATAAAAAAAACTACGATCCTATTGGTCTTGGGCACTATTCAGCAGAATGGGTAACGCTGGCAATGGAGCCTCATGATGTATCATTAGATTATTCGTTACCTCTACAAACCGACAAAACACCGCCTTCTGAAGACAGCCCAGCAGAAAGTGACTTAAACAGCTATGTACAACTTGCTGAGAACATCTTAGCCGAGTTTTCGGTAAAGAATGTTGCACTGTCTTGTAATATCCCTACCCCCGTAACTTACATAGATGAACAATTACTTGCCGTTACCTTGAATAAAAATACGCGCCTAACGCGTATTCCAGAATCGGTTTATTCAAACGGTGAAGTGTTCAAGCCTTGGCCGCATGTAATAGATGAAGCCTCAGTCGCATTAAATGATTACGCTGAAAGTGTGTTTAAGCAGCGTGATATCAGCCCTCTGTTAAAAACCGCTTGGCGCCAAGAGGTTGCCTTTGGTATTGATAATGCAAAGTATGTAAACATTAAAGCCGGCGAATTATTAAGTACTCAGTTAGGAAGCCATACTGACCCTGTTAGTCAATATGATGAGCAAAGTAATAGTAATGGTGAAACTTCATTAACTACCGAACAAACGTCTGCTGAAAGCTTTTTTATGTCACTTGAAGCTGCTTTAATTGAAAACGAAGATATTGACTGGATAGCATTAGCTCAACAACAAGAAGCTCAAGAAAACCAAGACACCTCCGTAGATGAGCAATGGGAATTAGATGGCTTGTTTAAGGTTTATCTTGAATATGTAAATCAAGTGCCTTATTTGCATATTGAAAGTGAATTTAAACATCACCGAATTAGCATGCAATCTGATAACACAGCCACCATTGACAGCTATCCGTTTAAGCAACGGCGGCGTATCATCAGTAAACAAATTCATTACTTTGACCATCCCACCTTTGGCATCATTGTGCGCCTTGAGCGATTTACGCCGCCTGTGCCAGAGGTTGATTTAGACACACTTTTAGGCCAACAATAATATGAAAATATACACCAAACAAGGCGACACAGGCACTACTTCGGTTTATTCAAAAACGATTCTTAAAGTCAATAAAGATGACGCCATCATCGAGTGTTATGGCACATTAGATGAACTCAACGCGCAATTGGGATTAATTGCCGCCTTGTTACAGCAAGAAGAAAACTCACTGCAAGCTTGGGCGTCGCATATTCAAACATGCCAGCAACATATATTTGCGGTGGGCTTTGCACTGTCAGATGAAGACAAATTGTCGCCAGAAAGCATACAAACCCTAGAGCAGCATATAGATGCGATGCAAAGCGCATTACCACCTCAAACCAGCTTTATTTTACCCGGCGGCAGTGTGTTAAGTGCGCATCTTCACATTGCTCGTACGGTTGCTAGACGCGGCGAACGAGCATTAGTTACCGCATCGCATCATCATGCAACCAGCACCTTAGCATTGGCTTATATCAATCGCTTATCTGATTTTCTGTTTGTATTAGCAAGAACCTGCAATTTTGTGCACGAAATAGAAGACATAAAGGTGTAAGCTTAATTTTACTGACTTAATCGATAACAATAACAAATAGAGTACCGGTCAATGAAATACATAAAATGGTTGTTTATCGCTATCATAGTGGCACTGGTGATCGCAGTAGCAGGCGCAACATATATTGTTCGTGGAAGCTTGCCCAACTTAAACGCAGCGGTAGAATCGCGGTTACTGACGTCACCTGCAATATTGTCGCGTGACACAATGGGTATGGCCGTTGTCTCAGCAGAAAACGAATATGATTCTGCATATCTGCTAGGCTACGCTCACGCTCAAGACCGACTGTTTCAAATGGATTTACTGCGTAGGCAATCGGCAGGTGAATTATCAGCCATTGTTGGTATGCGAGCGCTTGGTATTGATCGAAAACACCGTTTTCATCAGCTCAAAAATAATGCTATTGCAATGTATGAAGCCTTGCCTATTCATCAGCAAAAGCTACTGAATGCATACAGTAATGGCGTAAACGAGTATGTGCAGACATTGTCGAATATGCCGCTAGAATATCTCATGCTTGATGCGTCGTTTGCACCTTGGCAGCCCTACGACAGCTTAATGGTTACATTTAGCATGTATCTTGACTTACAAGGTAATCAAATTGAAATAGACTACAACCTTACTGCTCTGAAAAGCTGGTACGGTGATGCTATGTATCAATTTTTCACTCAAGCAAGCAATTACCAAGCTGCCATCGACTTATCTACCATTACTCAAGCAAATATGACGGTACCCACGTTATTGCCACCTACCATTAATAGTGATATGCCCCAGCAAGCTTCAATGACGTCACAGATACATTATGACAGCATAGCCGAGCTTGCTGATATCGGCAGTAATAATTGGGCTGTCGCTAGTAAATTGGTGCAAGGTAATTCTGCCATGTTAAGTAACGACATGCACTTAGGTTTAGCTGTTCCCGCCATATGGTACAAAGCACAGCTCAATTATACGCATAACAACAAGCGCATTCAGGTTACCGGTGTTAGTTTGCCTGGCGTGCCAGCTATAATAGTGGGCAGCACCAATAAGGTAGCATGGGGTTTTACCAACGCAAATGTAGATAACGTAGATTGGGTACTGCTTGATAATACAACTGAAACCCACACAGTAACTGAGCAAATTGAGATTGCAGATAAGCCTCCTGTCACTTATGAAATAGAAATGAGTGAATATGGACCGGTAAGAACCCTTAACGAACAAAAATATGCATTAAAATGGGTGGCTCACCAAAATTACGCCTTAAATGTATTAGTTGCCGATATGGCTAAAGTGGAAAATGTTGACGAAGCGTTAGCCTTGTCTAAATCAATTCGTATTCCTGTACAAAACATGGTCGTGGCTGATGCCAACGGCGACGTGGCATGGCAACTCACCGGTGCTATTACCCGTCGAGCACCGCTAGCGCGTCACGCTATTTCTGAGTCGCAGTTTTCTCAGCAGTGGCAAACACCAGAACCTTCACCTGCAAATCATATCAAGCCTGAAAATGGCCGTGTGTGGAGTGCTAACGCAAGGGTGATCAGTACCAGTGACCTTGCTAAATTTGGTGACGGCGGATATGCCTTAGGCGCAAGACAGAAGCAAATTGTTGATCAACTGCTTAATACTGATGAGTTCACCGAAAATAGTTTTTATGCCTTACAGCTTGATAACAACGCGCTGTTTCTAAAGCCATGGCACCGGTTGCTTACCACCACGCTAAGTGAAAAGCCTAATGAATACCAACAAGACCTAGCACATTTGGCACAATGGCAACAATGTGCCTGCACAGATTCGGTAGGATACACCTTGGTCAGACGTTTCAGAAGCACTGTAATTAACCAACTGATTGCGCCAATAGCCAACACATTTTCAAAGCATCAGTTGTCATCCGCCCACTTGTTAAGAGGTATTGAACCGGCCATTTGGCAAATTATAGAGCAACAACCGACTAGCTGGTTACCCGCCAACACCAACGGCTACGCAGCGTTTTATACACAAGCGTATAACGATACTAAAAGCGCATTATTAGCAGCACATAGCCCTGACACGAAAGATATGGAGGCATTAACATGGGGCAATGTGAACATGCTTCGCGTAGTGCATCCATTTGCCTCACAACTGAGTTTTTTGGCTGATATGTTTAACATGCCAGAAGTAGCAGCATTCGGTGACAGTTACACACCTGCAGTACAAGGAAAGGATTTTGGTGCATCGCAACGATTAATAGTGAAACCGGGCAATTTGACTGCCGCTATTCTAACTGTACCAGGTGGTCAGTCGGGACATGTACTGTCAGAGTTTTATAAATTGGGCTTCACCGATTATGCTGAGCATAAATCAACGCCGCTACTGCCTGGCGAAACCGTGTACAGTATGCAATTTACGCCAAAACAATAGTCGCAACATGACTTACGGAAGCAATAACCTTAGCGCTTAAGAGCTACGCTTTTTGTTTCCGTTGGCCATTCTATTTATTTACTTTGATTCATCGCCTCTTGCCAACGTTTACGAGCTTCAACGAAAGCATCTCCACTAAAACCATCATTTTTTAGCTGCACGGCTACTTTTTCAATTAAGTTGTCACGGCGTGTCACCAATGCTTTTGATTGTTCATGCATATCGATAAATGCGGGATATTGTTCATAAACACTATCAACATCACCGAATTGAAAAAATGCACGTTCAAAATCTCGATGATAATTGGTTTTCATTCCCTGAAATTGCAAATAAACTTTGCCCTGCTCACCTGAAATTAACGCCACTTCATCAGCACTTAAATTGACTTCTTTAGCGGCTTGCAACAGCCTGGTTTGCCAATCTTCGATACTAACGCGATTGTTATCTTGTACTGCAGTGGCAAGCCCTTGCTTCACATCTTGCGCCGCTAATAATTCGGCCAGTGTCAGCAATGATGTGTTGCTATTGGCTACACCGCTGGTGTCAACGTTTTGCGCCTGCCCAACTTGTGTGGCCGACAATGTACCGTTATGGCTATCTTGCTGATGTTCGTCATTTTGTTGTGCAGGTGAGCACGCGAAAAATAAAAAAGCACACAACAAAGTTGCGTGCTTTTTTGTAGTATTTATTGTTAACACTAACATTAAACCTATTATTGTGAGGGAGTGATATTCTCTACTCTACTCTTTAATTTTTGTCCTGGCCTAAAAGTAACCACTCTACGGGCTTTGATTGGTATATCTTCACCCGTTTTAGGATTACGGCCAGGACGCTCGTTCTTTGTACGCAAATCGAAATTACCAAAGCCCGATAGCTTCACCTGCTCGCCCGCTTCTAAGCATGCTTTTATTTCTTCAAAAAATAATTCTACAAGGTCTTTCGCATCTTTCTTATTAAGGCCAAGCTTTTCAAATAAATGTTCGGCCATATCTGCTTTGGTTAACGCCATATATTAATCTCTCAATGCTGCACTAAAATTGTCTCGCAAATGTCTAACTACTTTATCGACAGTATTTTGAATTTCTTGATCTTCCAGTGTCTTTTCAACACTTTGTAACCAAATTGACAATGCTAGGCTTTTTTCGCCCTCATTTATGCCATCTCCGGTATACACGTCAAATAAGTTTATGCTAACCAAGTCAGATATTCCAATTTTTTCGATACTTTTTAGTAATTTACCTGTTTCTACCTGGTCAGAAACGGTCATTGCTAGGTCTCTACGAATAGCCGGAAACTTACTAATAGCAGTAGCTGAAGGCAAATTACGTTGGTCAATTTTTGCACCATCTAGCTCAAATGCAAATGTAGGTCCTTGTAAGCCCAATTTCTTATGGAATTTAGGATGGATCGCACCTATATGACCAATTACCTCATTATTGAGATGGATCGCAGCACATTGACCAGGATGAAATGCGTTGTGCTGTACTGCTACAAATTCAGCTTCAACACGTCCAGCACTCAAGGCTAATAACGATTCAACAATCGCTTTAACGTCAAAGAAATCGATAGCTTTGTTTGCGATTGCCCAGTGTTCATTATGCGTATTGCCACTAAACACCGCAGCAAATTTTGCACCTTGATTCACACCGTTTTCTGCTGATTCACTTTTTTCAAACACCAAGCCTGACTCAAACAAAGAGAGGTTTTGTTGTTGACGTTTTTGATTATACGACAACGCTTGCAACAAACCGGGCAATAAACTCACGCGCATCACCGACATATCGGCACTAATAGGATGCGGTAAAGTTAATGTATTTGCATCGGGAAACAACAAGGCTTGTTTGTTTGGATCAACAAAGGAATAAGTGATGGCTTCAGTGCTACCCACATTACACATCAATTGTTTTTGTTGCTGTAATGGAATATTCGCTTCAGGCGTTTTATTCATTGCTAAGCGTGCCAATGGCGCTTGATTGTCAATGCTGTTATAACCATATACTCGCGCAACTTCTTCAATAAGATCTTCTTCAATGGCAATATCGAATCGATATGAGGGTGCATTCACAACCCAGTCGCTACCAGACATGGTTACTTGCATGCCCAGGCGAGTTAATATATCGCTTACTCGTTGATCATCAATAGCCACACCCAGTATGCGTGCTAAACGGGTCTTACGCAATGTGACAGTGTTGCGAACAGGTAGATGCTGTTCGCTTTGAGCGCTTACAACAGGCCCTGCAGTGCCGCCAACAATATCAATTAACAATTGACTGGCTCGGTCCATAGCAACCATTTGTAACTCAGGGTCAACACCACGTTCATATCGGTGAGATGCATCAGTGTGCAAACCATATTGACGGGCTTTCCCCAAAATAGCGTCTGGAGAGAAAAAAGCCGATTCTAAAAAGATATTTGTAGTTTGCGAGGTAACACCTGAATGCTCACCACCAAAAATACCGGCTATTGCCAAGGCTTTTTTAGTATCAGCAATAACCAGGGTATTGCTTTTTAGTTTTACGTCGGTACCGTCAAGTAAGCGTAAGTCTTCATTTTCGCTTGCTTGCCTTACCACAATTTCACCGTCAACTTTATCGTTGTCGAAGGCGTGCATGGGATGACCCAATTCTAATAACACATAATTGGTTACATCGACTACAGCGTCAATTGACCGTATACCGCTTCTTCTTAACTTTTCTTTCAACCACAAAGGTGAGCTTTTCGATAAATCAACACCCTCTATGACTCTTCCTAAGTACCGAGGACAGGCGACAGGCGCTTGTAAATCAATATTTCGGCTTGTGCTTGATTGAGCTTCTACTGCTTTTATTTCAGGCTCTAATACATCTTGCTGAGTAAGCACGCCCGTTTCTCTAGCGATGCCCTTAATGCCCAAACAATCGGCCCTATTGGGTGTAAGGTCAATTTCAATAATGGTGTCGTTTAAATTGAGATACTCACGAATATCTTCACCAATTGGCGCATCACTGGGAAGTTCTAAAATACCAGAGTGGTCTTCACCCATACCCAGTTCTGAAAAGCTACATAACATGCCAAAGGAAGGTTGACCGCGCAGTTTAGCCTTTTTGATTTTGAAATTGCCTGGTAACACTGCACCAACAACAGCAACCGCAACTTTTAGGCCCTGACGACAATTCGGTGCGCCACAAACAATGTCTAATAATTCATCACGACCTACATTAACTTTTGTCACTTGGAGCTTGTCAGCATCAGGGTGTTGACCACAGGATACCACTTCACCTACTACAACACCTGAAAACTCGCCCGCAGCCGGTTCAACGCCATCTACTTCTAAGCCAGCCATACTTAGCTGTTCACATAATTCATTTGTAGTTACGCTAGGATTTACCCACTCGCGCAACCAAGATTCACTAAATTTCATGCTGTACTCTAATTAGTTAAACTGTTTCAAGAAACGTACGTCATTCTCAAAAAATGCGCGTAAATCGTTTACACCGTAGCGGAGCATGGTTAAACGCTCAACGCCCATACCAAAAGCAAAACCGGTGTATTCTTCAGGATCAATATTGACGGCTTTCAACACATTTGGATGCACCATTCCACAACCCAAAACCTCAAGCCATTTGCCATCTTTACCCATCACGTCTACTTCTGCCGAAGGTTCGGTAAAAGGAAAATAAGAAGGACGAAAACGAACTTTCAAATCTTCTTCGAAAAAGTGGTGTAGAAAATCATGCAATATGCCTTTAAGCTCAGCAAAACTGACGTTTTTGTCGAGCATAAGCCCTTCTACCTGATGAAACATCGGTGTATGTGTTTGATCGTAGTCGTTACGATAAACTCGACCCGGTGAAATAATACGCAAAGGTGGTTTTTCTGCTTCCATTGTGCGTATTTGTACGCCCGATGTTTGCGTACGTAACATTAAATTGGGATTAAAATAAAAAGTATCGTGATCTGCACGAGCTGGGTGATTTTTGGGAATATTTAAGGCGTCAAAATTATGAAATCCATCTTCAATCTCAGGCCCTTGTTTAACAGCAAAACCCAGTTGTCCAAAATAGCTTTCTATGCGCGCAATAGTGCGGCTCACCGGATGTAAATTACCCATTTCAACGCTTCGTCCAGGCAAGGTCACATCTACTGATTCTGCAGCTAATTTAGCGTTAAGTTCAGCATCTTTTAAGCCTTGTATTTTACTGTTAATTACACCCTGTACCTTTTGCTTGGCCACATTAATGCGTTGACCCGCAGCTGGGCGCTCTTCTGCACTTAATGCGCCTAGGCCTTTCATTAGATCAGTGATTTTGCCCTTTTTGCCCATAAAAGCTACGCGCACCGCGTCTAATTCAGCAGGCGTGTTTGCTGCCTCTACTGCGTGTTGCGCTTCGTTGATGATCGCTTCAAGATCCATGTATTCCTCTTTATTCGAGCGTGTTAAGTAAACGCATTAAATGCGACTACCCTATATTTTTACTAAACCCTGTATTTTACACACATTTATGAGCTTTTACGCAGTTATTTTTAGGTTTT
The DNA here is from genome assembly GCA_049650345.1 of Glaciecola sp. Lineage (GTDB taxonomy): Bacteria > Pseudomonadota > Gammaproteobacteria > Enterobacterales > Alteromonadaceae > Glaciecola. The sequence continues at coordinate 40,116 of JBARZY010000140.1, read as the reverse complement.
GATGGGAGATTTATAAGGAAATAGATATTTGTAAAAAATAGCAGGATCAAAAAAGCGAGCATCCTGCTCGCTTTTTCGAAAAAGAACTTAAACTATATGTAAATAGTTTACGCTAATGCGCCTTTTGCTGCATCAACAAGGGCAGTAAATGCCGCTTTGTCGTGTACAGCGATGTCTGCAAGTATTTTACGATCGATTTCAACAGATGCTTTTTTCAAACCATTGATGAAACGAGAGTATGACATACCATTTTGACGTGCTGCAGCATTGATACGAGCAATCCAAAGCTGACGGAATTGACGTTTACGTTGACGACGGTCGCGGTAAGCGTACTGACCTGCTTTGGTTACTGCTTGTACTGCAACGCGATAAACGCGTGAACGAGCACCGTAATAACCTTTCGCTTGTTTTAATACTTTCTTGTGACGTGCGCGAGCGACTACGCCGCGTTTTACTCTAGCCATTTTTCAGTCTCCTAAGTCTAAGTTATACGTACGGCAACATACGTTGAATAAGAGCGGTATCGTTCTTGTGAACAAGCTTCTTACTACGTAGATGACGTTTACGCTTAGTACTCTTTTTGGTCAAAATGTGACGCAAGTGAGACTGTTTGCTTTTAAAGCGACCTGAACCCGTTTTACGAAAACGTTTCGCGGCTCCGCTGTTTGATTTCATTTTAGGCATTGCTAAAACTCCGCATTGTTTTAAACCCTATTAGCTATTTAATTAAACGCATAATAGGAAGTTAGTATTTGCAGCAAGGTGTTATTAGTTGTGCAGACCAATAAACTTTAGACCATTACTACTTCTTGTTAGGTGCGAGTACCATAATCATTTGACGGCCTTCAACACGATTGGGGAAAGCCTCAACCGTGGCAATTTCTTGCAAATCGGTTTTAACCCGATTCAATAGTGCGATGCCAATTTCTTGGTGAGCCATTTCACGACCACGAAAACGTATCGTTACTTTAGCCTTATCTCCACCTTCTAGAAAGCGACGCAGGTTGCGCAGTTTTACCTGGTAATCGCCTTCATCAGTGCCAGGGCGAAATTTAATCTCCTTGACCTGAATTTGCTTTTGCTTCTTTTTCTGCTCTTTCTGGGCTTTGCTCTTCTCAAACAAGAACTTGCCGTAGTCCATAATTTTACAGACCGGAGGATTAGCATTTGGGCTAACTTCAACTAAATCTAAACTGGCTTCAACTGCCAATTCCATCGCTTCAGATATTGGTACTACACCGGCTTGTTCACCGTCTGCCTTTACCAAGCGTACTTCATTAACTGTTATTTCTTCGTTAATACGGGATTTATCACCCTGAGATTTATTGCTAACGCCTTTAATTTGCTATTCCTCCAAAAACTAAAAAGTAAGCGAGGATGGCTTTTTATTAGTCGCCATATTACTCGCAGCTTCGTATTATACCTATTCTTTATCGTAGTGCTATTGAATTTTTTTAGTTTTTACGTCGTTTAATAATAAATCCGCAAATTCTTCAATACTCATTACACCCAAATCGTCTCCTTTGCGGCTTCTCACCGCAACATTTCCTGATTCTTTTTCTTTTTCACCCACCACTAATAAATAGGGCACTTTTTTCAAGGTGTGTTCGCGTATTTTAAAACCAATCTTTTCGTTTCGCACATCCTGCTTCACACGCAAACCTTTGCTAGCTAATGTTTGTGCTACGTGCGCCACATACTCTGATTGAGAATCGGTAATATTCGACACCACTACTTGCGTAGGCGCTAACCACACTGGAAATGCGCCAGTAAACTCTTCAGTAAGAATACCAATGAAGCGCTCTAGTGATCCTAAAATAGCACGGTGAATCATTACCGGCGTTTTGCGCTCACCGTCTTCATCAACATAGGTAGAACCCAAACGTTCTGGCATTGAAAAGTCTAATTGAACAGTACCGCACTGCCATGCCCTGTCTAAGCAGTCGTGCAAAGTAAACTCAATTTTAGGGCCATAAAACGCGCCCTCGCCCGGTAAATAATCAAATTCTATATCATTGTTGGTCAACGCTGCGGCCAAGGTTTGTTCAGCTTGGTCCCACACTTCGTCACTGCCTACTCGTTTTTCAGGGCGGGTAGACAGTTTGACTGCTATTTTATCAAAGCCAAAGGTAGCGTAAGTGTCATATATCATTTCAATACACTTGCTTACTTCGCCTAGTATTTGGTCTTCGGTACAAAATATATGCGCATCATCTTGGGTAAAACCGCGTACTCGCATTAGCCCATGTAATGAACCTGAAGGCTCATTTCTATGACAACAACCAAATTCAGCCATCTTTAAAGGCAAATCACGGTAAGATTTTAAGCCTTGATTAAAAATTTGAACGTGACCAGGGCAGTTCATTGGTTTTACCGCATATTCACGTTTTTCAGACTCGGTAGTAAACATGTTTTCAGCGTATTTGTCCCAGTGACCCGACTTTTCCCATAAAGTACGGTCCATCATTAATGGCGCTTTCACTTCGTCATAGCCATACTCACGAAGTTTTTTACGAATAAAGCCCTCAAGCTCGGTATATATTGTCCAGCCGTCGTTGTGCCAAAATACCATACCTGGCGCTTCTTCTTGCCAATGCCATAAGTTAAGTGCTTTACCGATTTTACGGTGATCGCGTTTTTCAGCTTCTTCTAAGCGATTTAAATAGGCTTTTAATTGTTTTTTATCTGCCCAAGCAGTGCCATATACACGCTGTAGCATTTTGTTATCGCTATTGCCACGCCAGTATGCACCGGCTACTTTCATTAATTTAAAGTGATGACAAAAACGCATATTCGGTACATGAGGTCCACGACACATATCGATGTATTCTTCATGATGATACAAGCCGGGTTGGTCTGACTGTTCAATATTTTCATCAAGAATCTGAATTTTGTATAACTCGCCACGCGCTTCAAACGTGTCACGCGCTTGCTGCCAAGACACCACTTTTTTAACAACGTCGTAATTGGTTTTCGCAAGGCTTAGCATTTGCTTTTCTAACTTTGCCAATGCCTCATCGTTAAGGGGCTCTTCTAAATCAACATCGTAGTAAAAGCCGTTGTCGATGGTAGGCCCTATTGCCATTTTAACGTTAGGATATAGCTGTTTAATTGCATGCCCTAATAAGTGTGCACACGAATGACGGATAATTTCTAGGCCTTCGTCGTCACGAGCCGTAATTATTTGCAGGCTCGCATCTTCAGTGATCATATCAACCGCATCGGCTAATTGACCATTGATTTTTCCGGCAATTGTGGCCTTTGCTAAGCCAGGACCAATATCGTTGGCCACATCTAAAATTGAAACTGCGTTGTCAAACGCGCGCTGACTTCCATCGGGGAGTGTAATAACAGGCATAAAATTCCTTCCAGTGGTGACACCTACCAAGCGCCACTTGCAATTAAATAAGAGGTTGAGTTTGTCGACGCGTTTTACTCGCATTACGGTACAATAGCAGTAAGAAGTAGGGACGCGCACCAACAAAGCGCGTAAGTATACCGACATGGCAACATTACTTGCAATCACACTTTGATGAAAATAGTGCATTACTCGCACTTAAGTCAGGCTTTACATTAATTTTTGTACAGGTTTGACCTTAAGTGTGAGCCGATTTAAGGCTAACATGTATAAATATTATAATAATTAATTAGCCAAGGTATCTTAGAGCGAGTCTGCGTATTATGCACGTGCCAACATACAACATCGTCCAATTTATAGTTTATAAAAGCGCAGTAAAAAGTGCTGTACTTTTTCTGTTTATGCTAACCACAGGTCTATTAAGTGGCTGCTCTTTTAAAACCACAGTACAAGACGACCTGCAAAACTATGAAGATAGGCTACAAAGCTTCACCCAAATAAATATAGCGCAGCTAGAAGTTGATGCGAGTGCTGATAATCAGTCTATACAGTTGTTCGCGCCAGAAAAAGCATCAATGCTTATGCCTATTACGTCAATTGACATCAACTTGCGGGAATTTTATGCGTTTAAGCAATGTTCTCTGAACACGTTAATTGCACAACGAAATACCGCATTAGGAAAAATGCAGCTTCCCTCTAGTCGATTGGTATACGAAACACAAATATTAGCTGCATTTGATGAGTGTATCAGCATAATGCGTAAGCAAGACAACACCGAACTTGCCACCAAGCTAACGCAATGGCAAACACAAAAGCAAGCCCAATTTCCGAGTGTGTGGGCCAACTTTATTACGCAGTCTAATGAATTATTTTTGCACCTAACTCATAGCGGTGATTTTATTAGTGGTAACGCCGACGATAACTTTGTCGCTACCAAACAGGCGTTTAGGTTTTTAAGTAATATTGGAACCAAGCAAGCGATAGACGACAGCGCTTTGGAACAACATTTACAAACGCTAGAACATACTCGATTACTGGCGAAAATGTGGCGTACACAACAACTACTGAATAAACGACTGAATGAAATTTCGCCCATTCTACAGGCGTATCTGCAACTCAATACATGCAGTAATGCTACCCAAGCCAATGATATTGTTATTATGCGCAATATATTCACCCTATTTTTTGTGAAGCAAATTCAACCCCTCGGCGGAGAACTGAACAAATACCACTATCAGCTGCAACCATTACTTAAATCAATAACAAGCAAATACGCATTACCGCAAGCATTTGTGGATTACATTGATACCCATCTTGGAGAACAACACGAACAGTACAAAACAGCTATGCAGCAACATATTACTCTATGGCAGCAAATATTTGCTCGCTGCGAATAAGTCATAGCCAGTCGTCATAAACCAAATACTGGTTTCGTTAGCACGCCATGCTATGATTTACATTATTATTTTTTGTAGCGTTTTTATAGAGATATTTGAAACATGTATGACATCCCCACAATCAATCTAAAAGACAAAGTGAGTCAACAAGAATGGCAAACCCGCGTTGAACTTGCAGCTTGCTATCGCTTGTTAGTGATGCATGGTTGGGACGATTTAATACATACGCATATCTCTGCTCGTATCCCGGGGACTGAAGACTTACTGATAAATGCATTTGGGCTTGCCTTTGAAGAAGTGACTGCTTCTAACTTAGTGAAAATAGATATTGAGGGTAATATTCTTGATGCGTCTTCACCCTTTGAGATTAATCCAGCGGGTTTTACCATACACAGTGCTGTGCACCATGCAAGGCCTGAAGACCAATGTGCGCTGCATCTTCATCATCCTGATGCTATTGCGGTTGCCAGTACAGAAAAAGGCTTGCTGCCATACAGTCAGTATTCTGCATTTGCCCTTGCAAGCATGAGCTATCATCAATACGAAGGTTTAGCGGTAAATCATGATGAAATCGTTAGGCTGCAGCGTGACTTAGGTAACGCTAATTTTATGCTTCTGAGAAATCATGGCGCGCTGACGATGGGACTTACTATTGGTGATGCCTTTATGCACATGTATGATCTAATTAGAGCCTGCGAAATACAAGTGAAACTGCAACATATGCAAAGCAATGTAGTGTCGGTTCACAGCAGTATAATTGAGGGGATTAAAGCCCAAGCTAATATTGTGCACACAGGTGTAACTGGCGGTCAAAAAGCATGGCCGGCAATGATGCGACGTGTAAAGCGCGCCTACCCTAGTTTTGACGTATAAACATTTTCCATTTTAACTACTCAGCTACCAATATAAGGTAGCTACCTACTCAATGAGACAACAAAACCATGAAAATAACCCACGTAGAAATATTTGATATACATTGCCCAGAGCGTCCCCCTTGGAATCCAATATTTGTGCGCGTGCATACCGATGAAGGAATATCAGGTGTTGGTGAGGCGGGGCTTGCCTATGATTGGGGCCACAGCGCAGCAGCAGCGATGATCAAAGAAATTGCTGAGGCGGTGCTCATTGGTTTCGACCCCTTTAAAACAGAACTGCTGTGGTCACGTATGTTACGCGAAAGCTTTTGGGGCTTAGGTGGCGGGCCAGTGCTGTATTCAGCAATGAGTGCTATTGATACCGCGCTTTGGGATATAAAAGGCAAAGCATTGAATGTGCCTGTTTATCAATTATTGGGCGGTAAAACCAACGACAATTTACGCACTTATGCCAGTCAATTACAATTTGATTGGAGCCAAGATTGCGTAAAAATGCTTACACCAAGTGATTATGCGCGTTCGGCCGCAAAAGCAATGGCCGAAGGTTACGATGCTGTGAAAGTAGACCCCATCGTATACGATGAAAACGGTGATAGTAGTTTTGATCGCACTAAATTATTTACCCCTAAACAAATGCGCTTATTTGGCGATCGTCTGCGCGCCATCAGAACAGAAGTAGGCGATGACGTAGATATCATTTTCGAAGCACATTCGCTTATGGGCTGTGCCTCTGCCATTCAAATGGGAAAAGTAATAGAAGAAGTCGGTTGTATGATGTTTGAAGAGCCGGTTAATTATTTAAATTCAGCCGTTCACAAAAAAGTCGCCGAAAAAGTATCAGTACCGATAGCGGGTGGTGAACGTTTATATCACCGTTTTGATTGTCGCCCATATTTTGAAGACCAATCTATAGACGTGTTGCAACCCGATGTGGGTTTATGTGGCGGGTTTACTGAGGCGAAAAAGGTGTGTGACTATGCCGATGTTTACGACATAAGAATACAGGCGCACGTATGCGGTGGCCCAGTGGCGACCGCTGCGGCTTTACAATTGGAAGCTGCTATTCCTAACTTTTTGATACATGAGCACCACACTTACGCGATTAAACATTGGAACAGAGAACTTTGTTTGCAAGATTATCAACCTGAAAATGGCGTATTTAAGGTGCCCGATTTACCCGGCATAGGTATTGAGTTAAACGACGCTATCGTTAAACGTTCACCCAATGTAACAGTCAAGTAAATTTCTTCGCTACGCTTTAAGGCTAATGACTCTTATCGTGTTTCTCGGCAATAAAGCGTAGCAGCATTTTGGTAACATAGCTTATGTGTACTGAGCGACAAGGCCTTTAGCACATGTACCATGTTTAACCAATATTGTTGGTAAGAAACACTAAACAAACATAAAGGGAAATTACTGGCGCACATTACTCGGTCTTCACCAAAAAACTGAACACATGCAGTAATAACATCTTGCATTTGCTGTTTGCTATATTGTCTATTCACTAACTCAAAACCTGAGCATTTGATATACGTGTTTTCGATGCGTGACAACTGCAAGCAATGTTCCTTCCACTGCGAGAATACAGCGGCATTGCTAGGCTCTGCAAAGCCTGCGTGTGTTAACACTACTTTGGGAAAGTTGGCAGCAGTGAGTAGTGTTATAATCGCGTTCACATACGCTTTGTTCGCCATATCAAATTGCAATTCAAAATGCAGCCCATGCTTGTGCAAGGTATGCAAATTAGCGATTACCTTTGGGTTTTCGCACAATTCAATGGTGTCGTCTTCGAAAATATGACGTATGGCGCACAAACTAATGTGTTTCCGTAAGCGAGTAATAACCTCAATGAACATGTTTGAGTCTTGTTGCATATCAACAAATGCTGCGCTTGCCATAACCAACTTACTCGTATTTTGATGTATGACCTCATTCTCAAGCCACCTTAACTCACGCTCTGGATTCAAATTATCAAAGCCCGCTTCAATATGACACACACCAACAATACTCAGTGGCGATTGTAGCTGTAAATCATGTAAGGAAAAATTTTGATAAATTCTATTTTTGTCGGGCCAAAATGGCGGTTTTTCTGGTTTTAACCATGTGTACTCGCCTTGTTGCAAATTAAACAAATGAATATGCGGGTCAAAAATAGGCGTACTACGGCTGGCTTGCAACATGCTCATTGCACGGTATAGCCGCCATCAATAACCGGCAAACTACCGGTGATAAAAGCAGCACTGTCACTGGCTAAAAACAAAGCATACGCGGCGACCTCACGGGCGCACCCTATTCGGCCCAAGGGCTGCAAGTTGGCTTCTTGTTGATGCACTTCGTTTATATTTGCACCACTTTTAGCACAATAGGCAGCAATGGCTTTTTGATATAAGGGGGTGTCTATGGTGCCGGGGCATAGTGCGTTAGCGCGTATGTTGTAGTCGGCAAAATCAAGTGCAGTGGTTTTTGCCATAGATGCTAAAGCGTGTTTACTTAAGTTATAGGCGAATGAATTAGGTTTCGCAATAATTGATTGATCAGAACCAATGTATAAAACTAGCCCATTATTGGCCGCTTTCATGCTCGGTAATACCGCCTGCGTGAGGTAATATGCGCCTTTTACATTTAAATCAAACACTCGCATAAAATCGTCTTCTGAGGTGTGCTCTATAGTGCCTGAAAAATGCATGCCGGCATTGGAAATACACACATCGATTGTATAGCTGCTGGCAAGCTTTGCTACAGCAGCATTTACCGATTCTTTACGAGTAACGTCACAGGCTATATGTTGCCCATATTCACCGGCTTTAATGTCAAGGTTAAATACCTGATAACCAGCATCAACAAAAGCCTTTGCGATTGCTGCACCAATGCCCGATGAACCGCCAGTGAGTACGAGTGTTTTTGTCATATTTATTCTTTCAGTATTATTATGTAATTAGAAATAGATACACGTAAGTATGCTCAAAAAAACAGAGTTTTGCTATGTGTGAAGTAAAATATTGAAGTGGTGCGCCTACCCTGACTCGAACAGGGGACCTCTACCATGTCAAGGTAGCGCTCTAACCAACTGAGCTATAGGCGCAAAAATGATGCAAAAAAATGCTAACAGATTGTGTTATTTGATAACACAGGAATGCTGCAAGCGGCGCGTATAATAGCGATTGCCATAAGCTTACGCAAGGCAAATTTGTACTAACGTACTAAATTAATGGGTTTAATTATATCCGCGATTGAATTATTCGCCACAACGTTTAAAAATTCATCAGCCAAACGGTCTGATTCGCGAATGACCTTATGCCAGTACTTGATGCGTGTTTCAGCATCCATGTCTTCAAAGTCTTTTCTGTCGGGTATTTTGCCATATGGTAATTGACGCACAAACTCATCGCTGGGCGTGATAAGTACAACATTGTCATAACTTGCAGGCGCACAATTTCGGCTTTTTAGGCCTTTATCAAACCACCCCGGAATTGGCTTTGCATAAAAGTGAGGGTACATCACTAGGCCGTCAGTTTGAATGGCCATATCGAAATGATAGTCAATGATGCCGCCATCTCGGTACATGCCTAATGGTGCGCCAGGAATATCTTTAACGCCCTCTATTACGGCAGGTATTGACCCAGAGGCCATTAGCGCCTGTAAAAAGTTTTGCTCTGTTAAAGCGATATGCTCAGTGTTGTAGGGTATGCTTTCGGTAAACGAGAGCGGCTTATTTCCTGATGAAAATATGCTACGGGTAAAACTTTTTTGTAAGGCTGAACGACTAGAAAAATTGCGCCCACCCGCAAGTAGTAGGCCAGCGAGTTGCTTTGATTTTCGCTCACTCGCTACCAAACCATGACAGCGTGCTACCACAATATGCACACGTTTTTGGGCCGACGTAAGCACTTCATTAACGCCATCAGTAGACATCATGTAATGCAACAATGCGAGGCCTTTGTCAGTGATTTCTCTCGGCGTAGGCTTTGCGGAGTAAACCGTATTTGAGTAGCGCTGGGCTAGTCTTTCGATAGCCGCTTTAGGATCATTTTGTGCAAAGCAGCTTGCTCTGAAAGCACCGGCTGAACTGCCGATGATATCAATAGTGCCGCCAGCATTATGCAAAAATTCATTGAACATGACTTTATCTAAGCCACACAACACGAACCACTTTGGCCCGCCACTGGCACCCAAAAAACCACTGAACATATTGGCGTGTAAGCCTTCTTCTTTTATTCTTTGCAAGGCGGTAGCACCTGCATAAAACGACAACGATGACATAAGCTAAGAATTCTTTTATATAAATAAACACAAATAGGCGCTATTACGCGCCTTACAATTATTGTAAATTAGCTTGTATAATACCAATAATCAAACTGAATTGATGTGAATAACAGTAGATTGTATGTATTCTAAGCTATTTAATTTTGCTATAGTTTTCATACTCTTACTGAGTAACCACTATGAAACCCACAAACTTATCCACAGATTTAGTGGATAAACATGGATAACTATTACGTATGCCGAAACAAACTTTACATGTTATTGCCGACACTTTTGCCATTCATAGTTTAGATGCAGGCAGTAGCATTCCTGCTGACGTTATGAATTGCGAGTTGTTTTTTATTGGCAAAACACCCGACGAGTTATCCATTGTGGTGCCACAGTCGTTACGAGTGCCTTCTATTGAAACCGATTTTGACTGGCGTGTTCTGGAAGTGTTAGGCCCCTTAAACTTGTCGCTTGTGGGCATAATGGCACAAATTAGTGGTGTATTGGCGAAAGCTAAAATTAGTATCTTTGTACTCTCTACATTTGATACTGATTTTGTGCTAGTGAAAGAAGCGCAATTACATGATGCAATTGACGCTTTACAACAAGATGGTTACCAAATAAATCAATAACAACACAATTAGCAACAAAGAGACCTCAATATGACAACGATGTACGGAATCGCAAATTGCGACACGATAAAAAAAGCCAAACGCTGGCTTGCTGATCATAATATAGAGTTTGTGTTTGTAGACTATAAAAAACAAGCACCCGACCCACAGGTTTTACAGCAAGCCATAGACAAATACGGTATTGATGCGGTGGTAAACAAACGTGGCACCACATACCGCAAGCTAAGTGACGAGCAAAAATCTGGAATTACTGATACCAGCGTTATTAATGTACTACTTGAAAATACCTCTATGATAAAGCGCCCTATTCTTACTCATAATACGTCGATTATTATTGGGTTTAGTGAAACAACCTACAAGGAGTGTTTCAACATTGACTGATGTAATTGCGTTAACTAAAGAACTGGTTAGTCGAGCTTCTGTAACACCAGAAGATGCAGGCTGCCAAGAATTGATGAAAGACATGTTGGGTGCAGTTGGTTTCAACAACGAGACCATGGTGTTTGCTGATACGACTAATTTATGGTCAAGAAAAGGCACACAAAAACCGGTTTTTTGCTTTGCAGGACACACTGATGTTGTACCTACCGGACCTGTGGATAAATGGAAGCATTCTCCGTTTTTACCCACAGAAGAGAAAGGCATGCTATACGGTCGCGGCACCGCCGATATGAAAGCTAGCTTGGCCGCTATGCTTGTTGCCACTCAACGTTTTGTGCGGGACTATCCTGATCATAAAGGCTCTATTGCCTTTTTGATCACCAGCGATGAAGAAGGTCCATTTATTAATGGCACCACCAAGGTCATTGACACGCTTGAAGCTCGTAACGAGAAAATTGACTACTGCATTGTGGGTGAGCCTTCTAGCACGGCAATTACTGGGGATATTATTAAGAATGGACGAAGAGGTTCTTTAACGGCAAATTTAACAGTAAACGGAATACAAGGTCATGTGGCTTACCCGCACTTAGTTAAAAATCCTATTCATATGCTAGCGCCAGCACTCACTGAATTAACCACCACACAATGGGATGAAGGCAATGCGTTTTTCCCAGCGACCAGCATGCAGGTGTCTAATATTACTGGTGGAACAGGCGCAACGAACGTTGTCCCTGGTACCGTGAATGTCGTATTCAATTTCAGGTTTTCTACTGAAGTGACCGCTGACGAATTACAACAACGCGTGCACCAAATTTTAGACAAGCACAAGTTAGACTACGATCTAGCGTGGACGGTAAACGGTCAACCATTTTTAACAGAAAGTGGCCCACTGGTTCAATCTTGTGTTGATGCAATTAAACAGGTACAAAATATAGAGACTCAACTTTCTACTGCAGGCGGCACCTCCGACGGCCGATTTATAGCGCCCACTGGTGCACAAGTGGTTGAACTAGGCCCCGAAAACGCCACCATTCATAAATTGAACGAGTGCGTTAATATTGAAAATGTGAAACAACTTGAGCATGTTTATTATCAAGTACTGGTTAATTTATTGTCATGATAAACCGTCAACAAATGCTGGGCATTGATACATCACATTTAATACCCGTGGGGCCTCAGCATTTGTTACTGCCAGAGGCAGCATCAGCGTTTGTTCATATGCAAGCTGCTGCCACTAAAGACAACATCGATATTCAAATATGCAGTAGCTTTCGTCCTTTTGAGCGTCAATTAGCTATTTGGAACAAAAAATGGCGGGCGGAGCTACCCCTGTATACGCTCACAGGTGATACCTTGAATGCCTTACAGCTTAGCGATATTGAACGCATTAACGCCATAATGTTGTGGTCGGCATTACCCGGCGCAAGCAGGCATCATTGGGGGAGCGACTTTGATGTATTTGACGCTAAAACAGTTCAAGAACGCGACCATGATTTTCAATTAGTTCCTCAAGAATATGAACACGACGGCCCATGTGCCAGAATGAATGACTGGATACAAACACATGCACACGAATTTGGTTTTTATTTTCCTTACGCTGAATATTGCGGCGGTGTGGCACAAGAGCCATGGCATATGTCGTTTAAAAAAAGTGCGCATAAAATTGAACAACAATTTAGTGTTAACGCTTTACAACAACAACTCTTAAAGACTGATATACTCGGCAAGCAAGCGATAGTGGATAATTTACCCGCACTTGTATCGCGTTATACGTTTAACAGAGGCACCTCAGCTTAACATTAATGCAATTTCAAGTGTTCATCGAAGACATACATTTTATGCAGGAGAAACTCTATTATGACTCTATCAACAGGTTGGGTAATTACCATTATTGTGGTGGTATTAGCGGTAATCGTCAGTAGCATAACGGCGCTTAAAAAAAGCAATAAACCGTTTGAGTTTCCAGAAGGATACGAAAATCCAGCGTCATACGACAAAGACGATGAAGATAATGAGAGTGATAAAGGGTAGTTAATAGTGATTACTACCCATCAATAAAGTGTTAGCGTAGTTAACCGTTTAATTTAACCGCGGTTCCACTAATGCTAACCATTAGCATGCTACCATTCTGTCCTACCACTTCGTAGTCTAAATCAACGCCTACAATGGCATTGGCCCCAAGCATCATGGCTTCTCTTTTTATTTCATCAAAAGCAACTTTACGGGCTTTGGTCAATTCGGCCTCATATGAGCCTGAGCGCCCCCCGACAATATCGCGTATTGAGGCGAATAAGTCTTTGAATACGTTCGCGCCCATTATGGCTTCGCCAATAACTACGCCGTAGTATTCTTCAATTTTTTTACCTTCTACGCTATTGGTGGTAGTAATTAACATGCATATCTCCTTGATTGGCTTTTTCAATTGCCGCTTTAATTTTGATGATTCTGTCTTGTAATGCTGTTGCAGTATAAACAGAGGCTTCGCCATGCCCCCATACGGGTAACGGCCATGCATCATCATACTCAAATCTAGCAACGTGATGTATGTGCAATTGTTTCACAATGTTTCCAATAGCAGCAATATTCATTTTGTGGGGCTTGAATACATCTTCCATTACTTCACACACCATATTTGAAACTTTTAGTATTTGAACTTGTTGGTCAAAGTTCAAATCGGTGAATTCTTGTAAATTGTTTAGTTTTGGCACCAAAATTAACCATGGATAACGTGCATCGTTACTTAAGCGTAATTGCGTAAAGCCAATATCAGCTACCAAGGTAGAATCGTGCTGTAGCCTGGTGTCTAAATTAAAACCGATCTCAGATTTCATAGGGTACAACCGTTAGTATTGCGCGTTGGCCAATTTCAACTTTCGCATTAGGAAACACAATCGCTTCACCGTCTTGCTGTGCAACGTACGTGGTGCCTGTCTCGCTGGCCAGCACATCACCTTGTTTAAACTGAGTAAAGTTAGCGGTATCATCATCAAAAGACAGGGTAAAGTCGGCCTGTTGCTTATTTATTACTTGATTAACATTAAATATCTGTAGGTTACAGTCTTGGTATGCTGGCAATAATACCTCTTGTTCAGCTAGCAGTTCAGTTAACTTTTTCTTTACCTGTTTAAATGAGGCCATATTGTTTTCACCAAATGGTTTTACTTTGCCTAACTCTACAGTAAAGGCATGGGCATGGTGGTGATACGACGAATAATAACTAAATGTGCCCGTAGGCGACTGCGAGAGTAATATTGTATTGACATCACACGCAGACAAGAACGCCAGTTGAGCACGATTGTATTCTCTGCCATGCAAAAACGGGTAAACGGCAAATTTTTCATTTTTTGATGGACGAATAGCAGTGTGCAAATCGTAGTGTAGCTTTTCGTTTTCAGCCATGCTGAAAAAAGTATCCACATACGTCATAATCTCTGACGCTCTCACACCTTCCTGTGAACGATTCGTTTGATTTTTTAAAAATAAACGGTTTAGGTTTTCATCTACAAACCTTTCAGCAATTGCCATGGCAGGGATATTGCCAAAAATAAACAACACGCGATGACTTGTCTCTAAGGTTTCAGACAATAATTGCCTGATTAAGTCATTGAGTATTTCTATGGGCGCGGTTTCATTCCCATGCACTGCACACGACAATACAATGCTTTTAGAGTCACTACCGTTAGTGTGCGTAGCGTGCTGATCGTGGTTAAACGCTAATATGCCGTCGGCTAGCAATGACACATGACAGCCATTGTTAAGAACAAAGTGATATTGCGTGTCTTCTACGGTGTATTGTAAGCAAAACTGAATAAAATTGGCGGTTATTAAGTCTTTTATCGCTGCACGAGAGAGGCTTGATGTAGGTTGAAGCTGCACGCATTGTTTCCTTTTAAACGAAGTAATGCGTATATGTTATCAGGTTTAGCCAGCATTTCGAGACTGCGGGTTAACAATATGACTGAAATTACCGACTTTTAACTGATTTAAATATTCATCCATTGGTACCGCTTGAGAAAACAAAAAGCCCTGCCCTTTGGTAATACCCATTTTTTGTAGGTCAGCCAACTGTTCAACGGTTTCAATTCCCTCTGCATATGTTTCGCAGCCTTTAGCATCACAAATGATCTTAGTAGCCTGAACAATAGCAGCATTCACAGGAGAGTTACTTAGTTCTAACACAAAGGTTTTGTCTATTTTAATGGCACTTAATTCTAAATCGCGAATGAAACTCAAATTCGAATAACCTTTACCGAAATCATCCATAGAGATAGAAATACCCATATTTTTAATATCGGCCAACTGCCGTTTAACCAACAATGAATTAGACAAGGCTACGTCTTCCGTTAATTCAATTTCTATCATGTGGGTTTGCACTTGATATTTGTTGATTAATAACTTTAGTGTGGTAATTAAATGAGGATCATAAAGTTGTGTTGGCGATAAATTAACAGAAATACGTACCTCATGCCCGTGCTTAGTTAACATAGCAATAGACTTAATAGAACGCTCCAGCGTCCAATATCCAAGCTCATTCATCATGTTGTACGATTCAGCAGCTTTTAATAAAGTGCCTGGGAACACAACGCCATCCAAAGGATGATTCCACCGCAATAAACATTCACCACCAATAATTGAATAATCGTTTAGATCTACCTTTGGCTGAAAATACAACTCCAGTTCATCATTCTGTAATGCCCTTGTCAGGTCTGCCTTTAGCGTTAAGCCCCGGCCCGTCGCTTCATGAGTATCATCATTCAATAAACTAAAGTTCTCATGTCTATTTGACTTTGATTTTTTTAGTGCCGTTTCAGCTAGCGAGATAATGGTATTGATATTTGAAGATGGGTTTTTACGAATTGCAACGCCTACATTAAAATCGGCTATAAATGCTGTTCCATTTACCAGAATTGGGGCTTTAAAATGTTCGTATAATCTTGAATGCTCGTTGCGTAAACTAGAAACGGTAACCGCATGGGTGAATACGACACCAAAGATATCACCGCTGACGCGACCAATTGACATCGCATTGCCAAAAATGTGATTTATTTGGTTTACGATAGTTAACAGCAACTCATCACCTGCTTTGTGGCCAAATGCTGACGACACATCTGAAAAGCGCATAACATCAAGTAACATTAAACTGAATCGCTTCTCTTTTTGAGCAATTTGGTCAATGATCTCAATAAAATGATATCGGTTAGGGATTTCATTTAAATGTTGTATTTGATTTACGTTCATAAAACAGGCATCAGTCCTAGAATTTGCTTTTACAGCTTTTTATCGGTCTTCTGTGTTATGTATCGTAATTAATTAGCTTATCTTTACAAAAAAAGCCGGATAAACCGGCTTTTTTACACTTTAGATTAAATTTTATGCAATTACACTTTACAACTGCTCAATTTCCATACACGGTCTACATAATCTTGCACCGAACGGTCAGAGGTAAATTTGCCCATTTTTGCCGTGTTGAGTATCGCCATTTGGGCCCAACGAGCTTTGTCTTTGTATGCCTTATCTAAGGCTATATTCGCTTCGCTATAAGATTCAAAGTCAGCTAACACCATATATGGATCGCCTCCGTCAAGCATACTGTGTTTTAAGCTAGAAAGCGCACCAGGCTGACCTGGTGTGAAATAATCACTGTCTAACCAATCAAGCAACGCTTTGATTTCTTTGTTTTGATAGTAGTAGTCGTGAGGTTTGTATCCTGCTGCGTTCAATGCAGTGACTTCTTCTACCGTTTTACCGAAAATAAAGATATTGTCGTCGCCAACTTCTTCAGCAATCTCTATATTAGCGCCGTCTAAGGTACCAATTGTTACCGCACCATTAAGTGCAAGCTTCATATTACCTGTACCAGAAGCTTCTTTACCGGCAGTGGATATTTGTTGTGACACGTCTGCTGCCGGTATCATTTTCTCAGCTAACGACACCCGATAATTAGGCAAAAATACAATTTTTATTTTGTTGCCCACTCGCTTGTCATTATTTATTTTGTCGGCCACTTTGTTAATGGCGTAAATAATAGTTTTAGCTAATGCATAACCCGGTGCTGCTTTGGCACCGAATATAAATACACGAGGATGCATGTCGTAATCTGGATTCTCTAGTAAACGACGGTATAAGGCCATAATATGCAACAAGTTTAAGTGCTGGCGCTTGTATTCATGAAGACGTTTAATTTGAATGTCAAAAATTGCCTTAGTAGACACTTCTATACCAGTCAAAGCCAATATGTCTTTCGCTAAAGCTTCTTTGTTTTTCTGCTTAACCTTCATAAATTGATTTTGAAAGGTTTTATTACTCGCAAACGCAGACAACTCATCCAGCTTAGTTAACTGCATTGGCCAATCGTTTCCAATTTTTTTACTGACCAACTCAGATAACAATGGATTACACGCTTTCAACCAGCGACGTGGCGTTACGCCATTGGTTACATTAGTAAGTTTACCTGGATACAATTGATCAAACTCAGGGAACAAGTTTTGCTTCACAAGTTTCGAATGAATTTCCGCAACGCCATTTACGGCGAATGAGCCAATCACCGACAAGTTGCCCATACGTACCATTTTTTCGCCGGCTTCTTCTATGATTGATAACTTGGCTTTCATGGCATTATCACCGGGCCACTTTTTCTCAACCTCATGCATAAAGCGATGGTTTATTTCATAAATGATTTCAATGTGGCGTGGCAAAATCTTTTCAATCATACGTACCGGCCATTTTTCAAGAGCTTCTGGCAGCAAGGTATGGTTGGTGTAAGCAAATGTTTTGGTTGAAATGGCCCATGCCGTATCCCAGTCAAGTTCGGCGCGATCAACCAAAATACGCATCAATTCAGGTATAGCGATAGCTGGGTGAGTGTCATTTAATTGAATGACGACTTGCTCAGCAAAACGGCTCCAATCGTCACCGTGTGCACGTTTATAACGACGAATGATATCTTTAAGTGAACAAGCACTGAAAAAGTACTGCTGCATTAAGCGAAGCTCTTTACCAGCTTCAGTTTCATCGTTTGGATACAATACTTTTGAGATGGTTTCGGCTTGCACGTTTTCACGCTGCGCATCAACATAACCACCTGCATTAAATACGTCCCAATTAAAATAACCCGACGACTTACTTTGCCACAAACGCAATACATTCACCGTATTACCGCCGTAGCCTACTACAGGAATATCCCATGGTACACCCTGAACAATAGAGCCTGGATGCCATTCTTTTTGAATTTTGCCACCTTCGCCAAATTTCGTTTCAACATATCCAAACAGTGGTACTTCTTGGATAGACTCTGGACGGCAGATCTCCCACGGATTTCCGTAGTCTCTCCAGCTATCAGGGCGCTCAATCTGTGCGCCATTTTTGACTTCTTGACGGAACAAACCATGTTCGTAATGAATGCCATAACCTATTGCCGGAAACTCCATAGTTGCCAATGAGTCAATAAAACATGCTGCTAAACGGCCTAAGCCACCATTTCCTAGCGCCATGTCAGGCTCTTCTTCAAGTACGTCGGTTAAATCTACGCCCATTTCCTTCAATGCAGCATCGGCGGTTTCAAACAAACCAAAATTATGCATATTGTTTGACAATAACCGCCCCATTAAGAACTCAGCAGAAAAGTAATGCACTGCGCGAGTGTCATTTAGGTAGTGAGTTTTTTGAGTAGTACGTAAGCGCTCAAGCACTAATTCTTGTATCGCCGCACTGGTAGCTTTCCACCATGCATGATTGTCAGCTTTATTTTCGTCAGTACCAAGAGAAGAATGAAGATGCTTAACCACCGCTTGTTTGAACGTTTTTTTATCAAACATTTCTTTGGGAATAGCAGCAGAAGCTGGCGTAATAGCTTTTGCCGTTTTAATTGTGGTTTTTGCTGGTGCAGCTTTTTTTGCCACTGGTTTTGCTTTATTAGTCATGGGTATTCCTAGCGTTAGTGAATATTTTGTAATTTTATTACAGAATCATCACTAACTCTATGACTAAAACAGCTCAACATACGTATGCATGTAAATTATATGTAAATTTTTAAGAACTTTTTGGAATAACCTCGAAAATCAACGCTTTATTTTACATTTAATTAACATATTTACGGCTTAATTATTACAATTGTTCTTTTTAAAGGACTGAGTCGACTAATTTCTCTGCCTCTTTTACTATTTCCTGTAAATGAGTTTCACCATTAAAGCTTTCTGCGTATATTTTGTACACATTTTCAGTGCCCGATGGGCGTGCAGCGAACCAGCCATTTTCGGTGCTGACTTTAACGCCACCAATTGCCGCATTGTTGCCTGGAGCATGAGTTTGAATGTTAGTAATGCTTTCTCCCGCCATCGTAGTTGCTTTTATATCGTCTTTGGAAAGGGATGATAATGTTTGTTTTTGCGCCAATGTGGCGGCTACATCAATTCGTGTATAAGTGGGCGAGCCAAACTTTTCAGTGAGTGTTTGGTAATGTTCCCCAGGATCTTTACCTGTAACAGCAGTAATTTCAGCACCTAACAAACACATAATAAAGCCATCTTTGTCGGTTGCCCACGTGTCACCGTTTTGTTTCAAAAATATACCGCCTGCAGATTCTTCACCTGCAAAACCAATCTGTTTTTGCGATAAACCATCTACAAACCACTTAAACCCTACTGGCATTTCTAACATTGTTTTGCCTAAACTATTAACCACACGGTCTATCATGCTGCTCGAAACTAAGGTTTTACCAATCCCGGTCTCAGTCTGCCACCGCGGACGATGCTGACATAAATAATTGATAGCCACTGCCAAATAGTGATTTGGGTTCATAAGACCTTGAGAGGGACACACGATGCCATGTCGGTCAAAATCAGGGTCATTGCCAAATGCCAAATCAAACTTATCTTTTAATTTGATTAAACCACTCATTGCGAAGGGTGAGGAGCAATCCATGCGGATTTTACCATCGCGATCACATGGCATAAATGCAAAACGCTGATCAATAGACGGATTAACAACTTCTATATTTAACTTGTATTGTTCGCTTATACGATCCCAATAGTGAATACCTGAGCCACCCAGTGGATCAGTGCCTAAGCGCAGATTAGCGTCACTAATAGCTTGCATATTAATGACTTGGTCTAACTGAGCAATGTACTGGGTAGCAAAATCTGTTTCGCTTAAATATTCACTGGCTAGGGCGCTTTGTAAACTAATTCGTTTTACCGTGAGGCCATTGGCAATAATATTATTAGCACGTTGTTGTATTTGACCGGTAACTGCACCATCGGCGGGGCCACCATGACATTGATTGTATTTAAAACCGCCATCGGTAGGCGGATTATGCGATGGTGTAATCACTACACCGTCGGCCAGATGTGTTAGACGGCCTTTGTTATATTGAATGATAGTGTGAGAAATTACCGGCGTTGGTGTAAAGCCATTATCTTGTTGAATGACTACATTGACCTGATTGGCACATAGCACCTCTATGGCTGTAGTTAAGGCAGGTTCTGACAAGGCATGAGTATCTTTACCTATAAATAGAGGCCCTGTAATGTCGTTTGCTTGTCGATATTCAGCCAGTGCTTGGCTTATTGCAGCAATGTGGGTATCGTTAAAACTCGACAAAGAAGCGCATCCACGATGCCCTGAAGTACCAAAGGTAACAGCTTGTGTTGGATCTGACACATCAGGTTGTAAACTATAATAATCACTGCATAGCTTAGCTACGTTTACCAATTGTGATTGAGGCGCAAGCTTACCCGCATTTTTGTGAACTGACATGAAACTTCCTTTTATTAATAATTATTAATGAATTGAACACACTATTATCGACAATACTACACCAACTCAATGACACTGGTATTACAACTTGCAGTAATTATTCGTTGTTAGTAAATATTTATGCAAAAAAATCTATTGTCAGTAATTAATTTTGGCAGCAATACGCTCATACATAAGTATTTAATTGTATAAGCGAGCTAGAGTATGTGTAATATAGACTATCTAACAGGATCATATTTAGGCGATATACAGTGTTAGTACATTGCCTGTTATTACAATAATGAACAGAAGATACCTACACCATGCGAACAGATATAACGAACTGCGTAGAGCAAATAGGTCGGCTTATTAAAGGCAAAGACCGTGAAATTGAACTCGCACTTATTTGCTTATTGGCCAAAGGTCATTTGTTGCTGGAAGACTTGCCAGGAATGGGCAAAACCACACTTTCCCACGCTTTAGCTGAAGTACTCGGTTTAGATTTTGCGCGTGTTCAGTTTACCTCAGATTTGTTGCCCGCCGATATGCTTGGCGTTAATATTTATGAGACTGCTACTCAAACTTTTAGGTTTCATCGGGGGCCCATATTTAACCAACTTGTTTTGGCGGATGAAATAAATCGCGCCAGTCCTAAAACGCAAAGTGCGTTACTTGAAGCCATGGCTGAGCGTCAGGTCACTATTGATGGTGTTACCCGAGACTTGCCATCACCTTTTTTCGTAATTGCCAGCCAAAACCCATTGCATCAGTCAGGTACTCACCCCCTACCTGAATCACAGTTAGACCGTTTTAACATGCAATTGTCACTGGGCTACCCCAGTTATGAATCGGAAAAGTCGATGTTGCAACAAGGTAATACAAAGCCAGCCCTAAATACCGTAATTGACCTTGAGCAACTTAACCAGTTGCAAAGTAAAATAGAGCAAGTAGTGGTGAGTGATGCTGTTGTAAACTATATCCTCAATTTAGTTAACTTTACACGCGAATCTAATGATTTCCCTAACGCAATATCTCCTAGGGGCAGCAAAGCATTGTATCGCACGGCGCAAGCTGCAGCATTCGTAAAACGCCGTGACTTTGTTACACCTGAAGACATTCAATTTGTATTGCCTGCAGTATTTGAACATCGCTTGAGAGGTCAACTGCTATCAGCCACAGCCACTACCTACAGTGAGCATTTGTTGCAACAAATCGACCCATTAGCAGCGTAGTGCTGGTATGAACATAGCAGCAATCCGTTACGTTTGGCTACGTAAGTATTATCGACTTCGTCGTAAATGGTTGACCAAACGCATACCTAGTCAGAACCAAATAAAACTAAACATCAACAATACCTTTATTTTGCCTTCTGGTTTCGGCTGGTCAATTATTGGCATAGCGACATGTTTATTTGTGTTGGGCACAAATTTTCAAAACAACACTATGTTACTGCTTTGCTTTTTCCTATTTTCATTGGTGTTTCTATCGTTGTTTCACAGCTTTTTCTTTTTTGCACAACATACACTGCACTTCCATCCCGTTAAGCCTGACTACCAAAATCGAAGCTCAAGACTGCCTATTGAGATCAGTTCTAGCAAACAGTATTGCGGTGGAAAGCTCGTATTTTCAGTAAATAAACAAAACTTGAGCCTTCAGAATGGCGTGATATCTACTAGCCAGTCACCAAAGACTGTTACGGTCAACTTGACCCACACAAATACTGAGTTAGCCTCAGGTTCACAGCATCTAAAACTACCTCTACCCAGGTTTTATAGAGGATTACACCGTTGCCCTCAGATCACAGTGAGCACTACGTATGGCTTTGGGCTGTTTACTTGCTGGAGCCACTTAACACCTGATATGGAACTTGTGGTCTATCCCTCAATTAAAAAAGCACCAATGGTATTGCATCACACAACACAAGATTTAGAACTCGCAGAATCCAGTGATTCACAA
This sequence comes from Glaciecola sp., assembly GCA_049650345.1. Taxonomy (GTDB): domain Bacteria; phylum Pseudomonadota; class Gammaproteobacteria; order Enterobacterales; family Alteromonadaceae; genus Glaciecola. The sequence continues at coordinate 17,534 of JBARZY010000140.1, read as the reverse complement.
CAAGTAATATCTGACAATCTACAAGGTATTAGAGAGTATCAAATCACTGATCCTATGCATCATGTAAGTTGGAAACATGTAGCAAAAGGACAAGGTATGCTCAGCAAAGACTTTACTGAAAATAAAGGGGTTTCAGGCTGGCTGCGACTGCAAGACTTTGGCAATGTTAACTTAGAAGATGCCCTTAGTTATTTGTGTTACCAAATACAAGAACTCGATAAAGATCACGTACAATTTGGTCTTGACCTTGGCATCACTCAAATATTGCCCCAACAAGGAAGAGAGCACTTACAGCATTGCTTGTTACAACTGGCATGTTATGCACATGACTCCTCAATGCAACATGCTTACAACGAGGCCAAAGATGTACGGTAAATCAAGTACAGAAAATAATCATTCAATAGCATATGCCAGTTTAATTGGTGTGTTTAGTATCAGTTTATTGACGCTAACACACGTCATAATGCTGTGGGTGTGGGTGTTGTGTGGCTGCACTATTGCCATCGCGTTTGTGAGACTAAGTAAAGATATCCCTGGCATTAAAAATATGACACTCAACCTACTGGCAATATTTTGTATGTTGCTGTTAGTGTCGCTTGCCAACGATTTTGGGCTTATGGCAACCATGGTTAACTTACTCATTGTCGCAGCCTGCTTAAAACTCATTAATATGCAAACACGTGGCGATTATCATAGCTTGCTCATTATTCAGTTTTTCTTGGTCGCATGTGGCCTCATTTATCATCAAAGCATATATATGGTCGCCTTTTATGCCTGTTGCATTGTGTTGTTACTATGTATTTCTTTTTGGTTAAACAAAGGAAGCATAAGCATAAGCAGTGGCAGTAAACAAAGTCTTAAGCTCATTTTTCAAGCGCTGCCCATAACAGCCCTATTGTTTATAGTTGTGCCTCGTTTACCGCCATTCTGGCAAGCCCCTGTTGATAAAAGCGCACAAACAGGTTTGTCAGAAACTCTTACACCCGGCGACATTGCAAATTTAGCAAAATCAGATGAACTGGTATTTAGAGCTGAATTTAAAGACAAGGTGCCAAATCACAATCAGCGGTACTGGCGTTCGATTGTACTTGACTATTATGATGGTAAAACATGGTCAATTAGCGAATTCCCAACGATTAGCAACAAGGTAATTAATACCAGCGGCGATACGTTCGAATATTTGGTTATGGCAGAACCAAACAAAACGAGATGGCTATATTCGCTAGACATACCAGAAGTAAATGACAACATGGGCTCACAAGCTATTTACATCAACGACCAATACCAGTTGTTTAGAGAAGATGTTAGCCCGAGTCCATCCTTGTATATTGTAAGTTCATATTATAAAGCTGTGCTTGATAGGTTTGTGCCCCAGTACGACTATGCGAAATACCTACAGTTTCCAAAAGACAGCAACCAACAAACCCAGCAATGGGTAGCTGATAATATTGGCAACAGTATGTCTTTTGATGACAAGCTCAACACACTTAATCAGCTTTTTACTAATAATGGATTTCGCTACACGCTAAATCCTCCATTAATGCTATCAGATCCCATTGATCAATTTTTATTTAAAAACAAACAAGGATTTTGTTCGCATTATGCATCAGCGCTAACGTATATGCTTCGTGTGGCTAATATACCGGCAAGAATGGTTGCGGGCTATCAGGGTGGCACAGAAGAAAATGAACGTATTTTAAGTATTAGACAATTTGACGCCCACGCATGGGTTGAAGCTTATGATAAAAAACGAGGTTGGGTGCGCTTCGATCCTACCGCTTTAGTCGCTCCAAATAGAGCCATGTCGGGCTTAATGTCAGCACTTAACCAACAAGAGAGTGACTTCTTTAATAATGAAATTAGCAGCTTGTTGAGTGCCGATGCATTTTCTGGCTTACGCAGCACACTGGCTATTATAGATTTTAATTGGAATACATTTGTATTAGGGTTTAATGAAGATTCACAATCGTCTTTAATTACCCAAATCTTTGGTGACTTTAGTTACAAAAGTATGATTCGATTTTTGTTGTATGCCTTGGTAACGGTGGCCGTCTTTGTGGCACTTGTTTTTCTACCCTATCATAAATTACTTCGCTACAAAGCGCCGCTGCCCTTACATAGAGTACTGCATAAACTGCAAAAAATGGGGTTCGTAAAAACAAATAGCGAGACTTTACATACTTTTAGCCAACGTATATCTGCGCAATTAAGTACTGAAGCCAACACATATTTAGCCACATTCATTGAGCATTATTACCGTTCGACTTATCAACACAATAACAGTGATGGGTTTGATAAAGGTACTTTACTCGCCTCAGCTCAGCCCTTACTGCAACTATCTAAAAAGCAAATGCTAGTCAAATAATTGTATTGTTATCGTAGATTTAAGACACAAAAAAGCCCGTTAATTAACGGGCTTTTTAAGCGTTAGTATAAAAGCTTACTTCTTAGCTTCTTTACGTGCTTTTACTTCTTCAATTACTTTCTCAGACACATTTGCTGGGCAAGGATTGTAATGAGAGAATTCCATTGAGAACTGACCACGGCCAGAAGTCATGGTACGCAAGCTTCCGATATAACCGAACATTTCTGAAAGAGGAATATCCGCTTTAACACGTACGCCAGTTGCACCAGCTTCTTGGTCTTTGATCATACCACGACGACGGTTCAAATCACCAATTACGTCACCTACGTGATCGTCTGGTGTAAACACGTCTACCTTCATGATAGGTTCAATCAACTGCGGGCCCGCTTTAGGGATTGACTGACGGAATGCGCCTTTAGCAGCAATTTCAAATGCAACCGCTGATGAGTCAACTGCGTGGAATCCACCGTCGTAAAGCTCAACTTCAACATCAAGCACTGGGAAGCCGGCTAATACGCCTTCTTCCATCATGCCTTTAAAGCCTTTTTCGATAGCTGGGAAGAATTCTTTTGGAACGTTACCGCCCACAACCACAGAATTAAATGTGAAGCCACTGTTTGGCTCACCTGGCTTGATACGGTAATCAATTTTACCGAACTGACCAGAACCACCAGATTGCTTCTTGTGCGTGTACGAATCTTCAACTTCTTGAGTAATCGTTTCACGGTATGCAACTTGTGGCTGACCTACTTCAAGCTCAACGCCATATGTACGCTTCAAGATATCTACTTTGATATCAAGGTGTAATTCACCCATACCAGATAAGATGGTTTCACCTGAATCTTCATCAGTTTCAACACGGAAAGTAGGATCTTCAGCAACCATTTTACCAATTGCTATACCCATTTTCTCAGTTGACCCTTTATCTTTTGGCTTAACTGAAATAGAAATAACTGGCTCAGGGAATACCATTGCTTCCAAGATGATAGGATCTTTAGGATCACATAAGGTGTGACCTGTTTGAACGTTACTCTTCATCCCTACGATTGCAATAATATCGCCGGCTTGTGCTTTGTCTAGCTCGTTACGGTCGTCAGCTTGCATTTCGCACATACGACCAATACGCTCAGTTTTACCTGTAGCAGCATTTAAGATGGTATCGCCTTTCTTAAGCGTACCAGAGTATACACGTACGAACGTTAGTGCACCAAAACGGTCATCGGTAATTTTAAATGCTAGCGCTTTAAACGTTTCATCAGCAGAAACTAATGCGTGACGACCAGTAGGCTCACCTTCTTCGTCAGTTAACGGCTGAGGGTCAACTTCTGTAGGGCTAGGCAAATAATCTACAACAGCGTCTAGTATTAATTGAACGCCTTTGTTTTTGAATGCAGAACCACAGTAAGTTGGGAAGAAGTCCATAGTACGAGTACCTTTACGGATACAACGCTTAAGGTCTTCAATTGAAGGCTCTTCACCGTCCATGTACGCCATCATAAGATCGTCGTCTTGTTCAACGGCAGTTTCAACTAGCATTTCACGGTATTCTTCAACTTTATCTACCATGTCAGCCGGAACGTCTTCAATTGAGTAGTTTTCTGGAAGACCAGTGTCATCCCAGATGTACGCTTTGCGGGTAAGAAGGTCAACAACACCTACAAACTCATCTTCGATACCAATTGGCAACACCATTACTAGTGGGTTAGCCGCTAGTACGTCTTGAGTTTGCTTAACTACGCGATAAAAATCAGCACCCATACGGTCTAATTTGTTAACGAAGATAATACGCGCAACTTCAGAGTCGTTAGCATAACGCCAGTTAGTTTCTGACTGCGGCTCAACACCACCAGAACCACAGAACACGCCAATACCGCCGTCAAGTACTTTAAGTGAGCGATATACTTCTACTGTAAAGTCAACGTGTCCAGGGGTGTCGATAACGTTAAATCTGTGATCTTTCCAGAAACATGTTACCGCAGCTGATTGGATGGTAATACCGCGCTCAGCTTCTTGTTCCATGAAGTCGGTTGTAGATTCACCATCATGTACTTCACCAGTTTTATGTATTTGACCGGTTAGTTTCAAAATTCGTTCTGTCGTGGTCGTTTTACCCGCGTCAACGTGAGCAAAAATACCAATATTTCTGTAATGCGATAAGTCTGACATGCTTTCCACTTTATTGGTTCGTTAAAAATTTCGGGCGAATTATATAGATTGTTGAGCAGAAATTACACCACTTTCATGCTTATTTTTTCGAAAGTGCTAAGAAAGTGCTAGCAAAGTCTTATTTTAATTGTATAAAGCCGTTTAATTATGCAGTTTTAGGCGTTATCAGCGTAACTTTGCAACATTTGACTGTTTACAATAATAATTACCGTGACCTCGTCTCGATTATGATAGAGGTGCTTGGCACTGATGAATATGTCACCAAATTTATCGCTCAGCTGTTTGTGCATTTTTTCAAGGATGGGCTGAACCACTTTGAAACGTTTGTTCATTGGTAATTTTAAGTTAAAAATACTCGCGTTGGCCTTTCCTGACGCCAACCAACTCACCATAAGTTCACTCACTCGAGTAGGTTGTTCAATCATATCGCATACTAACCAATTTACATTTCCTTCTTCAGGTTGATGTAAAAATCCGTCAGCACTGAAATAGTTAACCAAGCCTGTGGCCATCAGTTTTTCGTCAATTTCGCCGTGGTCTACCGCTTCTACAGTAATGCCACGATGTACCAGTTGATAGGTCCAACCACCAGGGCATGCGCCTAAGTCGGTTGCAGTCATACCTGCTGTTAATAATGCCTGAGCCTGGTGCTTGTTTAAAAATGTTTTAATGGCCTCTTCCAACTTTAGGGTTGAGCGACTGGGTGCATCTGATGGCATTTTTAGGCGTTGTATACCCATAGCATACTCACTACGGTCATTAGCATGACTAATAGCAAGTGTACACGCTTGGCTATGGCTAAATAATAGGTGTAAATATGCTTGCTTGTTGTTTGGCTTTTTGCTCAATATACCGGTTTTTCGCATGGCACTGCGCAACGGAACAACAAATTTCTTGCAAAACTTTGCCATCGTTTTACCGTCTTCGGTATCAGCATGCTCTACCATTACGTCCGATAATTCAGGTAAACCAGTATCACTTTTGTATGTGAGTAAACAAGCAATGATTTCTGCCACACGATCGTGAGTATCAAACGATAAGTCACTGAGTATAATAGCTTTTTGACGAGCAAAAACCAAATCGCTGAACCTTGGTAATTGAGCGTTGATTTTATGGTGAGGCATGTTTTGTGCGTTAACACTTAACTGCGGCATACTATAAATCAATACAGCTGAGTGCTTTTGTAATTTAGCATAGCCGTACTGCCCTATTTGCGCGCATTTATATTCTAGCTCGGCTAACAAATCGGCCTCATAACCACTGCGACAATAAAACAGAATTTCGGTCATGTCTTTTTCCTATTTCGAATACAAATAAACGCTAACCACAACCATGCCACAACAAAAATACTGCCGCCAATTGGCGTGAGAAACACTAGCCATTTGGCCCCAGTCAACGCGTATGCGCAAAGCGAACCGCTAAATAATACACACCCTGCCAACAGCAAGGCATTAACGCGACTGAATATCGATACCACCTGTTGTGCGTGCAAAAAACCAAGCGGCAATAAACTGATAAAGCATATAGACAATGAATGAAACATTAAATATTGCACTGCGGTGTCTATTAACCCAAGTTCATAAGCATTCAGAATACGTTTCAATCCATGGGCACCGAAAGCGCCTAAAAGAATACTGATCGCCGATAATACCGCGCCTATACTTAACCAAAAATATAATACTTGCTGCTCATTATTGGCGCTGTCAGCCGTTGTGTCTTGGTGTAGAGAGCTATTCATGTTTGACATACCTGACTTAACATCCATTCACTGAATACCTTAATTTTGCTTTGGTCTGCTTGGTGTTCTTTACACACTAAATAATGACTGTATTTTGATTCAATCTTTTCATCGAATGGACACACTAAACGCCCACTATCAATGTCGGGTTTGGCAAGCACGGTATCTGACAACGCGATACCTTGTCCTATACTAGCCGCTTGTAATACCAACATAGTGTGGCTGAAGATAGGCCCTTGGTTAACGTTTACGTTAGTCACGCCAAAGTGCTGTAGCCACTTCTTCCATGCACTGCGCGTATTGTCGTGCAACAAGGTGTGTTTTGATAAGTCTTCTAAACACCGAATACCGCCGCCTCTCTGTAATAACATAGGTGAGCACATAGGCGTTAAATATTCCGACAACAACTTAACTGAGTGTAAGCCTTGCCAACTACCTTTGCCATAAAACACAGCAATATCGACAGAGTCATCTAAAAAGCCCTCGTCTAAGTCTACCGCTTTTATTCTTACATCGATATCAGTATGCATAGCCGAAAACTCATGCATTCTGGGCACTAGCCATTGGCTCGCAAAACTTGGAGGCGTAGCAATAGTAATGGCACCTTTGGCACCCATTGCCATTAATCGTTCGGTTGCATCTTGCATGTGTACGAATATATCACGCAAGTCTTGATAATAAGCTTGCCCTTCTTCGGTCAATAACAAGGCTCTATTCTTTCGATGGAATAACTTTATCGATAAATAACTTTCTAGGCTCTTAATTTGATGACTCACTGCTGCTTGCGTCACAAATAATTCGTCGGCAGCTTTTGTAAAACTCAATTGTCTTGCTGCTGACTCAAAAGCTTTTAAGGCGTTTAGTGGGGGTAGTCGTTTGTGCATACACTGCGCTGGTTAATTTCACTGGCGATAGATTAGTTTTTCTAATTCGAAAATGCAATTTTTATCGTTAATCTTTTCTGAAAAGTGGCCGTAAAATATACAGAGAGCTAAATAAATACTATTTATTTCATTAGTTTACTCAATTTTACTTATGAGATAAAAAGTATTAACAATTATTACATTAATTAACAAAAATTAACCTTTTAAGGATTCAAAGATGATATTTACAAGCTGCACCGTAGCCTTAGTTTTAAGTACTGTAACTGCGCCTACAGATTTACCTAACAATGTTTACATTAACAAAAGTGAAGTACTGGCTGCTATAAACGAAAGTCAGGTAGAAAGTATTAAACTAGACAACTTTGCTATTGAATTACCTGCTTTTTCACTCAAAAACACGTTAGTGCAAACCACTTCATCTGCCAAAAGACCTTTGGAAATCAAGCACCCAATAGCAATCGCAGATGAATAGTACAAACACGAATGTGGCAATTTAATCAATCGGACGTTTTCACGTCGACTTATGATTGCCACATATCGTCTTTTTCATGTAAGGCATATACCACCTGTGCTTTTTCATCTAACAGTTTTGCATAATCTATTTGAAACTTGTCGCCAGCACTGGTCTTGGCTATATTTTCTGCCTTTAACTGCCACCTCAATGAAAAATGCCTCAGCGCATCTCGTGCATCATTAGCAACACTTGCATCAACAGCATCAGCAGGTACATCACCAGATATCACCCAATGTTGCTTGCCTCTTGTATCTTTAATTTTCCAAACCGCAACATGGGGCGCCAAATAACGGCTATCGGTCATTACTGTTGATTCAAACAAAATACCTTGCTCTGCCAAATACTTGTTTGCTCGCTGGAATTGGTCGCGAACCCAATTGTTTAATTCTGCTTCGTTTGTGATTTCTGTTGTCATAATCATTCTTATATATGTTAGTTAAGATCGCACTTAAGGATATCTATGCAAGCACCTCAGCTAGCACCTCTATGGGATGCTTGGGCCGTTGCGCTTCAAAACGCTTGACTTGACTCCGGCATGAGTAACCAGTTACCACCAGTTGCTCGTGTGCTTCAGTTTGTGTTGCTTTTTGCCAACTCAAATTGTAAATACCTGTTGAATTAGCTAAGTGTTCCGACTCATGACCATATGTACCGGCCATACCGCAACAGCCTACCGGCGTAACGTGTAAACGCAATCCACATTGCTCAAACACACTTTGCCACGCCCCTTCCGTTTCAGGCAAAGCAGTTTTTTCAGAGCAGTGCGCTAGTAATTTGTATTCGGTATCGATGGCATTGGCTTTAACCCTTGTTAAATCAACACTACTTGCCAACCATTCTGTTAGTGTTAACACGCTAAACTTAGTATCACTTTCGTGCAAGATTTTTTTGTATTCATCTCTATAGCAAAGCACTAGTGAGGCATCCACGCCTACCATCGGTATATCAAGCTTCGCTATTGACGATAAAAATTCTGCAGTATTTTTGGCAGTGCGTTCAAATTTACTCAAAAATCCTTTCACATGCTGCGGTTTGCCATTTGGATAAAACGGTAATATAAGCGGCTTTTTGCCAATTTTCGTAGCAAATACGACTAATTTTTCAACTACATCAGCATCATAAAACGACGTAAAAGGGTCTTGTACAATAAGCACATAATCGCCTTTGTTGGTAACTTTTTGCAGCGCTGTGAGTTGCGCTTGAGAATTAATCACACTTGCTGCTACAGAGTCTCGTTTTGATAAAGCAGGTACAGATAAACTTGGCGTATCTACATAGCCGATGAGCGTTCTCAAGCTCCACGCACTAATGGTATTTTGCACCATAGCATTAAATACCCGCGGAGCTTTAGCCATAAGAGGGGCTAAGGTTTCAACATTAGCCACAAAATGATCCTTTAAGGGCCGTAAATACCGCGTGTAGTAAATCGCTAAGAACTTAGCTCTAAAATCAGGAACATCAACACCTACCGGGCATTGGCTTGAGCATGACTTACACGCTAAACATTCATCCATTGACTCAAACACTTCGTGACTGAAGTCTGTATGTTTGTTACCTGATAACGCATTTTTCACTTTTGTAAAAATGCTAGATTGAAAGCTTGAGGGAGCAATATTCTGTGTGTTTATGTCGCTACTTTGTTTAGATAATTGAAGCAACCATTCTCTAATTAAACCCGCACGTCCTTTGGGGCTATGACGCCTATCTCGGGTTATTTTGCTAGATGGACACATTGGCGAGAGTGTATCGTAGTTAAAGCATAAACCGTTTCCGTTACAGCTCATAGCGGGTTCAAATTCTGTTTTAAACGCAATGGGTATTTGTCTATCAAACGTGGCACGCTTCGTATCTGCGACCCTTACCAAAGTATGGTTCGATTCGTATGGTGTACAAATTTTACCCGGGTTCATTTTGTTGAGTGGATCAAATACTGCCTTTATTTTACGCAACTCGGTATATAAGCTCTCGCCAAAAAACGCAGGTGCATATTCGCTTCGATAGCCTTTACCATGCTCACCCCACATTAAGCCGCCATATTTGGCGACCAGAGCAACTACTTGATCTGAAATCGTATTCATTAACTTTTCTTGTTCTGGGTCGCACAAATCAAGTGCGGGCCTTACGTGCAATACGCCGGCATCTACGTGGCCAAACATACCATAGTTCAATTTATGGCTATCAAGTAAGGCCCTAAATTCCATAATGAAGTCAGCTAAATTTTCAGGAGGAACAGCAGTATCTTCTGCAAACGCAATGGGCTTTTTAGCCCCTTTTGTTTTACCTAACAAGCCAACAGCCTTTTTACGCATGCCATACAGCGCTTTTATGTCGGCTCGGCTTGAAGTCAATTGATAGCCAATTACTCCGTTTTGGTTACCATTTTGTATTTCGGCATCTAGCCGCTGAGTTAGCTGTGCTAGTTTATCAGCAATTTCTTGTTCATTTTCGCTGTTGTACTCAACCATGTTCAAACCGTTCATGGTTTGATTAGGCACATCACTAATAAGTGACGCCACGTTATGCCAAGAGATATCTGCACGGGCAAGATTCAATACTTTACTATCGATGGTTTCAACCGATGTTGCTTTCGCTTCTATCATACTCGGCGCATGGCGTAGGGCCGATTCAAAGTTATCGTATTTTACATTCACCAACGTAGTGAAACTGGGGATGCGAGTAATATTGAGTTTCGCTTTAGCAATAAAACCCAATGAACCCTCAGCACCGGCAATAAGGCGCCCTAAATTAATTTCTTTGGTGTTTTCGTCATACGCGTGCTCTAAATCGTAACCTGTTAAAAACCGATTTAAACGCGGAAATTTAGCCAGTATTTCGTCTCTTTTATGTACGCTTGTAGCAATCACTTGGCGGTACAGCTTCGCTTGCCAGCTGTCAGACGCGGCGATTTTTTCAGCGTCTTCAAGTGACAAGGGAGAGGTTTGTAAATATTCACCGTTCGCTAGCACTGCATCAAGCGCCAGTAAATGGTCACTGGTTTTGCCATATACCAAAGAGCCTTGACCCGATGCGTCGGTGCTGATCATGCCACCCACCGTGGCGCGATTACTGGTGGATAAGTCAGGAGAAAAAAAGTATCCATGTGGAGCGAGATAATCGTTTAACGCATCTTTCACTACGCCCGATTCTACTATTACCCACTGCTCTTTTACATTCAGTTCTAAAATTTGATTCATGTATCGCGAGGTGTCAACAACAATGCCGGGGGTTAACGATTGCCCGTTTGTTCCTGTGCCGCCGCCTCTGGCGCTAAACGTTATTGCTTCGTTATCGCTTGCAGCCTTGGCTATGGATTGTAAGTCGTCGACGTTTTTAGGAAAAACCACTGCTTGCGGGATTTGTTGATAAACAGAGTTGTCGGTGGCCACTGCCATACGACTCCCATAACTGAATTCTACGTCCCCACTGAATGAAGATTGTGATAGCTGCTGCAGGTACTGCTGCGTGTCACTTGAGACGGTTTCAGACGGTGCGATATGTGGTAGTGCGTTCAACAATTTGGCTCCCTGTGCAGCTAGCAGTAATAACGAAGAAGTTTGTTTGCTCACAAACATGTAATGCGCAAAATAAGGACAATGAGTATACCGATAGTCCCGAGGCGACTCTAGCGAATTTGCAATCAATTTTACATAAGACATGGCAAATATATGTTTACACCAGTAAGTACGGTGTTACGCACAATAATTCTCAACAAGTTCGCACAAAACTTGCATAGAAAATGTACAAACTGCAAAACATATTAGACTGTGGTATACTTTTGACACGAAGTAACGAGGAGATTCAATGCTATTATCATTTTTCAAGAAATTATTGAAGCCGCAACACCCATATGCACCGGTAGCTTATATCGGACGCAAAAACTTTGAAAAAACCATGCAATGCAAAGTAATGAAGCGAAAGAAGCTAGAAAAACTCGCTGAAGAAACCAACTCTCCGCAGCAAGAGTCTTAGCCTCTTACGTTACACATTTTGTTACAAGCGCTTACAACCTCAATTCGTTTTATCGGTTATTATCGCCACAGCTTGTAATGTTCAAGCAAACACTTATAGAGGTTGTCATGAAATATATTCGCATTACGCTAGGTACGCTACTGTGTATTATTGGTGTTATATTTACCATCCTGCCTGGATCATCATTACTGGTTCTTTGCGGACTGGTTATGCTAAGCGTAGATTACGCCCCTGCCAAAAAATGGCTGCGCTTTATCCAAAAAAGCATGAGTACCGGTGCGCGAAAGCTTGACGGTATTTTGTTGAGCCGTAAATACAAATAATAAAAAAGCCACTCAACTATACGTTGAATGGCTTTTATTAGTTATTGCTTACACAACGTGCAGCAACACAACCCATCTGATTTATTTGTTGTGTTTTTCAGCCAAGTACAGCCATGTTTCTACAACGGTATCTGGGTTAAGAGATACACTATCAATACCCTGCTCTACAAGCCAAGCAGCGAAGTCTTCGTGATCTGAAGGTCCTTGACCACATATTCCCACGTACTTACCACGCGCCTTGGCCGCTTTAATTGCCATGGCTAACAATGCTTTAACCGCTTCATTGCGCTCATCAAACAAGTGTGCAATAAGACCTGAGTCACGATCTAGGCCCAAGGTAAGCTGAGTTAAATCATTTGAACCAATAGAGAAGCCGTCGAAGATGTCTAAGAACTTGTCGGCCAACAATGCATTTGAGGGTAATTCACACATCATAATAACGCGTAAACCGTTTTCGCCCTTAACCAGCCCTTGCTCTGCTAACAGTTCAATTACTTGCTCACCCTCTTCTAAGGTACGAACAAATGGGATCATTATTTCAACGTTGGTAAGACCCATCTTATTACGAACACGCTTAATCGCCTCGCATTCAAGCGCAAAACAGTCTCTGAAGCTCTCAGAAATATAACGACTTGCACCGCGGAAACCCAGCATTGGATTTTCTTCATCAGGCTCATATTGATAGCCACCAACTAAGTTAAAGTACTCGTTTGATTTAAAATCAGACATACGCACAATCACTTTCTTAGGTGAAAACGCCGCACCAATAGACGCGATGCCTTCAACTAATTTCTCAATGTAGAATTCGACAGGTGAAGCATAGCCTGCAATCATGTCGGTAATTTCTTCTTTAACATCTGAAGGTTGCTCATCAAAGTTCAAAAGTGCCTTAGGGTGAACCCCAATCATACGATTTATAATGAATTCTAAACGAGCTAAGCCCACACCTTCGTGCGGCAAACGCGCAAAATCAAACGCTCGGTCTGGATTGCCCACATTCATCATTATTTTTAACGGTAATTCAGGCATTGAATCAATACGTGAAGTGTTGACTTCAAAATCAAGCTTTTGACCGTATATGTAACCCGTATCACCTTCAGCACATGACACCGTTACTTCATCGTTAGTTTTGATTAAGTCAGTAGCATTACCGCAACCTACTACCGCCGGTATGCCCATTTCACGCGCAATAATTGCAGCGTGGCATGTGCGACCACCACGATTAGTCACTATAGCAGACGCCTTTTTCATGATCGGCTCCCAGTCTGGGTCGGTCATGTCGGTCACTAACACATCGCCTTGCTCAATTTTGTCCATCTCAGCAATTGATTCAAGTACCTTGGCTTTACCGGCGCCAATTTTGTGACCTATTGCACGACCTTCGCATACAAGACTTGCTTTGCCGTTTAATTGATAACGTTCAATTACTTGCATATCTTCGCGGCTACGAACGGTTTCAGGGCGTGCTTGTACAATGTATAACTTGCCGTCTACACCATCTTTTGCCCACTCAATGTCCATGGGACGCTTGTAATGTTTTTCAATGATCATGGCTTGCTTAGCTAATTCCATGACTTCGTCATCGTTGATTGAAAATTGCATGCTGTCGCTGCGATCAATATCAACAATTTCAACTTGTTTACCGTGCTCGAGGTCGCTTGAGTAAATCATTTTGGTCAACTTGCTACCAATGTTTCGACGCAATACAGCAGGCTTATTATTGGTTAAGGTTGGCTTGTGTACATAGAATTCGTCGGGGTTAACCGCACCTTGCACTACCATTTCACCTAAGCCGTATGAACTGGTAATAAACACCACGTCTTCAAAGCCCGATTCGGTATCGATGGTGAACATTACGCCCGACGCTGAAAGGTCACTTCGCACCATACGTTGGATACCAGCCGATAACGCAACACCTTTGTGGTCATAGCCTTGGTGGACACGATAAGAAATAGCACGGTCGTTGAACAACGACGCAAACACGTGTTTGATTGCAACTAGTACTGACTCATAGCCTTTCACGTTTAAAAATGTTTCTTGCTGTCCAGCAAATGATGCATCCGGCATATCTTCTGCAGTAGCCGAAGAGCGCACCGCAAATGAAGCTTCATCACCAGAACCTTCGCATAGTTTTTCGAACGCCGTGCGAATTTCATCTTCTAGCTCGCTTTGAAATGGCGTCTCTAAAATCCACTGCCTAATCTGGCTGCCTGCTTCTGCCAAGGCATTCACATCGTCTACGTCTAATGCGTCAAGCAAGTCGTATATTTTTGCTTCCACACCACTTTTGTCTAAAAATTCGTTAAATGCATAGGCCGTGGTTGCAAAACCACCGGGCACTTGTACACCGGCATTTGATAGGTTTGATATCATCTCGCCAAGTGAGGCGTTTTTGCCGCCTACTCGATTAACGTCATCCATTCCTAATTCTTGATACCAAAGAACATATTCTTGCACTGTTGGGGCCTCCAGCAAAACTTCTGTTTAAAAAGCTTATAAATTAATACTTATTAACCAACAATTGGCTAATCGGTGTAGGTTTTCATTTACTACTACAAATAAACAAATTGTGTGCTACGTTTAGCACTCAGGAATTGTAAATTGGCTTTCGATTGAAAGTAAAATTTATTTTTTTTCGTAATAAAATTACAACATTGTTAAGGAGATGTTGTGCGCGCAGCATTTTATATATCAGACGGTACGGCTATCACTTCAGAGGTTTTTGGCCATGCTCTTTTGTCGCTATTTCCAATAGAGTTTGAACACATCACCGTGCCATTTGTTGAAACAGAACAACATGCAAAATCGGTTGTGGATCAAATTAGACGAGCATTTGAACAAACCGGAGAACGGCCGCTTGTTTTTTACACAATGGTAAATGTAGACATTGGTCGCATTATTAGTCAATCGGTGGGCATCAACTATAATTTCCTCGATCAATTTGTAACGCCCCTAGAAAAAGTCATTGGCGTGCCATCAAAACCAGAAAAACACCGCACCCACTCCATGCACGAAAAAACCTACGACATTCGTATTGAGGCGGTCAATTATGCCCTAGCAAATGACGATGGCTCTAATTTAAAAGACTACCAAGAAGCCGACATAATACTGGTAGGTGTATCGCGTTCTGGTAAAACACCTGTAAGCTTATACTTAGCCCTGCAGTACGGTATTAAAGCAGCAAATTATCCGTTTACAGAAGAAGATATGGGCGATATTTTAAAACTGCCACCAATATTACGCAGGTTTAAAGAAAAGCTGTTTGGCTTAACCATAAGTCCCGATCGTTTACATGCAATAAGGTCTGAACGCAGAGCAAACAGCCGCTATGCTTCAATGCCTCAATGTAGACTGGAACTTAGAGAAGTAGAAAACTTGTACCGTAAAGAAAAGATCCCATTTTTAAACAGCACTAAGTTTTCTGTAGAAGAAATTTCCGCTAAAATTCTCGCAACGACAGGCTTAAAACGTAAAAAATACTAGCGGTTTGTATTACTTATGTAGCGCGGCCACCAGTGACTTTATTGGCACGCCCTTCTTCAACCGCCTTTTGTGCGCGACGCTTGCGCACTTCTTTTGGATCGGCAATCAAGGGTCTATAAATTTCGATACGGTCGCCTACATTTACACAAGTATCTAGCTTACACGCTTTGTACCACACGCCCACTTTGTTATTACTTAAGTCAATGTCAGGATGTAGTTGCAAAATACCCGATTGTTCGATGGCATGCTCAACCGTTGTGTTTGGAGGCACATTTAAAGACAACAAGGTTTGCTTGTTTGGCAATGCATAGGTGATTTCTATAGTGACTGTATTACTCATTATTTGTACACCGTTTTTGCTCTGTCAGAAAACGCCTTTACCATATTATTGGTAAGCGTGTTAAACACTTTGCCAAAGGCCAAATCAATTAGCTTGCTTGAAAAAGTAAAGTTTAGCGATAGCTCAATTTTACACGCCTGATCAGATAATGGCGTAAATGTCCAGCCACCACTTAACGATTTAAAAGGGCCTTGCGCCAATTGCATATCAATTCGTTGATTGGGCACCAATGTATTTTGGGTCACCAATACTTGTTCTATGCCCGCTTTAGCTAGCAACATCTTGGCCGTCATGCTGGTGTTGCTTTGCTCTAAAATTGCGCTTTGCTTACAACCCGGAAGAAACGTTTGGTAAGCCGCTACATCATTGACTAAATTGTACATTTGTTCAGCGCTATAAGGTACGAGCGCGTTTTTATTAATGCTAGGCATAAGTTGTGTATTTAATTACCGCGTATTTTTAATTATATATTACGTTTGACGTGAAAATATGGATTTTGACCCTATTATTTTGTCTACATTGTGAATAACTACCTTTCACAGCCAACCCATTCACGGGTATACTATAACTTATGAAAAAGAAGCAAACCAATAATAACACTATCGCCTTAAATAAAAAGGCACGACACGATTATCATTTACTCAATAAATTTGAAGCTGGATTAGCGCTACAAGGTTGGGAAGTAAAAAGTATACGTGCTGGTAAAGCCAATATCACCGACGCCTACGTTTATGTAAAAGACGGGGAAGCGTTTGTCACCAACATTGGAATTACACCACTTACCCAGGCATCAAGCCATGTGATTAGCGACCCAACGCGCACGCGCAAGCTACTTATGAATAGACGCGAAATAGAAGAGTTAATGGGCGGCTTAGATCGCAAAGGTTTAACTATTGTGGTAACCGCCATGTATTGGAAAGCATGTTGGGTAAAGTTAGAAATTTACCTCGCTAAAGGCAAGCACGATCACGATAAACGTAACGATTTAAAAGACAAAGAGTGGAACAGAACAAAAGAACGTATTATGAAACATGCTTAATACGCTCTTTTGGCATACTACTAACCTGACTAAAACTGATACGTAATATAAGCGCCTATGTTTCTACCCGGCGACAATTGTTTGTTACCCGCTGGGTATACATCACTTGTTACCCGTGAAATGCCTGCCACGTGCTGTGCGTATTGCTTGTCTAATAGGTTTTCAATTAGCAGAGTAAGCGTGAAGCCATTATCAAAAAAGTATGCACCTTGTACATCAAACACCGCATAGCCGTTACTAGCGGTTTCGTTTTGCAAGGTAGCTACGTTTGATTGTGAAGAAACCACCGTAGCCGTTGCACTTAACTCATAGTCATGCGCTGCATATTTTACACTTACATGCCCTGACAATGGCGCAATTCGGTACAAGTCTTGGTTTACGCTACCGGTTTGCTTACCACGAACATATTGCCCTGTAGCCGTCAGGCTCAATTCAGGTGTAAATTGATGCGCATACGAAAAGTCAGCCCCAACAAGCCTCGCTTCATCGTTCTGCCATATCAACGGGTTAGCAATACCATTCATTTGTGCAATCATATTAGCAGGCATGTTGTTTGACGGCAGCCCCAATATGTAGTCATCAATTTTAGTGTAGAAGATATTAGGCATGAAACGCCAATTTTTACCTTTCATCACAAAACCAAGGTCAAGTTTGTGGGCGGTTTCTTTCTCAAGCGATAAATTTCCCAGATAGTTTCGGCCATCGGCTAAACC
>JBARZY010000139.1:0-2171 GCA_049650345.1 Glaciecola sp. | reverse complement strand
AACATAGGCCAAAAGTCATTATTTACTTTATGACCAATGGCACTTATGCAAGTTGCACCGGCTTTGTAAACTGCAAGCATAGTAAAAACATCAACCTCTTAGGCATAAAGGAAATCACTATGTTTCAGCTTCACTCTTATTTACTTGTACTGCATATATTACTTGGGTGTATTGCACTGGTGCTATTTTGGGTACCCGTATTTACGGCTAAAGGCCAACTTAACCATAAAAAGTTTGGCAAATATTACACTAACACCATGTATAGCGTGGCAGCCACAGGCGCAATTATGGCCATAATGGTACTTATTGCCCCGCTTTACTTTAAACAACACATTGCGCCAAATGCAGACCCTGAAAACCTGGCAACATCGGTGCGGACTTTTTGGTGGTTTTTGTTGTACTTAGCTGTGCTTAGCTATGTAGGCACTAAACACGGGTTTGAAGTGTTAAAGGTACGTGAAAATAGACACTTACTAAAACGCGTTACCTACGTATTACCCGTGGCAGTATTGCTACTGGGTGGTATTGTATTATTTGTGTCGGGTGTTTCAAGATCGCATGTATTGCATAGTATATTTGGCATCTTAGGTACCTTGGTAGCGTTGGGCACATTCAAATACATATATGCAAAGTCTGTAAGTAAAAACCGATATATTACTGAACACATCGGTAGCATGATTGGTTCGGCCATTGGCGCATACACTGCTTTTTTAGCTTTTGGCGGCAGAACATTGCTAGAGGGTATTGGCAGTTACCAAATTATCTTTTGGATTGCCCCTGGGGTAATAGGCAGTGCAGCGTCGTATATACTGTGTAAAAAGTACGCAAAGGTATTTGCTATTCAATAACAAAAAACGCCCACTAAAAAGTGGGCGTTAATGTTTGTATCGCTCAATACTTGTTTTAAGCCACTAGGCCTCGCGCTAACACTCTATTTGACAACAACGCCAATAGTTCTAGCTCTTCATCGCTTCGGTTACCGTCAACTTCTGTAATATCCATTGCTGCTTCAAGAGCCTGTGCAGGGTCGTAACTAAGGGCGGCCCCTAACGAGAACAACAGTTCGCGGGTTTGCTGGGTATCAATAGCAACACGCGCTTCATGAATAGCATTATTAATAAAGGCTGTAAGGGCAATACCGCTGCGCCAATTAAGTTTTTCAACTGTGGCATCAAAGTAATCTTGTTCGGTTAAGGTTACCTTGCCGTCAATTTGATACAACAACACAAGTAGTTGAACTAAGGCCTCGTTATAAGCTTGTTGTTGCGTAATCACTTGGTTTACGTCATAGCTAAGTGGTTCAGCTATGTCGTTTTGTTCGCTATTTTGCAAATGAGAAGAGTTGTGTGGTTCAGCGTTTTCATTGTTATTCATAATTACCTCGCTTACTTTATTGCTAACGTTATTGCTATCTTTATAGGCTACTATCTAAGCTTTTGCCAATAGCCTTATAAAATGGTGTTCAACAATTTAAGAATAGTTTTGACCATGCCAAGGCATATTGGTTCAATTGTGCGCTAGCTATTTACGACCCACAAAGCCAGGTGCCAATTGCGGGTTGTCGATATTCGCTAAAACTTCGTGGTTTTTTAGTGCTAATTGGCAACCTTGGTTCACTATTCGGTGCTCAAAACTGCAGTCAACCTGCCAATGCCGCAAAATATAGGCCGCTAAAGCCGCCCGCACTTGCATAATTTTTTCACCGTTTTGCATGGCATAGTCCATTTCTACCGCCTGTTTATGGGCAATATTAGGGTGCACCATTAATACCAAGCTAACTAAACGATTAAATTGATCATCGTTGACCGCTTTTTGATTGCTAAGGGCCAGTTGCGTGGTGGTATCTACCATAGTAAAGCGCGTGCACACAAAGTCTCTAAAACTGCTCGACTTTACATCAAACGCCCGCACATGCCAGCGGTGGCCGTTGTTAATAATTGCGTGGGGCACTATTACGCGTTCACCTTCGCCCGAGCTTAACGACACATATTTTACTTTGCACGCCACTTGGTTGTGAATACCGCGCATTAAGGCCGCAATAATGTGCACATTGGGGTGAATAAGCACTACCGCATCAAAACAATGCTGCGAAGGCTGCACACTGGCGGTAATGCCGTCGCTAAAGCCCTTGCTCACCGACTGCAAAATAGCGTCGGCCGAAAATTGAAACA
>JBARZY010000138.1:0-20807 GCA_049650345.1 Glaciecola sp. | reverse complement strand
TCTTTCTCTGGACAGACTTTACCCGAATTGATGTACGCTAAACTACGCGAGCATCACCAGATTGTAAGTACTCAAGCTAATAATTACTTAACGCAAATGGGCGTAAGGAAAAAAAAGCGTGTTAGCAAAGTTCGCAATGTGGCCATTATTTCACCTCAGATATTAGGCATGCGACATGCTCCAAGCCGAGAAGCATTTTCGCTTGCATTGCATTTGGAACATAATTTTGGGTGTAACGCGTTTATTTTTAACACCAATGGCTTTGCGTACACCAATCAAATGGGTTTGTTAGATCCGCATATTTCAAATATTGTTGAAGCTCTGAAAGACGCACAAGTGGTAAAAGTGGACTACATGCAGTTTAAGCAACAAGACGTGAGGTTGATCAATTTTGACGGTGGTGCAATGAGCACCCGTAAATTGGCCAACATTTTAGATACGCTTGCTCAATTAGATATTGATGCGGTAATTGCGCATGGCGAAAACTCCCTGATTCAGGAGTCTATTTATGGGATGTTACCGTCTATATTTGCGACAACCGGAGACGTCGTACCTTTTGCCCATAGTGACGCATATTTTGTGCCTAAACACTTGTTTAACGAAACTCACCAGCGCTTGGCTGAGGAATATAAGCATACCGACGATTTTTTGCTTGAGTCAATGTTAGTTACGCCCGAGGGCAAAGAAACTGGTGTGGTGAATAAACAAGATTACGGTATTGCTAACGAAAGCTTTGTTTATTTGGTAGTGGGTATGCGCCTACACCTTGAAATGTGTGATGAATTTATTGCACTGTGTGAACGACTTATTGCGCACTCTAGCGATATTGTTATTGCTTTTGCAGGGACCCGACTGTTGCAGTTGAATACGTTTTTTTCGGAAGAACTAATTGCATCATCAAGAGTGGTTCAACTCGGTTTTCAAGATTTACCGAAAGTCAGTAGTATGGCTGATGTATATTTAAACCCTTTGCGCAATGGCGGAGGGACCAGTTCGCAAACCGCTATTTTAAATGGTTTGCCTATTGTTACACGTGATTATGGGCATATTAGCGCAGTAGTGCCAGAGGGCTTACGACATAGTACGTGGGAGTCTTATTTTACCTTTGCTATAGCGTTAAAAAATGACTCCGCGTTGTATGAAAATTGGCAAACACAGCTTGAGACATATTTTTTAGAGCATCTTAATACTGAGCAACAAGTGGCTAAAATTTATCATAAATTGGTGGAGGTTAGTGAGCAGCGTTATTCTGCCTAAGAATAATAAGATTAGGAGGGGCAATGGGCGTCTGCACCTTTATCAAAACAGGTCAGTACTAACTTACCATTTTTACTCATAAATATTAGTGAATAGTGTTTGCTGATTAATAAAGACAATATTAATAAAATACGCTCATATTAATGAGTCGTTTCTTACGATAGCCGCGGTTTAATATGCGTACAGTGCACATGTCGCAACAAAAATGATATTATTTGCAACAAAATGACAAGCGCTATTTTGCGTTTAATTGCTACCTTTCTTTCAACCATTCGCGTGTTTAATCACTGTATTTGAGCACATCGTCGAACCAAGGAAGAGAGAAATAAATAATGAACCCAGTAAAGTTAAGCCTAACGTTCATCACAGTATTTTTACTAGCGGCCTGCGGAGGTTCTGATAACTCGTCAAATGATACTCCCGAGCCAGTAGCAAGAACACCTGCCGTTGCTCCTACCCAAGTTCCCACCAGTTCACCAACCGTATCTACACCAGTAACACCACCCACAACGCCCGTTGGCCAACAAGCTAGTGTGTTTACTGTTACGGCTAAAAGTAACGGGTTTGGCCAAGTGTTACCAAGCACACTATCAATAACTGACGGTCAAAGCGCACAGCTACTATTACAAGCTGAGCAAGACTTCTTTGTTAAGAGCGCAAGTGGCTGCAACGGTACTGTTGTGGGGGACAACCTATATTTTATTCCAAATGTGACCGCAAACTGTTCAGTTGAGGTGGTGTTTGAGGAAATGGAAGTTGATGTACAGTTAGTGCCAGATGAACCTGACGATATTACCATTACCGCTATGGCCAGTGAGTATGGTCAAATTTTGCCAAGCAATATGACTATGAGCGCAGGTGAAAGTGCTCAGTTTATAATTCAAGCTGACGAGAACTACGTGGCTAAAACCGTAATAGGCTGCGGTGGCACTTTGGTATCCGATACACAATATTTTGTTCCCTCTGCACTGGAAAATTGTTCTGTTTTTGCGGTATTTGAGGCAATAAAAACGGTCGAAGATACTGAAGCTCCTGTGGTAGTAGGTGCTTCGTCACCCGATAATGACCAAGTGATTGTTCAGTTTTCTGAGCCCATGGCGGCTGATTTAATTACGTCAGTTAGCAATTTTAACATTACCAATACAGAAACAAACACTCGTTTATTAGTCACTGACGTGTCGTTTGTTGACGATAGAAATCAAGCGGTTTTATTACACACGCTTGCACAAAATAGCGTGCCTTATATTGTTAGAGTGGTAAATGCTTACGATTTAGCAGGAAACGCCTTGTCGGGACCATTACCAGAAGTTGAACAAGATCTCAGCTCAGCTGAATTTGTGGGAACACGCCCCGATGGCGCTGATTTAGTTGATAGTGACAATGACGGCTTACCCGACTATGTAGAGCTGCAAGGTTGGCCAGTAACCATTCATCGCACTAATGGCTCTGTGACAAATTTGTATGTAAGCTCAGATCCATTTAACGCTGACACCGATAATGATGGTGTCCCCGACTTTGACGAATTACACGGCGGTTTGAATCCAACAAACCCTGATACTGATGGCGATGTGTTAGACGACAATGCTGAATGGAATGTTATTTACAGTGATGGTACTAAACAGGACACTGACGGCGATGGCATTCAAGATGGGTTTGAGTATTTGTTTTTTAGGACTTCGCCCATACTTGCCGACACCGATGGCGATCAGCTTGGAGATGCCGCAGAGGTGTCTGCAGCGAATAGAAACCCATTGATAGCAGACTTACCTAGCCCGAGTATTCGAGTAGGTAATGTTAACTTACAGCTTGATACGCGGTTAACCTATACCGACGAGGTAGGCAATGTTGTGACAGAAGCGAAAACATCAGAAGCCACACTGACTCAAGGCGAAAATGACACCTACACAAGCGCAAATGAAACATCAACAAAAAACACCATCTCCAATAGTACTGAACTGACTACTAGCGTGAGTGCTGAGTATGAAACCGGCGCAGATGGTGGCGCAAAATTTGGTTTTAGTGTGAGTCGAACTGCTCGAACAGAGCAAGGGTCAGAAAGAGGGAGTACGGTATCCTTTGGTGAAGAAAGCAGTATTGCATCTGAAGAAGCTTTTCATGATTCATTAACCACAGAAAATGCCAGAGATACACGTGAAAGTGTTGTTCGGGAGATTGTTGGCGCCTCTATGCGCGTAGACTTGATTGTAGAAAACGTAGGCAGTATCCCATTTACCATCAGTAATTTAGAGCTCACTGCGCAAACGCAAGACCCGCTAAATCGCGGAAACATTCTGCCGGTAGCTTCGCTTGTTCCAGCAAACAACGCCCTAGACGATATTAACATAGGCACATTAGGCGACAGTGTTCGCGGCCCATTTGTATTTGAAACTACCTCAATTTTTCCCAATGAAATGGAAGAATTACTTAAAAGTCCAAGGGGGATAATTGTACAACTGGCTAATTTTGACATTACTGATGAACTAGGAAATAATTTTGCCTTTACCTCGCAAGCGGTATTGGAACGTACAGCCAGTATTACTTTTGACTTAGGCGATGGGCGTGCCGAAAATTATCGAGTGGCTACTGCGAGTGAACATGATTCAAGTAGCGGCTTACCTAGCGGTATATCCATGGCAAGAGCATTGGAAATAATTGGCCTGCAGCGTTATCAAACAATACGTGATGGTGGCAACGGCATCGCAGAAACTATGGTCATGGATGGCTCAGACGATATCGCTACACAGGACTTTGGAAGCGCTATTGAGCCGCGTACCGTCATTATTCAAGCCGGTGAAGATGGTTTTTTGCAGAGCGTTACTCCAATGGGAGACGACCACATTGTTGAGTCTGATTATGAAACTGCGGTATTTGCAACATCTGCTCTCATTATAGATGGTGGTAATGGTTTAGCAGAAAGTACTGCAATAGGTGATGATACCCAAAGTGTACCAGATGGTATTGCCTTGGACGCCGGTGGTGTGGTTGTTAGAAGTGGGTCAGATAATGTTATTGAAACCGAACCCGGCGGCGATGATGTTTTGATTGCACAAGGTCAAGAGCATCGTATTTTAGTGCGTTTTAGAGATGTTGAGGCAGATTCTGCATCAATTAGATTTTGGACTTTGTTCACGAATAATACGAATATACAAAATGTTGACTTAGATAACTTCCGTGTGCGCGCAGGCGAACAGTACGATTTCGCTTTTGTGCAAGACAACGACGAAGACGGTGTGTTTGCCCGCGAAGAGTACTTACACACTAGCTCTGATTTTAGCGAAAACACCGACGGTTGCTCTATTGATGATCCTAATCGGCAGTGCGATAACTTATCTGATTTCACAGAAATCCGTGAAGGCTGGCAGGTTCGCCTCAAAACGGCTAATCAAAGTTATCAAGTATTCTCGAACCCAAGCCAAGCTGACTCTGACCGAGATGGTATTGTGGATCATATAGAACGTGCTTGCGGTTTAGATCCCCGTTTACGAGACTCTGATTTAGATGGGTTATCCGATTATGAAGAACTGTTTGGTATACGTGTTGTAGAGGGTAATGAAACGTTGATGGTGAGTATTGATGTTGATGACTCTGCAGCCACTAGTATTCCGATTACACGATATTTAGGAGCTGAGCCCAGTGTTATTCCACCAGAGCGGGCAGCAGGAGCAGTTTGGGTAGAGCACAGATTAGAGGACGCTTGTATTGAGGCGCTTGAAGAGATCTCTACCAATGGAGAAGGTTTTGCAACCGATCCTTTAAATGCAGATACTGACGGTGACTTCATTAATGACTTAGCCGAATTAGATTTAGGTTTACATCCTAGTGATAGAGCAGATGGCGCTGACTTCTTAGATGATGATGGCGACGGGCTGGTAAATTCACTCGAAGTGGGGCTAGGTTGGGAGGTGACCGTTAATGGATCAACTTCCTATCGCGTTTTTTCTGAGCCTACTGATGCAGACAGTGACAACGATAAATTACCTGATTTGTTAGAATACTTTTTGAAAAGTGATCCAAATAATCCAGACACCGATGGAGATGGACTATCTGACTCAGATGAATATCGCAATGGGGGGGCATTATGCGTGGGTTCACCGAATGTACCATGCACGACTTTCTCTAATTTGAATAATGGCGATTATAATGAGTTTGTTAACGCTTGTAATGTTGCCATATTCTGTAATATATCGGTAATTGAAGGCACAGGTCCCAACGGCTTAGGTACCGAGAGACAACTGGGAACGAATATTAACCATCGAGACACGGATGGCGATGGACTTACCGACCCATATGAAATTGCCGGCAGAGATATCATTGTTAATAGTGTTCGTATCTCTAACATCACTTCTGATCCTAAACAACGCGACACCGATGGTGACGGCCTAAACGACTCGCAAGAAAATAGTTTAGGGGCAAATCCGCGCAGTGGTGACACTGACGGTGACTCAAGAAGTGACGCATTCGAAAATAGTGTGTCTTTTACATCACTTACGCAATCCGATATTCGCATTAATATGCAAATGACGGGTGCTACTTTAAATGTGAATGCTCCAGCTAGGTTTGCTTGGTATATAGGGCCGCAGTTTAGTGGTGACAGAACCTGCCGAACTGACATTAATGGTATAAGCGTGGGCGATTTAGTCTACGACACTCCGATCCCTGGTGTACCCTGTAATCTAGGATCTTTTGTGATTAATCAAGGAAGTTCATTAGCGATTTATAAGAAGCTCGTAGTAACACAAAATGGTGGAGGTACTCGCGAGTGCGACCGCACAATTACGCTTAACTACAACACTGATGAGGGCAACTTGATTTCACCGAATTGCAGCATTCAAGGAGGCACCTTTGACGCATTCCAAGCTGACATTCGTTTCAGTATCGACAGAATAGAGTAGGTAATACATGTAAGTAATCACTGCCTTCGCTACAATAGCGAAGGCAGGCTTTTATCTAATACAGACTAAACACTACAAGTATTTTTGTGTTTAGTGTATCTTTCTTATTAAGATGTGTAGCGGATAAGTTTGCAATTTTACATGGAAATATATACAGGTTTTCTTACAAATTGTTTGTGGACATTTTTTAGATATAACGCTTTACTGCTATGTACATTTTCTTTGTTAGCTATCACCACAAGTTCATACGCCCAACAAACTCTACCTGACCAACAAACTATTGAGTCTTATGCAACCGTAGGCAAACCCCTAAGCCGAATATTTACTGCTAGAGAGCACGGCGGCCACAACCAAAATTGGACATCAATTCAAGCTGACGACGGTATTATATATGTAGGCCATACTGAAGGGGTGACGCAATTTGACGGTGAACATTGGTCAAATATCTATACTCCACATAAAACCCCTGTCCGTAGTATTTCACAATGGGATAAGTCGCTTTACATTGGTACAACAAACGATCTATTAACGCTTAAGTTTGATGAAAATGGTCGGTCCACAATGACAAGTTTGCTTGCCAACAATACACTCGATTTAGATGAATTTAGCGAAGTTTGGTCTAGCGCATCTAATACTCAAGGTGTTGTGATGATAAGCACTCAGTACACTTTTTTTATTAATAAAGACAAAGTGTTTACAGTTGATGAGGCGATAAATAGTAGGCATTTTGTGTTCAGCATAAACGATCGTTTTTACTATAAACCACGCCATTTACCCAATATTTATATGCTTGAGGTACGTCAACATTCAAGCAATGAAGATGAATTTTCATTCGTGAATAAAAAAACATCGTTTAGTCTGCCCAGCGATGCACAAGTCGTTGAAATTTTGCAAAACAAACAAAAGCAATTGATAGTGTTTACACAAGAGCACGGTATATATAAGCAAGAGGGTGACAGTTTAGTACAACAATTATCATACCAAGATTTTATTGTTCATATTGATGAGCCGAGCGAGCAAAACGGCCTTATTTACGACGCAATGCAGGCACGAGATGGCTTTTACTATGTTGCATCAATATTTGATGGTTTATATGTGCTAAATGAAAATCTAGAAATCGTGCGAAATTTCAACGAACAAGACAACATTTCAATGAATACCGTTTTATCGGTAAATGAAGATAAGCAAGGTAACATTTGGTTAACAGGTATACCTAATATTGTCTTTTTTAGGCCTGCGCATATTATTAGCGAATTTAAAGCAGGCACTGGTTCAACAGAGATCCTTGATATTGCGAATACAAGCCAAGGTTTTTTTGCACTTGGTAATGGTGTTTTTGGCTTAAACAGCCAAAAACATAACATGCGAACGCCAAATTTTGAGGTATTGCATTATGACTTAAATGCCAGTGTTCAATTATTGGAATATCAGGGCCGCATCGTCAAGACTGGGTGGAGTGGGATTGTTGAATTAGAAATTGATCCACAAACTATGCAAGTCACTGCAGAAAAAGTGATTCAGCAAACTGGTTTAGGACAAGCCATTAGCACCACAAGACAAGTGGGAAAAATTGTGGCAAGCGCCGCAAACGGGGCGTTTGTAGTTTGGATTGAAGATGGCCAGTGGCAAACGCTGCAATTTAAAAACATTCCACCATACTTAGTCAGTGTGCATATTGATAATGATAACCATGCGTGGTTTGGCTCATCTACGGGGCGCTTATATAAAATCGAAAATGTTGATCTAGCTACAGAAGATGCGAACGCAACTATTTATACAGATCAACACGGGCTTGACCAGGGCGCTATTTATATCTTTGATATTGACGGCCAAACTATTATTAGCTCAGGCGGCCGTTTGCTTACTCCCAGCGGTGATGAGTTAGTGACGGCAAGAGCTCCCTTTTTACTTCCTAGCGTTTTTAATGATCGTAGCAGTATTGATCGGCTGGTCTATACTCCAAGAACCGCTCAGCAAAATGCAAAACTGTGGTATCGAGCAGAGGAGCAAAGCGGTTATATTGAGCAAGTCAGTCAACAGGAATGGAAAAATTCAACGACCATATTTGACGTTTTTGAAGCCGGTGGGTTTAGTAGCGTATTGCCAATAACTAACGATATTGTATATTTCGTGCATGACAAAGCCGAGATTTACCGAGTAAATATTGCTTTGGCCAACTCCCTACCACCGTTATCAAATGTGAATATTCGAAAAGTAGAAAGTCAGCAAGTTCCTCTACCATTTATGAGTGAAACCAATCTGAGTTTGTCGCCAGAACAAAGAAATCTGCGATTCAATTATGCATCACCCTTGCAGCCCAGTCGTCAAGCTATACAGTATCGAACCTTTTTAAATGATAACTGGTCAGAATGGTCAAATGAGACCTACCGAGACTTTACGCAACTTCCGTTTAAGCGACATTCTTTTAAGGTGGAAGCAATGGATAGCTGGGGGAGAGTAACAAGCACTCATATAACATTTGAAATACTAGCCCCTTGGTATTTAACTACCCCTGCGTTTATTGGATATTTTATGCTGTTTATTGGTGTATTGTTCGGTTTTGCATTTGCTGTTCAAAAATGGCGCACGCAAAATTTGGTTAGACAAAATCAACTCTTAGAACGTAAGGTAGCCGAGCGAACCCAAGAAGTAAATGAAAAAGTCGAACAGTTAAAGCACCAGCAGATTTTAAAAGATAGGTTTTTTGGTAACGTATCACATGAGTTTAGAACGCCTCTGACACTAACAATTGGACCTTTGGAAGTGATGTTACAGGAGCATGCTCAAGACCTTAACCAACAAGTAAAAACACTGGCCAAAACTGCATTGAATAATGCAAGCAAAATGCTGGGCTTGATTGGGCAAGTGCTTGACTTAAAGAGGCTTGAAGCAGGTAAATTACCCTTACGAGTAGCGCAGCATGACATGGCGGAACTCTTACGGAACATTTACGAGCGTTTTGAACCTTGGGCCTCACAGCAACAGCAAAACCTTATAATTAACAATTGCGAAGAACCTTTATTACTTTGGTTTGATATTGATCAGCTAGACAAGTGTGTCTCTAACTTGTTATCGAATGCAATTAAATACAGCGGTAAGGGCACGACAATAGTCATTCAAATAACTGAACAACAAGACCAGTTCATAAATATAGTGGTTGCAGACAACGGAGTGGGTATAAGTGAAGACGCCAGAGACAAGGTCTTTGAGCTATATTATCAAGAAAAGTCCTCAGAAAATATTAGCGCACCTGGCACGGGCATAGGCTTGGCTTTTGTAAAAGAAGTTATTGAGCTTCATTCAGGCGGAGTTTATCTGGCGAAGCAAAAAGAGAACCTACCAGGGTGTACTTTTGTTTTATGTTTAAAGAAGGGAAAAATGCACTTTACTCAGGAGCAATTACTTGAGCCGATTGTGACAGAGGATACTCACTCAATATCCATAGCGCAGCAGTCAAAACAAGCATTTTCCAGCAGTGAAAATGATGATGTTACGTCTTTGTTAGTGGTTGATGATAATACTGAGCTACTGAATTTCATAAGCTTGCGTTTATCATCGGCGTATCGAATTATTCAGGCAAGTAACGGTAAAGAAGGTCTACAAAAAGCACATGAATGCTTACCCGATCTAATTATTTCAGATGTGAGTATGCCGATAATGGATGGTTTAAGCTTAGCTAAGTCGGTGAAAAGTGACCCCGCTATCAGCATGATCCCGATTATTCTTCTTACAGCAAAAGCGAGCAAAAGAGAGATTGTAGATGGTTTTAATGCAGGTGCTGACGATTACCTAACAAAACCTTTTGATACATCAGAGTTGATTGTGCGCGTAAACGCACTAATTAGCGCTCAAAAGCTTATTCGAGAAACGATCAAACAAAAAATCACGCCGTCACAAGCAAGAGTAGGGAGTTTTGAAAGCAAGGTAATGGACGTAATAAACGAACATCTAAGCGACCCGGAATTCAAAGTGGAGAGTTTAGCGAGGCTGTTGTTTATGTCGCGAGATACGCTTATTCGCAAATGTAAAAAGGAGCTAGATGAGACGCCACTCAATTTGATCAGAAATGTAAGAATGGGTATGGCAAAACAATTGTTACAAGAAAAAGAAATTAGTATTTCTGAAATTGCCTACGCATGTGGGTTTGAGAGTTTGGCTTATTTTTCAAAGAGCTTTAAGAAGCAAAATGGTGAAACGCCGTCGGAGTTTTCTAAACGATATTCAGACTGTAACTATCCCCTAAAATGATACAGCATGTTCGTGGAATTTCTTATAAAATAAAAGTAAGCAGTTTAACGATGACAAAACGCATGACTGAAAGCTGAAGAGCACTTGGGTAAGAACCGTGTTCATAGAGCAACACAGACTCAAAATGAAGACGGATAGTATTTCTCAAAGACTCCGTAGCAATTTTATTCAACTTGTACTTAGAAATTCCTCCTTCTTTTTTCACTGAAATTCTCCGATTCAGTAATTCACGCCAAGCCAAAGGGCTGTGAATTAAGATTAAAGCTTTTTGAACGCCAAACAAGGATATTTCGTACGCTTCCCAAGGTTGATGAGTTAGGTGCTTTATAAGTTTCCCCTCTGGTTAAGGAAACTTAAGTATAACAGAACAAATGAAACTAATTTTATCGGCACAAAAAGACAAGCAGCGGACATAGATGGTGATTTATTCTGGACTTCACCTAACTGTATGAGCTGCGCTTTACATCATATCAATGGCAGCTGCGTAGCTGAAGCGACTTCTCTCAAAGACAAACTGGACTTTATTGCTGACACGCCTTTTAGTTTTCTTAAAACTTGTTCGACAAACCTGCTGTATTCATCTAGATCTTTCGCCACGACCTGTAATAAAAAGTCGGCGTCACCAGTTGTATTGTGACAAAAGAGTACCTGTTTCGAGTTTCTTATAACCCTTTCAAAGTGCTCTGTAGTCTTAGTATCATGTTCCACATAAGTCAGTTGAACGAAGGCTACAACGCCAAACCCAAGCTTGCGGCGATCTAGATTGGCTTGATAACCCTGTATATAACCATCTTGCTCCAAGTTTTTTATCCTCCTCCAACAAGCCGCCTCGCTTATCGAAAGTTCGGCTGCAATTCTTGAGTTTGACAGACGACCATCTGATTGAAGTCTTTTCAAAATCGATACATCTTTTCTGTCTAAACTACTCAATTGAAGATTCCTTTATAAAGTGCACTATAAAAGAAATGTTCTTACATAATCAGTCGATGAATGACAGAAATAGGAAAAGTAATTTCAGCCAAAATAGCTAAACTGACTAAAGCAACAACACTTAGATGAGGAAACTAATGAAAGCTGTAGTATTCGAAAATTTTGCAGAATCACCAAAGGTTACGGAAGTGGAAGATCCGTCGCCTAATTCCGATGGCGTTGTCATCAAGGTTGAAGCTACTGGCGTTTGTCGTAGTGATTGGCATGGATGGATGGGGCATGATCCAGATATTGTACTTCCACACGTTCCAGGCCATGAGTTTGCAGGAATAGTTGAAGCTGTTGGCAAGAATGTACGTGGTTTCAGGGTCGGAGACAGAGTCACTTCCCCCTTTATCAGTGCCTGCGGAAACTGCAGCATTTGTGCGTC
Source organism: Glaciecola sp. (assembly GCA_049650345.1). Taxonomy (GTDB): domain Bacteria; phylum Pseudomonadota; class Gammaproteobacteria; order Enterobacterales; family Alteromonadaceae; genus Glaciecola. The sequence goes on along the minus strand of JBARZY010000138.1, from coordinate 9,050 downwards.
GGGGAACCACCAAGTTTGTGCGAGTCAGGCTCAGCCAGGATTTACCCATTGGGGATCATTTGCCGAGTTTGTTGCCATCGAGCATGCCGATGTAAATTTGATAACTCTACCTGAAGAAATGGCCTATACAACGGCTGCCAGCTTAGGTTGCCGCTTCGCTACGTCATTCCGTGCGGTAGTTGACCAAGGGGAGGTTTCCGCTGGGCAGTGGGTGAGTGTTCACGGCTGTGGTGGTGTGGGTCTCTCCGCAATCATGATAGCAACCGCTCTCGGGGCGAACGTCATCGCAGTTGACCTATCTGATGAAGCCCTTAAACTGGCAACTAATCTTGGCGCTATTGCAACAATTAACGCAAACCAAGTCGAAGATGTTGTCGAGGCTATTCACGAAATTTCAAAAGGAGGGACACACGTTTCACTGGACGCACTAGGTCACCCTACAACCGCCGTTAATTCGGTCAAATCTTTGCGTCGTTTAGGACGTCATATCCAAGTGGGACTTCTGCTGGCGGAGCAGTCTACCCCGCCTATTCCGATGGATAGAGTTGTTGCACATGAACTAATGATTCTGGGGAGTCACGGTATGCAAGCACATCGGTATGACGTGATGCTCAACATGATCCTTTCTGGCAAATTAGCTCCAGAAAAACTCTTGGGTCGCTGTATTTCTCTTGAGGAATCAATTTCAGCTCTTACTTCATTGGATAAAACAAGTTCGCCTGGCGTGACAATAATTACTCAATTTTAAATCTTGGGTATCTGCTTTTTAACTTACCATGGATGGTATAGAAAAAAGTACTGACTTGAGTAGTGAAAGAAAGTAAATGGCGTAAATTCAGATCTAGACTTATTGACCAGACCTGCCGAATTACATTTGCCTTGCTTCTTTAATATCAACGGCGGCTACACGTACAAAACAGACCATCAAATATAGAGTGTCTAGCGACCGGATTGGCGCTGCTTGTAGAACAAAACCACAAATTACCGACTTGCCGGATAGTAGGTTTTTATCTCATTGAAAACAGGCTTTAGTTAACTTGTATTTTTAGAACTTAAATTATGACAAGCACTTTGGATTTCCAACCATCCAATTCAAATAGCCAATACTGATGGGTAAGGGAAGACCATTGACAATCAGCACCACATTATTACACTCGAACAAGCATTAAAACTAAATTATACAACGTTAAAAGTGCAAAGAAAGTGGAACAGAAACCTATAAAAATCGTAAGCCATTGATTTTATAGTAAAAATAAAGAAGAAATGGTGGCCCGACCCTGACTATCTGAGGTCTTATTTTATCGAAAAATAAGGGCTGTAGAGGATTTAGGGCTTCCAAAACACTATAAAATAGTGGGTTTGAGACACTTTGTTCCACCTAGGGAATATCAACCCTAGTAGAACAAGAGTGGAACATGTCAGAAATTCAAAAGATATTTACAGATAAATTTATCGCATCGATTAAACCTAAGAAGTCGTTATCAACATATGCAGATAAGCAGAATCGGCACCTTAAGCTTTTCGTCCGGCCAAATGGTAACAGGAGTTATTATTTTCGCGCAAAAATGATTGGTAGAGATATAAAACGCAAGCTCGGTGATGTTGAGCAAGTGACGTTAAATGAAGCTCGTATTATGGCGGATGCGATCAGGCAGTCGTTCGGTGTTAAGCCAAAACATATCAGCAATAGCGTTGAACAAAGTGTGGTTGCTGGTCTTAGTATCGATAACTTGTTTTCACTATACAAACACAATGAACTCGATAGTCGAAATACAATTGCGGGTCGCACCCACAGTTTAGTTGTTGCATACAATAATCACGTGTCACCTTTGTATGGTGACTTGCTGGTTTCGTCCTTAAACCGCAAATCAGCACGCGCTCTTATGCGTGAGTATGAGGCGAAAGGATATGCAACCTTTAACAAAGTGCTTACTATTTTTAAAGCTTCGTTTAATTATGCTATTGAATATGAGGAGAGTTTGGGGATTGCAGTTAATCCGTTCCAATGCATTAAAAAGATGCCAGGGGTTTCTCGTAACCGGTATCTTACGCACTCGGAGGCGCGAGATTTATTATCAGCGTTAGCTGTGGTGAACAATCAAGATGTGGCGGATATTTATCGTTTAGCATTGTTTACCGGTGCAAGGTTGTCCAACGTTAAGCAAATGAAGTGGTCTGATATAAGTATGAATCGCAGAGCTTGGCTGATACCGGCTAGCCAGACGAAGACCAGACAAGTTTACGAACTCCCTCTCATTAGTGCAGCGCTTTCTGTATTACAGAGCAGAAGTACAAACAACCTTGGTGAATATGTGTTTAGTTCTAAAACATCGAAGTATGGCTATATTACCGGCGGCGCTGATGTATGGAAGGCAGCGTTAAAATCATCGGGTTTGTATCATGATAATCCTGGCATCAGGCCACGCCCTCATGATTTACGACGCACTTTTGCTACTTGGCAGTTGCAGGCTGGTGCAGATATTAGCGTTGTCTCAAAATCGCTGTGCCATTCTTCGCTAAAGCACACATTGGTATATGCGCATTCCAGTGCTGACCAATTAAGGGGAGCAATTAATAGTGCGTTCGATGGTTTAGGTCAATATAGTTGAGCCGCTATACGCTCTTTCTAAAATAAGAAAAGCCAGCAAATGCTGGCTTAGTTTTATGTGGTTTGACACGGTATTTGTATCTGTTCAAAGAATTCATCAACACTTAAGTTAAAGAATAGTTTAAACAGTTTGTAATTATCTAGTTCTCGCTGAAACCGCTTGATTTTCTTTATGTGCGGTAACAGATAATGATAATCCACCATGCTGCACCAATGCTTTTTTTCTACTGTTTCGTTATCGCACCTGAGGCTCGTTGTCATAATCACGTGTTCGGTATTCAAAATAACGTTGCGTTCAAGCAGAATCAGTTCATTTTTAGCTTCATATAAAATAATAAACTCATTTGCCCAAGTGTGATTTTCATTGAAGGTCGTATTCTTCATAATTGTCCTGTTTTTAGTTGGCCTCAACCTAACTAGCTACATAGAATGGAAAATACTACTAGAATTCTTTTAAATAGGGGGGGAAGTAGATTCGCTTTTGACTGGCTCCTTCGTCCAAGAAACCGGACGGTACATTAAAGGCAACAATTCGACGCTTTATGGGTTCTCTGATGTTTTAGTTGACTGACAAAAAACATCCAAAAGCGGTCATTCAGCCAGTCGTAAATTAGCACTGTGTTTGCCACAATAGCCCACAAAGAATTCAAGGACGAATGCATGTGCTGGCAAAGCAACAAAGTGAAACATATAAGCGCCATCGACCAGAAACAACGCTACTCTATCAATTGGTTGAACGTTACTACCCAGATTTTACCGCAAACTTAGCCGACCAAGGTAAGTATCTACCCAAATATGTAGAGCGTGAATTTGAAGAATTCTTGCGTTGTGGACGACTAGAGAACGGTTTTTTGCGCGTGGTGTGTGGCGACTGCAAGCATGAGAAGTTGGTTGCATTTAGCTGTAAGCGACGTGGATTTTGCCCTAGCTGCGGAGCCAGAAGAATGGCTGAAAGTGCAGCGCTTCTTGTAGATGATGTATTACTTGGTTATCCAATTCGCCAATGGGTCTTAAGCCTACCCATTCCACTTCGATTGCTTCTAGCAAGGTACCCAAGTGAACTGAGCAAGGTGATGCAAATCATTCACCGCGCCATTTCCACGCACATTGTGAATAAAGCAGGTTTTACCAACAAACAGGCAAAAACCGGAGCAGTTACGCTTATTCAGCGGTTCGGCAGTGCCCTTAATCTAAATATCCATTTCCACATGTTGTTTCTAGAAGGCGCGATTAGTGAAAATTCATGGGGCGGCACAACTTTTACCCGCATCAAAGCGCCGTCCCATAGCGACATGGTGGAGCTAGTGCACACCATCGGCCAACGCATTGCGCGTTATTTAGAAAAAGTCGGCTTGGTAGAGCGTGATGTGGAAAACAGTTTTCTTAACTTGCCTTTTGATGATGAAGATAGTCTCCTCCAATTGCAAGGGGCTTCCGTTAGCTATCGTATAGCAATGGGGCCTCAACAAGGTCAAAAGGTGTTTACACTACAGACACTCCCTGCAAGCAATGAAGGCGAATATGGTCAGTTAGCCAATACCTCAGGTTTTTCCTTACACGCAGGGGTATTTGCCAGTGCCGACGAGCCAGAGAAATTAGAAAGATTATGCCGCTATATCAGCCGCCCAGCGATTAGCGAGCAGCGTTTAAATATGACTGACCATGGGAAAGTGCGCTATGAGTTGAAAACCCCTTATCGAGATGGAACAACACACGTATTCTTTGACCCTCTCGATTTCATCGGCAAACTAGCCGCTCTCATTCCGCCGCCTAGACTCAACTTAACAAGATTTTTTGGCGTGTTTGCGCCTAACAGCAATCTTCGTGCGCAAGTAACGGCCTCACAGCGTGGGAAAAATAGCCCTAAACTAAACAATAAAGAAAATAGACAATCTGACAAGCCTTATCACGCTAGGAGCATGAGTTGGGCACAAAGGCTAAAACGTGTCTTCAATATAGACATGACTGAATGTGAAAAATGCCAACAGCACAATGTAACGATAATTGCCTGCATAATCGAACCTGCCATCATACACAAGATATTGTCGTATTTAGACAAACAAGGCTCACCTATCACTGGCAACAATACCAGAGCACCGCCGGTTGTAGCTTTAGAGCATAGGGTTATGTTTGATGATTTCACCATCCAAAGAGATTTTGACTTTGGCGCATGACACACGAAAAACACAATGATGCTTGAACATGCCATATGTTGAGGCAAGGCCCTTCGCACCTAACTATCTAGATTTCAGTACCAAAGGCCAGTTTACTCAATCACTGCAACAAAAAATATTTCCCAAATTTGTTCAACACCACAAATGAGTAACCATAAACCCATCCTCAAATGCAGCTGGTACAGAGGCTAGTCTATAGTGTTAATTTGTCTTATACTCTGAATGATGTATCAGACCTGCTTTGGGTTTACGTTGCCATAATATTACCTGAAATCTGGAGAAAGCCGGTACACAGGACAATGTTCTGCAGCTTCTTCGAGCAATACGTTTGCCTGAGTCGTTTCGTCCAACAGTTTAAATGCCAATGCTTTTCTTAAATGAGCAGGGGGAGATAGCTCATTATTGCTAAGCTTCTCAAGCTCGCTAAGCCACTGTTCCTGATTTTGAGAGTCAGCTATCAACTGAATTTGATAATACAGGCGATACATTTGGTCGTCCAAAGAGGTGTTGTCTCTTAGGTGGTCCCTTTCAAGAATCTTTAACGCCGTTCTAGAAGCCTCTTTGGCCTCTTCTAGACGATTGAGTTGTCTATATGCTTCGGCTAAACCTCCCCATTGTTGATGTATTCCTGCATCTTGGTTACCAATGAGCTCTTGTACTTCAAGTCTTAAATCTAACGCACGCTGATAGTCGCCTTGATAATAGTGAATAGCAGATAGCCCCTCCAAGGGCATATATGACTGAGGTGCCAATTGACGGGCAGCCTCAAACTTTTCTTGGGCGACGTCTAACTCAGACTTGCAAAGATACATAAACCCAAGATTAGATAGAATTAATTCATTGGGCTTTATCGCAACCAGGGATTCCCAAGCCTTTATTGCGTTGTCTTTGTTGCCACTGTAAAACTCCATAATTGCTAACAGTTGAAAGGGACGCCAGTAATCTTCAAGTACCAATGCAGCTTGCCGGGCAAAACCCAAGGCTTGATTTAGCTCATCTTTATCACCAGAACTGCGATACATATTGAAATATACGGTGGCCAAACCCATTAGTGCTTCAACATTACTGGGGTGCTCTTGAAGTAGGGTTTCAAACTGCGACCTGGCGAGGTCTCGCTGGCCAGTTTTATCATGTAAAAAGCCAAGAACCGTCTGAACATAAAGGTTATTGGGAGAGAGGGAGTTTGCTTGATGACACTGTTTCGTGGCTTGCTCCAGTCGCGCTTTTTCGTTTTCTCTCCAACTCTCATGGATGGATATCTCGCACAATAATCCATGCGCCGGTCCATAAAACGGGTGGTCACGCAGTAATTGCTCAATTAAGTGCTGTGCCTCGTTTAGAGCTTCAAATGACTGATAGTCTTCAATCAACTCTCTAGCTTTTAAATAATTGCGTTGCTGGCCTAGGCTCAGCATCGCTTTGCTCTCAATCGGTTTTTTGGTACGAACAAGAAGGTTGGTGTCTTGTTTTAATCTTTCTTGCACATAAGGGGTGGAATACAAGGTGTCTAACTGGTCTTGCTGGCTGATATTTTCCACCGACAATACTTGTTCAAAAGTGCCATCAGATAGATACAGCCTGATACCATTGTAGCGGCCAACAGAAATCGACTCTACCATTAAAACCCAATCACTCTGGAACGACTTAATGAGATCAGATGGACTCTCTTGAAAGCTGTTTAGAGCAAGCGGGACGACAGTCACTTGAAACTGCTCGCTATAAAGTATGCTTAACTTTTCTGCAATGAGGTAAAGCCGTTTATCCTGCGGGTAAATCAATAAGCTCTTTTTCAGGCCCGGCAAACTGAAAGTTGAGGAGGAAGAGGGGCCTTGGCTCAGAAATCCGATACCCGCTAAAAAAACGATCAATAACCCCAAACCAATGTACAAAGGCACGCGAGTCTTGGGCCTGCTTTCTGAGGTTGGCTCGTCAGGCAAGGAGGTGGAGCGCTCCTTGTCTTCTGAACTTTGATACAGTGTGTAGGCTTTTACATTGAGCGCAGCAGCTATTCGTTCCAACGATTGAGGCTCAATGAGTATTTCTCTAAACGCTTTACTGACTAAATCTCTAGGTGCTGAATCAATACCTTCAATAGAAGCAATCTTTTCTGCCAATGCAGCTTGGGTTTTAAACCCTGATTGACGCAAAGCCTGTTCTAATTTCGCCCTAGATGCACGTACGCCTCTTTGCCGCGTTCTTTTTTCGTTATTCCTTGTATTGCTGCTACTTGGCACGGGTTGCCTGCTCCTGAAGACGTTAAATCCGTATAAATCCGCTTATCTACGTTTAGCTACGGATGCATGGTTCTAAGCCTAAGGCAAAGATGGTTCATGTTCAATTCCACAAATTAAAAAAGGAACGTTAAATGAAAAGCTGCATCATCAAAAACGGCATAGTGAAAAACCATTTATCAAAGCTCGCTGTTATTTTTTTCTCTTTGTCACTATCCAACCACGCGCTGGCAAATGAGGCGGATTGTATTCAGGTTTATCCCTGGGCAGAAAAAGGCTATGAATGGGTTAAAAATGAAAGAGGGGGTTTTCATCAAGGCAATCGAATAATTAAGGCATTGGAAGATGAGTACTTTATTCCGGTATTTCATAAATCCTTGACTGAATTTAGTGAGAGTGACCTGGGTGCCTTGCAAACCCATCTCAATACTTGCCATAAAGCCGGTCGTGAGCTGGCACATAAAGCGTCAAAAGCAGGAGACCGAGCAACTGGGCAGGGTTATGTATTGGCGAATCAATTTATCGCCAGCGTATTGCGTTCAAAGTTAACTCAAAACGTTCCGTCAAACTTCATTAATACTATGTTGAATCAGCAGGGTAATTTAGTGAAAAGAAAAGCGGCTATTTCTGATGCTGAACGTGCACTGAGCAAAGCCCGAAGCCTTGCCGCCAATTCAGATAGCTTGTTGTCATTGGCTCAGATGAAAGTTGCACCCTATCTGTTTTTTTTAAGTGAAGAGCACAAAAGTGCTTTTCTTGATGAAATAACCAGTATTAACGCAGGTCTTAAAAAGCAGTTGGAGCAACAGCAAATCACTGCATTTGACAGCTATGAAGATTCTCTAGCGGGTTTAGAGGCCTTTTTACAGGACAGAAAACCGAATAGACGCACGCGGGAGCGTATGAGAGGCAGTCAATCCAGAGAATTGGAGATGGCTATTCACGCCAAACTACAAGGTTTGTCAGAGGCCGCTATTTCAGATGCAGTAAATCAATTGAAAGGTTTTGACTCTACTCTTGAAGGATTGCGATCGTTAATCAAGTTCCAACAACGTGTCACATTGGCCCTGCGTCAGGCCAAAGCCATGGGAAAGTATCGCTTTAACAAAGCCTATAAAACCAAGCTGGATGAGCTAGCTACAGCATCACTGAAGGAGTTTGAACAGGAGCTGAAGAGTTATGCCGCTAATAAGAAAAGCCTGACGACCATTAATCACGCGGTACAAAGCCTGTTTTCTCAGCAACCATTGCCGGCCAACATTGATCAGTACAGAAAGGTAGCTATGGCACAGGCAGAATCTATGCAAATTGCACTGACCAAACAGCGTTGCTATCAGGCTATTGCTGGCGATCAAATAGACATGGACGACTTGGATGTCGGGTTATTGGATGGCAAAGGGGCCAGTACATTAGGGTTGTTTGTCTGTCGACTCGACGATCGAGGTTATGAGCTTATTAGCTATCAAGCACCAGGCTTCATTGGCAACACCCATGTCTTGAAGGTGAAAACCCCAAGAGGGATAACGTTAACGCTCAACTTAGAGCCATTGGAAGTCAACGAGGGTGAAGAATTACTGGTAGGCGTATTAGCAAAAGATGTGTCACAAGAAACAGAGTTTACCATAGCTCAGTGGCAGGATTATGCCCAACAATTGATCCCGTAATACTGTGTTTACACATGTGCAGGTGGTGATAAACTACCTGCACTCTCATGCAAATACTGACGGATTGATAGAGCTAATAAATCAGATTTTGGACACGCAAAAACTGTCAGTGCCGGTTTGCCACTATACGCAACGCAGTTTGATGCAGCAGCCAAACTAGAATCTATAGTTAAACGTTTTGAAACTATGAGTATTGAACGAGAGCGCACAATAAATCTGCACAGCAATGAGTCTTTCGCAGATTTTTGGTTCGATGAAGACCATGCTCAAAGCTATGCACTATTTTTATCCATAATGCCCTGTAGTGGCATAGTTAATTTGGCCACCTAACAAGAAATGTTATGCTACTAGCATAGCAAGATTAGGTGACAAA
>JBARZY010000137.1:0-49010 GCA_049650345.1 Glaciecola sp. | reverse complement strand
TGAATCCGTGTTGGGATGATTTGTATACGAGTTTATAGTAGATATCGCTTAGTTCCAAGGAGGTCGTGGCCTTCGCCACGATGACGTGAGGGATGTATTAGTATTGCAATTGTAAATGTCCGCTTTGGGCCTGATTGCCGCCTAAAACAACCCTATTTCTAACGGCAAAAAATATCAAACTATATTATCGAACTTGTCATCTTCGCTGCCTGTTTTTTATCTAACATTAGAAATTAAATAGGACAGGGATGCTTTATTTCTTATCAAACTTTTTTAACGACGCACACCAAGACAATTATTGCATGGCTTATGCCTACTTACTTAGTAAGGTTGCAGGCTGATGGGAGCTTGTTGTAACGCAGATAGCTGCTCTTTAAGTGCAAGAATTTGGTTTTCCCAGTACTTGTCTTCACCAAACCATGGAAAAGCCCTTGGAAACGCTGGGTCTTCCCAGCGTTTACATAACCACGCCATGTAGTGAACCATGCGCAGGGCTCGCAAAGGCTCAATAAGAGCTAGTTCAGCCGTGTTAAACTCACTAAATTCTTCATAGGCCTCTACTAAGGTTTCAAGTTGCATGTGTTGCTGTTGTCTATCGCCGGCAAGCATCATCCATAAATCTTGAATAGCAGGACCTGAGCGACAATCGTCTAAATCAACAAACATAGGGCCATCTCGCCACAAAATATTGCCCGGATGACAGTCACCATGAAGCCTAATAATGGTGACCTTTGATATGGCCTCATTATATTGTTGTTCAGCATGATGTATTACATGGTCAAGAATAGTAAAAAACGGCGTATGCAGGTGTGAGGGCACTAAAGGACTGTTTTGTAAGGTGGTTTTAGGCTCGTGTAAATACTCGTTGATATTAATACTAAAACGATGTTTAAAAGCTTGTTTGGCACTGGTAGCGTGAATACGACCAATTAAGCGTCCCATCCATTCAAGTTGGTCAAGATTGTCTACCTCAAATTGCCGCCCGCCTACTGAAGGGAACAAGGCAAAGCGATAGCCCATATAATCGTGTAGGGTTTTACCATTAAACTGCATTGGCGCGACTACGGGCAATTCATGCCCCTGTAGCTCTAAGCTAAAATCGTGCTCTTCTTGTATTTGAAGATTGCTCCAGCGCTGCGGACGATAGAACTTTGCGACTAAGCGACCATGGTCTTCTGTGGCAAATTGATACACTCTATTTTCATAGCTATTTAGCGCTAAAAGCCCAGAGCTTACATATATCTCTAGGCTTTCTATGGCATCTAAAATTAGCGTTGGGGTGAGGCCCTCAAAAGTAAAATCAGACACCGGTATAAATAAATGTAGTGGGTGAATTGGCCTCAACCAATTCACCATTTACCGTAGTGCTTACATTGAAGTTAATTGTGCGAGTACCAGCTTCTATGCTGTATGGGTCAACTGCTACACTTACTGGCAATGTATATACTGCGCCGCCCTCAACCGTGACTTGCGTATCACCATAAAAACGCGGGTTTTCTAGGCCACTTACCTCAATGGTATAGGTTTGCGTAGTTTGGCTTTTGTTAAGTACTTTTAGGGTGTAAACATTTTCAATGAGGCCATCAACGGTTTCACGGTCAAGTGAATTTCTATCGCGTATTATGTCTACCTCTAGTGGCACTCGTGAGGCAATATCCCACACCAATAAGCTGGTCATAACTGCCAGTACAATGGCGTAGCCAATCAGTTTTGGACGTACTATTTTAGTGGTACCGCCTGATAGTTGGTGTTCTGAAGTAAAACTAATAAGGCCTTTGGGATAATCCATTTTGCTCATGACTTCGTTGCAAGCGTCAACACATGCACCGCAGTTTATGCACTCATATTGTAAGCCGTTGCGAATATCAATGCCGGTGGGACACACTTGCACACACAGGTTACAGTCTACGCAGTCACCTAAACCTTTTGCTTTTACATCTTCGTTACTGAGTTTGCGTGAGCGGGGCCCGCGTTTTTCACCGCGCATGGCGTCGTAGGCTACGGTAAAAGTATCTTTATCGAACATGGCAGACTGGAAACGTGCATAAGGGCACATGTGCGTGCACATAACTTCGCGCATGTAACCGGCGTTGCCATAGGTACATACCGTAAAAAAGATGACCCAAAATGCTACCCAAAAACTGACATCAAAGGTAAAGAAGCCAATGAATAACTCATCAATAGGCATAAAGTAGCCCACAAAGGTGAGTGATGTGAGCAAGGCAACCATTACCCATGACACGTGCTTACCTGTTTTACGCAAAAATTTATCAAGATCCATTGCGCGTTGGTCTAGTTTGATGCGCTTGTTACGCGCGCCTTCAAACTTTTCTTCAAACCAAATATACATATATGTCCAAGTAGTTTGTGGACACATAAACCCGCACCATACGCGCCCTGCAAAGGTAGTGATAAAAAATAGAGCAAAGGCTGAGACAATGAATATATAGGCTAATATGGTCAAGTCTTGTGGCCACAAGGTCATGCCAAAAATATTAAAGCGTTGCTCCCCCAAATCAAACAATATGGCTTGTTGGCCTTGATAGCTAATCCAAGGAGCTAAGGCAAACAGGCCTAAAAAAATAAACCCAAAAATTCGGCGAAAGTTCTCAAAAGCACCTTTAACGGCGCGAACATAAATTCGATTACGTGCCGAATAGCTAGGCTTAGTAATAGTTACCTGAGGCTTCTCAATTTTTACCGGAGTAATGTCTTTCACTCTGATTTTTTCGTTCATTTGTACGCCTATATTATTGCTGACTTGGCAAACGCTTACGTTATCTTGTGCGCGAGTGTGCGTTGCGAGAAAACACGCTAGATAGTATATAGCTTAATTGCACTTATTATAACAAAAGCGCATGGTAAAAAGTTAATTGAGATCAATAAAAACCACCAAGGTCTTATATTTCACTGTGATTTCACGATAACGCTATTATTCATGATTATGTTGTATATTTTCCTTACTAGGGTAAAAGTACATATTATCTTATAATGCACTACCACAGCGCAGTTATGTAAATCGCCTAGCGTAGATATACTATGTGAACATAACAACAACGACACCGTACAATGAACTTAATAGTATTAGCCGAAGTCAACAGTAAGTAACAGTCGAGGTTTCGGCAGAGGTAAAACAACAAGCAATGCGAAAAACAATTATCATTTTACTACAGCTTATTTTATTGGTCGTGTTTTTGCGGTCTTCGTTTGCGCAACATTTTTTTGGCAACATTGCCGACACCGTAAGTACTTGGTATTACGATATTATTGAAGTTCCTGAACGCCGTAAGATGATGCAATTACGTGATACTTTCATGCGCAACAATATGTCGCTTCAGCCTCACCAAGTTGATTATGTGCTAGAAGTAACCGATACTGTAGAAAAATTAGACGATTTTTATCGATTGTATTGTGCTAGACAAGATAAAAATCCATTTTTATATGGTGCTAATTTACAAAAATTTTGCACTGATATTGTTAATGCAAACGTATTAACATTGGAACAGTAGTTTACTTCGCCACATCATGAGGATAATCATATGAAGTTATTAACGATGGCAACAGCGTTATTGGTACTGAATATCACAAACGCTTACGCCCATGAATCACAAAAAAGCATTCAATCTGCAATAAAGCAAGATAACGAAAAGCTTGAAATAGAATGGGTAGAGCCCACTTCGTTTACAGATGTTAGAAGTGCTAATACTAGCAACGCAAAATATCGCAAACGTGTGTTTGCGCAGTTAGAGTCTCATTTAAATGAACTCGCTAGCCAATTGCCTGAAGGGCAACGCTTGAGTATGTCGGTGACTAATCTAGATTTGGCAGGGCGAGTTGAACCCGGTTCAATGCTGGGGTTATCAGGCGGTATGACAGATATCAGGGTTATTCGCGATATTGACATCCCTCGTATGTCATTTAGTTTTACTATTGTTGATGCTGCAGGTGAGGTTATTAAGCAAGACAATGTAAAACTTAAAGATATGAGTTTTAGATTTGGTGTGAACAGTATTCATGAACACAAACCTTTCTATTACGAAAAAAACATGCTGACTAAATGGTTTAATGAGCTAAGCGACGAGCAAAACACCTGATTTAGTAATAAATAGCTCACTTTCTACTCGGTTTATTGCTGTTTAAATTCAATTTTTTTTAAACAACAATAGACCGTCAATAAAATGTCACATAGACTTCATATTGAACCTGTACCGTCGTACAGGTTTTTACAATAACAATATGGACAGACTATGAAACACATTAAGATGATACCCTTGCTTGTAGCGGGTAGTTTCGCACTACCCGCTTACGCAGACGTATTGATCTCTGAATACATTGAAGGTTCAAGCAATAATAAAGCAATAGAACTGTATAATTCAGGTGACCAATCAGTCGACATTTCTCAATATACCTTAGCGATTTATTTTAACGGTAGTACGAACTCGGGCACTACTATTAGCTTGTCGGGCAGCATTGCGCCGGGCGGTACGTATGTAATTGCCAATGGTAACGCCAACGAATCCATTCTTGCCGTGGCCAATATAACAGGCAACGTAGCTTATAATGGCGATGATGCAGTTGTGCTTGCCAACAATGGTGTAGTGCTTGACGTTATTGGGCGGGTTGGCGAAGACCCAGGCAGCCAGTGGTCTGGCAATGGCGTAGGTACACAAAATGAAACCCTAGAGCGTAACATTGAATACACCATGGGCGATCCCAACGGGGATGATGCGTTTGATCCATCGTTAGAGTGGACACCCAAAGGAATTGATGTGTTCAGTGGCTTGGGTTCGCGCATTGGCGATGGTTCAGGTGAACCGACTGACCCAACTGACCCAGTAGTTCCTGTTGATCCGGTTGAACCCACTCCAGGGGATGGTGATTTAATTGCCCCTTGCGTAAATTGCCCTGATTTATCAGCAATTGCCGACCCTAGCATGTTTGATGATACCGCATTTTATGCCGATGTGTATACCGCAATTGCGGCGCTACCGGCTGACCCTACTGAAGCTCAACGCCAAGGTATAAAAGCTTTGTTATCAGAAAAAGCCGCAGCGAATCATAGAGTATTAAGTTACAACCAAGTATGGAGTGCATTAACTGCAACCGACGAAGACCCAGCGAATACCGATAACGTTATTTTAATTTATTCGGGTCGTTCAATTGCTAAATTTAGTAATGGCAGCGGTGAAGCTTCAAGTAATCCTGACAACTGGAATCGCGAACACAGCTGGCCAAAGAGTCATGGTTTCCCCTCGCAATCACAAGACGCCTATAGCGATATTCATCACTTGCGTCCATCTGACATATCGGTCAACAGTACGCGTGGCAATTTAGACTTTGATGTGAGCGACAATCCTATTGGCGAAGCACCTGGTTCGTTTGTAGACGGTGATTCGTTTGAACCAAGAGATGAAGTGAAAGGTGATATTGCACGCATGATGATGTACATGGATACACGTTATGAAGGCGACAACGGTGACAATGTGGGTGACTTAGTTTTGGTAAACCGTATTACCAATACTGGCGAAAACGCCTTGGGTAAATTGTGTACATTACTTGACTGGCATCGAAATGATCCTGTTGACACAACTGAGCGCAATCGCCACGACAAAATCTATCAATATCAAGGTAACCGAAACCCTTACGTTGATAATGATGCTTGGGTAGATATTATTTATCCAACAGCGTCGTGTGACAGTGTGACCGATCCTACTGACCCAACCGACCCGGTTGATCCAGTCGATCCGGTTGACCCAGATCCCGTTGACCCTGTAGATCCAGTTACGCCGAGTAATGCACCATTAGTACTTAGCGCCATATTTGACGGTGATTTGTCGGGCGGCTTACCAAAAGGTGTTGAAATTTACGTTACCCAAGATATTGCAGATTTAAGCCAATGTGGCTTAGGTAGCGCAAATAATGGTGGCGGTAGTGACGGTCAAGAATTCAGTTTTGACGCTGTTTCTGCCAGTGCTGGTGATTTTATTTATGTAGCCACTGAAGAAAGCGGTTTTAATACCTACTTTAATTTCTTCCCTGATTATACCTCCAATGCAATGAGCATTAATGGTGATGACGCAGTAGAACTATATTGCGGCGGTGAAGTGATTGACGTGTATGGCGACATTAATGTAAATGGCGATAACGAAGCCTGGGATTACACCGATAGCTTTGCTAACCGAGTGCCTAACACAAGTGGTAGTGCGAGTTTTGAGCCAAGCAACTGGACCTTTGCTGGCCGCTCAGCCCTCGATGGTTCTTCTACAGGTGAAGCCGTTAATTTAGGCACGTTTTTTGTTGAACAAGCCGAACCGTTTATATCTGAATACGTTGAAGGTGGCGGTTTCAATAAAGCCATTGAAATCGTTAACCTAAGCAACACTAACATCGATTTGAGTCAATATAGCATTCAAGGCTACCAAAATGGCAGTTCAAGTGTGGATTACACTATTGATTTAACCGGTACATTGGCCGCTCGCAGCGTATTTGTAGTGGTACATCCTGATGCAGACGCAAGCGCAGTTAATGTGGCTGACCAACTAGCTCAGTTCCAATTTAACGGTGATGATTCAGTTATACTGATGAAGGGCACCGATGTAATTGATGCGATTGGTCAAATTGGTGTTGATCCAGGCAGCCAGTGGGGTAGTGGTTTAGAGAGCACCAAAGATAACACCTTGCGCCGAATTGTAAGCGTAACAGAAGGTGATACTAACCCTAATGACGAGTTTGTTCCTAGCCTTGAGTGGCAGGGATTTGCCAAAGACACCCTTGATGACCTTGGTATGTATCCGGGTTTGGGTATGACCGAACCGTCTTTATTAATCGGTCAGTGTTTTGACGATGCTACCGCAATAAGCGCTGTACAAGGTAGTCAAAGTGCTACGCCACTAGCAGGCCAAGAAGTAGTTATTGAGGGCGTAGTTACCTTAGTGACAGAAGGCTTAGGCGGCTTCTTCTTGCAAGAGGAAGATAATCAGCACGATAACGATGCAAGCACATCTGAAGCCGTATTCGTATTTATGGATGGTAACGACATAAGCGTTATGGCCAATGACATTGTGCGTGTTAAAGGCGTTGCGGGTGAGTTTAACGATAAAACGCAAGTGGTAGCAAATGAGTTATTACCAGCATGTGGCGTTGATAGTGTAAGCGCGCAAAGCTTTAGCTTACCGCTGAGTGATAATATTGATTTAGAAGCCCTTGAGAATATGGTGGTAATTAATAGCACTAATTTAGTGATTACCGGTATTCGCAATTATGCACGTTTTGGTGAAGTGGTAGTGGCGAGCGAGCGTTTGTTTACGCCTACGCATTTGCACTTGCCAGGCTCAGCCGAAGCAATTGCACTTGCACAAAGTAATGCAAACAACCAACTTATATTAGATGATTTGGTAAATGGTTCGTATAACCCTGTAGATAACTTTGGTGAGTTTTCACCTATTAACAGTCCACGTACAGGTTCTCTTGTTTATCCAAGTGAGTTTGTGATGGACTACGCCTTTGGCAACTATCGCATTAGACCAACGGGCAGCATTGACTACATGCTTGAAACGCGTCCAAGTGCACCACAGGTAAATGGGAACGTTAAGGTTGCAAGCTTCAATGTACTGAATTTATTTAATGGCGATGGTACAGGCGAAGGTTTCCCCACTAGCCGTGGTGCCGATACGTTTACTGAGTATCAATTGCAATTAGACAAAATTGTGCAAGCTATTAGTGCGCTTGATGCTTCAGTAGTGGGCTTAATGGAAATTGAGAACGACGGTTATGACGAACTCAGTTCTATTGCACAACTGGTTGATGCCTTAAATGCTTACAATGGTGGCGATATATACAGCTTTGCCCAACCAAGTGCTATTCAAGGTACCGACCAAATTGCGGTGGGTATCATTTATCGAAACGACTTAGTGATGCCGGTGGGTAACATTAAGGTGTTAGATTCAAGTAACTCTATTGTTGATGACAACGGACCATTGTTTGATTCAAGTCGCAACCGTCCATCGTTTGCTCAGCAATTTGAAACTCTTGATACTGAGCGCACGTTTGTGGTGAATGTGAATCACTTAAAATCAAAATCGGGTAGCTCACCATGTGGTGAAGGCGACGATGACCTTACTACTGGCCAAGGTAATTGTAACCTAACCAGAACGCGTGCTGCGCAAGCTATTCATGTGTGGTTGGCTGAACAATACCCTGAGCAAGCGATTATGATTGTGGGCGATTTAAATGCGTATGCACAAGAAGACCCAATTACTACTTTAGCGAATGCAGGTTATGTTGACGTAGCAAGAGCCATTCATGGTCCTCAAGCATACAGCTACACCTTTGATAATGCGTTTGGTTCACTTGATTATGTATTAGCTAACCAAGCGGCTATGGATATGGTTGAAGATGTACAAGAGTGGCACATAAATGCTGATGAACCGGCAGAATTTGATTACAACGAAACACTAGGATTTGGCTCTACGCCGAAACCAGTCGAATTCATTGATACCAGCGCATTCCGTTCATCTGACCACGATCCGGTAGTCGTGGGTTTACAGCTTGATCGTTTGCAGTTATACGGCGATGTGAATGGCGATGGTCGTTTGTCATTGCGTGACTACTTCTCGATATTCTTATTGGCAGGTGAAACCGAAGGCTCTATCAGGTTTAATCCACAGGCTGATATGGACGACAATGGCGTGATCAATGCACTTGATAGACGTGTATGGATTCGTTACTACGTTGAGTTTAGAAGAGCGAGTAGACGTAACCGCTAAGGCGTTATGTTCTATTACAAATAAGCAAATGCCGCGTACATGTCGCGGCATTTTTTTATGTTGTAATAGCAGTTTTTATTATTTTTAAACGCGATTATTCAAGTGCTTTAATACGTTCACTTAACGGCGGATGGCTAGCAAACAATTTATGAATTTTACCCGCATTAATTGCGAATGCTGCCATTTCATCGGGCATATCTGCGGTAGCCGAACCCGCTTGCAAGCGCATGAGTGCTGCACGCATTTTGTGTTTTCCTACCAGTTTTGCAGCGCCTGCATCTGCGCGAAACTCTCGGTATCTTGAGAACCACATGGTAATGGTCATTGCCAATACGCCTAGAATGAGTTCGGCAATAATAGACACTATCCAAAATGCAGGGCCATGCCCACGTTCAACTTTAAATACGATACGGTCAACTGCATGGCCAATCACTCTTGATAAAAACACCACAAAGGTATTCATTACGCCTTGCAGTAAAGTCATGGTGATCATGTCGCCATTGGCAACGTGAGCCACTTCATGGGCAAGTACGGCCTCTACTTCGTCTTTGTTCATGGTTTCTAGTAGGCCTGTGCTAACGGCCACGAGTGCATTATTTTTATTCCAGCCAGTAGCAAACGCGTTAGGGCTGTGACTTTGAAACAGGCCCACCTCTGGCATGCCTATATTCGTTTGTTTAGCCAAGCGTGTTACGGTTTGTAGCAGCCAGGTTTCAGTGGCATTACTCGGCTGCGTAATGACATGAACGCGCATTGAACGTTTGGCCATCCACTTAGAAATAAGCAAAGATATAAACGCACCACTGAAACCAATAACAGCAGAGTAAATCATCAGCGCATTTAAGTTTAAGTCAACGCCGTTTGAGGCCAGTAAGCCTTGAATACCAAGTAAGCTAAAGGTCACACTTAACAAAGCAATAATGGCAATGTTAGTGCCCAAAAATAACATAATTCGAAGCATAGTCAGTCTCGTTAATATTAGCAGCAAGATATTTGCGCCATCTATTAATGTAAATGGCGCTTGTGGAGGTAAAGATCAATCGTTATAAAGAATTATTTTTATAGTAACAATAAGCTACCAAGGCCTAAAAACACTACAAAACCAACGATGTCAGTGACGGTAGTCAAAATAACAGAGCCCGACAGCGCAGGATCAATTTTGAGCTTTGACAATATCACGGGCAACAGTACTCCAGTAATAGCCGCCATAATAATATTGAGTAGTATAGCAATGGCAATCACCGCGCCTAGCAAATAGCTATCAAACCAGAAATACGCAATACAGCCGACCACAATAGCCCATATGAAGCCGTTTAGTATGCCTACTTTGAGCTCTTTTTCGAGCAAAGCATTGCGGTTGCTGCTGGTCACTTGCTTAAGCGCGAGCCCCCTTACTATTAGGGTTAGGGTTTGGCTACCGGCAATGCCGCCCATGCTAGCTACAACTGGCATGAGTACCGCCAATGCCACGACTTCTTGTAAAGTGGCCTCAAACAAACCAATAAACCAAGAGGCCAAAAAGGCGGTAACTAAGTTGATACCTAGCCAAATTGCGCGCTTGCGAGCGCTAGAGCGAACCGATGAAAACAAATCTTCGTCTTCAGTCATACCGGCAGATGACATTACTTGACGTTCGTAATCTTCATTTACGAGTTCGCACGCTGTTATCATGTCAACTTTGCCGAGCAGTTTGTTATTGTCGTCAACCACAGGTAAGGCCACAAACCCGCTGTTTTGGACTTCCCTTGATGCTTGCACAGCGTCTTGATCGGCTTTAATGATGTCGATGTAGGGCTCTGTTAATTCGGTAAGGGGAATGTGTTCGGGTGCGCCGTATAAACTGCTTAGTTTAATTGATGCTGAATATTGCCCTGTACGATTGATTAAAAATATACAATCGGTTGTTGCAGAGACATCTCTTCGCAACAAACTCAAACCGTCACGTACTTTGGCATTTAGGGGTAAAATTAAGATGTCATGATTGAGCCAATGCCCTATTTGTGAATCTGTAAATTGACTCGCATCTTTAAAGTATTGTCGCTGTTGCTTACCCATTGCCGCAAGGGCTAAATCGATGAGTTTGCTGGGTAAGGAATCTGACAACTCGAGCAGTTGTTCAGCATCAACGTCTTGAAATATAGTATCAAATTCATTGTCGTCAGTGGCTTCAATGAGTGTAATACGAGGGTCGCCGCGCATTTCAACCAGTACTGCTAGCTTTTTAGTAGTGGGCACTTGTTGCCAACTTTGTAAGCGCTGCTCAAGGGGTACCGATTCTAACAACAAAGCGATACTTTCTGGGTCTGTTGCAGCAATGGTTGCGGCAACAGTATCATTGTTCTGACTAGGATCAGAAGCAACAACTTCATTAATTAAATCGGGGAGCAAGTCGGCCATTGATTAACTGCTTATTGTTAACAAGAAAACCTAGGTATGCTAAGCAAATTCAGCCTTGCTGTATACTGAAAACTGATTAAAGCCGCGCTCTTTTGAGGCAAATACGGCTTTGTCGGCTTGGCCAATTAAAGTACGGTAGTTTACGTGCTCTTTGCTCTCGCGTTCATCTATCACTACAATCCCAATCGCCGTTTTTATACACAGTTTATGTGAGTGTATTAGGCGCGGTTTTTTTAGCGCGGTAACAATACGTTTAGCAAGCAGTAAGGCATCTTGGTGACTGGTCTTGGGGAGCAGTAAACCAAATTCGTCGCCGCCTAAGCGACCAAAGGTATCGGTGTCGCGAATACAATCGGTCACAATGGCAACAAACTCTTTTAAATAGTCATCACCTGCATTATGGCCGTAGGTATCGTTAATATCTTTAAATTTATCAAGGTCAAAATACATGAATGACAAGGTTTCGTGAACGCGTTTTACTCGGGCGATGGCTTGTTTTACTCGGTCGGTAAATAAATAACGGTTGGTAGCGCCAGTTAGTGCATCGTAGTGTGCTAACTTTTTTAAACGCTGGTCTTTTCTGAAGTCGCGTCTCAAGGTAATAAGAAGGTATTCTAAAATGGGCGGTGTAATCGCACTAATCGGAAATGCATCAATGGTTAAATTTGCATAACCGCTCACATCAAAACTGGTAAAGGTTTCTGATAATATTAAAATAGGGCAAGGTAAGTCTTTGGCTGAATAATGTTTTGACAATTGCCGCCGCAGTGGTAAAAACTGCTCTTGGCTAACAATAATGAAGCCTGCATAAAAACTGGTGTCTTCTATTTCTAAATCAATCGCGCGAGCGTAGCAACTTACAGATGCTACTTTTGACGACATTTTTAGCGCGGCGGTTACCCATTTTAACTCGTTAGTATTTTCATTAATTAAGAATACTTTCATAGTGTATTATGCCAATTTTATTCGCAGTTGCTGGATGCGTTGCGCTTATAGTTATGGTGACAATTACTACTTTTGTTCGCTATATTCGCACAATCGTTTAAAAAATCAACAGTTTTGGGTCTTGCTGCACCTGCAAGGCGGTTGATTTAATGCTACTGTTCGGCCCATATCTAAATAAGCACGAGAACCCATTATGCAATCATTACACGCCATTAAAGTGGATTACCGCAACGAGCAACACATGGCTGAGCTCACCAATTTGCTGCAAATGTACGCCAATGATCCAATGGGCGGGAATGCGCCTATAGCTAACGATGTGCTAGAAAAGTTACCACAAGCCTTACAAGCAAGGCCGTTTATGTATTCACTGCTTGTGTATGAAAACCAACTACCGGTTGCCTTTGCCAATTGTATCGAGAGTTTCTCAACGTTTTCGGCGAGCGGTGTTATGAATATTCATGACTTTGCTGTTGTGCCATCTCATCGAGGACGTGGTGTTAGTCAATTTTTAATGCAAGAAATAGCTGAGCTTGCGCGCGGGATTGGCTGTACAAAGCTAACCCTTGAAGTACTCGCAGGCAATACGTCGGCAGTGCGTGCTTATGAAAAAGCAGGATTTACTGCCTATCAACTTAGCCCTGAAATGGGAGACGCCATGTTTTGGCAAAAGCCACTGTAAGCTTACACATTGGGCAAGACGTTGGTTTTTTTAATAACGCCATAAGCAAAACTGGTGTCAATTGATGCAATACTACCTATGGCGTGCAAACTATGACGAACAAAATGTTCATAGTCATGTAAGTCTTTCACTACCACCTTAAGTAAATAATCGGCACGTCCTGTCATTACAAAACATTCGAGTACTTTGGGCTCATTGCGAATATGTTGTTCAAAGCTTTTCACCACCTCTTCACTGTGTTTTTCAAGTTGCACGGTAACAAATACGGTGACGGGTAAGCCGTAAGCCTCATTATTTACTTCAAGGGTGTACGACTTAATAATGCCTGCTTGTTCCAGCGCGCGGACGCGGCGTAAACAAGGTGATGGTGATAGATTAACGTGTTCTGCTAAGTCTTGATTGGTCATGCGTGCGTTTTGTTGCAAGGTTTGTACAATTTTACGATCTATGTTATCCATTTTATTCTCAAAGCTTAGTTTTATTGATATTTTATGCCAAAATTTTGTAACTATAAGAATGATTTGGCAAGTTAATTGCGCACAACTTAGCATATTATATACATACTATTGACAATAAATATGTATATAAGAGTGATTACCATGTCAGCTTCAACACCCAATAAACCTTTAGGATTTGCCACAAAAGCCATACACCATGGTTATAATGCCCAAGACAACCAAGGCTCACTTAACCCGCCGGTGCACTTTACCTCTACTTATACCTTTGAAAATGCCCAACATGGCGCCGACTTGTTTGCGGGTGAACAAAGCGGTCATTTCTATTCACGCATTTCTAATCCAACGTTAACGGTATTAGAGGAACGCTTAGCTTGCTTAGAAGGCGCAGAGGCTGCTATTGCTGTTGCTTCAGGAATTGGTGCAATTACCTCTGTACTGTGGACCTTACTCAAAGCGGGTGATGAAATTATTGTTGATAAAACCCTGTATGGGTGCACTTATGCCTTTTTACACAAGGGCTTGGCAAAGTTTGGCGTGCGCATAACTCATTTAGATTTAACCGATACGCAGGCGCTTAATAACGCGATAAGTGATCAAACCGCAGTGATATATTACGAGACACCGGCAAACCCTAATATGCGTTTAGTGGATATTAAGGCGGTATCACACATTGCAAAGCAACATAATATCGTATCGGTGGTGGACAATACTTATGCGACGCCCTTAATTACACAGCCTATTGTTCTAGGGGCCGACATAGTGGTGCATTCGGCAACTAAATATCTAGGCGGACATGGTGACTTAATTGCCGGCATGATTGCGGGTAATCAAGAGATGATGGATCGCGTTCGTTTAGAAGGAGTAAAAGATATGACCGGAGCGGTGATGTCGCCCTTTACCGCAATGCTCATTTTACGCGGACTGAAAACCTTATCGTTACGCATGCAGCAGCACAGCGCAGCAGCGATGAGGGTTGCCGCGTTTTTGGAACAAAATGACCAAGTTGCCCATGTAAGTTATCCCGGTTTGCCCAGTTTTGAGCAACACGAACTTGCTTGCCAGCAAATGAATATGTTTGGCGGCATGATCGCATTTACCTTACACGGTGGATTGGAAAACGGAAAACACCTCATTGATGCGCTAAAGCTTATTCAATGTGCGGTATCTTTAGGTGATGCCGAAAGCTTAATTCAGCATCCTGCAAGTATGACCCACAGTACTTACACACCGCAAGAGCGAGAAAATCATGGTATCAGTGATGAACTAGTGAGATTGTCGGTAGGCTTAGAGTCGGTTGATGATATTATTGATGACTTGCAACAGGCACTTAACGCGCTGAGATTGCAAACAGTTGCTTAGTTCGCAAAAAGGTGAGGAATAACAAAGAAAGTGTGGTTTTCTTAAATGGCCCACTGTAAGTGTATATGATCTTACAGCAGGCTATTTAGGAGATTGAAGGTGTATCGTTTAGCGATAGAACGCTAGTTGACTAGTCTTCAGAAATAAGCAGCTCTACTTCTTGGTCTGCAAACTTACTTACAAATAAAGAAAGCTCTTGTCTATTACACAATACTGAACCGTAGATGTCGTGTTTTGCACGTGCGGCGTCTTCGCCAATCACCACAGCGTCTAAACACAGTTGTGATGCAGTATTTGAGTTTTTAGCCACTAAAGCGATTTGCTTTACGGTGTCACTTTTAGCTTCGTTTTGTTGCTGATACGTTTTTGCAAATTTAGCTAGGCTCATGCCATTACAAGTAACAGTGCGAGTAAACGATGCATAACTTAGGTTGTTTTTAAACAACAGTGTTCTTGTAGCAGCAAGGCCTTCTGTGGCAGCTACGTAACACGCTTGTGTTTCAATGTTTTGATTAACTGGTTTTAGTACTACATTTTTTGCAAATGCGTTGCTTGATAGTACTGCTAAAGTTGCGGCTACTGCTAACGTTAATTTTTTCATAATATTCTCCAAAAGTTTTTATGAACACATCAATTGATGTGTTGTATGTATTATCGTCAAAAACTTTCATAAATAAAGCTATTTTTGTAATTAAATTACAAAAATAGGCGAATCAAACGTAATTTTACCTTTATTGTGTAATTAAATTACATTTTGTAAAATATTATTCGATTTGTCTTAACAAGTACTGTGGTTTTGTAACATGACTTTCGGGAGGAATATGGCCTAATGTTTGTTTGCGACTGCGTAATTAGCTAACCCAATGTGGGTAAAATTGAGGGTAATACAAAAAAGGTTGCTTAAATAAGCAACCTTTAGAAGGGTGTTAAAGGCGCACCTTAAACGTAATCGAACTCTTGACCGTCAATATCCATTAGGTCATTTGCAGCAGCTAAAGCAAGTTCGCGATGTATATCTTTGCGCGGCAGTATCCGTTTTAGATAAAATTCACAGGTTTTTGGCTTACCTGTTTTGATATTATCGTTGCTACTACGTTTAGCCGCATCTGCCATTTCTAGCCATAGTATACCGAGTATGGTATACGCACTGTACCAGAGGTAATCAGTAGCCGCGCCCGCCACATCTAGGGTATTGGCACTGAGTAATTTGCAAGAAGTTTGATGCCACTCATTCAATAGCGCTTGTGCTTGGTTTAACTGCTTTTTGTTGCTCATGCCGTTGATTCTGCCCGACAGCATTTCTACGGTAGCATTTAGCATTAAGCCGCCGTCGCGAGTAAGCTTACGGCCAATTAAATCGGCTGCCTGAATACCATTAGTGCCTTCATATAGCTGTGCAATACGAGTATCTCGTGCCAATTGCTCCATTCCCCATTCACGCACATAACCATGGCCACCATATACCTGAATACCAATATTGGTGATTTCGGTCGCAATATCAGTCATAAAGCCTTTGCAGATTGGCGTTAAAAACGCCAGTATTTGTTTGGCTTGTTCTTTCCTGTGATCCTGGCAGTATTTTTCTACATCCATTTGCTGGGCGTATAACATAGATAGCGCGCGCATGCCTTCCGTGAGCGCTTTTTGTGTGAGCAGCATTTTACGTACATCAGGCTGATGAATTATTGCATCAGCTTTTGCCTCTGCCTGCTGTGGACCAAGAGGAGAGCGTGATTGCAAACGCTCGCGGGCATAACTTAAAGCACCTTGGTAAGACGCTTCGCTAGTACCTAAGCCTTGCATACCAACTTGAAAACGAGCGTCGTTCATCATGGTAAACATACAAGCAAGGCCGTTGTTCTCTTCGCCCACTAGCCAGCCTTTAGCCCCATCGTAATTCATCACGCAGGTAGGGCTTGCCTTAATTCCCATCTTCTTCTCAATACTGCCCACACTCACGGCATTTGCTTCTGCCGGTTCATTGTTGCTATCAAGTAAAAATTTGGGGACTAAAAATAGACTGATCCCTTTCACCCCTTTTGGTGCGTCGGGTAAGCGCGCGAGCACTAAGTGTACGATGTTGCTGGTCCAGTCTTGGTCGCCGCCAGTGATAAAAATTTTGTTACCAGTAATCGCATACGAGCCATCGTCAAGAGGTTGTGCTTTGGTCGATAGCAAGGCCAAATCAGTGCCGGCATGCGGCTCGGTGAGATTCATGGTGCCAGTCCATTCGCCGCTAATTAGTTTGCTTAAGTATTTTTGTTTGAGGTCGTCGCTTGCATGTTTATCAACGGCCAGTACGGCACTTTCAGTTAACATGGTGGTTAGGCGCCAACTCAGGTTAGCTGAATTTAGCATCTCATGCACCGGTACCGCTGCGGTATAAGGCAAATCCTGGCCATCAAACTCAGGATTACCTAACATGGCATTCCAGCCGTTTGCGATATATTCTTGGTAGGCTTGAGCAAAGCCTTCAGGCGTACTGACTTTGCCATCGACTAGTTTACAACCTTGCTCGTCACCTTCGCGGTTAAGAGGGGCAACGACTTCTTCTGCAAACTTTGCACCTTGTGTCAGAATTTCCTGAACAAGCTCGGCGTCCATCCCATCGGCTTTTACCGACAAGTAGTGACTGTCTATGTTTAACCAATCGTTTAATAAAAACTGAAAATCAGCCATTGGGGCCAGATATTGCGGCATGTTTTACTCCTGAATTACATGGTTTACCTTAATTACAAAGCTGATAGTAACGTGCACATAGCGTGTAATAAGAGGCATACGACTGTTGGATGATTGTATAATTGCGCTTTTGTACGCGATAATACCAAACTTTGCTCACATCTTTTAGGCTTTGGGTTCGAACAATTTGATTCATGCTGTCTATATTGGCTATTCTTGTGCACAATATAAACGAAAAAAGTAATAACTAAGTGGATAAAGACTCTGTTTTACTCGCTTATATTGCTATTTAGCTGGGCTTTTTGGTAGTTACCTTGGGCAACGAAGGCGTCACGAACCACAATAAAATGGTCGGGTTGCTGCCAATCATGCAAGTCAAGCGTGAACGGATCGACAAAGGCTATGTGCTGTATGTTGTTATTGCTCCAAACAGGTGCTGAGAACGGCGCTTCACTACCATCAAAGCCTGCGTCAAGTTTACAACCGAATAGCCATGTGCCATTTGTTTGAATACCTACAACGTCTTCAACTTCTATGTTGAGCCCGGTTTGTAGCCACATTTCGTGGTGCGCTGAACATTGTGCCGATTGATGTGAAATATCTTTTGAAATGGGGAGGTCATATAGCGTGTTGTTCATTTGCAAGGCTAACATTTTATTATTCAGCCTTATGATACATGCACCGGGGCCTTTGTGAGATGATATGTAATTAGCGTTGACCCGGCAGCTGGGTGCCGGCAATGGATCTTTAGTACAAGCACTTAAACCGATAATAAATATCAGTAGGCATGAAAATTTAAATCCATTAGTGAACATGTTCGTACTATACCCCAGCAAATATAAAGTAGCACTTTAAATGGCTGCTACCAGAGATACAAGGCGCGAACGCCAAATATAAAAAATTTAATCAGTGCGTGATTAGCAAACGAGATAAATATGTCAAAAATTGTGAAGTTTTCCCCCTTACTAATTGGTGTAATTGCACTAGTTGGTTTTCTTATTTACATCAATGTGCCCGAGTCAAAGGGTGAAGCGCCAAATCGCGGTGGCGGTGGCACGCCAGTAGTTGTGGATACTGCTACCCAACAGTCTTTCCCAATTGTTATTGAAGCTTTAGGGACGGCGGTTGCAAACGAGTCGGTAAATATCACCGCACAGCAAGCACAAACAGTTACCCAAATTATGTTCGAAGACGGGGCTTTAGTTGCAGCACAGCAACCATTAATCGAGTTAAATAGCCGTGCTGAAAAGGCGCGCTTAAATGAGATAAACATAAATCTGACAGAAGCGAGACGCCAACTTGAGCGAATAAAAGGCTTAGCAAAGCAAAGCGCAGCATCAGAACAATTACTTGATGAACAAAGTGCGCGTGTTGAAAGTTTAATCGCGCAGCGAGAGGTGGCCAAAGCCAACTTGCAAGAGTTAACTGTAGTAGCGCCATTTGCTGGCCGCCTTGGCGTGCGCCAAGTGAGCGTGGGGTCTTTAGTAAGGCCTGGTGATACCATTGCCACCTTAGACGACTTAAACATTATGAAAGTAGATTTTTCAATTGCCGAAATACACCTTGCAAGTGTGCAAGATGGTCAGCGTATTTTTGCTAGTTCTGTGGCGTATCCGGGGGAGGAATTTTCTGGGAAAATTACCAATATCGATTCGCGTATTGACCCTCGCACACGTTCTATTCAAGTGCGTGCGCAAATCCCTAACGTAGATTTAAAACTGCGCCCGGGTATGTTATTGCAAATTAATTTAGAAAAACGTGTATTAGATGCTTTGGTTGTGCCAGAAAGTGCCATTGTGCCAGAGGGCGATGCGCAATTTGTGTTTGTGGTCGGCAATGACAACAAAGCGCAAAAAACAGTGGTGCAAGTAGGTGAGCGTAAGCCCGGTTTAGTGCAAATACTCAGTGGCTTAGATGCAGGACAACAAGTCATTACACAAGGTACATTACGCGTTCGGGATGGCTCTCCTGTGAGAATTTTAAATGCTGAAGGAGCACAGTAATGTTGTTATCTGACATATCGGTTAAACGACCGGTTTTTGCCAGCGTTATCAATTTACTGTTGTTGGTATTTGGTGTGGTGGCAATTACGTTTTTATCGCTTCGTGAATACCCTGACATTGACCCGCCGATTGTGTCGGTAAATACCAGTTACCCCGGAGCGTCGGCCGAAATTATTGAAACGCGGATCACGCAATTATTAGAAGATCGTATAAGCGGTATTGAAGGCATCAAGAACATTTCGTCGTCAAGTCGCAACGGTCGCTCTAGTATTACCATTGAATTTAATTTAAGTCGTGATATTGATGCCGCGTCAAATGATGTACGAGAACGTATTTCACGCGCTTTAAATAACTTGCCAGATCAAGCATTTCCGCCAGAAGTGGCTAAATCAAACTCTGACGAAGACGTTGTGGTGTGGTACAACTTGCGCTCTACCAACTTAAATACGATGGAACTAACCGACTACGCAGACCGTTTCATTGTTGACCGTTTGTCTATTGCCGACGGTGTGGCTCGAGTGAATTTAGGCGGTGGTCGTACTTATGCAATGAAGGTGTGGCTAGACCGCAATGCTATGGCCGCTCGTGGTATTACTGTAGGCGACATTGAGCGAGTGATTCGTTCCGAAAACGTAGAGTTACCAGCAGGTAGAGTAGAATCGCAAGAACGTGATTTTGACGTGCGCGTAGCGCGCAGTTTTTTATCACCTGACGATTTTGCTGATCTAACGGTCGCGGCAAACGCCGATGGCTATTTGGTGAAGTTATCAGATGTGGCACAGGTAGAGCTTGCTGCCGAAGACGACGAAACCGACTTTCGGGGTGATGGCGTAAATATGATTGGCTTGGGTATTGTGAAGCAATCAAAAGCCAACACTCTAGAGGTTGCGCGCGCAGCACACGATGCAATAGAGCGCATAGAGAAAACCTTACCCGATAACATCTTTATTGTACCCAGTTATGATTCGTCGGTGTTCATCGAAGAGTCAATTAACGAGGTATACAACACGCTTGGTATTGCCATGTTAATGGTAATCGTCGTGATTTACTTATTCTTAGGAAACGTACGAGCCACACTAATTCCTGCTGTAACGGTACCGGTGTCACTTGTTGCTGCATTTATCGTGATGTTTATGCTAGGCTTTTCTATTAATTTATTAACCTTGCTTGCTTTAGTACTGGCGATTGGTTTAGTGGTAGACGACGCCATAGTCGTACTTGAAAATATTTCTCGGCGTATAGAAATGGGTGAAGAACCTATTCTGGCAGCATACAGAGGCGCGAGAGAAGTAGGATTTGCGGTTATTGCCACAACCCTCGTGTTAATCTCGGTATTTGTGCCCTTGGTGTTTTTAGAAGGCAATATAGGCAGGTTGTTTACCGAGTTTGCAATAGCAATAGCGGCGGCGGTAGCGTTTTCTAGCTTCACGGCGTTAACCTTATCTCCCATGTTGGCCTCAAAAATTTTGAAAAAACGAGAGCGTACTTCTGGCTTTGGTATGTTTATCGACAACAGTTTTAAAAAGTTAGAAACCCGTTATTACAATTCGCTGGGTACTAGCATGAAGCAGCCTGTGCTGATGGCAATATTAGTATTAGCCAGTATTGCGGTGGTGGTGCAGTTACAAGGTAAAGTGCCCGAGGAATTTGTACCAAGGGAAGACCGCGGTAACTTTTTCATTTTGATGCAAGCTCAAGAGGGCGCAAGTTATGAGAGTAACTCGCGCAACTTAACACAAATTGAAGATATTCTGATGCCGTACCGTGAAAGCGGTGAAGTGGTGCGGGTGTTGGTAAGAACACCTGGGTTTGGTGGCACAGCGGGTATTGCGATTGTTGGTATGGCTGATTGGGAATCACGAGAGCGTTCTACCTTCGCGGTAATGAATGAGATAAGTCGCAAGTTGTCAGCATTACCCGATGTAAGAGCATTCGCCATAATGCGCTCTTCGTTAGGTGGGCGTGGCCTAGGTAGACCGGTGCAGTTTGTGTTGCAAGGCAATACCTATGAAGAACTGGTAGCATGGCGCGATATTGTGATAGAAAAAGCGTCGCAAAACCCTGGTTTGTTGCGCATTGACTCCGATTACAAAGAAACGTCACCGCAGCTTCTTGTGAATATTGACCGTGACCGAGCGGCTGATTTGGGCGTATCTATTTCTGAAATTGGCAGCACCTTGGAAACAATGCTTGGACAACGACGTGTGTCTACCTATCTCGATCGTGGTCAAGAATACGATGTTGTGCTTGAAGGTAATGAAGCAGATTATCGCAGCCCGAACAGTATCGATAATATTTATGTGCGCAGCGATCGCAGTGGCGAGCTTATTCCTTTAGATAACCTATTAACGGTCAAAGAACAGGCAACCTCAAATACCTTAAACCGTTATAACAGAATGCGAGCGGTTACTATTAGTGCTAACTTAGCTGACGATTACACCATTAGTGAAGCTTTAACGTTTTTAGAAAACATTGTGGCGACTGAGTTACCTGCCGAAGTATCCATTGATTACAAGGGCGAATCTCAGCTGTACCAAGAGTCGGGTTCGTCTTTTGTGTTTATCTTTGCCTTGGCGCTAGCGGTTACTTATTTGGTTTTGGCAGCTCAATTTGAGAGCTGGGTTCATCCGTTTGTGATCATGCTAACGGTTCCATTGGCGTTGGTAGGCGCTTATGTGGGGCTGTATTTAGCTGGATTTTCAATCAATATATACAGCCAAATAGGCTTGGTGATGCTAATTGGGCTTGCGGCTAAAAACGGCATTTTAATAGTGGAGTTTGCTAATCAATTACGCGATGCCGGTACCGAATTTGAGGAAGCGGTGAAACGTGCCGCTATGTTGCGATTGCGTCCTATTGTGATGACCGCGTTTACCACTTTGTTTAGTGCCTTACCGTTGGTGTTAGCCTCTGGCCCTGGCGCAGAATCGCGTTCAGTAATTGGCATGGTGATATTTGCTGGGGTATTGTTCAGTGTATTTATGACCTTGTTTATTGTGCCTACCGCATATTCATACTTGGCTCGTAACACAGGTTCGCCTCTGAAGCGCACTAAGAAGCTTGAAAAATTGACTGCAGAAGTGCCTTACGAAAAAGGCGCTGACGTATAGCAACCGCTCAGCAAGGGTTACACATAAAAAAGGCAAGCCATATGGCTTGCCTTTTTAGTATCTAGTTTGCTTATTCGTCTAAGAAGCTCTTGAGTTGCTCAGAGCGGCTTGGATGACGTAATTTGCGCAGGGCTTTTGCCTCTATTTGACGTATACGCTCGCGCGTTACATCAAACTGCTTACCTACTTCTTCAAGCGTATGGTCGGTGTTCATGTCAATACCGAAACGCATTCTCAATACTTTTGCTTCACGAGCTGTTAAGCCAGCTAATACTTCCTGAGTGGCATCTTTTAAACTACCACCTGTTGCAGAGTCTAGCGGTTGCGTAATTACCGTATCTTCAATAAAGTCACCTAAGTGAGAATCTTCATCGTCGCCGATAGGCGTTTCCATTGAAATAGGCTCTTTCGCTATTTTCAATACCTTACGAATTTTGTCTTCAGGCATAATCATGCGTTCTGACAATTCTTCAGGCGTAGGCTCACGACCCATTTCTTGAAGCATTTGACGTGATATACGATTAAGCTTGTTGATGGTTTCAATCATGTGCACAGGTATACGTATGGTACGGGCCTGATCAGCGATAGAGCGTGTAATTGCCTGACGAATCCACCATGTTGCATAAGTAGAAAACTTATAACCGCGGCGATATTCGAACTTATCAACCGCTTTCATCAAGCCAATATTACCTTCTTGGATAAGATCCAAAAATTGTAAGCCACGGTTGGTGTATTTTTTCGCAATTGAAATTACCAAGCGCAAGTTAGCTTCAACCATTTCTTTTTTCGCACGACGTGCTTTCGCCTCGCCGATTGACATTCTGCGGTTGATGTCTTTGATGTCAGGTATAATTAAGCCTGTTTCTTGCTCAACAGCGTTCATTTTACTGACGCAACGCTCAATTTCTTCTTTAAACTCAAGTAAACGCTCAACGTAGTTGGCTTTACCATCAAGTAATTTGTACAACCATTCAGTGCTGGTTTCGTTACCAGCAAAGGCTTTGATAAAGTCTTTTTTAGGCATTTTTGCGTTGATTACGCAAAACTTCATGACCAAACGCTCTTGAATACGCACGCGGTCCATCATGTTGCGCATGTTTTTAACCATACGGTCAAATTGTTTTGGAACCAAACGGAATTCTTTAAAGACGTCGCTGAGTGCCGCTATTTCTTTTTTAGCGGCTTTGTGTGCGCGACCTTTAGATTCAATAACATCACGAGCCTTGTTGTATTGAACGCGCAAGTCAGAAAACTTTTCACGCGCTAACTCAGGATCAACAGAGTTATCATCTTCTTCGTCTTCATCATCATCGTTATCGTCGTCTTCGTCTAGGTCTTCCTCAGCTAACTCAGAACCAACGTGCGTAGCGGTAGGCGCTACGTCGTCTTCGTTCGGGTCAACGAAGCCAATAATTATATCACTTAAACGAATTTCTTCCGCTTCGTATAGGTCCCATTGATCTAACAAATACGTGATGGCTTCAGGGTATTCAGCAACCGAGCACTGAACCTGATTAATACCGTCTTCGATACGCTTGGCGATTTCAATTTCGCCTTCGCGGGTTAGGAGTTCAACCGTGCCCATTTCGCGCATGTACATACGCACTGGGTCGGTCGTACGGCCAATTTCGCTTTCTACAGTTGCTAGCGCTTGTGCTGCAGCCTCGGCTGCATCTTCATCGGTAGTGGTTTCTTGCATCAATAACTCATCAGAATCAGGTGCTCTTTCAAACACTTGTATTCCCATGTCGTTAATCATGCGAATGATATCTTCAATTTGATCAGAATCTACTATGTCAGCAGGAAGATGGTCATTGACTTCGGCAAATGTTAAATAACCTTGCTCTTTGCCCTTGGCAATCAGGAGTTTTATCTGGGATTGCTTGCTCTGCACAATATACCTTACACGTTAGTTGGCTTGCCGCTTCAAGTGAAACAAGTTTGCCGTGTTAACTTAAGTTTAATGACCACCTCGCGTACTATTTAATGCCCCAAATGTATGTATTTGAAAGCCGAAAAAAGTAAAATGCGAGTGTTCGCTAAACTTGTCATACCTCTTTAAATTCGAACTCAGTAGTTTAGCATATCCATTGCTTATATTTCCACCTAAATAATTATATATCCCTACGTATCATCTTGCTTTTACGTTCACATTACACAAAGCACAATGCAAATAAACGCATGCCTTTATGTTTAGCTATTGTTGCAAACTGACCTTGTATAACTAGCCGTCGGTTTGTTGCAACAAAGCCGTTAGTTCTATCTTTTCTTCAGGGGTTAACGGCTGTGATTGATCTTTTGCCATTAATTCATCTAAACGGGCATGCACTTGTTGTTTTATCAGGGTCTTAAAACATGCTACGTATTCAGCGGGCATGTCTATACCGTCTTCAATCGGACTCGCATACAAATTGTTTAAATGCTTAATATGTTTGTGATGCCTAAATGCTTCAAATAATTGAGCCGTATTTGCACGGGGATTTTGCACACAATAGCTGTGTATTTCTTGTAGCATTGGCAGCCCAGTAATCATGTGAGCATTGAGTAAGTTAGGGTTAGCCAATGGCTCGTTTACTGCTAATGTTGGGTCTTCTAACAATAGTCTTATCATCATACGAAGAGGTGACAATACCACGGTTTGATGTTTACTGTAGTCGGTGTGCTTAGTTTTGCGAGACTTGTTGGCGTCTTTTATGTCTTTGCTGTAATCGTGGCCATCACCTTCACCGCAGAGTTTGCTCAAATGCGCGAGCATCATAGTACGTTGATTTTCGCCAAGTATTTTATCTAGCAAAGGTTTGGCCGCAGCTTTTAGTGCAGCCTTACCCTCAATAGAGGCAACCGAATGTTGTTTTAACAAGGTTTCAAAAAAGAATGCTGACAGCGGTTTGGCATCGCTGATTAATGTTTCAAATGCTGGCTTTCCTATTTGGCGCACCATTGAATCAGGGTCTTCACCATCGGGTAAAAAGAGAAACTTCATAACTTTACCGTCTTGCAGATAATCAAGCGCGTTTTCTAATGCGCGCCATGCTGCGTCTCGGCCAGCGCGATCACCATCATAGCAACATACTATTTCTGTTGTGCTTTTAAACATAGTTTGAATATGATCAGGGGTAGTCGCAGTTCCCAATGCCGCAACCGCGTAATTGATATCAAACTGCGACAGTGCAACAACGTCCATATAGCCTTCAACCACTAGTAATTTGTCTAAGCTGCGGTTAGCCTGACGCGCTTGATACAACCCGTACAGCTCGTAGCTTTTATGAAAAATACTGGTTTCAGGAGAATTCAGGTATTTAGGGCCATCGTCGTCAATAATACGACCACCAAAGGCAACCACCCGGCCACGTTTGTCCCTAATGGGAAACATAACGCGATTGCGGAAAAAATCGTATCGACGATTATTGTCGTTTTGATTGACGAGCTTTAGGGCAAGCAAGCGCTCGATGTTTTTAGGTGTAGTGCCAAAGGTTGTTAATACGCCGTCCCATTCCTCGGGTGCATAACCAATGCCCCAATGTTTTACGATTTGCCCGCTTAAACCACGGCCTTTTAAATAATCGATAATTTGCGCAGAGTTTTTATGCTGCTTAAGTTGCTGCGCAAAATAATTGGCAATGTTTTCCATCAACTCGTAATCGAGTTCGCGATCATTTCGCTGTTGCTGCGTAGGACCTGGTGCACCGCCTTTTTCTCGCGGTACTTCAAGGTTGTATTGCTGAGCTAAATCTTCAATCGCTTCGACAAAATCGAGGCGATCAAATTCCATCAAAAAGCTGATCACGTTGCCTTTTGCGCCACAGCCAAAACAATAATAAAACTGTTTTTCTTGGCTAACCGAAAACGATGGGGTTTTTTCGTTATGAAAAGGACAGCAGGCCTGATAATTTCGGCCTGCTTTTTTGAGTTTTACGCGACTATCAATAATGTCTACTATATCGCTGCGTGCAATAAGGTCATCAATGAAGTCTGACGGTATACGTCCGGCCATAGTGGTGGTGTGTTTAGCCTAATTTGGTTTTTATAATACCGCTTACTGCGCCCATGTCAGCACGGCCTTGTAGCTGGCCACGTATCGCTCCCATGACTTTACCCATGTCTTGCATTGAACTTGCGCCAGTACTAGCAATAGCGTTATCAACAATAGCTTGAACTTCTTCGTCAGATAAAGGTTGAGGCAAAAACCGCTTGAGTACTTCAATTTCTTCTTGTTCTTTATCCGCTAGGTCTTGACGATCGCCTTTTACAAACTGAGTAATTGATTCTTGACGTTGTTTAACCATTTTCGTCAAAATTTGCAGTACATCGGTGTCGGTCAGTTCAATGCGTTCATCAACTTCACGTTGTTTAACCGCGGCAAGCGCCATTCTTATGGTACCCAAAGAAAGTTTGTCTTTACTGCGCATGGCATCTTTTTGCGCATCTTTTAACGTAGTAAGTAATGACATAATGACATCCTGTAATAATGTGTTGTAAACATTTAAGGCATGTATGAATAAACTGAGTGCTGTTTTCAGTAACCGCGCTTACTCATACAGAACAATTCAACGATGGATTATAGTTGAATATACAATCTTGTGTTTGATTATTTAGCACAAACAAAAACGGGCGTCATAAGACGCCCGTTTTGCAAACTGTTGTGGTATTAATATAACTTAATACGACGTGCGTTTTCGCGAGCTAACTTTTTCATGTGACGCTTTTTAGCCGCAGCTTTCTTACGCTTACGTTCCCACGTAGGCTTTTCAAAATACTCACGACGACGTACTTCA
Source organism: Glaciecola sp. (assembly GCA_049650345.1). Taxonomy (GTDB): domain Bacteria; phylum Pseudomonadota; class Gammaproteobacteria; order Enterobacterales; family Alteromonadaceae; genus Glaciecola. The sequence continues at coordinate 21,840 of JBARZY010000137.1, read as the reverse complement.
GAAAGTACACCAGCTTTTTCACATGAACGTTTGAATCTTCTTAATGCGATGTCAAACGGTTCGTTGTCTCTTACTTTAACGATTGGCATGTTAACTCTTCACCTTTGAATAAGATAAATCAACCGGGTATCTGTTGAAATCGAATTTAAATCTTACAAGACCACCACGATTTCGTATTGATTTAATTACCCGGGCTAAAAATTGGTGCGAAATAGTACTGTTTATTTGAAAACATGTAAAGTATTAAGCGTAAAAATAACGCAAATAAAGGCAATTATTTTTGTTCGATATATAAATAAACCTGAAGCGCTAAGTCTGTGCTCGGAAATATCAGTCGTAGATGCCTTAATTGCATGGTTAGCGTCAAGCACCTGAGTATAACTCAATAATCCTAAGTAAAATAAGCGTTATACTTAATTTGTAAGTAAAAACCAATAGATTCACCATAAACATGGTTTACAATAAGCTTAAATAAACAGTGAGCGTATTAACTTACTCCTGTTTAACGCTGCAATATTTGTAGACCTTACAACATGGTTAATTTGAGGAAACACGAGCACAAATGAAAGTATTGGGCATTGAAACTTCTTGCGACGAGACCGGCGTGGCAATTTATGATTCGCAACAAGGCTTGTTAGCACATCAACTATATAGCCAAGTTAAACTTCACGCAGACTACGGCGGCGTAGTGCCCGAGCTGGCCTCGCGTGACCATGTACGTAAAATAGTACCATTGGTACAGGCCAGCTTGGCGGAGGCTAAACTTAGCGCTACTGATATTGACGGCATCGCATATACCCGTGGACCTGGACTTATTGGGGCGTTGTTAGTGGGGTCTTCTATGGCGCGTGCACTTGCTTATGCTTGGCAAGTTCCTGCTATTGGTGTGCACCATATGGAAGGGCATTTACTGGCACCCATGCTAGATGAACCCGCCCCAGAATTTCCGTTCGTGGCCTTGTTGGTGTCGGGTGGGCATAGTATGTTGGTTAATGTGCAAGGAATTGGACGTTATGAGGTACTTGGAGAGTCGGTTGACGATGCCGCCGGTGAAGCATTTGATAAAACTGCTAAGTTATTAGGCTTAGATTATCCTGGTGGGCCTTTGCTTGCAAAGCTTGCCGAACAAGGTGAAGCAGGGCATTACAAATTTCCGCGTCCAATGACCGACCGTCCGGGTTTAGACATGAGTTTCAGTGGTTTAAAAACCTTTGTTGCTAATACCATAAGAAGCGAAGCAACTGATACGCAAACGCAGGCCAATATCGCTTATGCATTTCAAGAAGCAGTGGTTGATACCTTGCTAATAAAATGTCGACGTGCACTCAAACAAACGGGCTTAAAGCGAATTGTAATGGCAGGCGGGGTGGCGGCGAATAAAATGTTGCGAAGCAAATTTGCTGAAGCTAGCGAAAAAGACGGATTTAGTGTGTATTATCCTAGCTTTGAGTACTGCACCGACAACGGCGCTATGATTGCATATGCGGGTTGCCAACGTTTGTGCAAAGGTGAAACTACTGATCTTGATGCAAAGTCGCTACCGCGTTGGTCACTTGAAACCCTAACTGCGGTGTAGTGCTAGGTATAATTAATGGCGCCTAATAGTATGTTCTTTGTTTTGAATTAGGCGTTTAATATTATCTTTGTGTTTACCAATAATAATTAAGCATAGCAAGGCAACTGCGACCGTGTACTCTGGCTTAAATATATAGGTATACACTGGCGCTAACACTAAGGTCACAATGGCGGCTAATGATGAAATGCGCAGAACGATAAAAATAAGCAGCCACGTTGAAAGCAAACATAGCATTAACCACCAGTCTAATGGCAAAATAGCCCCAATAGCGGTAGCTACGCCTTTGCCACCTTTAAACTGAAAAAACACAGGGTAGATATGCCCTACGCAAGCGCTAATCGCAATAAGGCTTAAGGCTATTGGCGGCAAACCTAACAAAAAACCGGCATAAACCGGTATTGTGCCTTTTGCTGCGTCGAACAAAAACACCAAAACGGCTGCTCTTTTCCCTGCTACTCGCAGCACGTTGGTTGCGCCTGGATTGCCTGAGCCTTGTTGTCTAATATCGCTGTTAGCAAATAACTTTGTAATTAATATAGCACTAGAAATTGAGCCTACTAAATAGGCAACAATAATTAAAAAAACCACTGTGCTAGTCATATACTTGAGCCGGCAAAACGCGATACACTACGTACAGATTACTAAAGCTACCTGCATTACGCTAGTTTACGTCTATTTTTTGTCGAACAAATTCGCTAAATAGCTGGTATGCATTTAACTGGAAACCATCGATATTCATGGATAAAGTGTTTATTAAAGGTTTAGAGCTATTCACCCTTATTGGTGTGTATGACTTTGAACGCGAAGCGAAACAACGCGTTATTGTTGATCTTACCCTTACCGCAAGCTTGCGCTTGCCTGGCAAAACAGACAACGTAGAAGACACTCTTGATTACGGTGCTATTGCCCAGCGCTTGGCTGATATTGCCGATACTGCACAATATCAATTGCTTGAGGCCCTAGCTGAAGAAATGGTGGTGATGATACTAGATGAATTCGCACCCGTAGCCGTGACCTTAAGCATTAATAAGCCAGATATACTGGCTAATGCAAGTACCGTTGGTATTACTATTACTCGCGAGTTAGCCGAACACCAACTCGCGGCAGCCCAAAGTAATGATTCAGCTTTTGCGCCCGAGAGCAACTAAGATGTCGCATAAAATCTTGATCAGTGTTGGCTCTAACATAAATAAACAAAAAAATACGCGAAGCGGCCTGCAGTCACTGTACGAACAATTCACTCAAATGACATTATCCACCATTTACGAAAGTGAATCGGTGGGTTTTGAAGGGAACAATTTTTTAAATTTAGTGGTGCAAGCAAACACGACACTGAGTATATCTGCAGTATGCGCGCGTTTAAAAAGCATAGAGAATGAGCATGGACGCGTACGAGATAAAAAGTTTGGTAATCGTACTTTAGATCTAGACTTACTTACTTACGATGATGTGGTGTGCAGTGAGCCCATTACGCTTCCCCGTGGCGAAATTGAATACAATGCATTTGTGCTTCAACCAATGGCTGAATTAGCACCGCATGATATTCACCCTGTAACAGGTCAGTCTTATGCTGATATGTGGCAAAACTACACAAACGAGAATCAACGCCTGTGGCCTTCAGGCATGCAATGGAGCCCTGCAACAACATGACCATATTTGAAATTATCATTTTAGCAATTATTCAAGGACTGACTGAATTTTTGCCTATTTCAAGTTCTGCCCATTTAATTTTACCTGCTGAGGTATTAGGTTGGCGAAATCAAGGATTAGCATTTGACGTAGCCGTGCACGTGGGCAGCTTGTTAGCGGTAATGATTTATTTTCGTCAAGATATATATAGGCTAGCGGTAGCGTGGTTTACGACCGGCTTTTCTCGTCAGCAAACAAGCGATTCAAAACTAGCATGGTGGGTAATTATAGGCACTATACCCGCAGGCTTGTTTGGTTATTTAATGAAAGATTGGATTGAGTTAAACGCCCGCTCGGCATTGGTTATTGCGATTACCACAATAGTGTTTGGCTTATTGCTGTGGTATGCCGACGCAAAAGCGAAACAAACAAAAACCACCACAGAACTGACCATTAAAGATACCCTATTAATTGGCATTGCCCAGGCAATAGCGGTTATTCCTGGTACCTCGCGCTCAGGCATTACAATGACGGCAGGCTTAATGCTAGGACTGAATAGAGAAAGCGCAGCAAGATTTTCGTTTTTATTGTCTATTCCAATTATTTTAGCCGCAGGCTTGTTTTCGGTCTTGGATTTATTAGAGCAACAAACGGCAGTTGATTGGCAAGCATTACTGTATGGCGCTGGGTTTTCTTTTGTAGCTGCGTATTTGTGTATTTTCTTATTTTTAAGCTGGATTTCACGTATTGGTATGTTGCCTTTTGTCATTTATAGGCTATTACTAGGGGCAGTACTGTTGTTTATTGTATTTTCATAACTTGCTGAGAGTACTTTAACGCTATTTTGGCATCTGTGTAACTAATAATAAGGTATTTATTTTGACTACAATCTTCACAAAAATTATTGAAAAACAAATCCCTGCCGATATTTTATTTGAAGATGATAGAGTGCTCGCTTTTAAGGATATTAGTCCCCAAGCACCTATCCATTTTTTAGTGATTCCAAAAAAGCCTATTGCAACGACGAACGATATTTCAGAAGCTGATGAAGCGTTAGTGGGTTATATGCACCGCGTGGCTGCAATGTTGGCAAAAGAGCTAGGTGTTGCTGAGCAGGGCTTTAGAACGGTAATGAATTGCAATGCTGACGGTGGCCAAACCGTTTATCACATTCATTTACACGTACTTGCTGGAAAGCCATTGGGCTGGCCACCTTACAGCGAGCGATTAAAGCTCGAATAACAAATTTTGCGCAATACGCATTTTTGGTAAATACTTTAAACACGGACTGGCTAAATTTATGTCAACTTGCCGCGCTGAAGCGGTAGCACTGATCTGAATTTAGGATAAAAGGCTTATTACATGTCAACACAAAATGCACTATTAACCATTCTGGTTGAAAAAATAAACAACGATACACTTGTTCTTCCTACACTTCCCGCAATTGCTCTTAAAGTAAGAAAAGCGGCAGATGACCCAAACATAAACTTAAATGGCATGGCTGATGTGGTAGGACAAGACCCGTCTTTAAGTGCCAGAATGATAAAAATTTCTAATAGCGCATATTTAGGACGAACAGTAAAAGTCTCGTCTACTGGCCAGGCGATAACGAGAATTGGCCTTGCATCGGTAAAAAATGTAGCAACAGCGTTAGCAATGGAGCAGTTGTTTGTTTCTAAAAACGAGACCGTTAAAGCGTATATGGCACAAAAATGGAGCAAAATGGTTACGGTAGTTGCAAATGCTATGGCAGTTATGTTGCATTACAAAACCACTAACAAAGATAATTCTCTTAATCTTGACACCATGACGCTTTCGGCTTTAGTCGCTGATATAGGCGCGCTACCGGTGCTAACCGAAGCGGAACGTCACGACAGTGTGTTTGCCAACCCTGCGTTTTTAGATGTGGCAATTGACAAGTTGTCAGGCCGAATTGGCGGTAGCATTATGCGCGAATGGAAATTTAATGAGCTTTTCATTGAAACCGCTGAGCATTGGCGAGACATTGAATATACACCCTCAAGTGTTGGTTATATCGATTTTATTCGTGTGGGTGCGGCGTTATCAGGCAATATAGATGATGCTGAAACCGTGCTGACAACGGCCCAAGAGCGCGGCGTATTTAATGATATTGCTGAACTACAAACGCCTGAATTTAATGAACTGCGCGACAACGCAAAAGCCATATTTGCGTAAGCATCGACAATATACAAAAAAGGGTGATCATAAGTATGATCACCCTTTTTTTTTGCCAATAAACTTAGTCTTGCGTTAATTCAAAGGCCGCATCAATATCAGTGATAAAGTCTTTCACTTCATTTGTGAATAATAAAAAGTCAGCATCAAATTTAGCCGCAGCATTGTCTTTATCGATGTCTTGGTTTTCTTCAAGCACAATGTCGGTAAACTTTAAACGCTTAATTGATAAGTCTTCAGCAATAATACAGCTTAACCGCTCTTTGTAGGCAACCGCCAGCTTGTGTACCAGTTTACCTGCTTGTACGTGTCCTAATACCTCATCGGCATCTAAATCTTGTTTTTTACAGCGCACAATACCACCGTCGTCAGCACTTGATTGAAACTCTGCTTCATCTAATATTTCAAAGCCTTCAGGTGCATCTTGCATTAGCCATGAAGTCAGCACATGTTGCTGCGGCGATTTAGCCAGTGGCACAACGGGGAGTGAATTAATGCATTTGCGCAAACAAGCTAAAAATACTTCGGCGTTGGTGTCAGAGCTAGCGTCAACAACCACAATTTGCTTATCTACCGAAACAAATCCACGAATTACACTGAACTTACTAAATGCGCGAGGTAGCAAGCGCATGGTAATTTCTTCTTTTAGGTCTTTTTGTGCTTTCTTGGGCACCGGTGAGCCAGACTCTGCCTCTATTTGCCCCACTTTTTCTGCCAATTCATCGTTAATTACACTGGCGGGTAGCAGCTTTTGCTCGCGTTTTAAACAAAATGCATATGAGTTGCCAGTAGCATGAAATAATTGTTCAGAGCGCCCAATTGGAGCGATCCATCCCATGGTTTGGGTTTCTTGTGATGAACACGTTTTAAACGCCATGCTTTCAAGTTGTTGTTGAAGTTGAGCCTCGTCGAATTTGAATTCAGAGGTAAAACGGTACACTTTTAAATTTTTAAACCACATAGTTTTTTCATCTTAAAAAATTGAGGGCGAAGAGTAACAATCCATCTAATATGGGTCAAAGACTTGTTAAATATTTCTATGCTACTGGGCGCTATTGGTGAATTGTTAATGTCATACAAGTGTAATAAACGTACACTGAATAACGGTAACATTTAACAGTTTTTATTATGTTTTCATAAAACTGTCATACATCACTCTAATAATACGGTCATATTTTATGAATCAAGTGAAAAAGAAAATGTCTCGCACCATTTTACTCGTTGAAGATGAAGCGCCTATTCGCGATATGTTGAGCTTTGTACTAGAACAAGCTGGCTTTACTGTAGATGAGGCCGAAGATTTTGATGTAGGCCTAGAAAAAATTCGTGAACCATATCCTGATCTTATTTTGCTAGATTGGATGTTGCCTGGTGGTTCAGGTGTGCAACTGGCTAAAAAGCTAAAACAGCACGAATTTGCCAAAGATATCCCTTTAATTATGCTCACCGCGCGCGGTGAAGAAGACGATAAAATTAGAGGCTTAGAAGCAGGTGCAGATGACTATGTCACTAAGCCGTTTTCACCTAAAGAGTTGGTTGCCAGAATCAAAGCGGTAATGCGCCGTGTAACCCCCACCTCTAAGGAAGAACCTATTGCGTTTAATGGCCTTGTGCTTGAGCCGGTGTCGCATCGTGTAACCAGCAATGAAGAAGCGGTTGATATGGGGCCTACTGAATTTAAGTTATTACACTTTTTTATGTCGCATCCCGAGCGTGTATACAGTCGTGAGCAGTTACTGGATAACGTGTGGGGCACCAACGTATATGTTGAAGACCGCACTGTAGATGTGCATATAAGGCGTTTGCGAAAGGCCATTTCGGCAAATGGTCATGACGGGATGATTCAAACTGTGCGCGGTTCGGGTTATCGATTTTCAGTAAAAAACTAGTTGATGTTGGTTTAGTACTCATAAGATTACTTAGGTAACAAAACTCAGTATATATAAAGCGCCGCTGCGCTTCTCTCTCTTTATTGGCTGCTAAAAATATGTATTATCCACAGTCTTGGTCGAAAACATTATTGCGCTTCAGTGTTTATTTTGTATTCACCATTGTGGTGGGCTTGCTGCTGGATAATTTACTGCTGACTATTTTATTAACACTGTCAGTATTGCTAGTACTTAACTACTATCATTTGTACAAACTTACGCGTTGGCTATGGCATAGCCGCTCTATGTCTCCGCCCAGTGCGCCAGGTATATGGCATCACATTTACGAGGGTATATATTACCTTCAGCGACGCAACCGTGCTAAGCGAAAGAACTTGGGCGAGCTGGTTAAACGTTTCCGCGAGGGTTCAGAAGCCTTGCCCGATGCCGTTGTGGTTATTGATAAAGACGCGCGCATTATGTGGTGTAACCGCAATGCAAAAATTGAGCTTGGGCTGCGCTGGCCTGACGATCGCAACCGTCGCATTGATAATCTTATTCGCCACCCCAGCTTTATCGACTTTTTACACCAAGGTGATTATCAGTTCCCCATAGAAATCCCTGCGCCTACCAACCCTAACAAAATGTTTGAGTACCGTATTATGGAGTACGGTGAAGATCAGTTGTTGTTAATTATTCGTGATGTGTCACGGGTGTCGCATTTAGAAGAAATGCGTAAAGATTTTGTGGCCAATGTGTCACACGAATTAAAAACACCCCTTACGGTCATTAATGGTTATTTAGAAGTGTTAGAAACAACTAGTGGAGATGGCCCGCCCATTGTAAAAAAAGCGCTAACCGAGATGGAGTCACAAACAAAGCGCATGCAAATATTAATTGAAGACTTGTTAATATTGTCACGCATTGAGTCGTCAAGCGACCGTATTTTTGAACATACCATAGACATGCAAGCTATGTTTGCGCAAATTGGTCTTGAAGCTGAAGCGCTTAATAAAGAGAAGCAGCACATCATTACTTTCAAAATTGATGATAACCTGCGCATATATGGTGTCGAAACAGAACTTCGCAGTGCGTGCTCTAACCTCATTTTCAATGCGGTGCACTATACACCCGCAAAGGGCAATATTACTGTTATTTGGAAGCGTCGCGCAGGCGGTGCATTTTTTGCTGTTCAAGATAACGGTGAAGGTATTGAAGATAAGCATTTACGCCGCTTAACCGAGCGCTTTTATCGAGTGGATAAAGCACGTTCGCGTAAAACAGGTGGTTCAGGTTTGGGCTTGTCTATTGTGAAACATGTGCTTCACCATCATAATGCTACTCTGGATATAAACAGTGTAATGGGCAAGGGCAGTGAATTTTCATTTTTGTTACCTCAAGAACTTATTGCCGACGATTGGCATGAGTAGTTGCCACTTCTTGGCCGTGGGCCTATTGTTGTTTTCATGGTTAAGTTTTGCACAGCAGCCTGTTGTTAATCAACAAACCGCACGTAACACCTCGGCCAATAACACTCCTGTTATTGAATTGCCGAATAACCAAGCGTTTGATGCTAGCGATTATCGCTCTACCCCGGGCGTATATGGCACGATTACTTCTGTAGGATCAGATACCCTCGCAGGCTTAATGGCTATTTGGGCACAACGTTTTCAAGAAATTTATCCCCATGTTAAGTTTCAAATTCAAGCCAGTGGATCGGCTACGGCCAGTCAAGCACTCACGCAGGGCAGCGCTAGTATCGGTCCTATGTCGCGTGCCCTTAGTGCGCAAGAGATAGCTTTGTTTACCAGCAAGCATGGGTATCCGCCCACTGCACTTGTTGTGGCAATTGATGCAATTGCCTTGTACGTAGAAGAAAACAATCCGCTTACTCAGCTCACCTTGCAACAAGTTGATGCGGTGTTTTCCGCTACTCGACTCTGTGGCTACCCGCGCAGCTTGGAGACGTGGCAATCTGTTGGTGTAAGTAAGTTTGGTAGTGCGCAAAATATACAAATCTTTGGTAGAAACTCGGCTTCTGGCACTTACGATTTGTTCAAACAAAAAGCCTTATGTGATGGTGACTACAAGCGCACTATGAACGAAATGCCCAGTTCGTCTTCGGTTGTGCAATCTGTCGCGTCCAGTATTGGTGCGCTTGGTTATGCGGCGTTGGGTTATCAAAGCACACAAGTAAAAACGTTATCGTTGTCAGCCAATGGTACCGATTATTACGCACCTAGCCCAGATAACCTTCGCGAAGGTAACTATCCGTTTACGCGATTTTTATATATTGTGGTGAACAAGGCGCCTAATGAAACACTACCGGCCTTAGAACGGACTTTTTTAAGCTTTGTTTTATCACCTGAAGGCCAACGCATTGTGTCAGATGACGGTTATTTTCAAGTATCTTCCCGTGTAATAAAACGCCAGCGCGCACAAATATTAAACACTCTGTAATAACTTCTTTCTTAGTAAATTCATAAAAATCAGACAGTTAATGAATTACTGTTAAACTTTTGTGACACTGCAGATCTGTAACAAATCTGTCACTTGCATCCTGTAATCTTTTCGCCAATTCGATACCACGCATTTATATTTTTTATAGTTGGAGAAAACAATGAAACTCAACGGATTTTTTAAAATGTCAGCAGTTGCTGCTGCCATCACCTTAACCGCATGTGGCGGTGACATTAATATCTCTGAAGGCGATATTATTGATAACAGCGACAACAGTGTAACAAACAACGCTGATAACTCTGGCGATACGCCTACTACGGATACCGCACCTGGTGAACGCAGTACATCGTTATCAAATCAAGTGTCAGCTGCGCTAGGCGAAACAGTTGAAGTGCGTGCATTGAGCGGTCGTTTAACTGACGCAGATGCTACCGACGGTAAAATCACGCTTACCAACGACATTGTTTGGGCACTTGAAGGTGCTGTATTTGTTGGTAACGATAAAGCTGACAGTACAGTATTGGAAATTGAAGAAGGTACCATTATTTTCGGTCGCAGTGGCGCCGATTATTTAGTGGTTAGCCGCGACTCGCAAATTGAAGTAAATGGTAGTGCTACTAGCCCAGTTATTATGACCTCAATTAACGATGTGCTTGGCGATGAAGTTGGCGCAGGTCAATGGGGTGGCTTAGTTATATTGGGTAACGCACCTAGCACTAAATGCCCGCAAGACGGCAGCACGTGTTCACTTACCGTTGAAGGTGTTGATGAAGGTGCTACGTTTGGCGGTACTGATAGCGCCGATGATTCAGGCAACTTAAACTATTTAGTGGTTAAGTATGCAGGTTTTGAGGTTGCGCCTGACAACGAACTTAACGGTATCACTTTTGGTGGCGTAGGTTCTGGCACTGAAATTGACTATTTACAAGTACACGCTAATGCCGATGACGGTATTGAGTTCTTTGGTGGTTCAGTTAACGCCAAGCACGTTGTATTAACCAACATTCAAGATGATTCAGTAGATTGGGATAACGGTTACAACGGTAAACTACAATACGTTTATGTTGAGCAAGCGTCTGATAACTCTGATGCAAACCGTGGTATTGAAGGTGACGGTGATGGCGGTGACGGTACTGAGTTCTCAAGTCCAAGCATTGCTAATTTAACCATTATTACCAACAACTTTGCCGGAACTGACGCATCAGAAGGTGTGTTGCTTCGTGATCAAACTGGCGCAAGCATTGTTAACATGTTAATTGCTGGAGATTCAGCTACTGGCGAGTGTTTAGAAATGGACAATGATGACACAGTACAAGCCAATTTGCTTGACGGTGGCATTACTATCTCTAACTCTTACATTGCCTGTGTTGAACCAACTAAATTTGAAGATGGCGATGTAGACATCACTGATTGGTTCACTAACCAGCAAGACGATAACGTTATTCTTACTTATGAAAACCGTGACCAACTTGGTCTAAACCAAGACGGTACGTTAACTGCTGAGAGTGATTTACGCACCGCGGGTACTAACCCAGCAAACATTGACGCGTTTTTTGAAACAAATACCTTTGTTGGTGCAGTTGGTGATACTGACTGGCGTCAAGGTTGGGCATTTGGTTTTGGTGGCGGTCAAATTGAAGTTGTATCTTCAGCCTCAGGTTGTCCTTCTGGCACCACAACTATCGCTTCTGTTGACGGCACCACTAACACATGTGAAGTGTCAGGTCGTGTTACTTCAAACTTACGCTTAACCGCTGGCAACCACTACGCATTATCGGGTGCCGTATTTATTGGTGGTGATAACACTGATAGCGCTACCTTAACCGTTGATCCAGGTGTGATTGTATACGGTGCATCAGGCGATGACTATTTAGTAGTAAGCCGTGGTTCTAGCATTGTGGCTGATGGTACAGCGAGCAGCCCAATCACATTTACGTCTCGTCAACACGTTGCCGGTGGTGCAGTTGATGGTTTAGCCGATGGTGCAGCTGGTCAATGGGGCGGCATGATTATCCTTGGTAACGGCTACAGCACTAAATGTCCAGAAACAGGTACATGTTCACTTCAAGTTGAAGGTGCACAAGAAGGTGCGGTATTTGGTGGTGATGATAATACTGATAGCTCAGGTACCCTTCGCTATGTTCGTGTAATGCACGGCGGTTTTGAAGTTGCACCTGATAACGAACTAAACGGAATCACTTTTGGTGGTGTTGGCTCGGGTACTACAGTTGAGTATTTACAAGTACACAAAAATGCTGACGACGGTGTAGAGTTCTTTGGTGGTGCGGTAAACGCTCGTTATGTTGTGCTTACTGGTATTCAAGATGACTCAGTTGATTGGGATAATGGCTACACGGGTAAAATGCAGTTTGTATTAGTAAAACATGCCGATGACAACACCGACGCTAACCGCGGAATTGAAGGTGATGGAGATGGCGGTACAGGTACTGCGTTTTCAAACCCAATGCTTGCTAACATGACTATTATTGGTAACACTTTTGTAGGCGACGATTCATCTGAAGGCGTATTACTACGTGACCAAACTAACGCGCAGCTATACAACTTTGTGGTAACCGGTCCTGATGCAATGGGTGAGTGTTTTGAAGTTGACCTTACTGACGACGCAGACACTGTACTACTGGCTAACATGGACGGTACTAACACGCCGCAAATGACCTTTGAAAGCTCAGTAATTGCGTGTAACGAAGCAGTTAAGAACAGCTCTGGTAGCGCATTTGATACAGCTGCATGGTTTGCTGCTGAAACAGGAAGCTCGGTAAGTACTGCGGGTCAAGCGGGCGTATTAAACGGTATTTATACCATTGATACAACCACTCCTACTGATGTAAGCGCAGTTGATGACTACTTCATGGCCGTAGACTTCATTGGTGCGGTAAAAGATGCAGACAACAACTGGACTGCTGATTGGACTGTTGGCTTAGAATAAGCCCTCAGTTCACAAAGCAAGAATGTACGCTGGGTAATTTTATTGCTTCAGCGTACTTTTATGTTAAGGCGGGTGAATGTTTATATGCATATTGCACGTCTAGATTAATCAGTAGTTAATGAGGTTACACATGTATCAACCTAAAAAACGGTTTCCGTTGTCAGCCATCACTATGCTTGTGCTCACATCTTTAGCTTTGCCAACTGCAGTATCAGCGCAGCAAAGTGAAGAAGAAGCCATTGAAGAAGTGGTAACAACCGGCACGCGTCTAAAAGGCACGGCCACAGCGGTTATTGAAGAAAGAAAAAACCAAGCATTTGTTGCTGACATATTAGGTGCCGAGCAAATATCTAGAACGGGTGATGGCGACGCCGCATCAGCACTGCGTCGTGTTACGGGCTTAACCTTAGTAGACGGTAAATTTATTTATGTGCGCGGCCTGGGTGAGCGCTATTCAAGCACCGCATTAAATAGCTCTGCTGTGCCCAGTCCAGATCCAACGCGAAACGTTATTCCACTTGATTTATTCCCGGCTGATATTATCGAAAGTTTATCGGTTCAAAAATCGTATTCACCTTCTATGCCGGCTTCATTTGGCGGCGGTAACGTTGACATTCGTTTAAAATCGATTCCTACCCAAGAAGTGTTCAATGTTTCAGTGGGTACGGGTTATAATTCTGAAAACGGCAGCAATGGCCTATCTTACGCCGGCGGCGGAAGCGACTGGAAAGGCATGGATGACGGTAGCCGCGCTGCATCGCAAGAAATTCTGACTCGCTGGGAAAATAAAAACTTTTTAGATAACCTTGAACCTGCAGAGGCAAGAGAGTTATTTTTAGGCGTTAAACGCGACTACGATCCTATTGCTGAAAGTATTGGCCCTGATGCCAAGCTGAATTTTACCTACGGTAACAGCTACGACCTTGACGATGAATGGCGTGTCGGCTTTTTGTGGGCAGTGGGCTATGACAGCTCAACCGAGGTGTCAGAACAATACGAATTGCAAGAAGCAAATCGCATTGGCGAGAACATCAACTTAGTGCGCTTTTTTGACGACATCAAATCAACTGAAACTACTGTACAATGGTCTAATTTATTGACTTTGGGTGTTGATTATAATCGTAACCACAGAATTGATTATAGCCTCATTGTATTGAACGATACCCGCGATGAAATTAGAGAGCAGTTTGGTAACACTGAAAACTTAAGTTTAAGTGAAAACGTGCGCGTACGCGACATTGTTGCTGAATACGAAGAGCGCCGTTTGTTTACTAATCAAATAAAAGGTACGCACACTTTTCCATCGTTAAATTATATGGGCTTTGACTGGCGTCATTCTGTTGGTCGCTCATTACGTGATGCACCGGGTAACTTTGAAGCTCGATTCATCGTAACCGATGATAATCTTGATGGCGTATTTGATACTGATAACGAAATTAGCTTATCAAACGCGACTACTGCCGGTCGCTATGGTTTCCAAACGCTAAACGATCGCATGGAAAACAGTGGGTTTAATATTACGCTCCCCCTTAGTATTAAAAACTGGGAAATGGAGTTTAAGTACGGTGCTGACTTTATTACTAAAGCGCGTAGCGCAGAAAACCGCCGTTTTGATATAAGTACACGTGCGTTTAACGATGCCAGTTCACTGGTAGGCAATTCGTTTGCTAGCATAATGAGCGACGACGTCTTAAACAGCGACGTATTTGGTAACATTGCCATTATTCGTGATACCACAATAAGTGGTGATGATTATGTGGCTGGTCAAAAGGTTGATGCGTACTATGTAGAAGGTGATTTTTTCTATCAAAACAAATGGCGCTTTAGCGGCGGCGTGCGTTGGGAAGATTTCCGTCAAGTAGTTGCGCCGTTTAACCCTCGTACTAACCAATTTGATTTAACGCAAAATGGGATAGAAGAATTGGCTTTCCAAGAAAGCGATTTTTATCCTGCGTTGGCAGTAACTTACATTAAAGATGACAGCATGCAGTTTAGAGCCAGTATAGGCCAAACCGTAGTGCGTCCTGATTTAAGAGAAGTGAGTTCAGCTACGTATATTGACCCATTAACCAACTTCCCAATTGCGGGAACACCAGGCGTTAAAACTACGGCTATCACAAACTATGACCTTCGCTGGGAGTGGTATCGTGAAGCGGGTAATAACTTATCTATTGGTTTATTTTACAAAGATATGGAAAACCCTATTGAGTCGGTGCAGTCACCTGCCCAGGACGGTCCGCCATTAGTGCGTATCGCCAATGCTGAGTCGGGCGAAGTGTATGGTGCAGAGCTTGAGTTTTTACAAGGCTTAGAGGTGATTGGTGACGGCGTGTGGGACAACTTGTTTGTGTCGGGTAATATTACCGTCAGTGATTCAGAAATAGTGCTTGATAGACAAAACATTGTTGACCTAACGGGCGTATCTGCGGCAATTACCAATACTACTAGACGCTTAACTGGGCATTCAAAGTACGTTGCGAACGTACAGCTAGGGTTTGATTCTGACGATGGTGAGCATTCAAGTTCGTTAGTGTATAACGTATTTGGTGATCGTATTCTTATACCCGGTATTGATGGATTTGACGACAGTTTTGAGCAACCGTTTAATTCATTAGATGTGGTGTATAAGTATTACCCTAACTTTAATACTACGGTAACACTAAAAGTGCAGAACATTCTTGACGAAGAAAAGCGGATAGAATTTGAAAATGTACTATTAAGAAGTGAAACCAAAGGTAGAGCGTTTAGTTTATCGGTCAAATACGACTTTAACTAACAATAGTGTGTTTACATGTCATAAAAAACCCGCATATTTGCGGGTTTTTTTGTGTCTTAAAAACGCTTGCCCATTCTAAATTGAAAGTTGTTATCAGGCGAGGCCGAAGTTAACCCCGTTAGGTAACGCGCATAGGCGTACCAGCCTTCATGTTTATACATAACCGCCGGACCAATTTGATGTACTTGGCTATTGCTACTGTTAAAATTGTCGATTTCGCCATAGTTGCTATACAGTTCAGCACCCACAACTACATTGCTGCTTTGTTTGTAGTTGATTGAAAATCGTGTACCAAAAGTACTGGGTTTATTCCCTGCATTATTATCAGTAACGTTTTTACCAAAAATGGCAATGCCACGGGCAAACACCTTGGATGACAGGTTGTATTGATGTGTCCAATGAATGGCGATGTCTTCTGGACGATTCCCTCTGCGAGTGCGCACATCAAAGCGCACCGCCGCAGCATAATTTGCGTTCTCGAACTCTTGGTATTGATACAGCATTTCTACTTTAGCGTTGTCATATTCAAAGTCGCCAAAGTCACGAAATTGAGCCACCACTCGTACTTGAAAACTGTCTGAAAACGCTCGCTGATAATGTGTTCTATATTGCTTGCGACCATCGCTGGCGTTATCAGAATGACTGGTGTTCATTCTAATTTCAGCAGATTGAGTGTTCGCTTTTATGTTAGGGCCGTGTACCCCCCCATTATTCGCTGACGCGTTTGTGTGGAGTAAAGTAAGTGCAGAAACTGCAATAAAGGGTGCAATAAATTTGTATGTAGATGCCATGGGAATCCCATAGTATAGGCGAATGTGTGCATTATACTTGTACAAAAGAGCATAGGGTGTAAAAAGATATTTAAAGGTATAAAAAGTACTACGTAAATGCTTAATAATATTGTTTTTATTGCAGTTTTATTAAGCCCTAATGTTACATATTTATGAATCCCTGCTTGTAGCAATAGCCTGTAATAAAACTGTCACAGTTTTTACCTATCCTCTGTCCGATTATTTTACCTTTGATTTACTTCAATAGCTTACTTCAATAGGAATTTGTATGAAGGTTTTACACGCTGTCTTGGGCGTATCGTTATTGGCATTATCGGCCACTAATGTGCAGTCACAAGAAGAACAAATGTTAGACGAGGCTACGCAAACGGCGCAGCAAATAAATGAATCTGCGAAAGATACGCAAGCCAAAATCAATAACATCACTGATCAAATTGATAGCAAGCTGCAGCAGTACAAAACCTTATTGAAAGAAATTGAGGGCTTGGAAGTTTATAACGGCCAGTTGAACAAGCAAATTCGTTCGCAAGAACAAGAAATGGTTGATTTAAATGCGTCAATTGATGAAGTGAGTGTTATTGAACGTCAAATTACCCCTCTGATGCTTAAAATGATTGATGGTTTAGAGCAATTCGTTGCACTCGATGTACCGTTTTTAGCAGAAGAACGCGCGAATCGTATTGTTGATTTAAAAGCCATGATGGACCAAGCGAATGTAGCGCCGTCAGAAAAATTTCGCCGTGTAATGGAAGCATACCAAGTTGAAATGGATTATGGCCGCACTATTGAAGCGTATAGCGGTTTGCAAACCATAAATGGACAAGAGCGTAACGTTGACTTTTTACGCATAGGTCGCACCGCGCTGATTTATCAAACTCGTGACGCCAGCTTACAAGGTGCATGGAACAAGCAAACTCGTCAATGGGACGAGCTTGATTCAAGCTATCGTACGCAAATCACTAAAGGTTTACGTATTGCCAAGAAACAACTAGCACCCGATTTGTTAACGGTGCCAGTGTCGATTACCGACTAATTTAGGACTAAGGAACAGTAACATGAAATCAATTCACTCTTTGGTTCAAAAGACGTTAGCAGTATTCGCGCTAAGCGCAGTACTTGTTAGCGGCGTGAGCGCACAAGACAATGACAAGGCACTTGACTTAGACGCCTTACTTAAACAACTAGAAGAAGGTAAGTTTTCGCAAAGCCAACAAAACAAAGCGCGCGAAAACGACTTCATTGCACAACGCGCTGAGCAAGACCGTATTTTACGTGAAACGCGTGCTCGCCGTGATGCACTATTACGTGATTCAGAAAACCTAGAAACTCAATTTGAAGAAAATGAATTTAAGTTAGCTGACTTAAACGGCGCCTTAGACACGCGTTTAGGTTCGTTAAAAGAGTTGTTTGGTGTGTTGCAGCAAGTTGCTGGCGATACTAAAAACAAATTCTATAACTCGGTTATTAGCGCACAAATTCCAGGTCGTTCAGTATTTCTAGATGAAATGGCGCAATCAATGGGCTCTTCATCAAAACTAGCATCAATTGAAGAAATTGAACGTGTGTGGTTTGAAGTGCAGCGCGAAATGACCGAAGCGGGCAAAGTCACCAAGTTTAGCACTGAAGTGGTAGAAGCTGGCGGCGAAAAAGTGACGAAAGAAGTCACTCGCGTTGGTCCATTCGCTTTAGTTGCTGATGGCAAGTACCTAGAATACGACGGTATTACCGAAACCGTGTCTGAGCTTATTCGCCAACCGCAAGATCGTTTTTTAGATACCATAACTGAGCTTGAAGCATCTTCTGGAGAGATGGTTGGATTTGGATTAGACCCTACAGGTGGCTCTATTTTAGGGTTATTAGTACAAGCACCAAGCCTTAAAGAGCGTGTTGAACAAGGTGGATTGGTTGGTTACATTATTTTAAGTGTGGGCGCAGTAGGCCTAGCCTTGTCTATTTACTTACTTATTAGCCTAACCATTACCAAAGCGGCGGTTGATAAGCAGTTAAAATCACCAGAGTATACCGACAACAACCCCCTTGGCCGCATTATGCAAATGCGTGATAAATATCCTCACGCCGACGTGGAAGCCCTAGAGTTACATTTGACTGAAGCTATTTTAGGCGAAGTACCTAAGCTAGGTCGCTTCTTGTCGATTATTAAAATAATTTCAGTAGTGGCACCGTTAATGGGCTTGCTAGGTACCGTTACCGGTATGATTGTGACGTTCCAACAGATCACGTTATTTGGTACAGGCGACCCGAAACTCATGGCAGGTGGTATATCAACTGCACTTGTTACCACTGTACTTGGTCTTGTAGTAGCGATCCCAACTACTTTGTTATACGCCATGTTAAATACGCGCAGTAAAAACATTGTATATATTCTGCAAGAACAGGCTTCTGGTGTAATTGCAGAGCGTGCAGAACAAATTAACGCTAAAACGTCGAAATAAGGTCAATCATTATGATTGAGATATTCGAGAATATACGCGATTTTACAGAAACAGGTGGCCAAGTGCTCTTGGTCATAGGTTTGCTGATATTTGTGATGTGGTTGTTAATACTCGAAAGAATCATGTATGTGCGCATTACTCACAAGCAGCTAAAGAAAGAAGTGGTTGAATCGTGGATGGCACGTAAAGAACGCGCTTCTTGGCATGCAGAGCAAATAAGACAAGCACATATTTCGCGCTTGACCATACAGTTAAATGGCAGTATTCCCATTATTCAAGCCTTGGTCGCCTTGTGCCCACTGCTAGGCTTAATGGGTACGGTTACTGGTATGATTGAAGTGTTCGATGTGATGGCAATTTCCGGCGGCGGCAATGCGCGCTCAATGGCATCTGGTGTGTCAAAGGCAACCATTCCTACTATGGCAGGTATGGTCGGCGCGTTGTCAGGGGTGTTTGCTTCAACATGGTTGATGCGGACATCAAAAACAGAACGCTCACATTTAGAAGACGCTTTGCCTTTGCAACGCGACATTGGTTAAAGGGTAGTACTCGGTAAACGCCGACGTAAAGGAACAATTATGAAACAGCATTTTCAAAACTTGATGGACGAAGAAGAAGCAAACATTGACATGACGCCCATGCTTGACGTGGTCTTCATTATGTTGATTTTCTTCATTGTAACCGCTTCATTTGTGAAAGAGTCGGGCATTGACGTTAATCGCCCAGAAGCATCAACTGCAGTGAAAAAAGATAAAACCAGTATTTTGGTTGCCATTAGCGAGAAAAACGAAATTTGGATTAATAAACGCCGAGTTGACGTTCGTGCAGTGCAAGCCAATATTGAACGCCTAATTGCCGAAAACCCTCAGGGTGGCGTGGTTATTCAGGCTGACAATAAGTCGACCACTGAAATGCTAATGAAAGTTTTAGACGCCACTCGCGCAGCGGGTATTGATGATGCTGCGGTAGCCACACAAGAGTAAATCATGTTTCGATATTTTATTGCCTTCGTAGTTGCTGCATTCATTACCTTAGGTTTGTTCTTTTTAATGCAAACCTTGATTAAGTCGGGTGACACCACCTTGGATGACCCGGCTGCTGGCAAGGTGCTTGATTTTGTGCGCGTAAAGCAACAAGAGCAAGTGCAGCAAAAAGAACGCAAGCCGAAAAAGCCGCCTAAGCCTCAAGAACCACCTCCACAAATGGAGCAGCCGCAATTAGATTCACCTACGCCTGATGGCGGTGATGGTGGCTTAGATTTTGCTGCTGACATCGGTAACGATGTTGCTTTAGATGGCGGGCTTGCACTTGATTCAGGTGATGGTGAGTATGTGCCAATAACCAAGGTGCAAGCTGTGTATCCACGTAGAGCATTGCAACGTGGTATTCAAGGTTACGTGGTGGTTGAGTTTACGGTAAACAAAGTAGGTGCGGTGACTAACCCCGTGGTGGTTGAAGCTAACCCTCAGGGTATATTTGAGCAAGCTGCGCTTGATGCAGTGGTTAAATTTAAATATAAACCGCGCGTAATTAATGGTGAGCCGACCGATGTGGCCGGTGTGCAAAACCGTATTTCGTTTAACATAGATTAGTGCGTAAAGAGTAATGATGAAATATTTTAAGAAATTTTCGCTAAAGAACTTACTAGCCGTTGTCCCAAGCGTAGGTTTAGTAATGTCTGTTTCACTAACGAGTGCAGGCATGTTGGCCTATTCGCCAAGTACTTTTGCAGCGCAAGCAAGCGAACGCAAAACGGTAAGAACGCCTGCACTGCGAGCCCGTGTTTATGACCAACTGGCGCGCGCGCAATCGGTGGGTGATACAGGTGATAGCGCAGGTGCATTGGCAATACTCGATGAAGTAAAAGAGAAGTCTGGCAGCATGAATAGTTACGAGCGCGCCATGATGCATAACTTTTACGGCTTTATTTATTATTCGCTTGAAGACTTTGACAAAACGATTGAGTCATTTAACGCTGCGGTAAACGAATCGCCGATTCCAGTAAGTTTTGAGCAAACCGCTTTGTATAGTCTAGCGCAGTTAAGTATGGCGCAGGGCAAGTATGACGACGTTATTAGCTACTTAGAGCGCTGGGAAGCACTTAATAACGGTAAAATACCCCCTAAAAATTACATTCTAAAAGCACAAGCGTTGTATCAGAACAAAGCTTATGAAGATGCGGCAGGCTACATTGAAGCGGCCATAAAAAACCATGAAGATGATGGCTATTTGCCTGATGAAAACTGGTTGGTGTTGCAACGCGCCATTTACTTTGAAATGAAGCAACCTGAAAAAGTAAAAGAAATTATTATTAAATTAATACGCCTGTACGACGCGCCAAAGTACTGGATTCAATTAGCGGGTATGTACGGTGAATTAGAACAAGAAAAGCGTCAACTAGCGACCATGGAAATAGCCTATCAACGCGGCTTCGTTACTTCAGCGTCTGATACGTTTAACCTAGCGCAACTATATTATTATCACGGTGTACCTTATAAAGGTGCGTTGTTAATGGAGCAGGCAATAGAGTCGGGTGTATTAGAGGCCAACTTGCGTAACTTGAAGTTTTTGGCTAACTCATGGCAGTTATCTCAAGAGCGCGATAAAGCGGTACCTGTAATGATGCAGGCTGCTGAGCTATCTGACGACGGTGAACTGAATGCACAGCTTGCATTACTGCACTACAACTTATCACAGTATGACAAAGCAATTGCTGCGGCGGAGTTAGCGCTTGAAAAAGGTGGCTTAAAGCGAGCTGGCGATACCCATATGGTATTAGGCTTGTCGTTGTATAATCAAAAGCAGTTTGCAAGAGCGCTTGAGCAATTAGCTGAGGCTGAATCATTTAGCAGCAGTAGAGCTGCCGCTAGGCAGTGGGCAAAATATGTTGAGAAAGAGCGTGCTACTGAGCAAGCCCGCAATGAAATGAGCGCCGCACCATAAGCTGCGTTCCGTTTTGATTAATAGCCGAAGCCAGCAATGACTTCGGCTTTTTTATGCCTTGGTAATTCACCACATCAGATAAAATATAGAAAGACTGAAACAAAAAGCTGTATTTGCGTACTAAAGGTATTATGTAGACCAAAAAGGTAGAATACATGCTGTCAAAACTTAAGGCGTTTTTCGAATCTGAACTGAGCATTA
>JBARZY010000136.1:0-2490 GCA_049650345.1 Glaciecola sp. | reverse complement strand
CTATGTGAATGTGCATACGCCAGCTAACCCCGGCGGCGAACTACGCGGTCAAATTTTAACGGATAATTTTGCACTAGTGACCTTTGGCTTGAGTGGCTCACAAGAAGTGCCGGCTGTTACAACATCGGCATCAGGCAGCGGTTATGCCTTGGTTGATACCACAGATTACGGCCTAGAGCTTGCAGTGGTAACTGACGGTGTAGACGATGCTACCATGGCGCATATTCACACTGGCCGAATTGGTAACAATGGTCCAGTACTCGTGGCGCTTGAGCAATCAATGGACGATATGGGTATGTGGATGACTCCACCAAATATCATGATTGACGAAGCCACTTTTAACGTACTTGCCAGTGGTGGACATTATGTAAACGTGCATACCCCTGCCAACCCCGGCGGTGAATTGCGCGGTCAAATTTTGACCGACAACTTTGTGCTGATAACCTTTGACTTAAGTGGTGATCAGGAAGTTCCCGCGGTAACAACTACAGCCAGTGGTGATGGGTATGCGCTTGTTAATACCAACAACTATGCCGTGGAATTGACAGCTGTTACTGAGGGTGTCGACGACGCCACTATGGCGCATATTCATACCGGCGTACGAGGCGAAAATGGACCAGTACTTGTTGGATTGGAGCAATCGATGGATGACCTTGGAATATGGGCAACTCCTGCCGATACTGCAATTGATGAAACAATATTTGGGGTGCTAGCCAGTGGGGGTCATTATGTCAACATACATACTCCAGCTAACCCTAGCGGCGAGTTGAGAGGACAAATAGAGTAAAACCAACATAAGCCGTTATTCAATACAAGCAGGCGCCTCATCAATCGATTAGGCGCCTTTTTTAAATTAGCTATTACCCTCGAACTTCACTTTTTGACCCTCAACAATCATCCTGTATTCGTTTTACATCACATTTTCATGAACCGGGTTCATCCTGCCCTGTCAGTCGTAAGTTAAGACTTTTTTTGCCACACTTGTCAGTACCCCATTCAGGGATAAACGAATGTGCTGGCAACACAAAAGTGTGAAATATATAAACTCCATCGACCAGAAACAACGCTACTCTATCTACTGGTTGAACGCCACTACCCGGAGTTCATCGATAACTTAGCGTTGCAAGGTAAGAATTTACCCAAATATATTGAGCGTGAGTTCGATGAGTTCTTGCATTGTGGTCGACTAGAGCACCGCCAGTCATGGCTTTAGTGCAAACGCCTATGTGTGATGATTTCATCATCCAAAGATATTTTGACTTTGCTGGGGCGGTCACCGACGCATGACACACGCTAAACACAATGATGCTTGAACATGCCATACGCTGAGGCAAAGGCTTTCGCGCCTCTTTTTTCAGATTTCAGTGTGCCTACTCACCTCAACGACAAATATTTCGTTAATTTATCCAACACCACAAATGAGTAATCATAAACCCATCCTCAAATACAGCTGGCACAGAGGCTACTCTATAGTGTTAATTTGCCCTATACTCAAAAAAAGGAAGCTCCGTATGTTTAAAATTATGACTTTAGCCTCCGTTTTTATAACGGTATTATGCTTGTCAACAAAGGTAAATGCCCAACAAGTTCAAATACCTGAAATTGGCGTATTCTTGCCATCAATCACTAAAGTAAAACCCAAAGAAGTATCGGTGGTAGACGGTTTGTGGCGCGTGTCGAGTATCGATAAAGTTTTCCGTATCGACCGTGGGCGTATTTATGCTATTGATGGTTGGCTGCACATGTTTGTGCTCAATATAAAACCGGGTACGGTGGTTATTCACCCTTTTACCGAGCAGTTTCCGGGTATTTTTGTCAGTGATGACCTACCCTTGCAAGGGCCACTAAGAGTAGAGTTAACAGGCGACAGAATACTCGATGTCACGGTAAAGGGGGCCTTAGGTGACGTAAACTACCAACTCATTCCGCAAAAACTTGATGATCCTGCGGGTTTTAATGCATTGGTAAATGAAGTGAGGGAACAAGGTAGATAAGGTAAGCATTAAGCTCATGAATGTTAAAACACGAAAGTCACTCAGGATTACAGGCCTCTTATTGCTATGCATATTAATAGTTACTGTGGTTTATGCATTTTTTGCAAACGAAGCACGCAAAGAAATTTATTATCTGTGTGGTAATTTTGGTACTGCCAGCACGATTGAAGATGTTAAACGACAGTTAGACACAAGCACGTTTTCGTCATACATTATTGATGAGCAAAATAATGTTACACAAATCAAGCACAGTAGTATGCTCTTATTAAATTTCAAATCGTGCACAGTATCATTTGACAATAAAGGAGGCTTTGTTTCTGTTACCTACCAATAGTTAATGTCAGTCAATATTAAAAGGTAAGACCAATTGAAGAAGCCAAGTGCCATTTTTATTATTAGGGTTTTGTTATTCAGCGCTACAGTCGTTTCATTGTTTTTTGTGCCTTGGATACTTGTTAAAGCTTGGATTTTGCCTTTACCTAACACTGTTCAAGAT
>JBARZY010000135.1:0-1986 GCA_049650345.1 Glaciecola sp. | reverse complement strand
CATCAGCAGTATGCGTACCCGCGACGGCGTTAGCTAAACCCGGTTGAAAACCTGGTAACTCAAAACGTTTACCCACAGCGGGTTTACGTAAATCGGCATCAATTAGTAAAACTTTGTTTAATTGGCCAATAGCGAAGGCTAGATTTACAGAAACTGTACTTTTGCCTTCTTTAGGCACACTTGAGGTAACTAGTATAGTTTGTGAAGACTTATCAATATTTAAAAGTTGCAAGCTGGTACGCAACGTTCTAACTGATTCTGCAAACAAGTGATGGCTTGGGTCGAAGAAATGACGTAGCGCTAAATTTTCTTTTTTCTTGTGTGGTTGCCAAGGGATGATGCCTAGCATGCGTTGACCAAGCTTTCGCTCTACGTCGTCAACCGAGCGCATACCGCTATTCAGCGCATCTAGCAATAAAGACAGTACGACACCAAATCCAAAACTCAGTACGAAAGCGGCAGCAATAATTAAGACTTTTCGTGGTTTAGATGGCATAGATGGAGGCAGTGCTAAGTCTAAAACTCTTGCGTTGGCTGATTCAAAACCACCTAATTGATCAGTTTCTTTAAGGCGAGTAAAGAATGAATCGTAAAGTTGCTGGTTAATATCAACATCTCGCTGCAACGCTTTTCGTTGATTATCAAGGCTTGATAATTTACGCAGGTTTGCCTTGGCAACATCTACATCGGCCTTTAAGGTTGTAACCTTTGTTTGTGTTGTTCTGTACTCGTTGGTAATACCCGATACCAAATTATTAATTTGATTCCGTAAACTAGACCGAATAGAGTTTAGCTCAGCATTAGCGGCTATCATTTTAGGGTGTTTTGGCCCATAAACCTCGCGGAGTTCAGATACTCGGCTTTCGGCTATTACTTCATCACGTTTCACCGTTTGTATACTGGGGTGATTTAATACTTCAGGCACTGTTGCAAGCTCTGTAGAAGTAACACCAGGGCGATTAACCTGCTGATATATGGCTTCCGCTCGTTGTAATACTACTTGTGAGCTTATAAGCTGGTCACTCAATTGTTGTACCTGGTCTGCCGCCAAGCCTACTACACCATCAATATCAACAAGCTGCTCACGCTCGTAAAAATCTGCTAAGTTCCGTTCAGCCAAATCTAGCTTGTTACGCAACCCTTGCAGGCTCTCGTTAAGCCAGGTGGTAGCTTTTTCGGTCATTTGTAACTTTGCTTCAAGATAGTTTTCAATGTAAACATCGGCCAAGGTATTGGCTAGCTCAGCGCTCAAACTACCGCTAGGAGTTTCAACTGATATGTTAACTACTTGCGTACTTTTAATAGGCGTAACAGTAGTAGCGCTTAAAAGTTTGCTAATTGCATACGCTTTACGTCTATCGATTAGCTGTTGTTCGGTATATGTTTTTGACTCAGCTTGAGGTAAAAAAGGCAGCGCTGATTTAATACTGCTTTTTATATTGGATACCATAGAAGCAAAACCGCTTTTATTCGCCTCTATCATGTCGCTGTTGAAATAGTCGTTTTCATGCAACGCAAGTCTATCAACGACTCTACTTGCTATTTGCCTAGATCGTAAAATTTCATACTGAGTTTGAAAATATTCTTTTCTGCTAGAATCTAAGCCATATATCTCTTCAATTGATAACACATTGGCTTGTTCAGCCTCAATTAATAAACTTACACTGGCAGTGTACTTTGGCGTTATCGACAGTACAATTAATGTTGCAAGCAGTGTTAAAAAAACAGCAAGACCTATAATGCGCCATATATAACGCAAAACAGTTTGAAAATATTGGGTAAAATCGATTACATCTGAATCGAATAGTTTTACAGGTTGAGTGTCAGTTTTATCTGAAGACATGATCGCTTTAAGTCCTTTAAAAGAAGCGTGACTGGACGGTTATAATATCGCCAGGCATTACGGTATCATTTGCTACTAGCTGAACACTTGTTTCGTTGCCTGCTATGTTGCGTCGAACCAACATATTTCCATTAACGCTAGCT
>JBARZY010000134.1:0-16735 GCA_049650345.1 Glaciecola sp. | reverse complement strand
TGGCAAGTGCAGTATCATTTTTTACCTCGGCCATTACATGTTGCGTATATTTGATCATGTCATCTAATGTTGAAACAACCGCCCCTGCGCCTGATGCTGCATTTAGTGTCCAAGGTGCTACCGTTTCGCCCATGCTGTTGTGACCTTGCGCAAATTGCTTACTGCGTGAAATGTTCGCATCAGCTACATAACTGTTGTTCATGCCAAGGGGTGTAAAAAGTGTGCTTACAACTTCTTTTGAAAAACCAGATTGCTTATTAATGGCTAATGCCTCTCCTAACACTGCGTAAGCAAAGTTTGAATACTCATGCTTGTGTGGGCCTTTTGCTAGGGTAATTGCTGCCAAATCGGTGCTTAAATTTTGTTGAGTAATGTCTGCAAACGGATTATTCATGTCGCTTGCGGTCATCAAGCTAGGAGGGTTGCGTTCAAGGCCACTCACATGTGTGGCTAGTTGTTGCATGCTAATCGCTGGGCTGCCCCCAAAAAATGTGTCAACGGTAGTATTAAGCTTTACTTGCTCATTTACGACTTGGCTTGCTAGTACATATGCCGTTATGGTTTTTGTAATAGAGCCTATTTCGTACTGAGTGTTGGCGTTATGCTCGTTATAAAACTTACGTTCAATTTTATTGTTGTTGATAACAGCAATGCTGCCACCTTGTTCACCAAATTCAGCAGGGGTAAATTGAAGGTGGGCGTTTTTATCACTCACTCTTGTAAGCGTCAGCTCCATGGGCATACCTTGAATAAAGGTGCCTTTGTAGCCATCATCTTGTTTGTTGCCTGAAAATTTGGCACCTAACATAGTTGAGGTGAAGCTCAGTGCTTCGTCATTAATATCGACTTCACTAATGGGGATGCCATTACTATTTTGTGCGGGGCTATCAAGCGCTGCCGAGTAGCCATCTTTAATTACAGCCACATGCAAAACCAATGGTAACGATGAATTAGCATTTATTATTAGATCGCCACTGTACGAGCCTTCAAATTTCATTCTGGCTAAATCGGTATCGTTAAGCTTGTGCAATGTAAGCGGCATATCCTTACCTTGGGTAAAAGTACCTACAATTGTGTCGCCTTTTATTTCACCTTCAAAGCTTGCGTTAAGACCTTCGTCTGTAAAGGTTATACGCTTACCAGCAATACTAAAACTACTGGGTTCACGCTTGTACATGCCTTGGTTTGGGCTATTAAGTGTTAATGTGGTGTTGTTGTTGCTAACGGTGATACCAATCGCTAACTTTACGCCTTTTTGAACCACTAGTTCACCTCGCCACAGACCGTCAATCATGTTTTCGTCGCTCTTTTGTGCCATTGCGTGACTATTGCCAATGAGTAACAGTATAAGTGCTACCGCGCTAATAATATGTTTTCTACCTATCATAAAATATCCTCGTTCATTGTCTGCAAGAAATATTGCCAGTGTTTAATTTAACCGTTGTTTGCTCACATTGCATAAAAATATGACGAACGGGATATGGCGCTGATAAACGGTTAATTGGGGTGGCAAGTATAGGTAAAAAAGGGCACTAGGCCCTTTTATGTTGCGTTATCTTCATCATCGAATATAGCTTCAATGGGCATGTTAAATAAGCGTGCAGCTTTAAATGCTAAAGGCAAACTGGGATCAAACTTTCCTTTCTCTATCGCGTTAATAGTTTGCCTTGATACATCGAGTGCTTCTGCTAATTGTGCCTGAGTCCAATCGCGCTCGGCGCGCAGCACTTTCAAGCGATTTTTCATGCATATCTCCTATACCCAAGGCCAATTGCTATACCATAACTGATACCCATTACGAATAGTATATTTGATGGGTTTGGCGTGTGATTGAGTATTTTAACGGCTTCTAATAAGCCATACAAAGCACCAAACACCATACTAACACCAAGCGAAATAGCCATGGCTTCAAATTGGATTTTTCGTTGCATTTCGTCCATGTCAGCCAAATGATTTTTGTTTGCAACGATCATCATAACTCCGCAAATAACATTAACGCTTATTGCGATAACCGAAACAACAGTATTGTAGTCCCACAAAAATTTTGGGCCAAAGGCAACTAAGGCTAGTGAAAGCACCCAGCCAAACGTCGATAGCATGAGGGATTTAGTAGAGCGACGCATGCGCTGCTCGAGCTTTTCAGGTTGAGAATTAGAGGTGTTCATAGGTATTTCCTTTGTCGTGTTAACTAATCATTAAGTAAAGTATGTTTTACTTTTTTAATAGTAGCGCCTGCTTTCGGCTGTGTCAAGCATGCTTTACTTTTAGTCCGGTTTGGTTGATATTGTGCTGGGTAAGTATAAATATGTTAGCAAACGGGACGGGATTGCACTGCTTGGAATCTGCCCGTATGCTGAGGGTATATTTCATACGAGAGAGCAACATGAATACAAGAAATATCAAATTGGTCGCGGTGTTATTGTGGTTAGTAAGCCCATCAGTTTTCAGTCAAAGCGCTGATTACAACGCAGCATTGGCAGAGGCCTTAGGTGCTGACGATTACGGTATGAAAACATATGTAATGGTTATTTTAACTACGGGTAGTGTTGAAATTAGTGATAAGACTGAGCGAGACAAAGTGTTTGCTGGTCACTTTTCAAATATGAATAAACTTGCTGAAGCTAAAAAACTGGTTGTTGCTGGGCCATTCAGCAATGCAAGGCCAAAACGAGGGTTGTTTATACTTAACGTTAACAATATTGCAGCAGCAGAAGCCTTGGTTCAGTCAGATCCAGCCGTACAAGCCGGCGTATTTAACTATGAGTTAAGTGTTTTATACAGTTCTGCGGCATTAATGTTGGTTAATGACAATCACAAGACGCTACAAAAGACATCAATGTAAGCAATGGATACAAGTAATGAGCGATATATCAATACGTGAAGCCTCCCTCAATGACCTTCCTATTTTACATGAATTTCTGCAAGGTATTGTGAGCGCAGAAAGACCCATGGATGAATGCTTAAAAGACGAGCATATTGTGTATTACGACCCCGCCGATTTCATCAATGATGCGCAATCATTATTGCTGATAGCCGAGGTTAACCAGCAAGCAGTAGGCTGCGGCGCAGCAATTATTAAGCCGTCGAGAGACTATTACAAACACAAGCAGCATTTATACTTAGCCATGATGTATGTGAGCCCTGAACATCGCGGTAAAGGCATTAACGGAACAGTCATGGAAGGGCTTATAGCGTGGGGTAAACAGAACAACGTCACTACATGTATGCTAACGGTTTACCCTGATAACCCTGGTGCTATAAGGGCCTATGAAAAATTAGGCTTCGAGCGATCTTTATTAGAAATGCGGCTGCGCTAAACGTTATGATTTGTTATGCGTTTTGACCAATATCTATTCAATATTATTGGTATTAAAGTTAAGGTTAATGATAGTATGGCTGACCAATTATTTAATATTGGTAATGCGAAGTGTTCAACAAAATGCGGGTCGCATTACTGAACTTATATATTATCGAGAGCTCATAATGTTAAAAATGCCGAAACAAATTAGCAAGCCAGCCGCACTATTCAGCGCCTCTTCTGCGTTATTTATTGCGTTATCTGGTTGTAGTGCCACTCAGCAAGATACTCAAACAAGCTCTGCAGTAATGCATCCAGGCCAAGTGTTTGACTTGTCTTACTGGAATATTACCTTGCCGACTGACGCCAACGCTGACGGCAAGCCCGACATTATCAAAGTGAAGGATATTCAAAGCTATACACACCCAGAGTTCTTCTATTTAAATGAATCAAAAGAGATGGTATTTGTTAGTCCTAATGTTGCCGTGACCACCGCAAACTCTAAAAATGCACGTAGCGAACTCAGGCATATGTCTAGAGGCGTAAACAGTAAAATAAAGACCAAAGCACCGCAAAATAACTTTGCTTTAGCCGCGCATTCAAATGCTAATGAATATGCAGCGATTGGTGGGAAAATGGAAGCTACTCTTCGTGTTGAGCATGTTGCATTAAACAGCGACAAGCCTGAAAAGTACCCAAGTTATGCAGTCGTTATTGGACAAATTCATGCAGGAAAAGATAGCTCAATGCCCGAGGGTTTTGGCTATGGTAACGAGCCATTAAAAATCTTTTATAAAAAGTTTCCTGATCACGAAACCGGTTCGGTTTTCTGGACTTACGAAAGAAACTTAGCAAAAGAGCACCCTGATCGCACAGATATCGCATATCCTGTATGGGGCAATACGTGGGAAAATATCGCAGATCCCGGAGCTAAGGGCATAAGTTTGGGCGAGAATTTTTCGTACACTGTTAATGTATATCAAAATACCATGGATTTAAGTTTCAGTGCACCTAACCGCGAAACCGTAACTTATTCTATTAACCTAGCCAACAATGTAGACGCCTATGGCAAGGTTGATGAAAAAGACGCTGCATTAGGTTATGCCGAAGATTGGCATTACTTTAAAGCTGGCGCATACAGTCAGTGTAATGGTGGCACAACAAACCCATTTTGGGGAACAGGATGTGGCGGTACTGGTGTGTGGGAAGTTGACAAACAAAATGGCGACTATTCTAAAGTGGTCTTTTCTAAATTAGTGCTTGGTGAAGGCGAAGCTAATTAACTAATAAATAAAAAACTGGGCAGTACATTTACTGCCCGTTTCGCATTCTAATAATTGGGTTTGCATACATGTGTAAAAGCTTGTCTTGTTGCGCGGTAGATAGCTCAGCAAGCCTTGTTTGCAAATAATTATAAGCCGCCTTGTGTTCATCACGTAACTTACTGGTTTGTTTATCTTCTTTACTTAACAGGCTATGTGCAATGTGGGATGTGGGGAAAATTTGATAGTTGGCCAGTATTTGCATATCAATATGCTCTGCTAAGTCTTTTGTGTTTTCAAACTCGGCACCAATTACCCGCCCGAAGTGAATACTGACTTTGCCTTTTTGACCGGTAATACCAGCGACAATGCTTCTCATATCTTCATCAGTGGGTTTACTATAGCTGCCATGCTCTTCGGCAACAGCTAACTCTTTAGCCTTATTTATATCGCATGGATCGTATTCATACGATATTGACACCGGCACAATACGCAACTGTTCAACATACTCACCAAACGCCATACTTTTAGGCTTATTCATGGTGAGCATAGACAGTACTGCTGGATTGGTCAGGTCGATACCGTCTTTTGCTCGGCCCTCACGCTGGGCTATCCAAATATGCGATTTGTCATTGTGCAAAGAGTGATGCACGTATTCGCTTAATAGTTTGGCTGCGTTGAGTTTTTCTCTGCGCCCTTCAATTGAACGTTTCACTACAAAACATTTGTTTAATCGAATGAGGTCGGCTATCCACTGTGTGGTGAGTAAATTATCACCCACCGCTATGCGTACGGTGTTTTGCTGGTGTAAATGCAAAGCCCAATTTACGAAAGCTGGATCAAGGGCGATATCGCGGTGATTACTAACAAATAAACATGGTTTTGATAAGTCGAGTGTATCTAACCCGGTAATAGTAAAGGCCGATGTGCTTTTGTTTATAGTGCGCTGCATGTAAGGCTCAACCAAGGATTGAAATTCTCGCAAGCTGTTTATTGATTTTATTCTACGGCTAATAAGCCACTTTATGGTGGCACCAATGAAGGGTTTAGTGAACGCTGGCCAATGGGCAAAACGAAACGCAACTAAGGTATTAATTAGGTCTGGATTGTTTACCAAAGATTGTAATACTTGCGGTAAATCAGCGCTGGTGTAAGGTCTGATTTCGTCAAATTTAGACGTCATATATTGCTAAAGGCCTTTAGTGAAGAAAAAATAATCGCGATATGATGCACGTGTTGATGGGAATGTGCAAAATTAATATATAAATTACAAGGTAGAACTATGTTAGCCTATTCTATCTACGCCAATTACGCAGTAAGACAATGTTAATTACCCCTACTATTGATTACGAAGAAAGTTACAAAAGATATATTAAAGAGCTTGGCGATGAAGAGCGATATCCGTATCCCCTCGATTTAGATCATAGAAATTTTGCGCACTTGGTTGCCACGTTGAATAACTACGCAAAGGGTATGGATTTGCCGTCGCATTTAGTCGCCAACACTACTTTTTGGTTGATAGAAAATAACGAGATTGTTGCTTGTTCTCATTTGCGACATACATTGAATGAAGCTTTAGCTTTTGCCGGTGGGCATATAGGTATAGGTGTGCGGCCATCAATGCGAAAAAAGGGCATTGGTCAGAAATTACTTCAATTAACAATACAGCAAGCGGTGTTGCTAGGCATAAATCAAGTTCATATACACTGCTACAAAAGTAACCCTAGCTCAATTAAGCTTATTGAGTCGGTTGGCGCGAAGTTAGACTCTACTGTAGCGCTAAAAAATTCTGAAGAAGAAGTACTGCGCTTTATATATAAGGCTTAAAAAAATATAGTCAGGTGTAAGAACAAACATTCCCAAAGTATCAATAGGTATACCGTTTCTACTAATAGTTAGTTTGTAATGTTTTAATTTTAGCAATTAAGACCGCGTGCAATTGTGTAGAGGCATCAGCAGCTAATGTGACATAAATTGCACTTAACAATTCACGTTTGTAGGTGGCTAAACTTATATAGCCATGCATCCAATCACGTCGAACCAAACGCTGATTAGCAAACAATAGTTTTGCCATTAAGTCAGCATTTATGTTACCTAGCAGTAAACCCGTATGCGCAGCGTTTTTGCATACCGAGTGTGCTATTGCTAAGGATTTATCATACAGCGCGGTAGGTATTTCATGTTCAAATAATTGCTCGCTTTCACCAATTGCGAATGCTGCTTTATATAGCGACTCATTGCCACTGTATAAGGTAATGAGCCCATCGACCAAATCTTCAATAACGCTGATAGGGTCGGTTAAATTTAAGTGCATGAGAACTGCGCTCGTTTTTGTTTCCATAGTGCTTACAATGGCACTGAACACGTCTGACTTTTTGCCCACTAAATTATGAATGGTGGGTACTGTTACATTTGCCTGTTTAGCCAGTGCCAACAAAGTAAACGTATTTGCGCCATTTTTTGCCACTAACTCACTCGCATGCTGAATGATTGTAGCAAGCCGCTTGGCCTTATTTTCAGCTCGTTTTACTACGCCACGTTGCGGCTGCTTGCTTGATTCCATATTTATATTCACTTTATTGCTTACGCATTAGTAGATTTTATGTTGATTAAAATTTACTAATGCTGTAGTTTTTATTGTCCTTAAAATTTACTTGTCTATAACAACCATACTTAGGCTAAACTGAGGCGCATTATATGTCATCTTTTATTCAGCAATTATCAACGTATGCAAAGTATCATCGCGATCCCCGCAATATTGTAACGCATCTATTTGGCGTTCCAATTATTGTATTTGCAGTTATTGTTTTATTGTCAAAGCCTACCTTGTTTGAGCTTGCTGGCATAGCAATTACACCGGCAATTTTGGCATTTTTGGTTACTTCATTATTTTATTTACGCTTACACGCAGGTTTTGGCGCTATTATGATTGTGCTGATGGGCGCTGGTTTATATGGGGGAGCTTTAGTAGCGCAAATGTCTACCACAGTATGGTTAGCTAGCGGTTTGGTAATGTTCATCGGCGGATGGGCAATACAGTTCTTGGGCCATCATTATGAGGGTAAAAAACCCGCGTTTGTTGATGATTTAGTGGGTTTATTAATAGGGCCATTATTTGTTACTGCTGAAATACTGTTTGCTTTAGGATGCTTTACCACTCTTAAAAAACAGATTGAAATTCATGCTGGGCCGGTGAGAAAAGTAAATGGCAACACCAACATTAGCAAAGCGGCTTAACCGCCTAACGCTAAACACGATGCTATAAAGCAGGTAGATGCGCACACTGTTATTGTTCTTCTGAGGCCAGTTCGTTAGTGTAGTGGCTTATTAAATATAAGAGCATACGAATATGTCTAATAATGCTACACATTCTGCAAGTTCAACACCACCACCAGGTGGTAACGCCTTTACCGCTTGGATTGGCTCAACGCTAATGCGCATAAGCGGTTGGGAGCTAGAAGGCGAGTTACCACAGCACCCAAAGATGGTACTTGCAGTAGGCCCGCATACCTCAAATTGGGATTTCTTTTTAGGTATTGCGGTGCTTTTTAGATTAAGAATAAGTATTAAGTTTTTAGGCAAACATACTATTTTTGTTCCGGTAGTAAAACAATTGCTTGAGGCGCTTGGTGGTATACCCGTTGACAGAAAAGCCGGCAATGGCGTGGTGCAACAAGTTGTAGCCCGCTTTAATAGCAAGCCAAAAATGATACTTGCCTTGGCACCAGAAGGTACGCGTTCGCCAGTGTATCCTTGGAAAACCGGTTTTTTATCTATTGCGCACCAAGCCCACGCGCCTGTTGTTCTTATTGGATTTGATTTTGCGCGTAAACGGGTAATATTTGGTCCCACCATAGTCACCACTGATAATCATCAAGCAGATATGCGTTTAGTTTACGAATTTTTTCAGCGCGTTCCCGCTAAATACCCAACTAAGGTGTTATTTGATGCCAAATAAATCGTGGCGAATTGTGATAAATGTTTGTAAAAATAGCGATTTATTGAGCAATCATACTATATGATAAACATGTCGCATTTCTAACTGCATGTAATTGTTGGGTTTTTAATATGGCATATGATGTGCTTTATTGTCTGCACATTACCAAAGCTAACTATAGGATATTGTTATGCCAGTAAAACTTGAAGACCGCCCAATAGAACAAGTAAAAGAAGAAGTCATTGATGTATTGGTGCACAATTACAGCCATGGCATTATTTCTAGCGAGGCTTTTGAGCGTCGTTTAGATGCGGTAATAGAAACGACTTCTCATCAAACCATGGTTGACCAAATTAGCGATTTGCAGCCTGTGCCTGACGATACCGTTAAAAAGCAAAAGGAAGCGCAGTTTGCGGTAAATTATTCGCAAGACAACGCACAAGACACCGACACCATGATAAACGTATTGGGTGATTCCGACCGCAGCGGCGTGTGGGTTGTACCAAAAGAGCTTAAAGTATTCACAATATTAGGCGGCTCGACTATCGATTTTACCCATGCGCGTTTCTCTGGGCCCAACGTTACCATTAAAGTGATTAGCCTGCTTGGCTCTGATAAGCTCTACGTGCCCGAAAATATAAACATTGTTTCAAAAGCATTTTGCGTGTTGGGCAGTGTATCTAATAAAGCCCCTTCTATTGCTTCATCACAAGCGCCTACCATTACCATTGAAGGTGTGGTTTTCTTGTCTGATTTAAGCATTAAGATTAAAACTACCATGAAAGAAAGCTTTGTTGCCTTTGCTAACAAAATGAAAGCAATGCTTGATGGCGATGGCAAAATATAAGATATTGATGGTAATTAAAGTACTCTGACCCCATTAATTTTTATGAATGACGATAAGCACGGAACGACCAAAATTGGCCTATTTATGTTTGTGGGGGCTTGGGTTGTTGCGTTTGTGTTTTTGGTGGCTTATTTTTCGGGGATGTTGTCACGCAAGGTTAATCCCAATCAGTCACCCAATTCAGTGGTGTCGGCAGCGGGCATTGAGGTTGTGCTGAAACAAAACAGCATGGGGCATTATGTCACCAATGGTGAGATAAACGGTCAAACGGTCACATTTTTACTCGACACCGGAGCCACCAATGTGTCAATTGGCGCGCATTTAGGGCAGCGTTTGGGTTTGGTGCCTGGTAAACGTTCGGTCGCACTTACGGCAAATGGCAGAGTCACAGTGGCTGATACCAACGTGGCCGAGCTAAAAATAGGCAAAATTACCTTAAACAATGTAGAAGCAAGTTTAAACCCGGGTATGCAGTCAAACAAAATACTATTGGGTATGAGCGCGTTAAAGCAGCTTGAATGGACGCAGCGTGGCGATACGCTAACACTTCGAACTTTTTGATTGGGCTTACCTCACAATACAAATAAAAAACCCGATGCTGAGTCAGCATCGGGTTTTGTTTTAATAAGTGTTTACAGCCTTAGCTATTAGAACTTATATGATGCAGACGCATACACAAAACGCCCTTGTCCACTATGAATAGACTGCACATAGCCAATAAACTCATGATGGCTAAATGGAGGCTCCTCGTTAAACAAGTTAGTGGCACCCACGCTAAGGGTAGTATTGTCAAAACCACGGTAGTTAACCACCAAATCAACGGTAGTCATTGAATCAATGGTTTTATCAGCAAAGCCCGAATCGGCATCACCAGCAAACTCGCCTACATAGTTAAGTGCTACGGTAGCGCTAATATCGTCTTTCATCCAATCAACAGACGTGGTGTGGCGTACTTCTGGTTGTTCAAAATCACCTTCTTGTAGGTTAAGACGAGGTTGGTCGTCTACTCCTGGGCGATATTCTTCAAACTTAAGCACGTAGTTCATTACAAACCCAAATTTGAAATCACCCAAATCAGAGCTCATTTTGTAGCCTAGGTCTAAATCAAGCCCTGTGGTTTCAAGGTCGCCAATGTTTTGGAATGAATCAAAAATACGTACCACTTCACCCGGGTCGTTCGGATTAGACGTTGGAATACGCTCTACTACTGATGGGTCATCACCAAAGTTAGTCATTACAAACTGGGTGTCAGAATCAATAATGTTTTCAATATCATAGTTGTAATAATCAAGTGAGAAGTCGAGGTCTTCTGTTACTTGATAGATAACGCCTAAGTTATAGCTTTTTGACTCTTCAGGACCTAGGTCAGGGTTACCGGCAAACACTGCGGTATATTCTGCAGGCTCACAACCTAAATCAACCGCTGCACATCTAATAGGGTCAATAAGGTTAGGCGATTCGTCGGTACGGCCTAAACCAAGTTGGTGTAACGATGGTGCTCTAAATGCGGTGCCGTATGAACCACGGAACGATACGTTATCAAGAGGGGCCCACAAAAACGAGATTTTAGGATCGGTAGTGGTACCAAAATCGCTATAGTCTTCATGACGAACCGCCACTTGCACTTCCAAGGTGTCTAATACCGGAATAGCAAATTCTGCCGCAATTGCGGTGCTATCACGTTCGCCACTAGCGGCGGTTGATTCAGTACCAAATACTTCACCACGCAAAAACTGATCGTCAGGGCTATCGTTAATGGCTTCTTCTCTATACTCAGCTTTAAGTGCCAGCATAATGTCGCCGTTTGCAATTTCCATTAACGGACCAGAAATAGTCGCATCAATACTTTTGCTGGTAGATTTACCCACACGAGTGGTAGTGGTTTCAATAAAGTCTAGGGCTTCTTGGGTATTGCTTGATGGTTCAAACGGGTTCCATAACTCAGTATCAATGGCTTCTTGAATACGACGAGAATTCGGGAAACCATCTACACCGCGCTCAACCGATTCACTTTTAATATAGCTATATGCCGCTTCCCAATACCAGTCACCTACTTCTCCATTTAGGCCTAAGATAGTACGGAAATAATCAGTGTCTACGCGCTTTTCACGATTACCAATATCTACCGTTCTGCGGCGCATGGTAAGATCTTGTTGATAAAACGGGTGAGTAGGATCATCAGCAAATGGATGATTGGCATTAGTGCCGCTCATAAACAGTTCGTTAAAACTTGGGCTACCTGCACCACGTACAATTGACTTAGAATTTTGACCGTTAAAGTCAACAAATGCACGCATTGAATCGTTTATGTCATAACGCCCTAAGTAGTTAAAGCTGAAGCGCTCTGCATCAGGTACCATTGTCATTACCGGTGCATAGTCGTAACGACACAACACATTCACACGGTCAATGTCTTCAGGGGCACATACATCATTACCAAACTCATCAATGATACGATTTGTAGGGTCAGACGCTAACGCGATGGTACCGGGAATACCCGATGAACTTCTAAAATCAACGGCATCAGGATCGTTTGGATTAAGCGCCGCTTGATTTGAGCTTGCAGAATAGCTGCGGTCGCCATATAGAATTTCTTCGCGATCAAAGTAATCCAAAATGAAAGTATGTTTAAATTTCTCAGTACTGCTACCAAATACAATACTCACATTTTGCTCTTGGCCACCGCCATCTGCGGTAGTGCCGTGTTTTGCAGATATTTCAACACCGTCAAAGTCTTCTTTTAAGACAATGTTGATTACCCCAGCGATTGCGTCAGAACCATAAGTTGCTGACGCCCCATCTTTTAACACATCTACGCGTGCAATTGCTGATAGCGGTATGTTGTTTATGTCAACAAACGCAGTATCAATGCCTTTTGCAAATGGTGACACCGATACACGGCGTCCGTTAATTAGAATGAGCGTTGAATCGGCCCCTAGGCCTCGCAAAGAAACACTTGAACCACCGTTAGCGGTATCATCACTGCTGTTACCTTGTGTAGAAAAAGTGCCTTGGCCTGAAATAGGCAGTTTGGTAAACAAACTAATCAGGTCGGTTACGCCAGTGTTGGCTATTTGTTCTGCATCAATAGAAGTAACCGGCGAAGGTCCTTCCATATCGGTGCGTTTTATTAACGAGCCGGTTACTGCAATGCGTTCAACGCTGTCATCGGTTTCTTGTGCCATGGCAGGCATCGAGCTCAGTGCAAGTGAAACGGCGCTTGCCGTTAATGCATATTTTAAAATTGATTTTGTCATTTTATTCTTCCCTTTATAATTATAAGATTCACAAAGCCTGTGAATTGTAGTTGTAAGCAAGTCTTTGTTTTTAAACTACATATTCCTTATATCACACATTGTTCGCTTGTTTGGTATGATTAATATTACTAAATGTAAATATTTGTGTTAAATCTTGTAAAAACATAGGCTTATGCTAGTAAGAACGGCGGGTGCAGGGTTTTGAAATAATTCATTTTATCGATCTTATACTTTGGTCGTATATAGCTGCGAGTTTAATCAAACGTTCATTAATTAGGTAACCGTAATTTGACTGATCCACTTAAAAAAAGTCGTTTGTATAAAAGCTATTACCGCAATGGCCAACATCACAGATCCGGCGCTGATGTATCGTTCGGCGATATTGTTAAAATATTTGGCTTCAAAGGCGCAACCATTGGTGCATGGGTAAATAAAGAAGAGCAACAAATTGCGGCCAATTTATTCTTTGATGCCTTGTGTGATTTAATGTGCATTCTTGAAGTGCCCGAGCAAGTGATTGCTTTAAACGGTACTTTATCACTCGCTTTTGGTAGCGGGGGGCATAAACATGCGAGCGCGCATTATAATTCTCGTACTCGTACGCTTGCGTTAGCTAAAAATGCAGGTGCAGGAGCACTGGCCCATGAGTGGTTTCATGCGTTTGACCATTTTATAGCCAGCAAATTTATACGTGCGGCAAAGCCGAATGAATTTGCGTCTGAGTTATGGCTTAATCATCGCGAATTCATATCACACCCGCTGAATGCCTGCTTACAAGATTGTTTTCAGCATATATTTCTAGATGCCACGCATACTACCGAGCTAAGTACATTATTTGTGAACAGTGCTGCTACCGATAAACGTATGGGGTGTTTTTACTATTCAATGCCACAAGAACTGTGCGCGCGAGCCTTTGAAGCATTTGTGCAAGATAGCAATATCAAGAATGAGTTTTTAGTACAGGGCACCAAGCAATCTAAGGAAGCAAAGGCCGGTGTATACCCGCAAGGGGACCAGCGCATGCTGATTTCCTCATATTTTGTGCGGTATTTTAATACGCTTGGTCGCGCAGTTAAGGGGCAGCGAACATAGACCGTAAAAGGGATGAAAAACTACATATTTTGTTAATCAGTACAGTTTAGTCTTTTACATAAAAACAAAAAACTGTCCACGGGTACAGTTCTAACATCGACGCATTCAAAAATGCTGCAAAATGAACGGCTCAATCGCTTCAGCCCACTTCGGGTACTGGCTAGCATTCGGATGAAGAAAATCGTCTGCTACTTCGCGGGTGAGCATATTATCTTCAGTTAAAAATACATGATTAATGTTTTGCCAAAAAATGGTCTTGTTATTAGCAAGCTGCTGAATAATTGTATTCGTTGCTTCGTTTATTTGCCTTAATGGGTCGTGGTTTGTCTCGCCACGGGGGAAAATAGCTAACAACAGTATTTTGGTAGTGGGCGATTTGCTATGAATAAGGTCAATGATTGCTTTAATACCCTGTGCGGTATGTTCAGGTTTGTCTTGCCGGTGGCCGGTATTATTGGTGCCTATCATTAGCACAACTACTTTCGGCTGTATGTTTTTAAATTGCCCATTTTGCAAGCGCCATAATACATGCTCGGTTCTGTCTCCACTGAACCCTAAATTGAGCGCATTGCGTGAAGCGTAATACTGCAGCCATGGGTACTTTCCTGGCCCTTCCCACGCATGGGTAATGGAGTCACCTAAAAATACCAAGTCAATGTTGTTTTTATTTCTAGCAATTTCAGCTAATTTTTGTCGATGCCTTGGCAGCCACCAGTCTTTTGCCCATGTTTCAGTATTAGGCTGTGCTTGCAGCGCTAAAATAGTATTTGGTTTAGCCATGGTTATAGATGCGCTGTGGTTGTGTGATGGTGCGTATGTTTTCGCCAGTAATACAGCCGTTACGCCCAGCATTATTAAGCCGGTTATGAAAAGCATTTTGCGTTTTCTTGGCATGTATTGATAACTCGCACAAAAGGATATTTGCTATGGGCCGTAGCATACCGAATGCTTGTCATTTCTCAATACTTTAGTTAACGCCATAAAATGAGCCACCACCGTTTTACTATCTAATCATTCATTTTTTTTCGATGCGTTACCCTTTCAAATAACGAGTAATTTACGGCTATAACACAAAAAAACCTTGCGCTAGCGCAAAGACTACCGCGAGTACAGCGAGGTATTATTATCTCATCAACTGCGATTACGGTTGGTAGAGCGCAGTTATACATTCACTCTATGAGGAGATAACAATGCAAAAGTTTTCAAATATATTATTAGTTTGTGCTGAGTCTGATATTTGTGAGTATACGCTTACCCAAGCCGTTGAAGTGTGCGATCTTGCTAATGGCCGTTTACATGTAATGTTGGTGCTCCCCGAATTTCCTAGCGCTCTTGCTGAACAGCAATCGTCCTATGTTACCTTTCTTGAAGAAAAAGTAGGTAGCTTAATTAATGACGCTTGCCAAAAGCTACAGATTGCACGAGACGGTTTGCTCGCCGAGCTAAGTGTTGAAACAAACAAACACACTAGCGTGAAAGTCATCAGACATGTTATCCGCAACAATATTGATGTGCTTATAAAGCAACAGGCACAAAACGGTGCACCAGGTTATTCAGCCTTAGATATGCAGTTACTGCGTAAATGTCCATGCCCAGTGTGGTTAGCGCAGCCTATTGCTCATTCGGTAACAAGTACGAGCGTTGCCGTTGCTGTTGATGCAAGCGATACCAGTGAAAAAGCCAAGTCCTTTAATACTAAACTGCTGCAGGGGGCGGGCGACCTTGCTATGTCGATGGGGAAAAGCCTTGATGTGGTGTCGTGTTGC
Organism: Glaciecola sp.; assembly: GCA_049650345.1. Lineage (GTDB taxonomy): Bacteria > Pseudomonadota > Gammaproteobacteria > Enterobacterales > Alteromonadaceae > Glaciecola. The sequence continues at coordinate 1,276 of JBARZY010000134.1, read as the reverse complement.
GAAGACATTGTGCATGCAACGGTATTGCAATCTGGATTACAACTAGGTTGGATGAGTGTGTCGCCACAAGAAATTGACCAAGCAATCGCTGACTCGATGGCGATACATAAACAGCAGTTAGCAGAGCTAGTACAGCATGCACAATTGAGTCATAAGCTAAGCATACATCAGCATCAATTAAAGGGCGTACCAAGCGAACAAATCCCGCTTTTTATTGAGCAAAACAATATTGATATTTTAGTTATGGGCACGGTAGCTCGAACTGGTCTGAGTGGCTTTATTATGGGCAATACCTCTGAAAGTATTTTGCAGCAATTAAACTGCACACTGCTAGCTTACAAGCCTAGTGGGTTTGTATCGCCGGTAGATATATAGCATTACATATAGTGGGTTATAACGATAGTTGGTACACACATATGTTTACCGCACTGGCCAAATTGAGGCTTTCAATTTGGCCACTACCCGCTATGGTAAACGCGCTGGCATTACAGGCGCGCAGTGCTGCTTGCGGCACGCCACGTGCTTCATTACCAAACAAGTAACACTCATAGTTGCCAAAGGTGGAGTGGGCTATATTGGTGCCTTTTAAGTCTAAGTAAGCAAACTGCGTAAATCGCTGTTGTAAGTTGTCTAAGCTTACGTCTTGCTCTATGGGTACATGAAAAATTGCGCCCATGCTTGAACGCACCACTTTTGGGTTAAAGGGGTCAACGCTGTTAGGGCTTAGCAATAAGGTGTACTGCCCAAACCACGCTAAACTGCGCAAAATGGTGCCAAGGTTACCGGGGTCTTGTACTTCGTGCAGATAAATGTATCGGTGGTTTGTGGCAGCTCGCTCAGTTTTTGGGCTGCTTGCAGTATTCAGTGGCACACAAGCGATTATGCCTTGAGGGCTTTTGGTGTCGCTGATATTGCTCATTTGTTTATCATTCAGCACTACCACATTAAATGCAGCACTGAGGTTTTGTGCCCATTGTTCGTGTGCCGATGTTACATAAAGCGTTGTTTCGCTGGCGCTTGGCTTATTCGCATACGCTTTATCAAGTTCAAGCACCAAGTGCTCGCCTTCTACTAAATAATAGCCAAATTGTGCGCGATATTTTTTTTGATGGAGTTTTTTAACGTCGTCTAATTTCACGCGCCGTGGCCTTAATTTGCAAATTTGGTATGCAAGCTTACAATAAGTGCCGTTTTAGCGATACAACTAGCAGAATCAATTTATGGCGAAGTCAAAAACAAGTAAAAAATGGATGGACGAACACGTTAACGATCCATA
>JBARZY010000133.1:0-71844 GCA_049650345.1 Glaciecola sp. | reverse complement strand
ACACGTGGTATTGGCGGCCATTAGGTATCGCCGTATTTACTGGCGTAACCTGCGCATTGCTGTTTTCTATTTATCCTTTGTTACAGCTGTTTTCTATTCCGCCACTTAGGGTGTTGCGCAAAGACATCGATTCAACCGTGTCGTCAAAAGCGCTACAGCTTTTGTTTTCTGGCTCTGCTGTGTTCTTACTTATGTGGGTTTACAGTGGAAACTTGAAAATTAGCAGTATTTTATTCGCTTCAGGCGTAGTTTTGGTATTGAGTTTGTTGGCCATGACGCACCTGCTAATAATAGTTGGCCGTAAACTTGGCAGCGGCAGTATGGGCGCTTGGACGCTAGCATGGGCACGCATAAAACGCCGAGCAATAGGGAACTCGGTACAGCTTATCAGTTTTGCCATTACCATTATGTTGTTGTTGGTGGTGCTGGTGATGCGCAACGATATGGTTAAACAGTGGCGAGACCAATTACCTGAGGGCACACCAAACTACTTTGTGGCGAATATTACCGAGTCACAAAGACCTGCGCTTATGGAGCATTTCAACACCAATGATGTGAGTTATGAAAAGTTTTATCCGGTGGCACGTGGCCGCTTTGTATCAATTAATGACGAAAGTATTCGTACTGAAGTGACCAAAGAAGGCGAAGAGCGCAGTAACGAAGGCCGCCAAGGCTTAGGCCGTGAAGCTAACTTAAGTTGGAGTACTGAGTTACAAAGCGGCAATGTTATCACTGAAGGTGAGTGGCATGACAACTGGCAAGAAGGCGAGCCAGTGCCCCTGTCGATTGAAGAAGAGGTGGCAGGGCGCTTAGATATCACATTGGGCGATAAACTCACGTTTAATGTTGGCAGTGAAGTAATAAACGCTACCGTAACCAGTGTGCGAGAAGTTGATTGGCAAACCTTACAACCTAACTTCTTTTTTGTACTGCATCCTAAAGCAATGGAAAACTTTAGTGCTACCTATATTACTAGTTTTCACCTTGATGAAAGCCGTAAGCGAGACATTGCGCCATTAATGGCACCATTTGCCAGCGTTACGTTATTCGACGTTGATGCCAGAATAGATCAGCTTCGTGAAATTATTGATCAAGTGTCAATGGCGGTAGAGTTTATCTTGGTGTTGGTATTAGTCGCTGGCTCATTGGTATTAATTGCGCAAGTGCAAGCAAGTATGGACGAGCGTTTGGAAGAGTTAGCTATTTTGCGTACTTTAGGGTTAAAAGGCTTGAGTATTCGCTTCAGCGTTATCAACGAGTTTTTAATCATTGGCGGGGTGGCTGGTCTAATGGCAGCATTGGCAAACGAATTTAGTTTGTTCTTATTGCAAAAATTAGTCTTTCAAATGCCGCCGAGTTTGCATGTGGAATATTGGCTCATTGCGCCTAGCATTGGCGCTGTAGTGGTAGGATTGCTGGGAGCATTTAGTTGCTGGCGGTTGTTATCGTTAAATACGGGGCATTTGCTTAGAAAAATGGTATAGAAAGGCGTTTACAAAATGACAACAAAAAGGCGAACATACTGTGTATATTCGCCTTTTTTATTGGTTATATGTCGAGGGCGTCTAAGGCTTCTTCAAGGCTTGGGTAAGCAAAATTGAACCCCGAGGCAATCAGTCTTTCGGGAATCACCTTTTGTCCATATAGCACCAAGTCAGACGACTCTCCCATCAGCGTTTTAAGCACTGCTGCAGGGACTTTGAACATACAAGGGCGGCTTAAACGCTTAGCCAGTTTAATTGAGAAGAACGCGTTGGTATTGGGGTTTGGTGACGTAAAGTTATATGGCCCTACACAACTGCTATTTTCGAGTAAATGCATAATACCGCCAACCATATCGTCAATGTGGATCCACGACATAAACTGCGTGCCACTGCCAACTGGACCGCCTAACCCTAATCTAAATGGGATCATCATTTTTGCTAGGGCACCGCCTTGCTCTTCAAGTACAACACCTGTTCGCATAATACAAACACGCGTGTTGGCAGAATTAGCTATTTGTTCCCATTTTTCACACACTTCCCGACTAAATTCGTCGTGATAGTCGGTGTAGTCTTCATTTATGGGCGTGTCGCCTTGGCGACCATAAAAGCCAATAGCCGAGCCGCTAATGAGTACCTGCGGTTTAATTTTAGCGCTGTTAATTAAGTCTACAAGACGCTGGGTTATCTCCCAACGAGATTGGCATATAGCGTGTTTTTGCTTATCGGTCCAACGTTTATCTGCAATTGGCTCGCCTGCTAAATTAATAATAGCATCGAAATTATCAACACTTACTAATTCGTCTCTGCTGATACAACTCACTTGTTCGCCAAGCAAGCGTGAAGCACGAGCCGGGTCACGGCTCAACACAGTAACACTGTACGTAGACAATAGTTTTTTGACTAAATGGCGACCAATGAGTCCGGTGCCACCCGTTACCAGCACATTACTCATAGTTAATCCTTAGTACACGACAAGGCAAGCGACACCGAGTCTGAAAAGCGCAAGGCGTGAGGCTTATCTACTTCCGCCTCTGCAAAGGTCACCCATGGGTGTTCGGCGGCAATTGCCAATACGTCAGCGGTTAACTTTTCAAGCAAGGAAAAGCGGTTGTCTTCAACTAATCGTATAATCGCTTTTGTAATTGTTTTATAATTCAACGCATCTTGCATTTGGTCGCTGTCGGTGGCTCGTTTAGCGTCGTATTGAATAAAAATATTAATTACAACGTCCTGTTGGTTTTTAATCTCGTCTTCGTTAATGCCAATGTAGGTGCGTAAACGAAGGTTTTTAATGCGAATAGTAGCAAGATTAAGATTCATAAATGTGTAGGGTCCTTGTTGTTTTTATGTATGTCAAAAATGGAATATTAAGATGGAAATGAAATCATCAGTGTTAAAAGCATTCGCAATTATGGCTTCTGTTGTCATTATTTTAGCCGGCGTAAAAGCGGCCAGCGTTATTCTTGTTCCATTTTTGTTGTCGGCGTTTATTGCCATTGCAATGAGTCCTTTAATTAACTGGTCTAGCCAATACAAAGTGCCGCGCGGGTTATCAATTACTTTAGTAATACTGTTTATTGTTGTGATTGGATTTATGTTGGCCGGTTTAATTACACAATCGTTGGGCGAATTTCGTCAAAACATGCCCATTTATCAAAAACAACTGTCGGGCGAATTTGCTTGGGTAATTAACAAATTAGCAGTGTTGAATATCAATATTGACCAAAACTTGTTTTTATCTTACTTGGATCCTGGCTTAGCCATGAGCATGGCAACCAATTTCTTGACCGGTATGGGTACGGTCTTATCCAATGTATTTCTAATATTACTTACGGTGATATTCATGCTATTTGAAGCTGAGTCGATGCCGCGACGAATACACATAGCTATGGCCGATCCTGACATGAACCTCACGCACATTGACCGCTTTTTGCAATCGGTTAATCAGTATCTGGTTATCAAAATGTTAGTGAGTTTAGGCACTGGTGTATTTATTGGCGTGTGGTTATATGTGCTGGGCGTTGACCATTTTATGTTGTGGTCGGTATTGGCATTTATGCTTAACTTTATTCCTAATATAGGGTCCATTTTAGCGGCTATACCTGCGGTGTTGATGGCGTTTGTAGAATTTGGTTTAGTCACTGCAGGTTTGGCTGGCTTAGGTTTTGTAACCGTTAATATGGTGATGGGAAACATGATAGAGCCTCGTTTTATGGGGAAAGGTTTGGGTTTGTCTACCTTGGTGGTGTTTTTGTCATTAATATTTTGGGGGTGGTTGTTGGGCACTGTTGGCATGTTACTGTCGGTACCATTGACCATGGTGGTGAAAATAGCCTTAGAATCACGTGAAAGTACTAAGTGGCTTGCGGTTTTATTGTCGGGTGATGAAGAACAAGTGCTTGCGACGGAATCCGCTCCAGAAAAACCTTTGGTATAACATTTAATTTATTGAACACGCCAGTAGTTTTTTATTAATAAGGATATATTGCATCTCATGATCAAATGGCTGCATCAGTTTTCGCAAAGAAGCATGAACCACCAAGTTACTCTGTATATCGCTTTGTTGTTGGCTTTTCCGAATTTACCTAATTTTTACTTTAGGATCAGTACTGCAGATTGGTTATTTGCAGTGATTGATATTACTGTCATTGTGTTGGGATTACTGATCGCTCTTGCTGTGTTCTATCAGTACCGCATCCAAGCTATGCAAGTCGCCTTAAGTAGTATCATGGTGATAAGTTTGTTATTAACCATAACTTATGGCAATGCCGATCAATTGTTTTGGGTATTTCCGGGTTGTGTGGCATTTTTCTTTTTGTTGCGCCCGGCTGTTGCGTTGTTGTTCTCAAGCTCATTACTATTGGTTATTTTTCCTCTGGTAATAGACGAACCGCAATCAACCATTTATGCATTTTATACGGCAATGATGCCCACTGTGCTATTTGTGTTTTTTTGTGCTCGTGAGTTACGGGTTCAGCATTCACATTTGAGCCTAATGGCCACAGAAGATTTCTTGACTAAAACTGGTAATCGACGAGCCTTTCAGCAAGATACCGATGTGAGTATTGCAAACTTTGTGCGTCATCGAATACCGTGTTCATTAATATTACTAGACATGGATCATTTTAAGCGCTTAAACGATACTTACGGGCATAACGCCGGCGACAAAGTACTTACCCATACCGCAAAATTGATCACGCAACGCTTGCGGCGTACCGACCGCTTATATCGCTTGGGTGGTGAGGAGTTTGCAATATTGTTGAACCATGGCGGGGTAAAAGAAGCTTTAGCCGTTGCACAAGACTTACAAGCTTTTATTCGTGCAAACAAACAAGATGGCTTGCCAGAATATACCTTGTCATTTGGTTTAGCTCAGCTAAAGAGCGGAGAAACAATAGACGACTGGATGATGCGCACCGACAAAGCCTTGTATGCTTCAAAAGACAATGGCCGCGATCAAATCACCACGGCACATTAACACTATTGTTTAAGTGAGATGCTTTAAGGCAACACTTTTTTATAGGGTTTTACAGTTACGTCCTGATATACGCCAGCATGAATATACGGGTCATCATTTGCCCATTGCTGCGCCTCTTCTAAAGTGTCAAATTCTGCAATAACCAGTGAGCCGGTGAAGCCTGCTGGACCGGGGTCGTTTGCATCAATTGCAGGCGTAGGACCTGCTACTAAAAGCCTGCCGTTATCAGCCAATAATTGCAAGCGAGCCAAATGGTCAGGGCGCGCTTGCAAACGCTTTTCTAGGCTATTTTCTACATCTTGTGCGTAAATCATGTAATACATTAAAACACTTCCTTAGCGCTGCGTAGCGGCTTTCATTTGCTTCACAAAGTCACCCAGGGTGCTATGTAAACTTGGGTGATCGTCAAGGTATTTGGCAATAATATTTACCGTTGCAGAACCCGATATTGCACCAGCAGCGCCAGCTTGGATGGCAGCGCTGACTTGTTCAGGGGTAGAAATACCAAAGCCTATTAGTGGCGGTGCAACTTGATACTGCTGCAGTTTTTCAACCAGCTCTGATGCGGGTATTTCTACTGCTGTTTCAGCGCCGGTAACACCAGCACGCCCCAATAAATACGTATATCCTGCTGACTTCTCACCAATTTGTGCAAGTGTTTCATCAGATGCATTTGGTGGTGCAATTAAAATTTGCTGAATGTTGTTGGCCTTTGCAATATCAATAAACCGATCGGCTTCACGAAGCGGCACATCAGCAATTAATATCGAGTCTACGCCAGCTGCACTCGCTTGCTCGTAGAAGGTGTCAACGCCTTTTGCCAACACCAAGTTGCTGTATAACAATAGGCCAATGGGTACATCAACAAATTCTTCGCGGATTTGTTTGATTAGTTCAAAACAGCGCGACGGTGTAATACTGCTGCCTAATGCGCGAATACTGGCTTTTTGAATAGTCGGTCCATCGGCAATAGGATCTGAGTAGGGAATACCCAGTTCTAAGGCGTCAGCACCGTTATTAACCAAAGTGCGTATAATTGCCAAAGAGGTATCAAAATCAGGGTCGCCTAACATAACAAACGGTACAAACGCGCCTTGGTTTTTAGCGGTTAAGCCAATAAACATATTATTGTAGCGAGAGCTACCATGAAAGGGTTGAGCGCTTGTCATTATAGTTTATCCCCTAAAATGCTGGTTACGTGTGCCAAGTCTTTATCACCACGACCCGACAAGTTTAATACAATAATCATTTCTTCTTCTGCTTCATCAGCCATATTAAGGGCATGTGCCAATGCATGAGATGATTCTAGTGCAGGAATAATACCTTCTTTTTTGGCCAGTAACTGAAACGCGTTTAGTGCTTCAGTATCGGTTACTGCGTAATATTCAGCGCGGCCTGTTTCGGCTAAAAATGCATGTTGTGGGCCAACAGCCGGGTAGTCTAAGCCAGCACTCACTGAATATGACTCTTCAATTTGGCCATCTTGGTCTTGCATAATATAGGTAAATGCACCGTGCAATATGCCTTTTGTACCAGTCACAATAGTTGCGCCATGTTCTTTTGTATGTACGCCTTTACCTGCGGGCTCTACACCAATTAAACGTACACTGGGTTCGTCAATAAAATCGGCAAACATACCAATTGCATTTGAACCGCCTCCTACACACGCAACGACTGCATCAGGTAAGCGGCCTTCTTTTTCAAGAATTTGCGCACGGGTTTCTTCGCCTATCATACGGTGATATTCACGCACAATAGTTGGGAAAGGGTGCGGACCTGCAGCGGTACCGAGTAAATAATGCGCAGTTTGATAATTTGCTGACCAATCGCGCATTGCTTCGTTTACGGCATCTTTAAGCGTACCCGAGCCTGAGTCTACAGGAATGACTTCGGCGCCCATTAACCGCATTCTGAACACGTTAGGCGATTGGCGCTCAACGTCTTTTGCACCCATGTAAATACGGGCTTTTAAACCTAATAATGCACATGCTAATGCCGTGGCAACACCATGTTGGCCCGCACCTGTTTCTGCAATCACCTCGGTTTTACCCATACGCTTGGTTAGTAGGGCTTGGCCCAATACTTGGTTTGTTTTGTGTGCGCCGCCGTGTAACAGATCTTCGCGCTTTAAGTAAAGTTTTACCTTGGGGTTAGTCACAATATTGCGTGCTAAGGTCATGGCAGTGGGGCGACCTGCATAGTCTTTTAACAGCGACATAAACTCTTTTTGAAAGTCTGGATCTTCTTTGGCATCCAAAAATGCTTGTTCAAGTTGATCTAACGCGGGAATAAGTAACTCGGGTACATACATGCCGCCAAAGTCACCAAATTTTGTTTCTAATTTATTCATTTATTTATCTCATTTAAAATTTGTTTAGGCGCGAAGTTGCGTAAATAATTGCGTTAATAAATCGCCGCATTTAGTCCCCGGTGCGCTTTCTACACCCGAGTTTACGTCAAGTATATCAAGGCCTATGCGGCTTGCCTTGTCTATGTTGTGCGGCGATAGTCCGCCTGCTAGTATCAAATTGTGCTTATTGCTAATTGTCTCTAATACTTGCCAGTCAAATGCTTGCCCAGTGCCACCGCTTTGCGTGCCTACTTTACAGTCAAGAAGCAAATGGCTGATGAAGCCTTGCTCAATGCTGCTCTGCCACTTCTCGATATCTTGTTGAAGCGAGCTTGCGTCGTTTACATCAACAGCAATGACTTTAAATATTTGGGTGGTAGCGGGCAGCGCTTTAGCAAGTTGTGATATGTATTCTTCACTTTCGCTGCCGTGTAGCTGCACCGCATACAAGCCAAGTTTGTGTGCATACTCTGCAACTTGTTCGCACGGACTATCTACAAATACACCTACATATTGATCGGGTGCTTGTTGTGTAATTTCCAAGGCGGTCTCAATGCTTACGTAACGTTTAGAATTTGGTGCAAATATTAATCCCATGTAATTTACTGGGTAGTTTGCAATTAACTTAGCTTGTTCAATACTGCTTACACCACACACTTTTACGTTGCCATAAACAAGCTTGTTAATGGCTTCGTCAAGCTTGTGTTGAGCCATTAACGCACTTCCCACTAAAAAGCCATCAACTAAGGGTGATAAACGTAGAATGTCGCTGTGATGATAAATACCCGATTCTGAAATAATCACGCCATCAAAACGCGCGTCATTTCTTATAATTGGCACTAAGGCCTCGGTGGTGGCAAGGTCAGTTGATAAGTCTCGTAAATCACGGTTGTTGATGCCAATTATGTTTGCCCCTAGTGCTAACGCGCGCTCTGTTTCCTCAATGTTACTGACTTCGGTTAAAACATCCATATTGTATTGGGCGCACAAGGCACTTAGTGATGTATATTCTTCGTCGGTCAATACTGACAACATAAGTAACACTGCGTTACTGCCTAAATGGCGAGCCAAGTAAATTTGGTAGGCCTCTACAAAAAAGTCTTTATTCAATGCAGGTTGAGTAACTTTGTTGCTCACATATTGTAAATATTCAAATTTACCTTGGAAGTATTTTTCATCGGTGAGTACTGAAAAACATGCTGCTTCCTTGCTATAAGCGTTGGTGATTTCATCTAAATCAAAGTTTTCTCTAATAAGGCCTTTTGATGGTGATGCTTTTTTACATTCAAAAATATAGCTTGTACCGGGTTTTGCTAGTGCATCATAAAAAGAAACCGTGCTTGGGCGCAGGTCATCGATGAACGACGCTAGTGGAAAGGCCTCTTTCTTTGCGGAAATCTCTTCACGTTTGTCAGCAACAATTCGCTGCAAAACATTAGGTGTGCTACTACTCATTTATTCAGCTCCTTGGCTAATGCGTGCGGCGAGTTCTATAGTGGCCAGCGGTTTACCTGCTTCAATTGCTGACATTACAAGTTCAAAACATTGTTTAAGTGATAGCTCTTGATGGTGCAGCCAATATAAGCTAGCTGCATTAATAGCAATGGCATGAGTATGAGCCTGTGCTCCATCTCCGGCCAATACCTTTCTTATAGCCGCCACGTTATATTCAGGCGTGTCGCCTTTAATGTGATCAAGTGCTTGCTCGGCAATACCGAAATCAGCGGGTGACAGTGTTATGTGTTTGCACTTACCGTCATGCACATGTATTGCTTGCGTGTCGCCATGTAAAGCGATTTCATCAAGCCCGCTGCCATGCACCACCAATGCATTGTTATGGCCTAAGTTCAGCAATGTTTGTGCGTAAGGGACAAGCAAGTCGGGTGTATACACGCCATAAATGCCGTGAGTTGGGTTAGCTGGGTTAGCTAAGGGCCCTAAAATATTAAATAGGGTGCGACTTTTTAATGCTGTTCTCACCGGCATAACGTGTTTCATGCCGGTATGATAAGTGGGGGCGGCTAAAAAGCAAAAATTGGCTTGGTCTAAACATTGTCTAGCAGTTGCGGGTGACATATCGAGCTTTACGCCAAAGCCGGCAAACAAATCACTAGAGCCAGACTTACTCGATACGCTACGATTACCATGTTTGGCAACTTTAATGCCGCAACTTGCTGCAACAATAGAGGCGGCACTGGAGATATTAATGGTATTATGGCCATCGCCGCCAGTACCCACCAAATCACTAAAAGCATAGTCAGGACGGTCAAACTTCACTGCACTGTTACGCATAGCCATTGCCGCGCCTGCGATTTCTTCAGTGCTTTCACCTTTTGTTTTAAGCGCACTTAATAGGGCACTCAGCAAAATGGGGTCAAGGTCGCCGTTTAATACTTGCGTAAAAAGCGCACACGCACTTTCTTGCGATAAATGCTGTTTTGCGCAAATGTGTTCAAATTCGCTTGTAAAATCAACTGGCATGATTACCTCCTTGTGCTTCGGTCTTTGTTAACATAGGCATGTTGACTAAATACTGCATGGCTTGGAATAACAACTGGCTGCCATTGCAGGTAAGCACCGATTCAGGGTGAAATTGAAAGCCCAGCATATTATCAGTTTCGTGCAGTATCGCCATAGGTAAACTGTCTATATGAGCAATTGTCTGCAAACATTCAGGTACATCCAAGGCAACCAAAGAATGGTATCGAGCAATCGACATAGGCAGCGGTAGGTCATTAAAAATATCGGCATGGTTGTGCTGCATCAGTGATGATTTGCCATGCATAACCTGTGGTGCACGACCCACCTTACCGTGGTAACTTTCTACAATTGCTTGATGACCAAGACAAATGCCTAACACCGGATACTTACCTTTTGCTTGTTCGATAATATTGGGCATATTACCCGCTTCGCTTGGCGCACCCGGCCCCGGAGACAACATTAATAACGTAGGGCCATACTGACTATATTCGGCCAACTTTGCCATGACTTGCGCGCTAGGTACGGTATTTCTGTAAACCGTTAGCGTTACGCCAAGTACTCGTAGTTCATCTACTAGGTTGTATGTAAAGGAGTCTTGATTGTCGAGTAATACTACAAATATGTTGCTTGCAGACATCTTATTGCTCCTCGTTTTGTGTACGGTTACTGCTGAGGCTGCGTTTTACTGCGGCGATTACAGCTTGCGCTTTTACGCGTGTTTCATCGGCTTCTGATTGCGGAACCGAGTCATTGACCACGCCGGCGCCAGCTTGTACATGCGCAATATTGTCTTTCACAAATGCCGAGCGTATTACAATGCACGTGTCAAAATCGCCTTTTCCGTTAAAGTAGCCCACGGCACCGCCGTAGCTGCCGCGGCGCTGTTGCTCAGTATCTCTAATTAATTTAGCGGCGCTAATTTTGGGTGCGCCTACCAATGTGCCCATGTTCATACATGCTTGGTACGCGTGTAAGGCGTCTAAATCGTCGCGTAATTCGCCAGCCACTCGCGATACCAAGTGCATTACGTGGGAATATCGGTCTACTTTTAGCAGGTCTTTTACGTGTCGAGTGCCGGGTTTACTCACTCTGGCCACATCGTTACGCGCTAAATCAACTAGCATAATATGCTCGGCCTTTTCTTTTTGGTCCTGTTGCAAGTCAAGCTCTAGGCGGCTATCTAAATCAACATCTATACTGCCATCGCTGCGCTTGCCTCGTGGGCGAGTGCCGGCAATTGGATAAACTTCAAGTTGATTGTTGTTAGCTTCATACTTTACTGCTGACTCGGGCGAAGCGCCAAAAATAACAAAGCCTTCATCACGCATATAAAACATATAAGGAGAAGGATTGGTAAGTTTGAGTTGTTGGTAAGCAACGATAGAGTTGGGACAACTAATACTGAAGGTTCTAGAGGGGACTACTTGGAAAATATCACCGTCTAAAATGTTTTCTTTTAAGGCAATAACATCTTCGCAGTAAGCTTTGTCGTCTTTATTTTCACTAACGTTTGCGTTGTTGTTAAGCGGGAGTAATTCATCGTTTGGGTAGGTTATTTGGCTTAGCTCATTACGTATTTTTTCGAGTCGTTTATGTACCGAAAAATACGCATTGGCAACGTTTTCACCGCTAAATACACTGCCTATAATTTGTGTATGTTGCGCTTGATGATCTACTAAAATTAGCGTTTCGGCTAAATAAAACACGTAGTCAGAACATGTGTTCAGTGAGTCTGGTACGTCGGGTAATGATTCAAATGTACCAAGTAAATCATAGGCAAATACACCTCCTAAAAATACCGCATGATCGTGGTCTCTGAGTGCAGTAAATGATTGTTTTAGGGTACGCAGTACATCGAATACACTTGGCAATTTCAGCCGTTCGTCTTCATCGACATCGTTGTTGGTGTGGTCAAAGCTAAATTCAAGTTTTGATGGCGTTTGCGAACTAAGTTGCGCAGGTAACTGCTGCGCTAAAAACGGCAGTACGTCCTCCCCATTAGCCGACAGCGCTTTTACGCTAACGTGATGCTGGTTGCATTCAATACGTAAGGCGGCATCAATAAGCAATAAGCTTTTTAAATTGTCTTTGCTATCTATTTCAGCCGATTCCAGCAGTATGGAATTGTTTGCTGCTAAATGTTCGTATGCAACCAGTGGGTTTGCAATGTAGGGCGCTTCAATTTGGATACTCTCAACCGTGCCTGGTTCGGTGCCTAAGTCCGACAAATTCATGGCTATTGTTCCTTTCTAATACTGTAGTTAATCAATAATGGTAGTGTTTGTCGGGCCATGTTTTATTGTTTTGATATAACGCGAAATTTTGCAACAAAAAAGGCCCTAAATGGGCCTTGGAAATGCGTGCACACATGCATGCTGAGCCCTAGGTTCAGTTATGCCACCACCAAGATAATTGTTTATGTGCTGTTATAATTTGCATTTCTTTTCTCTTATTCGTTTTATAAGGGCCTAATTGGCGATTGTTTGTGTTTTTCAAACCACTCTAACGGTGCTTATTAAATGTACGCTGACGTGCTCTTTAATAAGGGCTATAGAAGAAACCAAAACGCATCTAAAGTCAAGCCTCAATAAGTCGTAATGGTCAAATATTGGCGTATATCGACATAATATTTGTTACTAAGGTATGCCTGTTCGTAAAATTTTGGATTAATGTACTCTGACCCCATTAATTTTTTTAGGGGGGTTGGCGTAGACAAAAGGGAGTGAAATACTTACATTATGGGAGCTGAAAAATATAAATATAAAAAAACGACAGAAATAGGAAGACATATCGATGATTGTAAAAACGTTTAAAGTAGCATCGGCCGTGGCGCTGGCAACTACGTTGATGGCGTGTGAGCCGCAAAATGATGCGCAAACTGAAGCCGCAAAAAATATGGAGACTGCGAACATTTCTATTACTTATCCAACTACCCGTAAGGGTGATGTGGTTGATACTTACTTTGGTACGTCGGTTGCCGATCCGTATCGCTGGTTAGAAGATGACCGCAGTGACGAAACAGGTGAATGGGTAAAAGCCCAAAATACAGTGACACAATCGTATTTATCGCAAATTCCATATCGCGAACAAATCGCTGAAACGGTAAAAAACTTGATTAACTACGAGCGGGTCTCTGCACCCTTCACAGAAGGCGAGTATACCTATTTTTATAAAAATGACGGCTTGCAAAATCAAAGCGTAGTGTATCGTCAAAAAGCAGATGGTGAGGCTGAAGTTTTTATAGACCCTAACCAATTTAGTGAAGACGGTACCGTGTCGCTTTCGGGTTTATCGTTTTCTGATGACGGCTCTATTGCGGCCTATCAAACGTCTACGGGCGGCAGTGATTGGCGCGAAATTTATTTTATTGATACCGCAACAAAAGCATTAATAGGCGAAACCTTAAAAGATGTTAAATTTAGCGGTATGCAGTGGTATAAAAATGAAGGCATTTATTACTCTAGCTATGACAAGCCTGAAGGTTCAGAGCTAAGCGAAAAAACCGATCAGCATAAGTTGTATTACCATAAAGTAGGCACCAAGCAAGCCAATGACATGAAAGTGTTCGGTCACACTGACGCAGAAAAACATCGCTATGTTGGTGCGCAAGTGAGTGAAGATAATCGCTATTTGTTAGTTTCTGCAGCAGTATCTACCTCAGGTAACAAAGCATTTTTAAAAGACCTAAATAACCCTGAAGCTGGCTTTAAAGTGGTAAAAGATAACGTTGATTCAGACGTTTACATGTTAACCAACGACGGCGATAAGTTAGTGTTGGTCACCAATCACAATGCTCCCAACAGTAAAATAGTGGTGGTAGATGCTAGCAACCCTAGTGTTGATAACTGGCAAGATCTTATCGCTGAAACCGATAATGTATTGTCTCCAAGTACTGCCGGCGGATATATCTTTGCTGAGTACATGGTAGATGCTATTTCAAAAGTGTATCAATACAACATGGCGGGTGAACAGCTGCGCACCATTGAATTACCTGCAATTGGCAGTGCTGGTAGTTTTGGTGGCAAAAAGACCGACACCACAGCGTACTACACGTTTACCAATTACACTATGCCAACTACCATTTATGCGCTTGACGTAGCCAGCGGCGAATCTACACTGTTTAACCAACCTGCAACCGAGTTCGATGGCAGCAAGTTTGTATCGAAACAAGTGTTTTATGCGTCAAAAGATGGCACGAAAGTGCCTATGATCATCACCCATCATCAAGACACGGTGTTAGATGGCAACAACCCTACAATGCTATATGCTTATGGTGGCTTTAATATAAGTCTAACGCCTCGTTATAGTTCAACTGTGGCCGCATGGTTAGAACTAGGCGGTATTTATGCTGTGCCTAATATTCGTGGCGGTGGTGAATATGGCAAAGCATGGCACAAAGCCGGTACGCAAATGCAAAAACAAAACGTGTTTGATGACTTTATTGCCGCAGCTAATTACCTAATAGACAATAAGTACACAAATAGCAGTAAGTTAGCCATACGCGGTGGTTCAAACGGCGGCTTACTAGTAGGTGCAGTAATGACCCAAGCTCCTGAGTTAGCCGCTGTTGCGCTACCTGCAGTAGGCGTGCTTGATATGCTTCGTTATCATACCTTTACTGCGGGTGCAGGTTGGGCATACGATTATGGTACGTCAGAGCAAAGCGAAGAAATGTTTACTTATTTAAAAGGGTATTCGCCTTTGCACAATGTGCGTGAAGGTGTAAGTTACCCCGCTACTATGGTTACCACAGCTGACCATGACGATCGCGTTGTACCTGCGCACTCGTTTAAGTTTGCGGCTGAGTTGCAAGCGCACCAAGCTGGCGACATGCCTACCTTAATTCGCATTGAAACCGATGCTGGTCACGGTGCGGGTACTCCTGTTAGTAAAACCATTGAGCAATATGCTGACATCTATGGCTTTACCTTATGGAATATGGGCGTAAGCTCACTGTAGCATGCGACCATAAAGGCGCTTTGGATACCCCTGTATTCAAAGCGCTTTTTTATTACATTTAACTTAATTTAACCAAAGGCCAAGCCACTTGCTTAATATTGACTTACACAGTCACACCCACTTCTCAGATGGTAAACTGAGTGTTCCTGAATTATTAATACGAGCTCAGCAAATGCAGGTAGATTACCTTGCCATAACGGATCATGATTGTGTAGACGCCATCGTGCCGGCGATGACATACATGCATGAGCAAATGGCTTTGGGTAAAAAAGTCACCCAGGTAATAAGCGGTACCGAAATCTCAACATCATGGCATGGCTTTGAAATCCATATCTTAGGCTTAGATGTTGACCATACCTGTTCAACATTTTTGTCACGTCTTGACAGCCAAATTCAAAAACGCGAGCAACGGGCTGAAAAAATATGTCATAAATTAGCCAAAATAGGTATTGAAGATATTCTGCCAGAAGCAAAAGCGCTTGTGGTAGCGGCACCTCATTCTACAGGCTGTATTAGTCGAGCGCACATCGCACAAGCTTTAGTTAATAGAGGTGAATGCGGTCATTTGCAGCAAGCATTTACACGCTTTTTAGGTCAAAAGAAAAAAGCTTATGCGGTGCCCAATTGGATAGATATTCAAACTGCAGTGCAATGGATCCATGAGGCAGGGGGAAAAGCGGTCATTGCCCATCCTTTTCATTACGACATGACCACCAAGTGGTTGCGGCGCTTAGCGGCAGAGTTCGCTGAATGTGGGGGCGATGGTATGGAAGTACAGCATCCAAATTTAGCGAAAGCCAAACACGATTTAATGATCAGCATTGCGCTGGAGGCGCAACTTGCGGGGTCAGCGGGCAGTGATTTTCACGCTCCGTCTAAATGGAC
The DNA here is from genome assembly GCA_049650345.1 of Glaciecola sp. Classification (GTDB taxonomy): domain Bacteria; phylum Pseudomonadota; class Gammaproteobacteria; order Enterobacterales; family Alteromonadaceae; genus Glaciecola. The sequence continues at coordinate 56,207 of JBARZY010000133.1, read as the reverse complement.
CGAGTTAGGCAGGCGCTTGCATCTCCCTGATACCATTCAGCCAATATGGCAGTGTTTTTCGCGTAATGCGATTAGTATAACTACCTAGCTTACGCCGGAATTAACTCACTTTTAGTTTGGCACACAACTCTTTACTGTTCCCACAAAGTTTTGGCATCGCATCGGCGATATTCTTGGCTTCAGACTCTTTAATAATACGTTTTACGGTATTTCGTAACCACATTAAGCCAACATCTTTATCTTGGCGTGTATGCCAGAATAAGTTTGCGCCAGGCGGGGATAGCTCAATGGGTGGCAAGGTTCCGGTAATTTCACCTGATATTAAGCCTTGGGTAATTCCAGCTAAGGGCACCACACATATTAGGTCACTGCTAGCCAGTAATGCACTGACCATACTAAATTGATTTACCGACATTGCGATACGGCGGCTCAAACCTTGTTGGGCCAACACTTCATCGGTTACGCCAACTACATCGCCCGACAAAGATACTAATAAGTGTTGTGCGCTAGCAAACTCAGTAAGACTCATCTTATTCTTGGCCAATGGATGATCGGGCCGCATCGCGCAAATATAGTGAGGATGAAACAAATGCTCGCTGCGAATGTTGCCCACTTGACTGTCGCCCGCACCAATTACTAAGTCAACTGAAGCGTTATCGAGTACTTGGCTAGTATTAACGATGGTATAAGGGGTCATGTGTACGTTGATACCTGGCGCATGTGCTTCTATTTCTTTGCGTAAGCCAACCATCATCATTTGTACCACAATATCTGCGGCAGCAATTCTAAAGGTACGATTACTGGTTGCAGGCTCAAAGTCGTTGGGTTTTATCACTGACGACAATTCATTTATGGGCTGTTTTATTTGCTCCCACATGTTAATGGCTTTTAATGTGGGTTTAATATTGCGGCCATCTTTTACAAATAAGTCGTCTTTCCATGCCACGCGCATTCGACTCACTGCATTGGAAACAGCAGGTTGTGTCATTGATAGACGATCTGCCGCGCGGCTTATACTGCCCTCGGTCATTATTGCATCAAAAATAATTAACAAATTGAGTTCTTGTGGCCGCACGTGGGTTTCCTTTTTATCAATATAAACAGTGTGTTACATCATTTCTTTATGTTACAGGATGTAAAGTTTTCGACTATTTTGTTAATAGTTTAATGTATCACATTAAAAAATATATTGTATATTTTTATATAATTATATTAATGCTTTGGTTGCCTTTATTATCGTGGCATCAAATACGAGAAAGAGAAACATCATGACGCATTTACGCACTATTACATTAACGATTGTCGCGCTGGCTGCACTGAGTGCCTGTGGTGAGCAACAAGTAACACAGCAAAACCTTACTGCTCCAAGTGTGGAGGTTGCGCCGGTGGCTGTTGCTAACTTAGCCGATTGGCATGAATTTACCGGTATTACACAAGCCCCGCAAAGCATTGAGCTGCGTCCTAGGGTATCGGGTTACATTGAGCAGGTTCACTTTACTGAAGGCTCTACTGTGGAACAAAATGATGTATTGTTTAGCATAGACTCTGCGCCTTTTGTAGCTGAAGTGAATCGCTTAAAAGCCGATTTAGCCAGTGCCAATAGCCAATATAAATTGGCCAAAAAAGAATTTGCTCGAGCGACTAAGTTAAGTGCGCAACGAGCGGTTTCAATCGGTCAACTCGACGAACGTGAGGCCAATGTTGAGCAAAGCAAAGCACGCGTTGATGCGGTGAATGCGGCGCTAGACTTAGCTAACTTACAATTGAGTTATACGCAGGTAAAAGCACCAATAAGCGGCAAGGTATCACATGCGTACATCACGCGGGGTAATTTGGTGACAGCGGGTCAATCGGTGCTCACTAATTTGGTTTCAACTAACGAGTTATATACGTATTTTGATGCCAATCAAACAACTTTACTAGAATACAAAGCGGCAAATGCAAATGCTCAAGCAATGCCGGTACTTATGAGTGTGCAAAATGACCAATATAATATTAGTGGGGTGATTGATTTTGTGGATAACCGTATTAACACGCAAACAGGCACAATACGCGCTAGGGCAGTTGTTAGTAATGAAAACGATATGCTAGTACCTGGCTTATTTAGCCGTTTGCGGGTATTTGGCAGCGTGAAAGAAAATGCAATATTAATTCAAGATGCAGCAATTGGCACTGATTTAAGCAATAAATATGTGCTGGTGGTAAACGACAACAGCGTGGCGGAATACCGGGCTGTAATGTTGGGCGAAAAAGTACAAGGATTACGCATTATTACCAGCGGTTTGTTACCGGGAGACAATATTGTGGTAAATGGTCTACAGCGTATTCAACCTGGAACGGCAGTACAAACCAATATGGTTGAAATGGCAAGTCCGTCGAGCATGGCGGCGATCAAACAAACACAAAACAATATCGCTCGTATACAAAAATTGCACAATGATTCGATAGCGGCGAAACGCAGCCAGTCCGTGCCGTTGGTTAGCATTGGCCACTAGGAATATTATGAATTTTTCACAATTTTTCATTCGCCGCCCCATTTTTGCGGCGGTGCTGTCAATTTTAATATTCATCGCCGGCGCGTTGTCGGTTTCACAGCTACCCATAACCGAATATCCAGAAGTTGTGCCACCTACTGTCGTGGTGTCGGCAGCTTATCCCGGCGCCAATCCAAAAACTATTGCCGAAACCGTTGCAGCTCCTATTGAGCAAGAGTTGCAGGGTACAGAAAGTATGCTGTATATGTCATCTCAGGCAACCACCGATGGGCGCATGAAGCTAACCGTTACTTTTGCCATAGGCACTAATATTGATTTGGCAGAAGCCCACGTAAAATCACGGGTTGATAGGGCGCTCGCAAGGTTGCCACAAGAAGTACAAAGGTTGGGAGTGACCACTAAAAAATCATCCCCCGATCTTACCATGGTGGTGCATTTAACGTCTGCAGACGATACTTACGATACGCTGTATTTATCTAACTATGCGCATATCAATGTTAAAAACGAATTAGCCAGTATTGCGGGTGTTGGTGACGTACAACTATTCGGTGCGGGTGAATACAGCATGCGGATTTGGGTCGATCCAAGTAAGGTGGCCAACTTGAATTTAACCGCCATGGATGTGGCCAATGCCATTAGTGAACAAAATCAACAGGCTGCAGCGGGTAGTTTAGGTGCGCAACCTAGCGGTAGTAGTGATTTTCAGTTATTAATCAATGTAAAAGGTCGGCTTGAAACTCCTGAAGAGTTTGAAAACATCATTATAAAAATTGGCGACAATGGCGAAATCGTGCGTCTAAAAGATGTGGCAAGAATAGAGTTAGGCTCTGATTTCTATGCCTTGCGTTCATTATTAAACAATAAGTCAGCGGTAGCATTACCTATTTTTCAGGCGGCAGGCTCAAACGCCATACAAATTTCAGACAACGTGCGGGCGCGCATGGCCGTACTTAAGCAAGCTTTCCCCCAAGGCCTTGATTATGAAATTGTCTATGACCCCACGGTTTTTGTTCGAGGATCGATAGAAGCGGTGGTTAAAACGCTATTTGAAGCGGTGCTGTTAGTTGTATTAGTGGTTATCTTGTTTTTGCAAACGTGGCGTGCGTCTATTATCCCCTTAGTGGCAGTGCCTGTGTCTCTGGTAGGAACGTTTGCCGTCATGCATTTACTGGGGTTTTCACTAAACGCATTGTCGTTATTTGGTTTGGTATTAGCCATTGGCATTGTAGTAGATGACGCCATTGTTGTGGTCGAAAACGTTGAACGGAATATTGAAGAGGGATTATCGCCCATAAAGGCAACAGAAAAAGCAATGAAAGAGGTAACCGGCCCCATAGTTGCTACCACCCTTGTATTGGCTGCGGTGTTTATTCCTACGGCATTCATGTCGGGCTTGACAGGGCAATTTTATAAGCAATTTGCACTTACCATTACCATTTCTACGGTAATTTCTATGTTTAACTCACTTACCTTAAGTCCAGCATTGGCCGCCTTGTTACTTAAGCCTAAACAGGCCAAACACGACTTGTTAACACGTGGCATTAACCGTTTATTTGGTAGGTGGGTATTTACGCCGTTTAATGCCTTTTTTAGTCGCTTGCAGCAAGTATATTCAGGTGCAATTTTACGTATCTTACGCTCGGGCGCTATTGTTGGCATATTGTATGCGGGTTTGCTTGGGCTAACGGGTATGCAGTTTGTGAACACGCCAACAGGCTATGTACCGGGGCAAGATAAGCAATATTTAGTGAGCTTTGCTCAGTTACCCGATGCAGCTTCGCTTGAACGTTCGGAACAAGTGATTCGGGAAATGTCGGCCATGGCGCTCAAGCATCCGGGCGTTGAGTCTACCGTTGCCTTTCCTGGCTTAAGTATTAATGGTTTTACTAACAGTACCAATGCCGGAATTGTGTTTGTCACCTTAAAAGACTTCGATGCACGCAATACCGATGCATTGTCAGCTAATGCCATAGCGGCGGATTTAGGTGCGCAGTTTGGCAGTATCCAAGAGGCCTTTATTGCTATTTTTCCGCCGCCTCCCGTTCAGGGCTTGGGTACTATAGGCGGATTTAAACTACAGTTACTCGACAAAGGTAACTTAGGCTATAACGAGTTATTTAAGGTCACCCAAGAAGTGCTCATGCAGGCTTGGCAAACGCCCGAGCTAGCCGGTGTATTTTCAAGCTATCAAGTAAATGTGCCGCAGTTGCAAGTTGATATTGACCGCGATAAAGCAAAAAGCCAAGGCGTGTCTATTAGTGATATTTTTAGAACCATGCAAATATACCTAGGTTCATTGTATGTAAATGACTTCAACCAATTTGGCCGTACGTATCAGGTTAACCTACAAGCTGAACAAGGCTTTCGCCAAGAGCCCTCGCAAATTGAACAACTAGAATTGCGCAACAACAACGGTGATATGGTACCGCTTGGTTCTTTTGTTAGTATTAGCAATGTGGCGGGACCTGATCGCGTAATGCGTTATAACGGTTACACCACAGCTGATATCAATGCTGGACCCAGTGCAGGTTTCAGTAGCGGCGAGGCGCAAGCCGCGATGGAAAAAATTCTACAAGCGACGTTGCCATTGGGTGTTGATTACACGTGGACTGATTTGGCGTATCAACAAGAACTAGCCGGCAATACTGCATTGCTTGTGTTGCCCTTAATTGTGGTGTTGGTTTTTTTAGTCTTAGCGGCGCAATATGAAAGCCTAACCTTACCCGTGGCGATTATTTTAATTGTGCCAATGACCTTGTTGTCGGCAATCGTTGGTGTCAATATTTATGGTGGCGACAACAATATCTTTACGCAAATTGGCCTAATTGTGTTGGTAGGGCTTGCGACTAAAAACGCCATTTTAATTGTAGAGTTTGCAAAAGAGCTTCAACATCAGGGCATGTCTGCGTTTGATGCAGTAATGCAAGCCGCTAGATTACGTTTGCGCCCTATATTGATGACGTCAATTGCCTTTATTATGGGGGTACTACCGCTAGTGCTAGCATCGGGAGCAGGCGCAGAGATGCGTCAAGCAATGGGTGTGGCAGTGTTCGCTGGAATGATTGGTGTGACGGTATTTGGCTTGTTGCTTACGCCACTATTTTACAAATGGGCCGCGGGTACTGCGAGTAGTAGCGAGGTGAATCGTAGTTAGCAAGTAGACATCTTGATACATGGCTAACAATAGCACTATATAAGCTAATGTTAGCCATGTTTTAAATAGAGCGACACGCACAAATGTTTGGTATACTTCTGGCGCACAGGTAACCAAGAAGCCAAACTCATGAGTCAGTTTTTTTACATCCATCCCGACACACCACAAACACGCCTAATTAAACAAACCTGCGAGTTAATTAAAAACGGCGAAGTGGTGGTTTATCCGACCGATTCTGGTTATGCCATTGGCTGTCAAATGGAGAACAAGCGGGCGCTTGAACAAATTTGCCAAATTCGTGATATTCCCAAAAATCATAACTTTACTTTAATGTGTAGAGACATGTCTGAATTGTCTTTATATGCGCGGGTAGACAATACGGCGTTCAGGCAAATTAAGAATAATACGCCAGGCCCTTACACCTTTATTTTAAAAGCCACCAAAGAGGTGCCTAAACGCTTACAAAATCCAAAACGCAAAACCATTGGTATACGTGTACCAAACAACCCAATTGCGTTAGCTATATTGGAAGAGCTAGGCGAGCCGCTAATGTCAACAACCTTAATTTTACCCAACGCCGACATTGCTGAAAGCGACCCTGATGATATCAGAGATAAGCTTGAGCGCCGCGTAGGCTTAATCATTCATGGTGGCTATTTGGGTGAGCAGGCCACCACCGTTATTGATATGTCAGAAGGTGAGTCAACCATTATTAGACACGGTAGTGGTGACCCAGCGCCGTTTGAGTAAGCTTATGGCTGAGCCTATTAATCCCCGTTCGAATGCTTCCGAGCAAGCAACTAGCGAGCCTGCTGCGCAAATAAGTCAGCAGCAGCCCCTAGCCCTAGCCTTTGTTAATGGCGAAGCGTTAATTACCAAGCCCGAAGATTTATACATTCCGCCCGAGGCACTTGAGGTTATTCTAGAAACCTTTGAGGGGCCCTTAGATTTACTCTTGTATCTTATTCGTAAACAAAAGTTCGATATTGTTGAGCTACCGGTATTGCAAGTTACGCAGCAATACATGGAATACGTAGATGTAATGACCGATGTGAAGCTTGAGCTTGCTGGCGAGTACTTGTTGATGGCGGCAATGCTGGCCGAAATTAAGTCGCGCTTGTTATTGCCTGTATACAATAATGATGATGAAGAAGAAGTTGACCCTAGAGCCGAATTAATACGCCGTTTAAAAGAATATGAGCGAATTAAAAAGGCGGCTGAAGGCCTTGATTTGGCGCCGCGTTTACAACGCGATATTCATCTCGCCCATGCCGATGTTAGCGACAACGTGCAGCCCATAAAACACCTGCCACAAGTGCAATTGCAAGAGCTAGTGGTGGCCTTTTATCAGGTCATGCAACGCGCTAGTGCATTCGACAATCACCAGATAGATCGCGAGGTATTGTCTACCCGAGAGCGTATGAGCCGTATTCTGCAAACTCTATCCCACAGCCGCTTTACACCGCTTGATGAATTGTTAGTGGCGACTGAGGGCAAAGCGGGCGTGGTAGTTACGTTTATAGCTATTTTGGAATTGGTAAAAGAATCGTTGATTGTATTGGAACAAGGCGCACCTTTTGGCAATCTTCATGTTAAACTAGGTGAATATGAGCAAGATATCTGACCAACAACTCAAGCAACTCGTTGAGGCTGCTATTTTTGTAAGCGAACAACCCTTAAGCGTTGATCGTATGCGCAGCACAATATTGTCAGATTTACAGGTTTCTACCCGGCAATTAAACAAAGCCTTAAAAGAGTTGGAACTTGATTATGCGGGTCGTGGCATTGTGCTACTGAAAGTGGCATCGGGCTACCGGTTTCAATCTGAGTCGGGCTTAGGGCAATTACTCAGTAAGTTATGGCAAGAAACCGTACCCAAATATTCTCGCGCGATGCTTGAAACCTTGGCGCTCATTGCTTACAAACAACCTATAACACGCGGTGAAATAGAAGACATACGCGGTGTGGCGGTAAGTAGTAATATTATACGTTCGTTAACTGAACGAAACTGGATTAAAGTAGTGGGGCATAAAGAAGTCCCTGGTAGGCCTGCATTACTCGCCACCACATCCATATTTTTGGATTATTTTTCTTTAAAGTCGTTAAGTGAATTACCTTCTGCAGAAGAGTTTGCTGCTAATATAGATGCTGCTATAGCGGCGTCTAGTGCGGCAGAGGTAACACTTGACAAAGAGCAAACACAAGGCGATTTATTGCCTGCTGATAAGGCAAACATACACTAATGACATCAAAAACACCTGTATCTGAGAAGCTACAAAAAGTGCTGGCCAATAACGGTTTAGGTTCACGCCGTGAAATGGAACGATGGATTCAAGAAGGGCGCATAAGCGTAAATGGCAAAAAAGCTAGCTTAGGCGACAGAGTCGAAATAAACGATAAAGTTGTGGTTGATGGCCACGAAATTACCCGTAATAAAGAAAAGTCACCCTGTAGGGTACTGATGTACAACAAACCTGAAGGCGAGTTGTGCGCGCGCGTTGACCCAGAAGGCAGGCCCACTGTATTTGAACGTTTACCGCACTTACAAGGCGAACGCTGGATAACCGTAGGGCGCCTTGACATAAATACAAGTGGATTACTGTTGTTTACCAACGACGGTGAGTTAGCAAATCGCTTAATGCATCCAAGTCATGAGGTTGAGCGTGAATATGCAGTACGCGTATTTGGTGATGTGACACCTGCTATTTTACGTACTTTAAGCGCCGGCGTAGAGCTAGAAGACGGCATGGCTAAGTTTAATCACATCCATGTGCGCCCCAGCGATCCTGAAAGCTTAAATCACTGGTTTAATGTTACCTTGTCTGAGGGCCGCAACAGAGAAGTGCGTCGCTTGTGGGAATCACAGGGTTTGCAAGTGAGCCGCTTAATTAGAGTGCGCTATGGCAACTTAGAATTGTTTAAACGTTTGCCCCAAGGCGCATGGGTAGAACTAGACATCGATAATTTAAATAGCTTGCGAAAAATGGTGCAACTTCCGCCTGAAACCGTAAGCAAAATACACAAGCCCGAAACCCTTGATCATACCAAGTTAAGTCGCATGCGCCGAAGCGTGCGCAAGCACAAGCTGAATAAAGTCAGTTCAGGTCAGCGTCAACGTCGTAATCAAACGCGATAAGCACAGCCGTAATGACCGATACTAGCACACCAAGAATGGGCCAGCGCATTGCCCTAGGCATCGAATATACTGGCTCAAATTACAGAGGATGGCAGCGACAAGCCCATGCTGATTCTATTCAAAAGCAAGTAGAGGATGCCTTAGCCAAAATTTTAATTGAAAAGGTTACCATTACTTGTGCAGGTCGCACCGACGCAGGTGTGCATGCAACCGCTCAAGTCGTGCATTTTGATACGCAAGTTGAACGGCCTTTAAAAGCTTACACCCGTGGTATGAACACTATATTGCCACCTGATATAGCTGTTACTTGGGCAAAACCAGTATCATTTGATTTTCATGCCAGATATACCGCATTTGCGCGCAGGTATCGATATATTATTTACAACAATCCATTGCGCAGTGGCGTATTCGGTAATGGCGTGACCCATGTGTTTGAACCACTAAATGAAGCCTTGATGCATGAAAGCGCCCAATGTTTAGTGGGTGAAAACGACTATACTTCGTTTAGAGCGTCGCATTGCCAAAGTAAAACGCCATATAGGCATATTGAAGCAATTAGTGTGTATCGCATGCAGCGTTATGTCATTGTTGACGTAAAAGCCAATGCATTTTTACACCATATGGTACGCAACATTGTCGGCTCGCTAATAAAGGTAGGTACTGGGGAGCAAAACGTTGATTGGCTCGCCCACTTATTGGCCTTAAAAGACAGAACCCAAGCTGCAGCAACGGCAAAGCCTCATGGCTTATATTTGGTTAAGGTTGACTACCCAGAAGAGTTTGCTATTCCTAAAACAGATTTAGGACCATTATTTATACCAAACTAATTTGCTGTTATGGGGTCACACTTTAGACCAGTTATAGATTCAGTAAATGCGGCTTTTGTGTTTTAATCGGCGCGTTTAATTTACCCATTGATACGCTATACTCAGTTAAGTATTCGTAATAAAACGATAAAAACAGGAATGTTTCATGAGTTGGATAGAAAAGATACTGCCAAAAACACAGTCGGGCATGAAAAGCAATGTACCTGAGGGCATTTGGACCAAGTGTTCTTCATGCAATGCAGTGTTGTACAAAACAGAATTAGAAAAACAATTAGAAGTTTGCCCTAAGTGCGATCACCATATGCGCATTACTGCCAGAGGGCGAATCAACGCATTTTTAGACAGTGCTGATAGAAACGAGTTGGCCAACGATTTTGAACCACAAGATATTCTAAAATTCAAAGATTCTAAACGTTATAAAGATCGTATAAACGCCGCCCAAAAAGCCACTAATGAAAAAGACGCATTGGTGGTAATGAAGGGCACATTAAATGGCAAGCCGATTGTGGTAGCCAGTTTTGAGTTTGCATTTTTAGGCGGCTCTATGGCGTCGGTAGTAGGGGCCAAATTTGTTGCAGGCGTTAATGCAGCAATTGAAAACAACTGTCCGTTTATTTGTTTCTCTACCAGTGGCGGAGCGCGTATGCAAGAAGCCCTGTTGTCGTTAATGCAAATGGCTAAAACCAGTGCGGCGTTGGCGAAGCTGAGCGAAAAAGGCCTACCGTATATTTCGGTATTAACCGACCCAACTATGGGCGGTGTATCAGCCAGTTTAGCTATGCTAGGCGACATAAACATTGCCGAACCAAAGGCGCTAATTGGCTTCGCAGGCCCCCGTGTTATTGAGCAAACGGTGCGCGAAAAGTTACCAGAAGGCTTTCAACGTAGTGAGTTTTTGCTCGAAAAAGGCGCCATTGACATGATTGTTGACCGCCGCAATATGCGCGATAAAGTATTCAGTATTTTGCATAAGTTACACTACGCTAAATCTGCGCCGGTGGTTGAATTACCTAATGCTGAATAAGCAATGGGTTGAACATATTGGTAGCGAGCAATATTAGGTATTATTATGCCAAATAAACATGCAAGCCTTGAGCAGTGGCTTGCTTATATAGAACAAACCCATCATCAAAGTATTGATATGGGTTTGTCTCGTTGTGAAGCGGTGTTTAATCGCCTAAATGTTAATTACCACAACGCGACTATTGTTACTGTTGCTGGTACAAATGGTAAAGGCACCACTTGTCGCTTTATTGAACAGGCGTGTATAAAAGCGGGATTATCGGTTGGTGTGTATGCATCGCCTCATATCGAGCGCTTTAATGAGCGTATTAGGCTTAAAGGCCAAGAAGTTAGCAATGCCGACATTTGCCATGCCTTTTGTGCAATTGAAGACGCACGTGGTGATATAAGCTTAAGTTACTTCGAATACGCTACCTTAGCTGCACTTTATCTATTTTCATCTCCACAGGCAGATTCTGTAAACAGTGCCGTGCAGGCACTTGATGTGATTGTAATTGAAGTAGGTTTGGGCGGCCGGTTAGATGCCACAAACATTGTTGATGCGCATATTGGTGTCATTACCAGTATAGGCCTTGATCACCAAGCTTATTTAGGCGATACCACAGCGCTTATTGCCCAAGAAAAAGCGGGTATTATAAAGCCGAATCAATACGTGGTGGTGGGCTACGAGCAAGCGCATCAAGAACTGCTTGATATTGCAAACAAGCAAGCACAACACATTTGGCTACGAGGCCAAGATTTTAATGACCACAGCATCACAATTAACGGGCACACGTTTAGCTTTGATACGCGCACCAGTTTAATTCCAACACCTAATGTGATGACAGCCATTACAGTATTGCATGCCATTGCACTGCATCGTGACTTAGCCTTTCCGCTAATGTTATCTGAGTCGGATTTACAAGGCCTAATTGGTACTGTAAACATGCCTGGTCGCTTGCAAATAATTAAACAATCGCCAACCGTAGTACTTGATGTGGCACATAACGAGGCCGCAGCCAAGTTATTGGCAAAACAAATGTCGTCGTTTGATTATCAACGGTGTTTTATTGTGATTGGCATGCTTACCGACAAAAATGTAGAAACAACCATAGATGAATTAAGTCGGTTAGTGCCAGTTAAATGGTACTGTACAGACTTGCCTAGTGACCGCGGTGAAAAAGCCAGTCGTTTTGTGCAGAAAATAGCTAGTATTGAACAACACGCCGAGGCATTTAGCAGTGTTGAAGACGCTTTACGGCTTGCGCAGCAAGATGCGACTAATAATGATTTGATTTTAGTGGTGGGGTCTTTTATTGTTGCTTCAGAGTGTATGCAATTGATACATAAAAGTAATTAGCAAATACAACGCGGGCAAATAGGAATTTACGCTTAATGAGCAGCGCATTACAAAACAGATTAGTAGGCACCATTATTGTGGTAGCTTTGGTAGTGATTGTGCTACCTGAGTTTTTAGATGGCGAAAAAAGCACTAATCAACAAAACTTTTTGGATATCCCTGCTCGTGGCGATTTAGTCGAAGTACAGCCTATTGAAGCCATGGACACCAGCCGAATTGAACAAGCGCTCGAGCGACCCGTTGAAGTATTAAATGAAAGCCCCGTTGACGAGCCGCAAGATACAGCATCTGCAAATAGCACCGAGCTTGCTGATCAGGCAATGAGTGAAAACAGTCAAGCAATTGCTACGCCTGAAGCCGGAGCTGACGATACCACCGAGTCAGTGGCAAACAACGCAACAAGCCTTAATCAAAACATTGATCAAAGCCAACTCGACACGCCAAACAATATTACTGCTGAACAATCACTTACCGCAATTGATGTAAAAGATTCGGGATGGGTGGTGCAACTGGGCAGCTTTAGGCACGAGAAAAATGTGAAAGAATTGCTGAAGACACTGAATAACGCAGGTTATCGTGCTTATAGCCGTCCAGTAATGACTAGTGTGGGCGAGTTAACCAAAGTATTTGTAGGCCCCGAATTAGACAAAACTAAGTTGGAACTGGCCTTACCGCACCTGCAAGAAATCACGCAATTAAAAGGTAAAATTACCGCATTTGAGGTTAGCGCTGGTTAGTTTATTTTGGTAAACTGCGCCCCATCAAATTAAGCGTTTGCATATCCTCACATAGGAAAAAAACAACCACCATGAATTGGTTTGATTTTACCATTATTGGCATCATTGGCGTTTCAGCTATTATTAGCTTGGTACGCGGCTTTGTAAAAGAAGCGATTTCATTAGCCATATGGGTGGCAGCGTTTCTTATATCACGTACTTTTTATTCAAACTTAGCGCAATTTTTAACGCAAATAGACGAACCAATGATGCGCAACGCGTCTTCAATCGCTATTTTGTTTATTGGTACGTTAATCGTTGGCGCGCTCATTAATTATATCGTGTCTCAATTAGTAAAAGTTACCGGCTTAACCGGCACCGATCGCGCGTTAGGCGCAGTATTTGGTATTCTCAGAGGGGCCTTAATCGTCAGCGCCTTGCTCTTTTTTATCGACACGTTTACAACATTTGCAAGCGCTCCTTGGTGGCAAGATTCGGTATTAGTACCTGAATTTGGTATCATTATAGAGTGGTTTTTTGAATTTATGAAAGAACGGTCAAGTTTCATTAATGACCAATAACAGTGTAGTCAACTTTAAGGCGTAATTATGTGTGGCATAGTGGGTATAGTGGGCAAAGAAGCAGTAAATCAAGCTATTTACGACGCATTGATTGTATTGCAGCATAGAGGTCAAGATGCTGCGGGTATTATGACAATCGAAAACAACATGTTCAATTTGCGTAAGGCTAACGGTTTAGTGCGCGATGTGTTTCACACACGACACATGAAGCGTTTAACCGGAAACGTGGGCATAGGGCATTGTCGCTATCCTACCGCAGGCTCTTCTAGTTCAGCTGAAGCCCAACCGTTTTATGTTAACTCACCCTTTGGTATAGCCTTTGCGCACAACGGCAACCTTACCAACGCCCATGAGTTGCAAGAAGAAGTATTTCGAATTGCACGCAGACACATTAACACCACATCTGATTCTGAATTATTGCTTAATATTTTCGCCCATGCACTTAGCAGTACCACTAACTTAGACGTAACCCCTGACGATATTTTTAAAGCGGTTGAAACGGCTCACACTAAAATACGCGGTGCGTATGCAGTAGTCGCTGCCATTATTGGTTTCGGTATGGTAGCGTTTAGAGATCCAAACGGCATTCGCCCGCTAGTGTTAGGCAAACGCACTACCGCTGCTGGCGATGAGTATATGGTGGCATCAGAAAGTGTTGCATTAGATGCTGTTGGCTTTGCTTTTGTACGCGATGTTGCGCCGGGTGAAGCTGTGTATGTATCGGAAGAGGGCGAATTATTTACCAAACAATGCGCACCGCAAATCAGTCATAATCCGTGTATTTTTGAATTTGTATATTTTGCGCGTCCAGACTCGTTCATTGACGGAATATCGGTTTATGCGTCTCGCGTAAATATGGGCCGTAAACTGGGTGAAAAAATAAAACGCGAGTGGTCAGATTTAGACATTGATGTGGTTATTCCTATTCCAGAAACCTCAATGGATGTAGCGTTACAAATTGCCAACACGCTGAATTTGCCATATCGACAAGGGTTTGTTAAAAATCGCTATATTGGCCGAACGTTTATCATGCCTGGTCAAACGCAACGACGTAAGTCAGTTAGAAGAAAGCTAAATGCAATATCTTCTGAGTTCAAAGGTAAAAATGTATTGTTAGTTGATGATTCAATAGTGCGCGGCACCACATCAGAACAAATTATTGAAATGGCGCGAGAGTCTGGCGCAAACAAGGTGTATTTTGCATCAGCAGCACCTGAAATAAGGTTTCCAAATGTATATGGCATAGACATGCCATCTGCAACAGAACTTATTGCTTATGGGCGTGAAATTCCACAGATTTGTGAATGCATAAAAGCAGATGGGCTTATTTTTCAAGACATTCAAGATTTGGTAGATGCCGTTAGCGAAGAAAACGCATCTATTACGCGTTATGAAACATCTGTTTTTGATGGTAATTATGTGACCGGTGACGTAGATCAAGGTTACCTTGAACGCATTGATAAAGCGCGTGGCGAGGCTGCAAAAGGCAGCCCCACAATACAAGCAGAATTAAGTAATCTAGAAATGCATAATATGAGTAACTAAGTCGTACATATTTGTAGCAAAACTAATTACACAATAGTAAGGACCGTAACATGACCGAATTTATCAAGTCAAAAGCCGCAGTGGCGTGGGCTGCAGGTGAGCCACTCAGCATTGAAGAAATCGATGTAATGCCGCCCAAAGCGGGCGAAGTATTGGTTAAAATTATTGCCACAGGTGTGTGTCATACCGATGCCTTCACCTTGTCAGGCGAAGATCCTGAGGGCCTGTTCCCAGTAGTACTTGGCCATGAAGGTGGCGGCATTGTTGAGCAAGTTGGCGAAGGCGTAACTTCCGTTGCTGTGGGGGATCACGTTATTCCTTTATATACGCCTGAGTGCGGTGAGTGTAAGTTTTGTTTGTCGGGCAAAACTAATTTATGTCAAAAAATTCGCGAAACCCAAGGTAAGGGCGTAATGCCCGATGGCACCAGCCGTTTTTATAAAGACGGCAAGCCTTTGTATCACTATATGGGATGTTCTACTTTTTCAGAATATACCGTGTTGCCAGAAATTTCATTAGCAAAAGTCGATAAATCGGCGCCTCTTGACGAAGTGTGTTTGTTCGGCTGTGGCGTAACTACGGGTATTGGTGCGGTAATGAATACTGCCAAAGTGGAGCAAGGCGACACTGTGGCAATATTTGGCTTAGGCGGTATAGGTTTGTCGGCTGTTATTGGTGCAGTAATGGCCAAAGCCAGCCGCATTATTGCGATAGACCTAAATGAAAGTAAATTTGATTTAGCGAAAAAGTTAGGCGCGACCGATTGTATCAATCCAAAAAACTATGACAAACCCATTCAAGATGTAATTGTTGAGCTGACCGACGGCGGCGTTGATTACTCGTTTGAGTGCATAGGCAATGTAAACGTGATGCGCAGTGCGCTTGAGTGTTGCCATAAAGGGTGGGGCGAATCAGTAATTATTGGTGTTGCAGGGTCTGGACAAGAAATTAGCACGCGACCCTTTCAATTGGTCACTGGCCGAGTATGGCGCGGTACTGCTTTTGGTGGGGTAAAAGGGCGTACTGAATTACCCGATTATGTTGAAAAATACTTAAAGGGTGAAATTGTGCTTGACGATTTTATTACCCACAATCTTTCCCTTGACCATATTAATCAAGCCTTTGACTTAATGCATGAAGGTAAAAGCATACGTTCGGTAGTCCACTTTGCTGACAGCGACAAAGTTGTTGCAGCAAGTGCAGGGTAAGTTAAATGACTGAGCTTAACGAAGCACAATATGATGTAACGCAAGTCTCGTCAACCAAAGTGTTTGGTGGATTACATCAACAATACACGCATATTTCAAAGGTAACGAACTGCCAAATGCGCTTCGCGGTATATTTACCGCCGCAGGCGCAGCAGCAAGAAGTGCCGGTTGTGTATTGGTTGTCGGGCCTAACCTGCACCGATGAAAATTTTATGCAAAAAGCGGGTGCTTTGAAAATAGCCGCCGATCTTGGTATCGCTATTGTTGCGCCTGATACAAGCCCGCGAGGCGAGGGCGTTGCTGATGATCCAGATGGTGCTTACGATATGGGGCTTGGCGCTGGGTTTTACATAAATGCTACCCAAGCACCTTGGAGTACGCATTATCAAATGTACGATTACATTGTAAAAGAGTTGTTTGAGTTAATAGAAACAACATTTAATGTGTCGTCCAAGCGTGCAATTAGTGGCCATTCAATGGGCGGACACGGTGCGCTTACCATTGGCTTAAAACATCCTAATATGTTTAGTTCAATTTCAGCATTTAGCCCTATTTGTAATCCTGTTGCTTGTGCGTGGGGGCAAAAGGTATTCAGTCATTATTTAGGTGATAACACGCAAGCGTGGCTACAATACGATGCCTGTGAACTCATTAAGCAAGGCGCAAAACAACGCCCAATGCTTATTGAACAAGGCACTGCTGACGGGTTTTTGGAGGAGCAGTTAAAAACTGAAAACTTGCTAAAGCAAGCACGAGAAAGTGGTTATTCTCTGCAAGTAAATATGCGTGAGGGATACGACCACAGTTATTATTTTATTAGCAGTTTTATTGACGAGCACATGCGTTTTCACGCAGAGCATTTGCAGAAGTAGTGATACAAGTGCATGCGTTGCTACAACGTGACCGCATCAACAAAAAACCGCTTTAAAAAGCGGTTTTTTTGTTGTTAAAACAACGTGTACTTACGCGTACTGTGGACCCAAGCCCATGCTCCACAATATAACTGAGCCGGCCATTAGAATAACCATTAACACCAAGCCACAGGTTACTACCGAGCTTGAGAAAATAAAGCCTTTTTCTTCAGGAATGTGCAGCATAATAGGGACACCTGTATACAGTAAGTATACCGAGTACGATAAACCTACCAATACTACCGACATCAAGAACCATAACTGTGGATAAAATGCACCAAAGCCTGCCATAAATAGAGGGGTAGCGGTGTATGCAGCAATTTCAAGTGATTGTGTATAGTTGGGCTCTGCGTCAAAAGACTGGGCTAATTCATGAATCAGTACCGCTAGTGCAACTACTCCCACAATCAAGCCAAAATACATTGCCACCGACATACTTAATGCGCTTTGTTGGGTTAAGCGAATGGTATCAGCCGTAACGCCTGCGCCTATATCCCAGCCTAAATACGCTGATGCATAATAAGCCATGGCAGATGGGATTAATGCGATAATCATAATATGGCTAAGGGCATAAAAATAGCTTTCGTGCTTTTTGTCTATGCTTTGCCATTCTTGCTTTGGATGGGTATAGATACCCCATAAATGGTTTAGTATCACTGATGTAGCTCCTAAATTACTTAGAATATATACTGAAAAGCTTGGACAAGCTCAATCCAATTTACGAGCCATTGCCAAGACACTACTAAGCAACAAGCATCACATGCCTGTTGTTAACTAAGACTATAGGGTATTAACAAAGATTTAACAAGAAAATAAAAATTCAGCACTGGGATCCACTAGTACTTTATCTTGCATTGCTTCTCTGCCCAGCAACATTAGGTAGGTCATTTCAGAGCGGTCGGTTAAGGTAATGTGTATTGGCCATGCATTATTGCCAATAACAAGGGTGGTCTCAATCAAATATCTTCTTTCGCGAGTGGCCGTAGAGCTTTTTACGCTCCGCATAGCTTCCACCTTACTCGTATGACGGGTAATTTTATCGACATCATAGTAGTCAGGGTGAATATCAAAATGAATATATTTGTTACCATCTTTCTCAAACTCAACCACATTTTCAACATGCAGTGAGGAGGTAGTAGCACCGGTGTCTACTCGCATAACTAAGTTTTGAATACTCAAATCGGGTAGATCGCATTTTTCTAGTGCACCCAATATTATTTTGTCAGAAGCTTTCATCAATCAAAGTACCTTTATTTTGTTGATCACAGTGCAGCAATACCGAGGCTGTTTGATACTGCCGCCGTAAGCTGCTAATAGTTGTTACACGCTACGCCAAATTCTGTCTTAATAAGCTACCGTATAATCATCGCCGGGTACCAAATCGTCTTGCAGTAACTCAACATGCTCTGCTACAGAGTCGGGTTTTCTGAAATAGGCAATGTGGTAAAGCGCTTCGCCTTCTTGTGCTAAAGGAATGTTTTGCTTACCAATTACAACGCCCTCTTGCGGGGATAATACTCGGTCTAATTCGTCACCAAATGGGTCAGAGATAGTCGCCAGTACTTGCCCTTTCTCAACATGGTCGCCCAGTTGAGATACATGTACCACAAAACCGCTTTCGTTGGCTCTTACCCAGCCACTTTGGCGAGCAACGAATAGTTTTATGTTTGGTCCACTGCGTTTGGTTTTATTCAGCATACCAATATGGCGCATCACGTTAGTGATGCCTTTCACGCCAGCGCGAATTGAAAACTCATCGTAGCGCAACGCCTGACCTGCTTCATACAAAATCATTTTCACGCCTAATTCACCGGCAGCTTGGCGCAGTGAGCCGTCTCGTAACGCTGCGTTGAGCAATACGGGTAAACCAAACGATTTTGCCATTTCAAGGGTTTCTGGATCGTCTAAATTGGCACGTACCTGAGGTAAATTACTGCGATGTATTGCGCCTGTGTGTAAATCAATCCCCACATCACATTGCTCAACAATTTCGTTTAAAAACAAATGCGCAATCCGCCCCGCCAACGAGCCTTTTTTACTGCCCGGAAAACATCTATTAAGGTCACGTCTATCGGGTAAATAGCGGCTTTGGCTCAGTACTCCGTATACATTTACCATGGGTACGGCAATTAACGTACCACGCAAATTTTTAATCGTTCGACTTTTAAGTAAGCGTTTAACTATTTCAATGCCATTTAGCTCATCGCCATGCACGGCTGCAGACACAAATAACGTTGGACCATCACGTTTGCCGCGCTGAACATGTACCGGAATTGACATGTTAGTATCGGTATACAAAGGAGGCATTGGCAGTTGAATACGTTTGGTTTCGCCTGGCTTTACCTCTTCATCACCAATTTTAATGATTTTCATTTAGCCTTTTCCACGCGTGCGAGTGTTGTTGGGTTTCGCATTTTTACCAATATAATCAATAATTAATCCAGCCACGTCTTTGCCGGTAGCATTTTCAATACCTTCTAAGCCCGGCGATGAATTCACTTCCATTACCACTGGGCCATTATTAGAACGCAGTATATCTACACCGCACATATTCAAGCCCATGGTTTTTGCAGCGTCAACTGCGGTTTTGCGCTCTTGGGGTGACAACCTCACCACACTTGCACTGCCTCCACGGTGCAAGTTAGAACGGAATTCGCCTGGTGCAGCTTGACGCTTCATGGCTGCAATAACCTTGCCCCCTACTACCAAGCAGCGAATATCGGCTCCGCCCGCTTCTTTAATATATTCTTGCACTAAAATACTCGCATTTAAGCCCATAAAGGCTTCAATAATGGCTTCAGCGGTTTTACTGGTTTCGGCTAATACCACGCCAATTCCTTGGGTGCCCTCTAATAGCTTAATAACCACGGGTGCGCCGCCCACATTGGTAATAAGATCGTCAATTTTGTCGGGGTGATTGGCAAAGCCGGTTCGCGGCATGCCTATGCCTTTGCGCGACAATAGTTGCAGCGAACGCAGTTTGTCGCGTGAACGGCTTATTGCCACTGATTCGTTGATACTAAAGGTTCCCATCATTTCAAACTGGCGCACCACAGAGGTGCCGTAAAACGTGACCGAGGCCCCAATTCGCGGGATAACCGCATCAAATTTAGGCAGTGTTTTACCTTTATAGCGTACATTTGGCTTGCTACTGGTAATGTCCATATAGCAATGCATAGTATCTACTATATGCATTTCATGGCCGTTTTCGATGCCTGCCTCATATAATCGTCTGGTAGAGTATAATTTGGGGTTTCTAGACAGTATCGCAATTCTCATATTTGCTCCTAATGAGTATGCATCGGCTCAGTGTCATTACTGTTGTCCGCAAGCGTACTCATATTAATAAAAAGGGTGGTCGCCACACGTTGTATTGGTGTTTAGCGATTTTTGTGCAGTCTCATATCAATATGCTCAATACCATCTTCTAGGTAGGGCTTTGATACACTAACAAAACCTAGGCTTTCATAAAACCTTTGTAAATAAGTTTGCGCGCCAATTTCAATATCTTGTTGCGGCCATAAACGCTCGCAATCTATCAATATTTGTTCACCAAGGACTCGGCCCAAACCCTTGCTGCGATGCTGAGGGGCAATAACAACACGACCAAAGCTTACATTGGCATATGAAATTTGGGGCGGTAGCAAGCGAGCATAAGCCACTAAAGTATTGTCGAGGTAGCCAGTAAGATGATGTGCTTGAGGGTGCACATCTTTATTGTCCAAATCAGGGTACACACAATTTTGTTCCACCACAAATACATCGCTTCGCAATTTTAATGCTGCGTAGAGTGTGTTGGCATCTAATTGTTGAAATAAGTGACATGACCAATTCATGCTGATACTCGCTAAGTTAACTAATGTAGGGCGGTATTGTTTATTTTGCAGACTTATACACCTATGTTTAATAATATCCTAGTGTTTTTTATGTCGTTATGCATTTTTTAATACTGACTTAAGCGAAGGTAATGTGATACGCAGCTCTGCCGATAACACAAGATAGGATCAAAATTTTGTGTAGTCTAGTAATGTAGCTACCAGTAGGAAGAGAACGGTAATGTCTAAATTAATGTCTTCGGTTGACCAACGAACTCAATTAGTCGGTGAAAATAGACTAGAACTGCTAATGTTTAAATTGGGTTCACGACATACCTTTGCGCTGAATGTGTTTAAGGTACGTGAAGTGATTACAGTGCCCAAAATGAATCAAATGCCGGGGTCTCATCAGCATTTAAAAGGGGTGATTAACTACCGCGGTAAATCTATTCCTGTTATTGATTTACGCTGCGCTATACAAATGAATCCTATGCGAGAAGAATATGATGATGCAAATGTGATCATTACTGAGTACAACCGCAGTGTGCAAGGTTTTTTGATTGGTCAAATAATGAATATTATTAATACATCATGGAGTGATATTCAACCGCCACCCAGTACTGTTGGCAAAAACAATTATTTAACCGCAATCACTCGCGTAGAAAACGACGGTATAACTGAACTCGTTGAAATTATTGACGTTGAAAAAGTACTGTCTGAAATAGTGCACTATGACACAACAATATCAGAAGATATTCTTAATGATGACATTACTGCTCATTTATCAGGTAAAAAAGTGCTTGTTGTTGATGATTCTGCAACCGCAAGATGGCAGGTACGTGAAACGCTCACGCAACTGGGAATTGAAATTATTGAGGAAAAAAATGGCTTAAACGCCCTTAATTTATTAAAGGGGTGGTCAGATGCCGGAACAGATGTTACCAGTGAAATTTTAATGATGTTCACCGACGCAGAAATGCCGGAAATGGATGGTTACCGCTTAACGGCGGAGGTGCGTAGCGACGAGCGCATGAAAGACTTGTATATTGCGCTCAATACCTCGTTAAGCGGCAGTTTTAACGAAGCGATGGTAGAAAAAGTAGGTTGTAACAAGTTTATTTCTAAATTTCAGCCCGATTTACTGGTAGAAGTGGTACAAGAGCGCATGCGCGAAGTGCTTGAATCTCAGTAGTATATTTGTTGTGCGCTACTTGCGCTTGTTAAACCTGCACTGCTATATTGGGAATACTGTTAAACATCAATTGAGTCAAACCACATCAACAAGCCTATTATCAACTTTGCTCATGCTAATGGTTTTCCCGCGCAAAGCTATAACGCACTTTTTACTTCGCTGAACCATAACTTTACCATTATTGCCAAAGACAAATATGCGCACGATCAGCAATTTCCATTGGTTGATAACTGGCATCATCAAGTTGATGAACTTATTGCATACGTTGAAGAGCAAAAGCAGCAACAAGGTGCAGATACACCCATCATCGCTTTGGGACACTCTTTTGGTGGGGTGCTCTCATATTTGGCTTGCTGCCAGCGCCCCGATTTGTTTGACCGCCTAGTGATGCTTGACCCACCTTTAATTACAGGCCCAGCCGCATGGATGTTTAAGATAGTTAAGAAAACCCCTTTTATTGATAAACTGACACCTGCAGGCTTAACCAAAATCAGAAGGACACGTTGGCATTTAGAAGAGGATTTGGTGGCGTATTTTAGTCAAAAAACACTCTTTAAAGATATGCAAGAAAGGTGTATCCGCGATTATGTAAACGCGGTTACACACGAGCAAGATGGCCAACTATGTTTACATTTTGATGTAGATGTAGAGACCAATATTTTTAGAACCTTACCCACTAATCTGAGCAAGCACTACGGCAAGTTACAGGTACCCGCTACGCTAGTCACGGCTAAGCAATCGAAAGTATGTGTACCCAAATTATACAAACCCTTCTTAAGAGGAAACCCTACGGTCGAGCATGTTTGCATGCCGCAGGGAGGACACATGTTTCCGTTAGAGCACCCTGAGCAAGTTGCCGCTGAAATTGAACGTGTAATTGGGTTAGGCTAATCAGAACTTAGAATAGTTATTGCCGCAATAAGCGATGTGACTGCTGCCAAAAACCAGATTATTTAAAAAAGGACCTAGCTTGCTAGATCCTTTTAGTCTTGTCACTTCTTTGAGTAATACTCACATACGCATTACCGCGTTGTTTTCAGTAACTCTTTTACCGCTCTTTCTAGCTGTTGGTCGCGCCCAAATGCTACAACGTCGGGAGCATTGCGTACTTCAATATCTGGCGGTGTTTGGTTGTTCTCTAACCATTCGCCTTTTTTGTTTTTTGCACTTACCGGTACTACGCCCCAATATCCACCTAAAGGCAAGCTTTCCCAGCCAGCAAAACTGCACGTACCAGGAACTGGCATACCTACTGATTTACCTAAATTCAAATCTTTGTAACCACTGGCATAACAATGCCCATCGCTGTACATCGACTCGTTAAACAAGGCAATAACCGGTTTAGTGTAACGAGATGTAGGCTCGCCACCCACCACTTTGTCTTCTGTGGCGTAGGTTAAAAAGCTTTCACCGGTAAAAAACATCGCCAGGTCGGCCACCAAATCGCCACCACCGTTAAAACGCGTGTCTACTACCATGCCTTTTTTGTTGTAAAAACGGCCCATCATGTCGTTGTATATGCTTCTAAATGGACCATCGCCCATACCGGGAATATGTACATAACCCAGCTTGCCTTTACTGCGTTCAAGTACTTCTAGTTCGTTTAGTTTTACGAAGCGCTTGTATAACAAACGGCTTAAATCACGCTGTGAAATAGGCTTCATGGTAATTTGAAACATCTTACCTTGTTGATCTACTATGTCTAACAGCGTAAATTTGTTGGCTTTTCTGTTGAGCAATTTAGCCCAATCCATATTATTGGTAATCGCTTCGCCATTAATTTTGTTAATGATCATACCCGGCGCAACATCAAACTTGGCTTTATCTAAGGGGCCACCGTTGATGACCTCTGTAATCTTTATGCCATTTCCCTTGTATTCATAATCATGAAATACGCCTAAAGATGCAGTAGCATCAGGGTTATCGCTACCACCACGATACCCAGCGCCAGAATGCGAAACGTTTAGCTCGCCCAGCATTTCACTTAGGAGCTCGGTAAATTCATACTGGTTTGCGGTATGTGCCACTTTACCGCGGTACTCGGTATACATTTTGTTCCAATCAATACCGTGATAAGTGGGTTCGTAAAATATCTTAGCCGTTCGTAACCATACATGATCAAATGCATGCAAGCGCACTGCGTTACGGTCAATCTCGGCTTTTTCGCTAATATAAATGCCTGAAACGTCGCCGTCATCGGGTACTAAAGTTGATATGCTGCCGTCGCTTAACAAGTATAAGTTTTCTTTGTTAGCGTCCCACATTAAGCGGCCATCGGGCGCACCTAAACTAATGGCTTTGCGGGTTTCTTGGGTACGTAAATTGGTTTCCCATAAGTCGTAGTTATCTTCAAATTTGGATAAATAATACAGTGTGGTGCCATCTGCACTAAGCACCGCATCTTCTAAATTAGAAGAGTGAATAGTAAAGCGCTTGATGCGATCTTCTAAACCGTCAAATTCAATGTCTATGGGCGGCGTATCTTGTTGTTCGTTTTGCTCAGCGTCTGATGTTTCGCTTTCGTCGGTTTCTGATTCGTCACTGCTGTTGGCCTCGTCAATGGCCTCAAGCAAATTGTAATCGTCTTCACTTAAGGTGAATTTATCATAGGCTTGTTGTGTTAAAAATAAGCCGTATACATCAAATTGAGAGCGTCCACTGGTGGCATAGCTTTTTAAACCATGGCGATTTGACATCCACATAATTTGTTTGCCATCGTTCGCCCAAGTAGGAGATGCATCGTAGTAACCGCTAGGCACAATAGTGTTAATGCTTTCACTGCCATCAGCACGAACCAATGCTACGTCGGCATTGTTAAGCAGCTTGTCGTATTGAAACAATATCCATTGGCTGTCGGGGCTCCATGAAAAGTGCTGGTCGCCATCTCGCATGTGGATCATTTCACTACGGGGCACTAACGTGATGCTTTTTTGCGTGCTTACATCGAGTACTTTTAGGCTGCGGCGGTCTTCTATATAGGCAATCTTTTTACCGTTTGGCGACATTTTGGCTAAGTAGTTATCTGAACTGCTTACAATCAAAGGCTTTTCTTCAATCAGTGTCGCTGCGTAATAAAAGGGCTCAACTTCACGTACTTTACTGGCTTTAAATACACTCCATTTACTGTCGCGCTGGGCGCTGTACATTATGTATTCGTCGTTGGCGGCAAAACTCACAAATGCTTCTTCGCCTGCAGTGCGGGTAATTTGCTTGGTAAAAGCACCATCGGTAGACGATACAAATACGTCACCATTGGCAATATAAGCAATTTCGTCGCCGCTATGAGACACCGCCATTTCACTAATGTCACCGTCTATGCCTATCATGTCAGTATGATTACTAACGTCTTGAGTGCGGATACTGATATTTACCAGTTGCGGAGCTTGTTCGTTTGTCATTGTGTATACCTTGCCATGATACCCAAAGGCTAAGGTGTTATTACCATATGATAAGAAGCGAACAGGGTGTAAATCAAATTCTGTTAATTGTGTACTAGATGAGCGAGACAACTTGCGCTTATGCACATTGAAACTGCCGCTTTCTTCGCTTAAGTAATACATGCTGTCGTCGTTGTTGGTATAAATGGGGTTACGGTCTTCGCCTTTAAAATCGGTGAGTTTTTTATGCTTACCGTTACTAAACGTATACTCCCAAATATCACGGGTTATTGATGAACGATGATGCTTACGCCAAGGGTTTTCAGTGCCCTTATTGTCTTGATATATCATCTTTTTACCATTTTGACTCAGCTGAACATACTCTGCCGGCACGGTAAGTACCTGCGTAACGCGTCCACCATCAACTGGCACTTCATATAATTCAGCTTGACGCGAAGTAGGATGCTGACGATGTGCATTGGTGTCGAGTCGTTGGCCTTTAAATATTACGCTTTGATTGTTTAATGAAAAGGTATAGGGCTCTTCGTTGCTTGAGTGATAGCTTAGACGGGTGGCTTTACCGCCTTGCGCTGGCATGACATACACATCGAAATTACCAAAGCGGTCAGACGCAAAGGCTAAGTGTTGCCCGTCATGGCTCCACACTGGTTGATAATCGTGGGCTTGATGGAAGGTAAGCCGTGTGGCATCACCGCCGGAAGCCGGTACGCTATAAATATCGCCTTTATAGGTAAATGCAATAGTGTCGCCTTGTGGCGAGATAGCGGGGTAACGCACCCATTCTGGGGTAAGTTGCGCGGCCGCATTAATGCTAACGCTGATTAACAAAAACAGTGCAATAAATGATTTCATGTTTTCCCTTTTTTATTTTAACTTTTTTTATTCTGATAACTGCCGTTATGCTTAAGTAAAGCACAACCGGCTAACACTGGGTAGCGTTTACCGTGTAAAAATTGTAAGCATGTTGATGTTGACAATGTTTATCATCATTTAGTTGGCATAAACACATAAGTTGTAACAATTGAACTAACAAATAGCGAAATTCGCTAACTCTTTTTCTTTATTATTATCACTATCGATTACTAATAAATTTATGTTGTTGATTTATATGTATAAATTTTTAATGGCACAGTCAATGCTAAGTCAATGTTATAGCTGTTTAATATAAAACAATGAATACATTTAACACACTTTGGAAAAATAATATGGAAGCCAAGACTTTTTTTACCTCACCCAGCACCCTACATGCGCTAATAAAGCCAGTATTGTTCGTATCAATGTTAGCGGCCACGCTTGCGCTTAGCGGTTGTGGACAAGCCGAAGCGGTTAAAGAAACACAAGCAAAAGAAGAAGTGAAAATAATACCCATACCGGTAGAAGTTGCGCAGGTAACTACTGGCAACATTTCTTCAAATTATACGACGACTGCCGTGCTTGAGGCCAAAGAAGAAGCATTTGTGGTAGCGCGAGCGGCTGGCATTATTGAACATATTATGGTTGAAGAAGGTGATTACGTAGAAAAGGGTCAAATACTTGCCAAGTTAGAGCCTGAGCGCTATGAATTGAGTTTACGCCGCGCTGCAGCTGATTTGCAAGGCATTGAAAAAGAGCTTGCTAAAATTAACAAAGTGTATAACAAAAAGTTAGTGAGTGATGACGTTTACGATAAGCTTAACGCTCAATACGAGTCGGCAAAAGCCATGTTAGCTTTGGCTGAACTCGATTTAAAAGAAACCACTATAGTGGCACCCATTAGCGGATATATTGCCGAGCGTAACGCGAAAGTAGGGAACTTAACCGAGTCGTTCCAACGCGAACGTATGTTTCATATTGTGCAACAAAAACAGCTATATGGCATTGTGCACTTACCCGAAAAAGAGCTTTCACGCGTACATAAAGAACAACAAGCTACCTTGTCTATTACCGCGTTAAATAACCAGTCAGTAAATGCTTTTGTTGAGCGTATTAGCCCGGTAATAGACGCGCAAACCGGCACCTTTAAAGTCACCTTACGTGTGCCCAATAACAGTAACCAGCTAAAAGCAGGGATGTTTACTCAAGTGAGCCTAAACTATGACACTCGCACCAATGCTACTTTATTACCACGCAAAGCAATGTTAGCGCTAGACGATACCTTTAACGTGTTTGTGGTCGATGACACGGGCATTGCGAAAAAAGTGCAAGTAGATGTGGGCTATCAAGAGGGTAATTATATAGAAGTTACCAATGGCCTTACAGGCAACGAAACTGTTGTTATTACTGGGCATCAAAACTTAAAAGACAACGCTACTGTTGAAATTGTAAACATCTAATTTAGGGGAATACACATGAACTTAATAGATGTGGCAGTAAAACGGCCGGTGACGGTGTGGATGTTTACCTTAGCGGTTCTATTATTTGGTTTTGTATCGCTAGGACGTTTGTCAATTAACTTATTGCCAGAGCTGTCTTATCCAACGCTTACCATTAGAACCGATTATTTAGGCGCAGCGCCTGGTGAAGTAGAGCAACTGGTTACTAAACCCATTGAAGAGGCCGTCGGCGTAGTAAAGGGTGTTAGGAAGGTGATTTCTGCATCAAAAGCCGAGCAGTCGGATGTGGTATTAGAGTTTGAATGGGGCACTGAAATGGATGTGGCCAGTTTAGAGGTACGTGAAAAACTCGATGTGTTGTTTTTACCTTTAGATGTTAAACGCCCCTTATTGTTGAGGTTTAACCCCAGTTTAGATCCCATATTGCGCTTTGGTTTAGGCAGTAGTAACTCTGAGAAAACCAATGAAGCAGCTAATCCTATGGATATTGCTAGCATGAAGCGGGTACGCAATTACGCTGAAGAAGATATAAAGCGCGCGCTTGAATCTGTTGAAGGCGTTGCGTCGGTGCGCGTAGGCGGTGGCCTTGAAAATGAAATACACGTGCTTATAAATCAACAGCGCACAGGGCAATTAAATATTTCGTTAGCTGAAATTACCCAGCGCTTAGAAGCTGAAAATGTGAATACGTCGGGCGGGCGTGTTGAAGATGGTACGCAAGAATATTTGGTACGTACTATTAATCAGTTTCAAAGCTTAGATGATATGCGTAATTTGTATATTGCAACACGCAATGGCAAACATATTAAATTAAGTGACGTGGCGCAGGTAGTAGACACCTATAAAGAGCGTAGTTCAATTACTCGTTTTGATGGCTTAGAAGGCGTAGAAATTGCCATTTATAAAGAGGGTGATGCCAATACCGTACAAGTTGCGAAATTGGTTAATGATCGGTTAACACGTATTCGTGAGGCCATGCCACAAAACTATCAATTGCAAATGGTGTACGACCAGTCAGTATTTATTGCTAGCGCTATTGAAGAGGTGAAAAGCGCAGCCATTATTGGCGGGGTATTGGCCATGTTTATTTTGTATTTTTTCTTAAAAAATATTTGGCCCACGCTGATTATCTCTATTTCTATACCGGTATCAATTATTGCCACCTTTAACTTAATGTATAGCTACGATATTAGTTTAAATATTATGAGTTTGGGCGGTATAGCATTGGCAATAGGGTTGTTAGTCGACAACTCTATTGTGGTACTTGAAAATATAGACCGACATAAAAAAGACAATAAAAACAGTCATGAAGCTGCTGCTAAAGGGACTTCTGAAGTGTCGATGGCCATTGTGGCGTCAACCTTAACCACTATGGCAGTGTTTTTCCCTCTGGTATTTGTTGAAGGCATAGCAGGGCAGTTGTTTTCTGATCAAGCTTTAACCGTTACCTTTGCACTAGCCGCTTCATTAGTGGTGGCACTTACTCTTATTCCTATGCTTGCTGCACGCGAAAAATCGAATGTTAAAAAAGACGAGCTCGATTTAGGGGCACCAGTTGTTACCCAAAAACCTACAAGCAAAGTGGCATTGGTGTTTTATTACTTGCGCTTACCCTTTACTTGGATAATAAAAGGCGTTTTTTATTATTTGCCGGTATTTGTTGTTAGCTTGTTGGTGTCGCTTTTCAGATTGGTGTCAAAGGGCTTATCTTGGGTGTTTCGCGGTCCATTATGGGTATTTGATAAAGTCTATTCAGCATTGGCTCGTGTATATAAAATAGCCCTTGATCGCGCGCTTGAAGCAAAAGTCGTGGTAATTGCCAGTATTACTACCGTGTCGTTATTGGCCTTGTTACTGGTGCCTAAGCTTGGGGTTGAGCTGATACCGCCTATGTCACAAGGCGAATTTAGTGTTGAAGTTACCCTGCCAACCGGTTCACGACTTGAAAATACTGACCGCGTGATTACCGATCTCGCCATATTTACTGAGCAACAAAGTTTGGTTGAGCGCACCTATGCGCTTGCGGGAACAGGCAGTTTAATGAACGCGTCTCCTGCACAAGGTGGCGATCATTGGGGTAAGCTAAACGTAGTGATGAATAATAGCGCAACGCAAGCTGATGAAGATACCGTAAAACAAGCCATGCGCGAGTATTTAGCGTCAAAAGCAGGTGTGCAAAGTAAGTTTGGAAGCCCTGAGTTATTTACCTTTACTACGCCAGTAGAAGTTCAAATTGCTGGATATGATTTAGATTTGCTGAAGCGTTATGGTGATAAGCTAGTCACCGCAATGGCCGCAAATGACCGTTTTGCTGACGTTAAAAGCTCACTTCAAAGCGGCAATCCGGAACTAAAAGTGGTGTTTAACCACGCGCAGCTGGCGCAACTTGGGTTAAATGCACCTGATGTGTCACGCTTAATCGCCACTAAAGTAGGCGGCGATATTGCCAGCAAATTTAGCGTTGATGATCGCAAAGTAGACATTTTGGTTCGTACCCAAGAAGCGCAGCGCGATTCATTAGCCGATATTGGTAATTTAATTGTTAACCCTGGTGCATCGCCGTCGGTATCACTCAATACGGTGGCAGACATTAGTATGTCGGTAGGCCCAAGTGAAATTACACGAGTAGGTCAACAACGCGTAGTAAGGGTAACGGCAAATTTAGCTTATGGTGATTTAGGCGCAGGCGTAATTGATGCCCAAGCCGCTATTGCACAACTGCAACTGCCTTTAGCATTACAAGCAAAAGTGTCGGGGCAAAGTGAAGAAATGGACGCCAGCTTTAGCTCGTTATATATGGCATTAGCGTTGGCGGTCTTTATGGTGTACTTAGTTATGGCTTCGCAGTTTGAGTCATTGTTACACCCTTTCTTAATTTTGTTTACGGTACCCATGGCTTGTGCCGGCTCGGTATATGGCCTGTTTATTACCGGTACCAACGTAAGCGTAGTGGTGTTTATTGGTCTTATTATGTTGGCAGGCATAGTGGTGAATAACGCCATAGTGTTAATCGACCGTATTAATCAATTACGCGCAAACAATGTTGAAAAAACCGCTGCCATTATAGAAGCTGCTAATAGCCGCTTACGCCCTATACTGATGACCACCACCACTACCGTACTTGGCTTGTTACCTATGGCTATTGGCTTGGGTGATGGGGCAGAAATACGCACGCCCATGGCGGTTACGGTTATCTTTGGGTTGTTGTTTGCCACTTTATTAACCTTGTTCCTTATTCCTGTGTTGTACAGTGTGTTTGACCGCAAGTCTTTTGCCCAACAAACTCAGCAAAACGACACCGATTGCAAGGAGAAAGTATATGGATAAGTTTGCCCATGCGGGCGCATCGTTGGCAGCTTTTGCTTTGCGTCGCCCCGTTACTATTTCTATGCTGTTTTTATCGTTGTTATTGCTAGGCTTAGGGGCCAGCCGCTTATTACCGCTTGAAAAATTCCCAGGGATTGATTTTCCTGAGCTGTTCATACAAGTGCCGTATCAAGACGCTACACCGGCTGAAATTGAAAAGATGATCACTCGTCCGGTTGAGGAAGCATTAGCCACTATGTCGGGTATTAAGCGCTTGCGTTCATATTCAGACGAAAACAGTGCGCAAATACAAGTGCGTTTTGATTGGGATGCCAACATAAAAGCCAAAAGTATAGAGGCTCGCGAAAAAATTGATGCTATCAGGCATTTATTGCCAAACGATGTTGAACGCGTAATGGTATACAAATTTAATTTGTCAGACATGCCGGTGTTTCAACTGCGTTTGTCGAGCGATCGCGACATTTCAAACTCGTATGACATGCTAGAACGCAACCTTAAAATGCCAATAGAGCGGGTAAAGGGCGTATCGCGTGTTGAGCTTTATGGCGTGCAAAAAAAGCAAATATCAATACGCTTACACCCTGACCGCTTAGCCGCGTTACATGTTGATATTGCGGGTTTGTTTGCAACCTTGCAAAACGCCAATTTTTCAATGACTGCTGGCCAGTTTTATGATGTTAATCAGAAGATAACGGTAAACCCCAGTGGGGAATATCAGTCAATTGATGAAATAGCCGACCTGTATATTTCGCGCAATGTGCGTTTGCGTGATATAGCCGACGTTGGCTTTGAAACGCCAAAAGCAGAAGAGGGCAGGCACTTAGATAAAACCCATGCTATAGGCTTAAATATTTATCGTGAGTCAGACGCCAATTTAGTTGAGGTGTCGCAAGCGGTTATGGCACAAATTGACGCTGCCAGACAAAGCACGGCGTTTAATGGCATTAATTTGTTTGTAATGGACGATGAAGCCAATAGCGTGACAACGTCATTACAGGATTTACTTAACTCAGGACTGGTAGGCGCCTTATTATCTATTGCGGTGTTGTATTTGTTTTTACGCAATTTAGCCACCACCTTAGTGGTGGTGTTGTCGGTTCCCTTTGCTATTTGCATTACCTTAGCGTGCATGTACTTTTTAGGTTATACCTTAAATATTCTATCGTTAATGGGGCTTATGCTAGCCGTGGGCATGTTGGTAGATAACGCAGTGGTGGTTACCGAGAGTATTTTTCAAGAGCGTGAAAAAGACAGTAATGTACATCAAGCGACCAAAAAAGGCGTGGGTTTAGTTAGCTTGGCGGTAATAGCCGGTACCGCAACCACTGCAATTGTATTTTTACCTAACATTGTTGGCGTGAAAGCCGAGCTAACCGTGTTTTTAGAGCACGTAGCAGTGTCTATTTGTATTTCGTTATTTGCTTCTTTGTTGTTAGCGCAAACTCTTATTCCATTACTCACTACCAAGTTGAAAATAAAGCCCAAGCCAGCTACCACTAAGCCAAATAAACTAAAGGCTAAGTATGAGAGTGTGCTGCGCTGGACATTAGCCAACCAAGGTAAAACCGCGCTAATCGCAATACTCATTTTAGCCAGTACGGCTATTCCCATGAGTAACTTAAAAAGTCATGAAGATAACAATGGCTCGCAAGGAAGAGTGTGGCTTAACTATAACATTCAAGGTAATTACAGTTTAGATGAAGTAGAAGTGGCAGTCGCCAAAATGGAAGACTATTTATATGCTAATCAAGAAAGATTTCATATTAAACAGGTATACAGCTATTTTCGCTCAGGTTTTGCGGTGTCGGGCATTACCTTAGAAGACGATTTACCTATTAAAGTGAGTGATTTAAAACAACAAATAAAAGAAGAGTTTCCATTGTTCGTGAGAGCTAAACCGTCATTTCAGTGGGACTCGGGCTCAGGTGGCGGAGTGCGTATCACGCTGTTTGGTCAATCGTCTGAAACCTTGATGCAAATTGCCGACAACATTGTGCCTATACTCGATTCGGTAGATGGCTTAACTGATGTAAAAGCCGATATTGATGCACAAAATGTTGAGTTACAAGTGACGGTCGACCGCCAAAAAGCGTTTCGCTATGGTTTAAGTGCTAACGAAGTTGCGAACATTATTAGTACTGCGCTGCGCGGGACAAATTTGCGCACGTTTAGAAACGATGCTGAGGGTGAGATAAACATTCGTTTGTTATATGACGAAAGCTTGCAGACCTCGTTAAGCAAGCTAAAAAACCTCACGGTGCTGCGTGATGCTAACCAAAACGTTACCCTTGATATGCTAGCAAGCATGACGGTTAAACCCAGAATGTCGCAAATTCAAAGAAGTTCGCGTCAGACCTCGTTAGATTTAGGGGCTAATCTTGAAAACGACCTGACCATTGATGAGGCAAAAGAACGTATTGAGTCGATAATGCAAAACGTTGCCTTACCCAGTGGTTATAGCTGGTCGCTTGAGGGGAGCTTTCAGCGCCAAGACGAAGACGAGTCGATTATGATGACCAACATGTTGTTGGCCATTGTAATGATATACATTGTTATGGCTGCCTTGTTTGAATCGTTGTTATTACCCACAGCGGTTCTTACCTCATTAATCTTTAGCTTCACCGGCGTATTTTGGGCGTTTTTGATTACGGGCAACCCGATGACTGTAATGGGCATGATTGGTATGTTAATACTAATGGGGATAGTGGTGAACAACGGCATAGTACTGGTAGACCGTATTAACCAATTGGTAAACAGTGGCTTAAGTGTGCACAAGGCAATTATTGATGGCTGCCTTAGCCGTGTGCGTCCTATTTTGATGACGGTACTAACCACCGTGCTTGGACTGTTGCCTTTAGCGATTGGTAACGTGAACATTGGCGGTGATGGCCCGCCGTATTCGCCCATGGCGATAGCGATTATTGGTGGCTTGTTATTTAGCACTATTACCAGTTTATTTTTGGTACCTTTGGGATATTTGTTGCTACTTAAACTGCGCCGCAACACGACTAATATGATAGGTGATGCCAAAGTGTTAGTCGCAAAAGTGATAAAAGCCTAACCTGGTGCATCGCTTTTATGATGAAAGCTTGCTAATTTAAGCGCCTTTCATTCAAAGCGATGCATACATGACCTGGATATTTTTTACTTTTTTAGCTGCCTTTATGCAAGCTTGGCGCAATGCCTTGCAAAGTAATTTAAGCGCACAGGTAAGTGTTGCGGGTGTTACCTTGTCGCGCTTTATTGCCGCCGGCCCAATTGCCGCAGTCTATTTAGTGTGCTTGTATGCATATCAAGATACTGCCATGCCAAGCTTTGATACTGCTTTTTTGGGGTACATCATTGGCGCAAGTGTTATGCAAATAGTGGCTACTGGATTAATGGTTCGATTATTTAAAATGAACAATTATGCGGTTGGGGCAGGGTTGGCAAAAAGTGAAGCCCTCGTTGCTGCCATTTTAGGATTATTGTTTTTTGGCTCCGCACTCAGTTTACTGGGTTGGATGGGCGTATTTATAGGCGCAATAGCTGTATTGTTACTTAGTGGTATTACAAGCGTAAAGCGCTTTGATGCCAAAACTGCGTTCCTCGGCTTGGCGTGCGGCACGTGTTTTGCGCTTACTTCATTATGGGTACGCGAAGCTAGTTTGCACTCAGGCTTGTTATTTCCGCACTCAGCAGCCTGGGTATTGTTATTTGTAATAAGCTTACAAACCCTCATGCTGCTCGCCTATTTACTGATTAAAGAACCTCTTACCATAAGTAAACTATGGCAGCACAAAAGCACTACTTTAGCCATTAGTGTATTCAGTTGTGTAGGCTCAATTGGGTGGTTCAGCGCAATGAGTTTGCAGCATGTGGCGTATGTAAAAACCCTTGGTCAAATAGAGGTGTTTTTTACCATGCTTATTGCCGTACTGTGGTTAAAGCAGCCACTTAAAAAACAAGATAGCGCGGGCTTGTTGCTTATCGCGATAGCGGCTATTTTGGTAATGTTACCCCATTAGCTGCATGCAACAAATGCTAGGTTTGAGGTATACCGCTATGAAACTTAAAGTCGGTATCGGGCGTGTTTATGAGTTCGGCTTCAACCGCACCAAAATGGGCCACCCGTTGGCTAATATCAGTGTGGCTTATTGATTGTGCAAGGCTAAGATAGTCTTGATAATGCCTTGCTTCAGAGCGTAGCAGCGAAATATAAAAATCGCCCAATTTTTCGTCTACATGTGGGGCAAGTTGCGCAAAACGCTCACACGAACGAGCTTCAATGTAGGCGCCGCATATTAGTTTGTCTACCAAGGCTTCGGGCTCATGGTTCTTCACGTGTTTTAACATGCCTTTTGCATATCGCGACGGGGTAATACTTTTGTACTCAACGCCATAACGCTCCATCATTTCTAACACTTGATAAAAATGATGCAGTTCTTCTTTAATCAGCAGCACCATTTTATCAATTAAATCTTGCCCGTATTGTGAGTCAGAGCGGGGAATTACTGATTTGGTTAATTTGTTTTTACTGGGCAGATCTTGCCAGTTTCCCTCGCGCTTATACACGTACTGTTCAAATGGTTTTAGCCATTCAAGTAGTGCATCGCCGCCAGATTTATCTAGGGAATACTTTCTGATTAAAAACATGGCTGATTGCGAGGCTTTTAGCTCGCAAATAAGGTGGTCAATCAGTAAAACCGGAAGGTTGCTGGGTTTAATAGCTTCGTCAATCCAGGCTTGCGGCGTTTGGCATTGTAAAAAGGCGTTAATTGGGCCAAGTAATGAGGCGGTATTCATGTAACTATGTCGCTTTGTGACTAAAATATCTTATTGCGATAGTACCACAGTTTCACTGCGTATGGTTTGATTGTCTATATTGTAAATAGCAGAATATTCGCCTGCTGGCAGTTCTTCTCCCGCCCTTAAGTTGAGTCGATAAAGTTGACTAATTGCTGAGTTATACTCGCCTTCAGCCACTACTTGCTCATTCTTATCAACAATACTGATCTTAAGTTGCGTAATAGGGGGCTTGGTAAAACTTGGGCGTACCAAAAATTCAACGACGCATATTAAACTGTCAAATTTAGGTTTACTGCAATAGCGAGCGCTCAAGTAGTGCTTACTAAGAGATATGGGGGCGTTAATGGCTTTTTCTAAGGCCACTATTGTTTGCTTTAAATCGTCAACTTGTTGTTTTGAAGCAGTACGCGCTTGGTCTAGCAATATCAGATTTTTGTCGAGGGCTTCTTTTGTTTGATTATAATCGTTTTCAAGCTTGTTGAGCTGTTGATTGACTTGCTTTAGTTTATCTTGAGTAGCAGTTAAACTGGCCTTCTCAAAGCCACACTGCGATGCTTGCGTTTGCGTAAAGGATTGTTGGTTTTGCAGTAATTGTTTGTCTGATTCACAGCGTCTATATTTAGCCTCACTGGCCAATATTAAGTCTTGAGATTGCAATACTTGCGTTTGTACACCTGCCAACAAATCGTTGGTAGTGCTTAACTCAAATTCCAATTGTTGTTTTTCATTAAGTAGCGCTTTTTCTTGTTGCATTAAACCATAGACAAACTCGGTATCGAAAGGGTAGTCGCGACTAGCGTTACTGGACATATAAAATATGACCACGGCAAGAATGTTGATAACTAATAGAAATATGTATTTTTTGCTGCGGTTAAACAAATGGAGCACCTTTATAATTAATATTGTGTGTGCGAGTTGGGGATATCATGTTTAATAAAACACCATATTTAGTATTCATGAATTTGCCAAAAAGTAAATTAGTTTCTGAAAACCGTAAAAACTTAAAGTGAAAAATTCCGAGTTTGCAAAGTTTTGCTAGTGGGCGTTACCCGCAATATACTGCCTTGTGTATACCAGTCGCCCAACACAATCCGGTTGGCGGGTTTTTGATTTAAGGTAAATTCATGAATATTGGGGCGATGGGTATGCCCATGTATAAAACACTGCACTTTGTAACGCAGCATAGTGGCGTCTACTTCGCTGCGAGTCACATCCATAATGTCGGCACTTAAGGCCATTTGATTATGCTTACTAATATTACGGCCTCGCATCGCAATTTTACGACGTAGGGGTAAAGGGATCGCTAACATTAACTTGGGCCACCACCATCCACGGGCTTTTTTTCTAAACTTCATGTATTCAATGTCGCGGGTGCACAGTTCGTCACCATGCGAAATAAGAACGTTTTCGCCATACAAATCAATAATATGTTGTTCAGGTAGTAGGGTCATATTGGCTTGTTTTGCGTACTCTTTGCCAATAGCAAAGTCACGATTGCCATGAATGAAATATACGGGGGTGTGTTTTGCTACTGAAGCAATACTGCTGGCTATACTATCGCTAAACGTGGTGTGATTGTCATCGCCAATCCATACCTCAAAAAGGTCGCCTAATATATATAGCGCATCTGCTTGCGGCGCTTCGTGCGCCATAAAATCAAAAAAGCACTGAGCGATATCTTCTCGCTCAGCGCTTAAATGTAAGTCAGATATAAATAGCGTGTGACGCATTTAGGCGTGTTTCACTTACTCGGTAACAACTTGTGCAGATTCAATCACCACATCTTCTACTGGTACATCGTCGTGCATACCAGAGCGAGTCGTTTCTACTGCTTTAATGCTGTTAACCACATCCATGCCTTCAACCACTTCAGCAAATACGCAGTATCCGTAGCCTTGTGAGTTAGCCGCTTTAAAATCAAGGAAATCGTTGTCGTTAACGTTAATAAAAAACTGACAAGTCGCAGAATGTGGGTCGTTAGTACGGGCCATAGCAAGTGTGCCAATTTTATTGCTTAAACCATTGTCAGCTTCGTTTTCAATAGCTGCTTTGGTTGCTTTTTGTTCCATACCTGGTGCAAAGCCACCGCCTTGGATCATAAAGTTGCTAATAACGCGGTGAAAAATAGTATTGTCGAAAAAACCTTCTTCTACATAAGATAAAAAGTTTTCAACGGTTTTTGGGGCTTTGTCAGCGAAAAGTTGAATTTTAATGTCGCCAAAATTTGTTTTTAATACAAGCATGGTGTGTCCTTTAAACGAATATTCGATAATATTAATGATAATTTCGCTAATGGTAGCCTATAAGGCTAGCAAGATGCTAGAATTCGCGGCATATTTTTCACAAAACACAGGTTAACGCCGTTTAATTTTATGTTACACATATTTGATACGCTTACACGAGAAAAAAAGCCCTTCGTTCCCATTAAAGACAAGCATGTCGGTATTTATGTGTGCGGTATAACCGTATACGATTTAAGTCATATGGGGCATGCGCGTACGTATTTGAGCTTTGATATTGTAGTGCGATATTTACGTCATTTGGGATATCACGTGAATTATGTGCGTAATATCACCGACGTAGACGATAAAATTATTCAGCGTGCGCAAGAAAATAACGAAACACCGGCTCAGCTTACCGAACGGACTATTGCTATGATGCATGAAGATTTTGCGGCGCTTAATTTGTTACCGCCTGATATTGAACCGCGCGTCACTACACACATACCTGAAATCATTGATGTAATTCAGCGATTAATAGACAACAAGCATGCTTATCAAGCGCCATCGTCAGATGTGTTGTTTGATGTGTCGTCTTATAAAGAATACGGCAAATTAAGCAAACAAGACCTCGACCAATTATCGTCGGGCATTCGCGTGCAAACCACTGCCGACAAACAAAGCCCTTTGGATTTTGTATTATGGAAAACTGCTAAGCCAGGCGAAGTCAGCTGGCCGTCACCTTGGGGTGAAGGGCGACCAGGCTGGCACATTGAGTGCTCGGCTATGAATCATAAGCATTTAGGCGAGCACTTTGATATTCACGGTGGTGGTTCAGATTTAATCTTCCCGCATCATGAAAACGAAGTGGCACAGTCATGCTGCGCATTTGATACAAAATACGTGAACACATGGATGCACGCGGGAATGGTGCAAATTGACGACGTTAAAATGTCAAAATCACTGGGTAACTTTTTTACCTTGCGTGATGTGCTTAAACAACACAATCCTGAAACCTTGCGTTTTTTCTTGATGTCTGCGCACTACAGAAGCCAACTGAGTTATTCACAAGACAATATTGACCAAGCTAAAGCGAGCTTAGAGCGTTTATATAATGCACTAAGAATGGTAGAGCCTAATAATGATGTAGATATTTCACATGGTG
Source organism: Glaciecola sp. (assembly GCA_049650345.1). Classification (GTDB taxonomy): domain Bacteria; phylum Pseudomonadota; class Gammaproteobacteria; order Enterobacterales; family Alteromonadaceae; genus Glaciecola. Next base: position 17,056 of record JBARZY010000133.1, on the reverse strand, counting down.
GCTATCTTGCTAAATTTGAAGCAGCCATGAATGATGACTTTAATATGCCGGTGGCTATTTCTGTGTTGTTTGATGTGGTTAAAGACTTAAATAAACAAGATAAACACAGCAATGCGGCAAAAGATTTAGCCGGCGTACTGCGTAAGTTAGGCGGTATTTTGGGTGTGTTGCAATCTGATCCAGAAGTATTTTTCCAAGGCGGCGACGCGAATAGCGATCTTAATAGCAAAGTTGAAGCGTTAATTGCTAAGCGTATTCAAGCCAGAGCTGACAAAGATTGGGCAATGGCTGATGCAGTGCGAGATGAGCTTACTGCACTTGGCGTAGTACTTGAAGAGAGTAAAACAGGGACGAAGTGGCGGTTGGCGTAAGCAAAACGCTTAGGCTACAACAGTCTAAATAAGGCAGCGCGGGAAAACCTTAGCGCTGCCTTTTTATTAAGTGCGGGTAACATCCACTTTAATTTTTAACTTTTGCCCAGGTTGTAGGTATTTCTTTCTATTCAATTTGTTCCATTTGGTTAAGTCTGACACTTTAACCTTAAATTTACTCGCAATGCGCGCCAGCGAGTCACCATTACGAACGGTATATACCACATTGCGCATTACTGGTGAGTTTGCATTGGGTACTGGCACTTGGTCGGTCCAAATAACGAGTTTTGAGCCTACTCGTAAGGGATCGGTAGGTGCCATTTTATTCCACTTGGCTAAATTACGTACACCCACTTTGTGCGCCATCGCAATATCCCAAAGGGTATCGCCCGAACGCACATTATGCGTAATTTTGTGCTCGGCTCTAGCGATACTTTGGGTTTTGGCTAAGCGCTGATCAAGCGATAAGCTATAAGCACTTAAACTTTTTAATGACACCGGTACTAGAATGTAGTCGTTAACATATATGGTGTTACCTCGTAGGTTGTTAACCTGCTTAATAACATCGATGCTGCTTGAATACTTGCCTGCAATAATGCCCAAGCTTTCGCCCGACTTTACTTTATGTCTGACCCAATTTAGACGATCTTTATTAGACGTGTTGGCTAGTACTTGTTCAAACTTTTCTACTTTATCAAGGGGTAATAATAAGCGATGCGGACCGCTAGGATCGGTTGCCCAACGATTATAACCAGGGTTAAGCGCCTGCAGTTCGGCAATGCTCAAGCCCGCCATATTGGCCGCAAGGGCTAAATCAATTTGCGAACCTACATCTACTGGTTGCACTACAGGCGCATTAGGAATGTGCGGCCATGTAAATTGATATTTGTCTTGATGCCTTAAAATATCACCTAATGCTAAAAGCTTAGGCACATAAGCACGGGTTTCTTTGGGCAATGAAAGTGACCAAAAATCGGTAGGCTTACCTGCTCGTCTGTTCTTTTTAATGGCGCGCATTACTCGGCCTTCGCCACTGTTGTAAGCTGCTAGTGCATGTAACCAGTCGCCGTCAAACATGTTGTGCAGGTAACGTAAGTACTTAATTGCGCCCTCGGTAGATGCGATGACGTCGCGCCTACCGTCGTACCACCAAGTTTGTTTCATGCCGAAGCGTTTGCCAGTGCCAGGAATAAACTGCCACATGCCTGATGCACGCCCATGGGAATAGGCAAAGGGGTCAAATGCGCTTTCTACAATAGGCAAAAGTGCCAAATCTAAGGGCATGCCTTCTGCTTCTAAACGTTGCACAATATAATACAAAAAGGGCTTAGCACGCTTTGATACTCGTTGCATGTAAGCCGGGTGACGCAAGTACCACTTGCGCTGTGCCACTAAACGCGCTTGATCATTTGGTGCAGCAAATGCTAACTGTTCTTGTATTACTTGCCATACATTATCGATGGTTTCTTCTTCAGCCACCTCTGGAGTTTCAAGGGCAATATCCACCTCTTCAATAGGGTGAATAATTTGTACTACACCTTCCTCTTCGCTAGCGCAGTCTGCTAGGTGACTTTCGTTCTCTTTGGTGTGTTCAGTATTTTCTGCGTTGGTGTTTTGACCATTGCCACTGCTTGACGCCTCTTCTGACGGGTGCGTACTTGCCGGACATGTGATTAATGTTAGGGCGTCGGCTTCTACCTCTGTGGTAGTCGGTTTGTCAGAGGTTTGAGTGAGTTGGCATGCGCTAAGTAGCAATACGAGAGGTAGCAATAGAAACTTCATAATGTCCTTTATTATTCTTATGTACGGGATGAAGTGTACGTTATTTGCAACAAAATTAAAAATCATCCTTTCGCTTTCGCAAGGCGGCAAAGGTGGCGACTTCAGTTTCGGTGTTGTTGCTACATGCGTTTGTGTATGGGTCTAACACCGCTTGTTGCACGCTTTTTATGTGACAACGTAAAAACGGATTAATTTCATGTTGTTGAGCTATTGTTGATGGAAGGGTGATTTTATTATTAGTGCGTTGTTCAACTACCCACTGTTGGTAGCCATGTAAGGCCTCATTATGGGGTTCAATTGATTGCGCAAATGCAACATTAGCCGCGGTGTATTCGTGTGTGCAACATACCTGTAAGTGAGCTGGCAGTGCACTTAATGCTTGCAACGACTGATAAAACATAGGGGCTGTGCCCTCAAACATTCTACCGCAACCGGCTGAAAATAAAGTGTCACCACAAAACAAATGGGTATTGTCGTAATACACAATATGGTCAAGAGTATGTCCGGGGGTGGCAAGCACTTTATAGCGTAAATCAAGTGCGTCAATCTTAATTGTGCTGCCGTTCTCAAGCGGGTGGCTAATATATTTTATTTTAGGATTGTTAGGCCCGTATACGGGCATATTTGGATACATACCATGTAGTGTGGGTAAGCCACCCACATGGTCAAGATGATGATGGGTGATTAATACCGCACACAAGCGCAACTGTTGTTGCTTAAGAAAATCTGCTACAGCATCGCCATCGCCTGGGTCGACTACCATCGCATCAACGCCGTTGTGCAAGCACCAAATGTAGTTGTCGGTGAAGGCGGGTATGGCAACTAATGTAAGTGCTGAAGTTTGGTGCTTTGTTATTGATTGCATAAATGATTTTATTGACAGTTAAGAGACTATATGACCTACTTTAGGGCTTAGTTGAATGAGTTTCAAGTAATGGAGTGAGGCAATGTGGATGCGTTCAGCACGTAGCAAAGAAGCGCCAGAGTACCCCAAGCAATGGCAACAAATTGGGCAGGGCGATATTGCAAAACACGAATTAGAGCAGGCACTCATTCCTATTACCGAACGCATTTTTGGGTATTATTTAGTTAAAATTGGCAGCTTAAGCAGTCAAATTGACTTAAAAAAATGCTCGGTTCGTTATCAGTTTAGCTGTGCGCCGCATGCTAACAAACGCAATAGTCTGTGTGCTAACTCGGCGAGCTTGCCTTTTCAAAATAACAGTGTGGATGCATTTTTACTGCTAGGTGAATTGGATTTTGCGCAAGATCCCCATCAAATTATTAGAGAGATTGATCGTGCGGTTACGTCTGATGGACGGGTGGTAATTGCGGGTTTTAACCCTTTTAGTATTGCGGGGATAATGAAATACTTGCCCATTAACCGTAAAAATTTGCTGCACAAAGGGCGCTTTTTTACGAGTACACGTATTAAAGATTGGTTGCAATTGCTCGATTTTGAAATTGTGCAACAAGAGCATTTGTTGTACTCATCGTTATTTATGCGAAAGCGCTTAAACAGCCAAAGTAAAATACAAAAATGGTGTCAAACTTACTTACCGTGGTTTTCCAGTATGTACATTATTGTGGCGCGAAAACGAGAAATTCCGTTGTCACCCATAAAACCAAAATGGAAGTTAAAACCCAAATTTAGTACTAATACGGCAAGTGCTCGCAATGCGCACCAATGCGCATCGCAAAGCAAACAGTAGAAGCTACTTAACTCGCATTCCCGGTGTTGCGCCGGTGTGAGGTTCCAGTATATACAAGTCTTCGCCACCAGGGCCGGCTGCTAACACCATGCCTTCAGACACACCAAAGCGCATCTTTCTAGGCGCTAAATTTGCCACCATTACGGTATGCTTGCCAATTAAGTCTTCAGCTTTATATGCTGACTTAATACCCGCAAAGACTTGACGAGTTTCGTTACCAATATCCAGTTCTAGGCGCAATAACTTGTCGGCTTTTTCAACCGCTTCAGCATGCACTATTTTAGCAATTCTAAAATCAACCTTGGCAAATTCTTCAAAGCTAATAGTATCGGCGACCGGCTCAATTGATGTTTCTTGAGCTGCTGCAGGCGCTTTACTTGCAACAGACGCAGTAGATTTTAAATGTTCTTTAGACGCTTCAACCATGGCATTAACTTTGTCTAGGTCAACACGTTGGATCATCGCTTTAAACTTATTAATACTATGGCCTAATTTGACTTCTTGCACGCTGTCCCATGTAAATTCATCATTTAAGAAAGTTTGTGCTTGTTGCGATAATTTCGGCAATACAGGTGTTAAGTACACCATCAATATTCTAAATAAATGAATACCCATTGAACATACATCGTGAGTTTGGCTTTGTAGGTTTTCATCTTTGATGGTTACCCACGGTGCCTGTGCATCAATATATTGATTCGCTTTGTCGGCAAGGGTCATGATGTCACGCACTGCTTTGTGATAATGACGGGCTTCAATTGCCTCGCCAATAGCGGTTTGCGCCTGTTGGAACTCTTCTAATAATGCGGCATTATGAATGTTACTAGACAAGGTAGCGTCAAATTTTTTGGTAATGAAACCAGCACAACGTGACGCAATATTCACTACTTTACCCACTAAATCAGCGTTTACCTTTTGCACAAAATCTTCAAAGTTTAAATCGATGTCGGTCACGCTATCGTTTAGTTTACTTGCAAAATAGTAACGTAGGTATTCAGGGTTTAAATGGTCAAGATAAGTACGGCCCTTTATGAACGTGCCTTTTGACTTAGACATTTTAGCGCCGTTTACGGTGACAAAACCATGAATATTTACACCTGTAGGCTTTCTAAAACCTGCGCCTTCCAGCATTGCTGGCCAAAATAAGCAATGGAAATACGTAATGTCTTTGCCTATAAAGTGATATAGCTCAGTGTCGTTACCTGGTAGCCAAAATTCTTCATCGTTAATGCCGTGTTTGTTGGCATAATTCTTAAAGCTGGCCATGTAACCCACCGGTGCATCTACCCATACATAGAAAAACTTGCCCGGGGCGTTGGGAATTTCAAACCCAAAATAGGGAGCGTCACGGCTAATGTCCCACTGTTGCAAACCTTGCTCAAACCATTCTTCCAGTTTATTAGCCATTTCATTTGATATGGCGCCAGAGCGGATCCACTCTTTCAGCATGCCTTCAAACTTAGGTAGGTCAAAAAAGTAGTGCTCAGAATCACGTAATACTGGCGTGGCACCAGATACTACAGAACGTGGATTCTTTACTTCAGTAGGGCTATAAGTAGCGCCGCATACGTCGCAGCTGTCACCGTTTTGGTCTTCAGCACCGCATTTAGGACACGTGCCTTTTACGAAACGGTCGGGTAAGAACATTTCTTTTTCAGGATCAAACAACTGATTAATAGTGCGCTTTGAAATATAACCATTTTCATTTAAACGGTTGTAGACTAGCTCACATAGTTCTTTGTTTTCAGGCGAGTGGGTAACGTAATAGTTATCGTAATCTACTAAAAAGTCTTGCAAGTCTTGATGATGCTCGGCGCGAGTTTGCGCCACCATCTCTTCAGGTGTAATACCCAGCTCTTGGGCCTTAAGCATAACCGGCGTTCCGTGGGCGTCGTCTGCACATACGCTGTAGCATTGATTACCCTGCAAACGTTGAAATCTTACCCAAATATCGGTTTGAATGTGTTCAAGTAAGTGCCCAAGGTGAATAGACCCATTGGCATAAGGTAAAGCACTGGTAACCAGTATGCGACGTTGCTTTGCTTGCATGAAAATTAAAACCCTGAAAATACAAATAACAATAATGCGCAGATGGTAGCCGAAACTCGTATTATTTGCACCTTGAATTGGGCATAATAATACATAAATCGCGCAATTATAGTGCTGTTGCTTATCATTACTGCACTAAGTGTTATCGATATTTGGAGTAATCGTGTCTTTTTTTTCTACTAAATTTTCAGCATTGCCTACCAATACAATCAATCAAATTGTAGCACTAGCCGCAAACACCTTGGGCTTGAGTAAGCCCGAACTTATTCAAACCAGCAGTAACACAAAGCATGTGTTGTGTTTGCACTTTCCTATGGTAGTCGATTCGGTATGGGCGCAAATTGTAAGCGCGTTAAAACAGCATAATTTGCCGTATAAACAGGTGACATATGCTTACAATATTCCTATTTTTTCAAGCAAACAAACACCCATTGCGAACATAAAGAACATTATTGCGGTATCGTCTGGAAAGGGCGGGGTAGGTAAATCAGCGAGTGCAGTGAACCTTGCCTTGGCGTTGCAGCAAGAGGGCGCGCGCGTGGGCATATTGGACGCTGATATTTATGGGCCATCTATTCCACTCATGTTGGGCACGGTGGGCCAAAGCCCGCGCAGTCCTGACAATAAAATTATGCACCCCATTATTGCCCATGGCTTAGCATCAAATTCTATTGGCTACTTGGTTGATAACGAGCATGCTTCTATTTGGCGTGGCCCCATGGCAAGCAAAGCCCTATCGCAATTATTGAAAGAAACGCAATGGCCTATGCTCGATTATTTGATTGTAGATATGCCACCGGGCACCGGTGATATCCAACTAACCATATGCCAGCAATTACCCCTAACCGCAGCTGTTGTGGTGACTACCCCACAAAACATCGCGCTAAATGATGCAGCAAAAGGCATTGCGATGTTTGAAAAATTGGATGTACCGGTTTTAGGCATTATTGAAAATATGAGTTACTTTGAGTGCGGGAAATGCCATCACAAAACCGCCATATTCGCTGAAAAGGGCGCAGAGCAGTTGTCTGAGAGGTACGAACTACCTGTGTTAGCACATGTACCCTTAGACCCCACCATAAGAGAATATGCAGACGATGGCAAAGCCTTGCTACTTGAAAAACCGCAACATGCAATATCGGTAATTTACAGAGAAGCGGCCATTAACTTATCAAAAAATTTATGCGAATTAGTAGAGGTATTGCCGACGGCTGAAAATATGGCAAATAGTATTCAAATTACGCGTCTTGATTAAGTAAATAAGCCTTGGCTAACGTGCATATATGCTTGCATGCAAATTAATGAAGCCGCATAATTCAGGCATACTCATGCTTAATAATTTTAACCATCAAAAAAGAAGTGCATCATGCGTTTATGTGATAAGGATATAAAGAAACATTTGGCCTCAGGTAGCATTAATATTGTGCCGCAGCCCAGCGAGAACAGTATTAGTGGATTAACCGTTGACGTTACGCTAGGAAATAAATTTAGGGTATTTGAGGACCATTTTGCACCTTACATAGATTTAAGCGGCCCTAAGCAAGATGTGCAAGACGCCCTTGATACTGTAATGAGTGACGAAATAGAAATTGTTGAAGGTAAATCTTTCTTCTTACACCCCGGCGAATTAGCTATTGCAGTTACCCAAGAATCTATTACCTTACCGGCAAATATGGTGGGCTGGCTTGATGGTCGTTCATCATTGGCACGCTTAGGCTTAATGGTGCACGTAACTGCCCATCGTATCGATCCTGGTTGGTCGGGTAACATCGTTTTAGAATTTTTTAATTCAGGTAAGTTACCCTTGGCGTTGAAGCCGGGTATGAAAATAGGCGCATTAAGTTTTGAGCTGTTATCTGACTTTGCTGAAAAACCCTATAACTCGCGTAACGATGCTAAATATAAAGGCCAAGATGGTGCCGTTGCAAGCCGTATAGGTTCAGAAGATTAGCACTATGAAGTTTGATTTTGTGGGCGATATTCATGGCCATGCACAACCCTTCGTTACCTTGCTTCAAAAGCTCGGCTACTCACCTGTCGACGGTGTTTGGCAGCATCCTGAGCGAATATTGGTGTCGGTAGGGGATATTATCGACCGTGGCCCCGAACAAAAACAAGTGGTTGATATTTTAATGGCCATGCAGCAGCACAACAAAGCCATTGTGATTATGGGGAATCATGAGTTTTATGCCATTGCCTGGCACATGAATGATAGCAAAGGCAATCCTCTGCGCCCCCACACGCCCAAAAATTACGAAGAACACAAAGCGTTTTTAGAACAAGTGGGTAACGACACTGAATGGCTTAATAAAACCATTGAATGGTTCAAAACCTTGCCCGTGTTTATTGATACACCTGAATACCGCTGTGTGCATGCCGCATGGCATGATGACCACATAAACACGTTAAAGTCTTATACAAATAGTGACGGGGTATTGCCAGCGACATTTTGGCAGAATATTGAAAATACGCCTATGTCGTTTTTTAAAGCCCTTAACTATATTTTAAATGGTAGCAAAGTGACCCTGCCCGAAGGCTACACCTTTGTCGATTCAGGTGGGCACAAACGCAATAAAGCACGCTTGAAATGGTGGGATGTGCCCAGTACCGATGCCACATATCGAAACTCGTGTACTTCTGTGCCTAATTTATCAGAGTTACCCGATCATGCGCTTGCGCTTGAAAACAAGCCTAAAATAGAACAAGCAGTGCCAATATTTTTTGGTCACTATTGGATGCAAGGCCAACCTATTCTAATGACGCCTCAACGAGCGTGCTTGGATTGGTCAGTAGTAGTAGAAGAAGGCGTACTTGCCGCTTATCGGTTTGATGGCGAGCAAACCCTGACTAACAACAAATTAGTATGGGTTTAAGCAACAACACGAATGTGCATGAAAAATAAGCATTCATACGGTAAGTTTAGTCATATGCACAAAAAGCAGTGGATTTACGCTCCCAAATCAATATAATGCGTCACTCGGTCGGTGTGTGGCGCAGCTTGGTAGCGCACTGTCATGGGGTGTCAGGGGTCGGAGGTTCAAATCCTCTCACACCGACCAATTAATTTCTTCTTCCCCTATAGTGAATTCTCTCTAGTTATCTTAGCAATTAATGCTAGTTCCATAGCATATGTATCTATCTTAGTATGCTCGTTATGATAAATGCGCATTTGAGTAAACCTGCATTACCTAAAGATTTTCACGAACAAATACAACGACAACTTGCACTCAGTTAATTTATTTCGCTAGCTTGTTAATAATTGCGCCGAATCGCAGTCCATTTATTCACTGTTTCAATCAATTTCTGTGGCTCAAACGGCTTGCTCAAATAGTCATCCATACCTGCATCGCTGCACGCTTGTTGGTCACTTGCTGAGGTATAGGCTGTTAGCGCGATAATTGGAATGTCTTTGTAGTGCTCACCGGCATGACCGCTTCTAATTAAGCGAGTGGTATCCCAGCCATCTAATTCGGGCATTTGGCAATCCATTAAAATTAGATCAAAACTGACTTTGGCTTTATTTAATATGTCTAAAGCTTGCAAGCCATTGTTAGCTAGCAGTTTAGTGCTTTTAGGCAAATTAGCAATCACCACCTGTTGGTTTATTTCGTTATCTTCAACAATGAGGACTACAGGCGGGCGAGCACCATGGGGAAGTTTACATTTACGGCGTTGTGCAGATTGACTTGGCGTAGCTTGATCACATTTGTCTACCATAACAAAAAATGAAAATTCGCTACCTTCATGATACACACTGTTTACGTCTATGCTGCCACCCATAATATTGACCAGTAGTTTACTGATATTTAGACCAAGCCCAGTACCGGAAGTGATTTTTCGGGTTGATGATTCAACCTGTCCAAACATTTTGAAAATAGTATCAATTTGATTGGCCTGGATGCCAATGCCTGTGTCTTTAATTGACACGCTTAACTTAAATTTGGGTGTGTTTATAGTCTCTGTAGAAGAATGTTCGCTGATTGCTGTTGTAACACTAATATTGCCCTTGTCTGTGAACTTAAGCGCATTGCTGAAAAGATTATCAATGATCTGTTGCAGCCTAAGCTTATCAGATTCAATGTAAATGGGTGTGTTTGGTAGGCCTTGCCAACTAAATGCTATTTGTTTTTCATTGCACTGAACTTCGTATACCTGTGCTAGATCGTTGCAAAAAGCGCTTAACTCAAAGCGTTGGATATTCATAGATAATTGGCCTGATTCGGCCTTTGAGAAATCGAGCACGTCATTCACTAGCAACAATAAATTATTAGCGCTTTGATTGGCAAGTTCTGCTTGTTTTCGTTGTGTGGCGGTTAACTGAGAACTGAGTAAGGCTTTTACCATTCCGTTAATTCCGTTTATGGGCGTGCGCAATTCATGATTAATTGACGCAAAAAAACGAGCCTGTGCTTTCGCGATGTCTTCCGCTTTAGTTTTTGCTTTTTCAAGATAGGCTTCGCTTTGTTTTTCAATGGTTATATCTTTCTGTACGCCAACATAGTACTTAATGCTGCCGTCAGCTTCTGTGACGGGGTTTAACGACAAAGAGTTTATAAATGCAGTACCGTCTTTTTTGTAATTGGTAATAACGGTAGAACATGGTTTACCACCGGTAATGGCTTGACGCATGACCGATTTTGATTCACTTTCTGTAGCCGAGCCTTGCAAAAAATTACAATTTCGACCTAATACTTCATGTTTCTTGTAGCCAGTTATTTTGCAAAATGCACTATTTACGTAAACCAGCGGCTGCTTAGGGTCGGAAATGTCAGCTATAGTGATGGCCGCAGGAGATGTCTCTAGCGCTTGCGATCTAACATTAATATCTTTTTTGAGCGCTATAGTTGCACTGATATTTTCTCCGCTTAACACTGCACCATGCTGAAGGCCTTGTTCGTCAATAAACGGTGCGATTTGCCACTGAATGGTTTGCAACATACCTGAACTGGTACCTGTGCTCAAAAAACGCAAATCATCAAGGGTATTTAATCTAGACAATGCTTCTGCTATAACATCTTGCTGACTGCAATCAAAGTTGTGAAAAAATTGCTGATTGGCTTTATTTTCTAATAATACTTTACCGTTTTCGTCTACCACCAGTAACAACTCTTGCAGTGAATTTATGACGTTTGTGACTTTGGTATTATTCAGTGAAAGTGCAAACACCTGACTAACAAGGATATTGAATTGCTGCCGTATTTGCTGTAATTCATAGGCTTCATTTTGTTTTACAAGTGGCGTAATTTTTTCGTCATTTGTAATGCTATTTTCCAGCGATTTGTACAATGCTGCTAAAGTGCTTGAGGCTTGGTTTGCTGCAGTTCGCGCACCAAAGATACTGGTAATGATCGACGCAAGTAACGACACTATCAAAAAAGGCAGCAACCATAAGCTCTCAGAATAGATAGATGAATAGCTTTGCAAACTCACTATTGTCATATCTTGCCAAGCACTTATATGTTCATGCTGGTATGGTGCGGTGCTTTTAACTTTCGAGTATTGGTATTGAGATGTTGCGTTAGGTTGATTACTGTCATAAATAACTGATTGATTACTATCTGTAATAACATATGTGATGTCAGAGGCAATAGCATCAATAAACGGCGAAAGAGTGGGGCTATACATACCCAAGGCACCCTCTGCTTGCCCCGAAAACATAATTGGCGATATCACAAGCACACCTTCACTACCTATGTATACCAAGGCAGTGCTTTCTTGTAACACAAGCTGTTTCCAATTTGGCGCAAGGGCATTTATCTTATTTTCTTGCCATTGTGCACTTAAAATTATGTCCCCTGCATAATCAAATAGTACTCTGCTACCGTTAGTATCGTTGCTAATTTTTAGATTTTGAAAAAATAGTGGCAGGTATTCGTCACGCATCTGAAAATCAATTAAGCCGTTTACAAGCAGGTCGTTTTCAGCTAACCCTTTTACAATGGTTACTAAATTATGCGTGTTTTTTTCTATATTCTTTACCAATTGATTATGGTAGTTGTTGTGTTGCTTCTCTACTTGACCTCTACTGGTCAGTATAAATGCAACAGCCATAATAAATACAAAAATAGTGACCACGATTAATAGGCGAGGAATTAATTGGCGAGATATTTGCGCAAATAAGGTAAGTTTCTCTTGCTTATTATGATCAGTAGGGATTTTCATCAGTTAATGGGGACCAAATGTCCATCTGTATTAAAGCTTGTCATAAAGTAGTCACTACCTAACAAAGCATCTTGCTTATTTATGGTAAACGGTTTGATATAGTGCTTAATCGCCCCGTGGTATTCGTTGATATTTAGCAGTGCTGCGCGCGTGTCATTGCTGTTAATGGAATTAGCTTGTTTAATAGCAACTGCAAGCATATGCACAATATCATACGCTTGAGCAATACCTACCACAGCAGGTATTGAGGCGGCACTTACTTTGTTCTGGTAACGTTTTCGGTATGCCTTAAGTAGGTATTCGCGCTTGCTTCCATGGCTAGTGTTGTTGAAATGAAAGGTTTGAAGCACCGAAACTTGCAGACCTTGTAGATTATCTAGCCCTAACAGTTTGGTAAATTGGCCGCCCGCAATGCCCCAGTGCGATATAATTGGATAGTGATGTTGCTTAGCTAACATATGCTTCGCGACTATCGCGCCTTCAGGGGCGTTGGTTACCATTATTATGGCGTCGGGCTTAGAGTTGACGATGTTGTTAAATTCGTGAGTAAAATCGGTTTGTCGCCAATTTATCCAGTTTACGCTCGCAATTCTTATTCCCTGATTTTCTGCAGCATCGCCAATGGAACGCAAGTTAGAGCGACCCCAACCGGTGCGTTCCAATACTAAAGCCACACTGTGATAACCTTGTTGCTTGGCATGCTGAATTAAGGTTTGTCCTGCTTCTTCGTCGCGAACCGACACTCTAAATACATTGTTTGGCACAAATGTATTATCAACAATGGCTGTGCCTGCGGCCCATGCGCCTAAATAAATGATGTTTTTTTCATGGATAGTGGAAAGTTCAGCCAATGCTACTGGTGTATGTACACCTCCTACTACTGCGGCAAGGTTAGGTAGCTCGGCAAATTCCTCAATATTATTAATACCACGAGCAGGGTTTCCTCTATGGTCTTTCACGACTAACTTCAATGTGGTACCTAATAGTCCACCGCTTCGGTTTATTTCATCAATGGCCAGTTGTGCGCCTTGTGATATGGCAATCCCGCCGCTTTTTGCTGATGCGCTTACATCAGCATCAAGACCAATTATAATAGGAGAATTTAAGGTAATAGAGGAAGCGTCTTGTGCATGTACTACGCAACACAACATTGTTGTATTAACTATCACCCAAAAACTAAAAAGTTGTGACTGTATGTAACGGTTTGCAAACATAAAATCTCATTATTTAAGTGGTAGTGTTGACGTAATCTTACGCAGCGGTATGCCGGTATTTCTTGGGTTTTACAGATTTAATTAGGTTGTCGGCTTCACAGAGCTTTACTTAACGCAAAGACGATAAAATTTAATCTACATAGTTAACGATTGTTGCCGATAACACATCATTAATCGCCTATATATTGCTATGATGAGTCTATGAGATATGTAAATCGCAGAAAAGCGAAATATTATGGTTCAATATTTATTACCTCTCTAGCGATAATTACGTTGGCGCTTGTTGCGTTGTATACCTTCGAAAATACACAAAACAAATACCATGCTAGACTCAGTGAACTACATGAAATTGAAAAATCGGTACCCACTATTCAGTATTCGTTCAAGCTTCAGGTACAAGAATGGAAAAATATATTACTACGCGGTAACACTCCCGAATTGTATGACCGCTATTATGAGTCATTTACCGAACAATTTTTAGTCACACAAACTCTTGCCGACGAGCTATCTGAACACGTCAACGAAGGCGAAAACGTACATTTGTTAATCAATGAATTTTTATTGGTACATCGTAGAATATTACTCGATTATCAACAGGCTTTAACAATTTTACGTGAGTCAGGCTTTGATAGTCGCACCGCAGACATAAGAGTGAGAGGAATTGACCGCGAACCTGATAAGTTGCTTACACAATTACGCACCTTAGTGAATGCTGAGGTGGCCGTTAAACGGCAACGGCTCAACCAACAATTTGAAGGACTGAAGGTTAGCTTGGCCTTTGGATTTATTAGCGGTCAAGGTATACTGTGCATTTTATTAGTGAGGCTCACGGGCCGCTTATTACGTTCGGATTTAAGCGATAAAGTTACTGAATGTGGAAACCGTAACTTGTTCATGGAGTCTCTGAAAGAGGTTATTGACAGAGGTGAGTCTGCACTTGTAGCGATAATCGATATTGATGAGTTTAAAATAGTTAACGAGACTTGCGGAAATAAGGGCGGTGACAACTACCTTAAAAATATTTCGCTTCAAGCGTGTCAAACAATTGGTAAACATGATTTAGTGTGTCGAATTAGCGGGGATATTTTAGGCCTAATAATATTTGACAAAGAAGACGCCGCAAAAGAATTAATCAAACAAATTAATCACAATATTTGTCAATACGTGTTTGTACACGCTGATATTAAGCTGAGCCTATCTAGTTCATCTTCAAGCTATTGGATTGAAGGCACTAACGATAACACGCCAGAAAGTGTGCTGAGCAATTTGTTTGTAGGTTTGCAGATGGCCAAAACCCGAGGCAACAAGCAATTGATTCATTATGATAAAGAAGATCATGAATCTATGTTCTTGCAAAAGTGTTTGCGTATGGTGCATACCATCCCAAGCATTATTGATAATCGCAAAGCGGTATTATTTAGGCAGGCTATTACGCCAATTGATAACGTTAAAACTGCTCCTTATTATGAGGTGCTGTTGCGTATTGAATCAAGCCCTGAGCAATTTGATAGCCCTTATTTGTTTTTAGAAACGGCCGAAAGATTTCATTTAATTGGCAACGTTGACCGTTACGTGGTGAAAAGCGTTATTGAATACGTGTTGAATACCCCTGAAGATAACGCAAATTATTCAATTAACTTGTCGGGTAAAACGATGTCAGATGCCACGTTTGTATCGTTTTTAGACCAAGTGTTATCTCCACAGCATGTACCTAGTCATCGTTTTATTTTCGAAATAACAGAAACAGAGATTATCAAAAACTTTACGACGGCACTGCAAATCATTAATTGTTTAACGCAGCATCATTGTAAAATCTCATTGGATGACTTTGGTACAGGTATGGCATCGTATGCTTATATTTCAAAACTGTCGGTTAACACAATTAAAATTGATGGCACTTTTATTAAAGATATAGACAAGCACAAACAGCAGATGGCAATAGTAAGATCTATTGTATTGTTAGCCAAAGAACTACACATTAACACCGTAGCGGAGTTTGTAGAAACAGAAGAAGAGCTCAGTGAATTGAAACAACTGGGGATAGATTATGCACAAGGGTACTTGCTGCACAAACCGGCCCTTTTATATAGACCGGTGTTAACGTAGATTACGTGTGCGACTAAGGCTATTTAACTTCTTCACCTGCGGCTTGTTTATCAGCATGGTAACTTGAACGTACCATTGGTCCACAAGCGGCATGGCTAAAGCCAATTTCTTTTGCATAATCACCTAAGGCATCAAATTCAGCAGGTGGCACATAGCGCTTAACTGGAAAGTGATGGCGACTGGGTTGTAAATATTGTCCAAGTGTTAACATATCAACGTTGTGCGCACGTAAGTCATCTAGCACTACTTGCATCTCGTCATTTTCTTCACCCATGCCCATCATTAAACCTGATTTTGTGGGAATATCGGGGTGTTGTTCTTTGAACTTTTTGAGCAAGGTCAACGACCATTGATAGTTAGCGCCAGGTCGGCATTCACGGTATAAACGAGGAATAGTTTCAAGGTTGTGGTTGAATACATCAGGCACGCCTTGTTTGAATATTTCTAACGCTCGGTCCATTCTGCCTCTGAAGTCAGGTACTAGTACTTCAATAGTGGTACTAGGACTATGCTCTCGTATCGCATTTATGCAATCAACAAAATGCTGGGCACCGCCATCGCGCAAGTCGTCGCGATCTACCGAGGTAATCACTACATAGCGTAAATTCATTTCGGCGATGGTTTTGGCGAGCTTTTCTGGCTCTTCAGCACTTGGTGGTAAAGGTTTACCGTGAGCAACATCACAGAAAGGGCAACGACGAGTACAAATGTCACCCAAAATCATAAATGTAGCGGTACCATGGTTAAAGCATTCGGCTAAGTTAGGGCAACTTGCTTCTTCGCACACTGAGTGTAGCTTGTTTTTGCGCAACGTTTTCTTAATATGCTCTATTTTGTCGGTAGTGCGGGGCAGCTTCACTTTAATCCATTCAGGTTTACGCAACATGTCGGCTTTTTCAGTCGGCATAATAGTAATTGGAATGTGCTTTACTTTATCTTCATCACGAAGTTTAACACCGGCTTGGGGACGTGGATTACTCATCAAAACCTTCTTTATAAATTAAAGGGTGAATTGTTAACAATTCACAAAATTGTTTTACTACTAACTGTTTCGCTTCGGCAACTGTACTTGGGCCGCCTAACCGGGCACTGTCGGTCATTTCTAACCCCGCATAACCACAAGGGTTTATACGTTGAAAGGGCGACAAATCCATATCAATATTAAAGGCGAGGCCATGAAACGAACAGCCTTTACGTATACGCAGGCCAACCGAGCAGACTTTTTGCTCGTTTACATAAACACCAGGCGCGTCTTTTTTTGCATACGCATCAATCTTGAACTGTTGTAATGTTAACACAATAGCATCTTCGAGGGCACTCACGAGGTGTCTAACCCCAAGCTTTCTGCGACGAATGTCCAGTAAAATGTACATCATTAGTTGACCTGGACCGTGATAAGTCACTTGTCCACCTCGGTCAACGGGCACTACAGGTATGTCTCCGGGCGCCAATAGGTGCTCTTCTTTACCAGCTTGCCCTTGTGTGAACACAGAGTCATGTTCTAGCAACCATATCTCGTCTACTACGGCACTGTTACGACTGTCGGTAAAACGTTGCATCCGCTGCCAAATAGGCAAATATGATTGCCGTCCAAGACTGCGCACTATAACTGGCTGATAAGTATCTTGGGCCTTATCTATGGTTTGGCTTGGCTGTGCAGTAT
>JBARZY010000132.1:0-1759 GCA_049650345.1 Glaciecola sp. | reverse complement strand
TCCCCTACTTCCATACCACGGTATTCAGCGACGGCAACAGATAGAGCACGAGATGCAACTTCGTTAACTTCCGCTACGATCTCTTTTTTTGCTGCTAAGCCTAGTGCCACTGAGTTCACCTCTTTTATTTCTGATTATTAGTGCCTAAATAATTTATGCACTGCCAACCAGGTTTACAGATTGATACCGCCAATAGTAAACAATACTGCCGCTATGAAGCCGCGCCATTGAAACTACCTTAAGTACCGCACTACGGTGTTCATTTCCCAGAGAGTCTGGGTTGAATTCACCGTCTGCGCAGGTTCGTATTAAGCTTTGCATTTATCATCAATAAATTGATGCTGTAGTAGGTCTCTTAATTCTACTACTGCAAAGCGCCTGCGGTCTTGGACGGGAGCTATAACATTTTATTGCCTCAACAGAGGAATAAAGCATCTAGCTCCAACCCACAACCTTTTACAAGAGAAGCAAGCCGAAACGCTTAATCAATCACTTAGTCAAGTGTACTTTGATCAATTGTTACACCCGCACCCATAGTGGTGCTTAGGCTTACTTTTGCAATGTATGTACCTTTAGCTGAAGATGGCTTAGCTTTGCGTAAAGCTTCCATAAGCGCTTCAAGGTTGCCTTTAATAGCATCTGCTTCAAAAGCAATTTTACCAATGCTAGCGTGAATAATACCGTTTTTATCATTGCGGTATCTCACCTGACCAGCTTTAGCGTTTTTAACAGCAGTTGCAACGTCAGGCGTTACCGTACCCGTTTTAGGGTTTGGCATTAGACCACGTGGACCTAAAATTTGACCAAGTTGACCAACAACACGCATGGCGTCTGGGCTAGCAACTACTACGTCAAAGTTCATTTCGCCTTTCTTAACCAACTCAGCAAGGTCGTCCATGCCTACTATGTCAGCACCGGCTTCTTTTGCAGCTTCTGCATTAGCGCCTTGTGTGAACACAGCTACACGAACTTCTTTACCCGTACCGTTTGGAAGCACTGTTGCACCACGAACGTTTTGGTCAGATTTACGTGCGTCAATACCAAGATTAACAGCAACGTCGATGCTTTCTGCGAATTTAGCAGTAGCTAACTCTTTTAATAAAGCAATTGCTTCATCAAAAGCATATTCTTTTGTTACATCAACTTTTTCAGCGATGGCGCGAGCGCGTTTTGATAATTTAGCCATTGTCTTATCCTTCTACCTTCAAGCCCATGCTACGAGCAGAGCCCGCAATGGTATTTACTGCAGCGTCAAGATCGGCAGCAGTTAAATCTGGTTCTTTCACTTTAGCAATTTCTTCTAACTGCGCGCGAGTTACCGTGCCTACTTTTTCAGTATTTGGACGGCCTGAACCACTTTTTATACCAGCTGCTTTCTTAAGTAAGAAAGATGCAGGTGGAGTTTTAGTTTCGAAAGTAAAAGAACGGTCTTCGTATACTGTAATTACTACAGGTACTGGAGCGCCTTTTTCAAGAGATTCTGTTTTTGCGTTAAACGCTTTACAAAATTCCATGATATTTACACCGTGTTGACCTAGTGCAGGACCAACTGGTGGACTTGGGTTTGCTGCACCAGCAGCAACTTGTAGCTTGATTAAGCCTGAGACTTTTTTCGCCATCGTTTTAGTTCTCTATTTTGTGGGTATAACGCCTTGAAGATAAAGAGAATATCTTCTCGAACGGCTTCCCGTACATAAAAAAGGGCGCAAATTATATGCTTTGCGTGTTTATTATGCAATAGTAAGATCACAATAAAACG
>JBARZY010000131.1:0-9986 GCA_049650345.1 Glaciecola sp. | reverse complement strand
ATGCTGTATTGCTTGCATTCATCTGGAATGGAGAACCATCTTCAGCAGTTATCCAGTTTCCGGTGCCTTCTTGCATAATACTAACGAAGTTACCGTCACCGTTTACCACAAGATCTAATAAGTTAAGATCACCAGACTGCGTAACGGTAATGTCGTTAAAGTCGGCAACACCCACTGCTGCAAGTGAAACCGCACCGTCGTTTTCATTACCAACTTGCGAAAGGCTAATACTGTTAGCACTTGCTGATTCTGATCCAACTTCAAGCACAGCCTGTGCTAAACCTAAGTTTCCGTTACCTTCTTGCACAATTTCAACTTGGTTATCTAAGCCCAAGAAGTTAATGGCATTGGCTTCATTAGCATCACCGATTTGCGTTACGCTCATACTATTGTCAAAACCAATAGCACCAACATATCCAATATTACTGTCACCTGCTTGGAAAACTTCAAATTCGTTTCCAATGCCATCTATGGTTTCCGCAGTCGCTTCATTTGTGTTACCCATTTGCGTGATCTCGACTTCGTTGTCGAAACCTTCAAATATACCCGAGCCTGCAGTATTGCTATCACCCGATTGATCGATTTCATAGTCATTGCCATCGCCAACAAGAGCAAAGTCCACACGGTTGCTATCGCCGTCGCTCTCTACTTCAACATCGTTGTCAGAGCCTGTAACGGTCACGTTTGATACTGCATAAAAACCGCTTTGTTGAACGTCAACGGTATTGTCGTCACCCGTTATGGTGTTATATGCTTCATGCCATTCATCTACTTGGTCAACAGAAACGTCATTTCCTGAACCAACTATATTGGTATCAGTCCAGTTTCCACCATCACCTGAAAATACGTCTAGCGAGTTACCGTCACCCTCAATGGTGTTAATAGTACGATTGTCAATACCAAACAAACCACCGTCACCTTCTTGCACGATAATCACTTCGTTTTCATTACCAACAATTATGTTGTCGGCTGTTAGCTCTAGGCCATCTTGTATTATAAGCATAGCATTGGCGTCACCTTCAATAGAGCCAATTACAATGTTGTCAGTACCAAATTGCTCAACAATTACTTCGTTAGCATCGCCTACAACGTCAATTTGAGCGCCGTTTAAATCACCTACTTGAGTAACCGCTGTATCGTTACCAACTGCAGCGCCTTCAGGAGCCGTTTGAGTAACAACTATCACATTTCCTTCTGCACTCGCCATAAAATCAGCTTCTAATACAAAAGTGTCTTCTTTATCGTCTACACTTACTTGTGCCATTGTGCTGCCTGACGCAGCGAAGGCTAGTAAAAGTGCAGTTGTTATACTTGTTTTTGTAAATTTCACAGTATTCTCCGTTAATAATTGTGTTACGCCATTTTCGCTACTTGATGACTAGCGCTTAAACTGCGTAATATTGACAATCATTTCGTTCCCTATTTGCTGAACAGTAAATCTCTGTTCACCTAGTTGATCCACATTTGCAATATTCCCATTACCATCTTGAATTAATGTAAAAAAGTTATCTTGTCCCTGTTGAAGCAAATTAACTTCGTTATCAATTCCCAATTGTGTTATGTCAGCTTTGTTGTTATTGCCTTGCTGAATAACATTGATAGCGTTGGAATTACTGCCTGCTTGAGTAATGTTTGTTGTGTTGTATAAACCATATTGACCAATAGTGATTGAGCCGCCTAAAGCTCCTCCAAAATTGACTGTTGTTGAAAGACTTAACGATAAAGCAGAGTCTTGTAAATCAGATTTCGCCTCTAATTCTTGCGCCCATCCTGTTGTTATAAATGCAGTACTTAACATCCAACACGCCAATCCTCTAGCACAAAGCCATTTTAGTTTTGTATGTGAACTTGGGGTGTTTGAGTTTTTTGAGTACAACACTGTAGAATTTCCTTATAAACGACGAAGGCTTAAAGTCGACTGACAATGATATAAAACAGTGTTATGGCTTGATTTGCCATCACCAAAAAGTATTAATTATATTTTATATATTTTTATTATTAATAATTAATAGTCAACAAAATCATGTACTTATTAAACTTTTTACTAATGAAATAGTACCACTTTAGTGCGTCAAATTTTTGTTTCCACGTGACAATTTACTGACTATTTAAAATTAGTATTGTGACTTGGTACTTAATCATGAATTAACAAGAGATAAACCGAACATGTATCGCTATTTAGTTGTATTTTTACACAAGGTGCTAGCCCCTGAACGCAAAAAAGGTATAAGTTTGAACGTGTTGTGTGACAAAGCCTGTTGTTGTAAGCCTAATCGATGTGTCTTGTAAATAACCTTGAGTGAAAGCTCTATTTACATTATATCAATTGGGATTTATAAAATATGAAAACTAAACTATCGGCACTTACCTTGGCATTAATGCCATTGCTTGCAGTGTCTGGTGCAAATGCTACTGAAGCTGAGCTTTTTGATAATTCAGTAATGGTTGTTTACAAACCTGACGCCAGTAAATTCGACAAAATGCGCGCACGTAGCAGTGTTGGTGCACGTATATCAGATGCAAATCGCGACGAAATCGATGATCGATTTTCTAACTTGCTAAATGGCCGTATTGCTAATTTGAAATTGCGCGGAAAAAGCGTAAAAGAGGCAATGACCTTATTAGGAAAAAACCCCGCTGTTCAGTATGTTGAACCGAACTACAAATGGTCAAAAGCGCTTATTCCTGGCGATCCTCAGTTTGGTGACTTATGGGGCTTGAATAATACCGGCCAATCAGGTGGTGTTGTTGACGCTGATATTGACGCGGTTGAAGCGTGGGATATTACTACTGGCTCTGACCAAGTTGTAATAGGTGTAATTGACTCTGGTGTTGATTACACTCACGAAGACCTTGCTGCTAACATGTGGCAAAACCCTGGTGAAATTGCAGACAACGGCATTGATGATGACGGTAATGGATATATTGATGATATTTATGGTATCGATACCGTAAACATTGATTCTGATCCAATGGATGACGATTCACACGGTACACACGTTGCAGGTACAATTGGTGCTGTAGGCAATAACGGTATAGGTGTTGTGGGTGTAAATCACGACGTATCAATTGCAGCATGTAAATTTTTAAGTGCTGCAGGTACAGGGTCTACTGCTGGTGCCATAGAGTGTATCGATTATTTTACCGCGCTCAAAAATAGTGGTGTTAATGTACGCGCAACCAACAATAGTTGGGGCGGCGGCGGATTTAGCCAAGCCTTGCAGGATTCTATCACTGCCGCTGGCGATGCCGACATTCTGTTTTTAGCCGCCGCTGGTAACTCTGGCGTAGATAATGATAACAGCCCTCATTACCCTTCAAGCTACGACAATGATTCATTAGTTGCAGTGGCTAGTATTGGTAGAAATGATGGCGATGTTGGGCATTCATATGGCGAAGTGTCTGTTGATTTAGCCGCGCCTGGTGGAGCTATATTGTCAACGACTCCAGGTAACAACTACTCAGTGTTCTCGGGCACGTCAATGGCAACACCACACGTAACAGGTTCTGCAGCCTTAGTGTGGTCAATTAATCCTGCTCTTACTGCTGTTGAAATGAAAACCTTGTTAATGGATACCGGCGACGACAACGCTTATGCCGATGGTAGAACCGCATCTGGTAAGCGTTTAAACGTATTTAACGCATTAGAAGCAGCTGATCCAGATCCTGGTTTCTTGTTAGGCGTATCACCTACCAATCAACAAATTACTGCTGGCGAAACTGCTACCTATGATTTTGAATTGAATGCAATAGCAGGGTTTGATGAAGAAATTACTTTGTCACTTGATGACGCAACTGGCTTAGGTATGCTGTCAAGCACCACGGCAATGCCAGGCGATACTGTTACCTTAACTGTGACTACTGTAGACGATACCCCTTGGGGCGATTACGCTATGTCAGTTACGGCGGTGAGCGGCGATATTGAAAAATCGAAGTCTGTTGGTTTAAGTGTATTACCGCAGGGTTTGAATACGATACCTTATGATGCGATAGACACACCTATTCCTACATTACCTAATGAAGACGACCCAGACGATGTGGGTATAAATTCAATTATTAATGTAGCTGACGATGTAACGGTGTTTGGTATGTCTGTATCAGTAGATATTACCCACACTTACAGTGGTGATTTAATCTTAACGTTAATCTCACCAGAGGGCACAAGTGCAGTACTTCGCGCAAATTCTGGTGGCGGTACTGACGATATTGTTGAAACATATACTACCGACGCGTTTAACGGCGAAGTGGGCACAGGCGATTGGACCTTAAACATTGTTGATACCTTCAATGGTGACAACGGTACGCTAAACGCTTGGGGCATGGAAATATCAGGTATCGGTGAAGTAGGACCTCGCGCTCCGTCTGCTGGATTTAGCTACGCTGACGATGCGTTAACGGTTACTTTTACTAATGAAAGTACCGATGCAAACGATGATATTGTAGGTCATATGTGGGACTTTGGTGACGGCGCTACGTCTATGGACGCAAGCCCTGTTCATACCTACATGGCAAACGGCAGCTATGACGTAACCTTAACCACAACCGATTCAGAAGGCTTAAGCGATTCTGATACGCAAACGGTAACGGTATCTAGCAACGTTATTGAAGCTACCCTCACTCGAGCCATGTTGTCTCGTTTCGGTAATTTACGTGTAGATTTAGCGTATACAGGCACCGACAGTGAAACTATCACTGTATTCAGAAATGATGAAATGGTGTTCTCTGGCGCTAACACTGGCGTGTATAGAGATCGCGAACGCAGAGCTACTGGAGTATCGTTTACCTATGTTATTTGTGATGACACCGATGCGTGCTCTGATCCACTAACGGTTACACCGTAACTCCTTAATCGAGCAATCGATAACGCAAAAGCCCCTACTTTGGGGCTTTTTTATTGAGACATAATTTTGGGGACATTAAGTCGCGAATTTGTTTAGCTATTTCGGAAAGAAAAAAAGCCTGTCAATTTGACAGGCTTTTTTTATTGGTTGCGGGAGCGTGCAACACTAGGGATATACCGCTTATTATAAATAACATTATCACTCGTTACGGAGTAAAAAGATAAGTCCTACACTACGAGCACATTAACGATGAGATAACTAAAGAAACTGCTTTTCCGCTAGATTTGTTTTTTATTTCACGTTTTTCATCAGGCTGGATAACGGAATGTGGTTTTCCTGTTGCGAGTCTAATGTCGCCTATAGACAAGGAGCGGACATTTAATGCCCAAATAATAACCTTAAAGTTGCGGGCTAAACTAGCTAAGCTCGCGTTGGATCCGAAGTGATTAGTCCTATTGATTTGCTTGTTTTATTTTTACAGGGATTTCCCAAGTTCTTTTTATACTTTGCAATGATTCAACAAACTCAAAACTAGCTTCCCAAAAATATTTATCTTCTGAGAAGAACCCTTTCTTTGTCGGCTCCTTGTCATGAGGGATAATAAAACTAAAACCTAAGATTGTTTTACCGTCTACATGATTAATGTTTGTTGTTGCACTTGACTCCCAAACTATATCTGTTCGGTATTCATCGCCAACTATCTTTCTGCTCTGCCATAGAGTAATTGATATTTCTTTGACTCTATTAAAGTTTGGCTTTTCAATTTCAATAGAACCCTTAAACTCCTCGCCAATTGTGCAGCTTGATGGGGTTAATGTTAACGGAGTCTTGCCCAATTTATAAAATTTCCGCTTTTGATAAGCGCCTATCACCCATAAAAGAATAGAGAACGATAAAAAGCCCCCAAAAAATAAATATATAGCAGGTGAGCTTGACTTAGTTGAGATGTAAAGAAGGATAATTGCAACAAGAAAAAAAATTTTGCTAAAAATTTGAATGGCAATACCAGTTTTGCTCTCTTTGCTGTGTATAACTTTATAAAGTTTATCCAAAACTTTTATTCCTTAAAAAACAGCCATGGCTGAATGTAAATCTAAAAGCTTATTACTGAGACTTCA
This sequence comes from Glaciecola sp., assembly GCA_049650345.1. Taxonomy (GTDB): domain Bacteria; phylum Pseudomonadota; class Gammaproteobacteria; order Enterobacterales; family Alteromonadaceae; genus Glaciecola. Next base: position 4,027 of record JBARZY010000131.1, on the reverse strand, counting down.
TAGTAACACTCATTTCCCATGGAAAAACACGACTAGTGTTTCTAGAGGAATAGCGACTAGACGTCCGTTTTAAGTACTTTTCAGCCCGACACTTTCATTGGCATTTTGAGACAAGGAGCGGACGGACAGTTGTATCGCTTTTTAGGCATTTGTCTGACTCTAATGTGCCAAAAACGGACTCTCACTTTTTCAGTGTGAAATTACAGAAAAATATGTGCAACTGCAATAAGTGGATATTAAATCGATTATTGAATTAGCCTCTCACTGAAACATTTACATAAGAGTTAGTTCAAAATCTCAAATTGGTTAGAGATGTTTTATCGTATTTATAGTTCATAAAGTACGAGCTTGTTGTACTAATACTACGAACTTGTTGAACTAATACTTAGTTACATTTTGCTTTTCAGCTTTCTGCCACAAGAACTCAAAAAGCTTATCCGTTGACGTATATTTTTGTTTACAGCTAAATGAGGACATGCTAGCCATAATGCCTTCAACAAGTCTTAAGTTAAATATATATGACCCCGTCCATTTGTTATTCAGCTTTAGCATCAAGAGATCGCCATCAGGCATGATGATTTGGGTCCGGCCTATGGAAAACAGACCCTCCCGATCTTTTAAATTTACATAGCTATCACTTTGTCGATCGACTATGCTCCCTATCTCACCAAGTGATAGTGAATACGAAAAGAAATTTCCTTTACTAGCCGCGTTTGGTAGCGTTGTCGCAACAACTTTGAGGACCCCAGGATTACGGGAATTCTCAAGATATTGTTGATTTAGGGAAGGATGAAAAAATTGTAACAAAAATGGGCGGTTTTCATATGGGTAAACTACGTATGCAAAATTATCATCCGAAACCTTATCAAACCGTTCTGCTTTATATTTAGCTGTTTCCAGATATTGAGCTTTCGTAAACTTACATTCCAAAACAGTCGACGGCTCATCATTACCTAAACATACTGTGCTAATTAAACTTAAGACAATTAGCAATAAACCTTTGGTATAGAACATATGCTTACTTCCTTGTAAATATCAATAGTTTTTAGTGTACGCATTCTTAAAGCTATTTACAAACCGTGATTCAGCTATCTTGCGAATTGTGTTGGTTTAAGCACTGAATTATGGTCAATTTGCATAACATGCTAGCCTGGAAACGGCTGTTAAATTAGGTAGCGTTAATAGGTCTGTTATCAGCATTAGCAAAGTTACTTCAGATCGTTCGCGCTTGTATGTTTCACTCTGTTGCCCTAAAAGAAATTATCTCAATAGCTGATCCATGAATATTGCACAAGCATTTTTGACAAATGAGAAACTAATTTACGGCTGACCTTGATGTCCGCAATTGCGCTTTAGTTACCATTTACTGCTAATGAACCAAACGGCAGGTATTCGCCAATTGCTGCCATTATAGTATCAGTGAACCAACGACCGCTATACGTACTTTTCAGCCGCTGTTTTTTTACAAGCTGAACGGCTGTATCTGGCAAGTTATTGGCCGACAGCTACGGTCAGGTTTTTACGAAGTTAAGACAAGTTGGGAGCACAGCGGCCCTAAATCATGCATAGGTCTTTCAACAGTTTTAATCTCACCAAACCTTAAGAACTTCTCTGTTTTCGTGAACAGAAGCTGTTTAGTGACCAGTTAAAGACCTATTGTTTTTCAGCAGGTTTTGTTTAAAAAAGGTCAATCAACGTTGAGCGTTAATGTCATTAACGCCAGTACCGAAACACAGACTATACCGTTCATAAAATGCCCTATTGTATGAACCCGCAACCGATATTGTTAGGAATTCAAACCTGTTTAGACAGAATCGTATTCCTATGGCCATGTGGTAATTAGTAAGTAGTATCCAAAAATCATTGAAATAGTTGATACTACAAAATGCAACCCGAGAACTGAACGTATTCCCAACACAACGACGAAAATAGCGCTAATGATTTGTAAAAAAAACCACGATATCAAACCTGCACTAAAACCACTATATGCACCAATATATAAAGCGGGTAGGATTACACATGGCAAACCTAATAGGATAGTTATTGTGCCAATGGAGCTTCTTAAAAATAACGGTGTTCTCAACCCTGCTGTGTCAGACTTTAGCCTTGTTGTTGCCTCTATTGTTACACTACTTGCGTAAGTCAGCAAAATAACGGCCAACCAGTTGCCGTATTCAATAAAATCTGCAAACATGTTACATCCTTGTATTATAAATTAGTAATAGATTGGACTTGTCTCATTAACTTTTCTCGTCTTGCTATCCTTGAAATGGGAAGTTTGATTCTTAGTTCTTGGTAAATAGACTCCCCTTTACGTACTGTTGCAGAAGTTAATTGGGACTTAATATTTAGTAAAATCGACGCAGCATCTTTGCTCTTAGAATCTCTGGCAATTTTCAGCCAAGCGTAACCTTGCGCATTATTTCTAGGGACGCCCTCACCATCAAAGTATGATATAGCTAAATTAAACTGAGAGCCCTCATGCCCGAGGTGTGCCGCTCTTTTTGTCCATTCGAACCCATGTTGTAGGTTTTCACTTACCCCAATACCCTCCGAAAAAGCATAACCAAGATTATGCTCTGCGGTACCATCACTGCCATCTAACTGAGAAGCTTCCTTAAATAAAGACAAAGCTCTCTCAATATTTCTATTCGTGCCACGACCTAGTAAGTGCATAATCCCAGTATTTACTGCTGAAATATACTTTGGCGTTTTATTGTAGCTTTTAACGCATACTGGGAAAGCCTTTTCATAGTCTTTTTGTAAGAAGTAATTTATGCAATCAACTTCTGTTTTTGAATAGTTAGCATAAGATGCTGACGTATAGCTACAAATTAAAATAGTAAAAATAATTTGGTAGTATTTCAAAATAAAAAATCCTTAAAATCCTGTGATATATTGGCGCGTGTCATATTTCTACTTTTTTCAGTCTTCCTCTAAGAAACATATCATTATTCACTAGACCTGTCTCTTTTTACTCTCCGAAACCGTGTAATGGCCTAACTATTTAAAATACTTTATAGGAAGTACGATATCAAAAACCAATAAGGTAAGAATAAAAAAGTACACAGCTGAATTTTAACTAGAATGTGTTGAATTGATTACGGTTCAAGGTTATCTAGGTAGGCAAGGTGCCGATGCAATGGAAGACGGATACAGGCCCAAGCGAATATTATTGATTATATCGATCCGTTTTATAATCAGAAGCGGCGATGTCAAAAACTACGAAACATCTCATCAGTCGAATATGAAATGAAATTAATGAAAAGGGCCTAACGAAAGTTGACAATTACAGTTAACAAATTAACTTCATTTAATTTACTTGATTACTCATAAACTATAACTGTTCTTCGATTTAGTGCTCTTGCAGGCTCAGTGTTCTCAATAGATAAAGGTTTTAAATCTCCATAAGAAACGACATTCATTTGCACCATAGCTACCCCGGAATTCAATAAAAATTGACGAATTGCTAAAGCTCTTTTCTCCCCCAAATTGATAGAATGTTCATTTGGTAATATTGTTGTGTCAGCTTCATTTTTAAATATTCCTTCATCCGTATCCGCATAACCTTCAATGATAATGCCATATGTAGGATATCTTAATAGAAAACCCGCATGTGCTTCCAGGATAGCAACGTTTTTTGCTGTTGTAATAGTATGTTGATTGAAATCAAAATATAAAATAGATTGGCTTTCAACAGAGTTGAGAGCTTCTTTTTGAGCTTTTCCTTCTGATAACACTGCTGGTGCCGCCGCGATCGACTCTTTATAAACCTTGGTTCCCAATTTTATCAACTCAACGCATTCATCATTCACGTCTAATAACGCATCCATATTGCTATATTCATATTTCAGCTCTAGGCTAGCATGTAAAAGTATGAAAGGTATATGTTTCACAACAGTTTCACAGTCAGATGGTTTCTCATCATAGGCTATAGTTATCACTTTGAGTAAGGACTGAATCGCCACTAATTTCCCAGACACCTCTTAGTTAGATAAACTAACTAAAAATGAGGTGAAATATATGA
>JBARZY010000130.1:0-6193 GCA_049650345.1 Glaciecola sp. | reverse complement strand
GTCTCAGCTTCTAAAGAAGACCTATACGAGACTACAAAATCTATTCCATGTTGGTTCTTTTCTCCACTCTGTGAGGATGGTAGTGCATGTTGTTCTTTTTTATAGCATGGGTAATACACACCCTTTTGCGGTAGCCCCCATCCAATTTTATTAAAGAAATTTTCCGCTATTTTCTCCCCAACCTCCCCAATACTTTTCGATCTTTCACCGGCCATCTTTCTTCTCCATAAAATGATAAATGTCTGTTATCAACTACAAACTATCCTTATAACTTTAACGTACCATCGGATCAGTACCAAAGTACAGCTAAAATGATTTTTTATACATATGTATCAATGAGGTATGTAGATATGATGTCAAACTTAGCGGTTAATGAACCTAATATTTAAAGAACAAGAAGTCATTAACTACCGAATGCTTGACTGTGGTCAAGAAATGATATGAATACGCTCGCTTTAAGGGATGTAAAATCACAACCATCACAAGAGTCTGCGTAAAAGTAAATAGTCATTTATAAACTTAAAAATGACGGACACAAGTATCGCGTCCGTCATAAATTAAGGTGTTAGTCGACCAAGTGCTTCCAGAATACTACCTTGTCGTCACCAGCATTATAATACTCAGGTATTACTGCAACTTGCTTGTAACCGCACTTTGGTTAGAAATCTCTAGTCAGTATATACTCGGGTAACCCAGACGTTTCCACAAGTAAGACTCTCACCGATAGTTTTTTGAGTTTATCTTCAGTAAATGACATTAGCTCAGAGCCGATGCCAGAACCTTGAAATTGCCTAAAAGCAGCTATCAATAGTAAGTTCCATGTACCTTCGGTCATTCGTTCAGGTGAACAAAAAGCAACGGCTATTACACCAGCTTCTTTATGCTCAACAACAAACCACATCTCTTGTGTCTCTTGTTCAAAATAACCTGAGGTCATTTCGTCAAGATACTCAGAAGGGAACATTTGATTGTCATCAATAACAGACTTTACTTTAAATACATCTGATTTATTCATTTCACGAATATTTAATTTATTTTTCAAAGTTTTATACTCAAATTATAGATGATAGAAAACCGCTAAAAATACAAATATTTTTGAGGGAGAGAATAAGTAGCAAAGATTTTGCTAGGCGTTGATTACAATTGTGTTCAAAAAATTACCAAAAGTTATAATATGGAATTGCCAATATAGGTGTCGAAAAAATATCTCAGCTGCGAATGGAGGACAAGCTTTAATACTATGTTTGAGCATGACTTTATTGTAGCGCTAAGGCATATTTGATAATCTCACTACGTCAAAGTTGCTCGGTAATTAGGCCGACATAATCCCTTGGAAATCACACTACTACAATTTAGTTGCTTTAGATGATTTTCGACTTCCAGTAGACACCAAATGAGTTTACGTGGATTATCACGATTCGGAGCTGGGAACTCGTCTCGCTTAATCATACGCCAAAGAGTTGTGCGACTGATATTTAACATTTCTAAAAGTTGATTTTGTCCTACGCTCATAGTGAGTTACCTTGCAAACTTATAAAACAAGGACCATTATCTTCTATCTAGCGTCTATTCAGAAAAATTAGGTGTTTTTGAAAATCAACGATTGCTCTCCCAAGCCTCAACATCTCTGAGAAGCCACCCGACAGTTCCCTTGCTTAAGTGCACGGAGTTTGGAAATTCACCTTCGTCCATCATTCTTCTGATTGTTGACTCACTTAAAGCTAAGCGTAACGTAAGGTTTTTCATTCGTATAAACATTAAAAGTGTCCAGTTTTTTTCAATGGACACCTATTTAATCGCACATCTCAAGAATAATGAAAAATTAGTTTTTTTTGAAAATCATTACTCAGGTTTAACACTTAATGGACAATTTGTAATTGCTGGCAACATACACAACAAAAAAATACTATAATTATTATTACGAGAGTATGGCACGCACCAACTTAAAAATATGTCACACAATCTTCTAGCGTTACACTAAGCCAGCATTAGTGATGATGCAATGCACTAGAGAAGTTTAGGTTATATGGTTCCGCAAAATAAGTTTCACCATTTACATTTTTCTTTTGCAAAGCATTGCGTAGCATTATTGCAATCGTTCCATGATTCAGAGGTAATAAAGTTGTTATCTTTTGGTCGATTGGCAGGGTCCTAGAATTTATAAAAGGACACTTATTTAATCTCACAAATAAAACATAATTTAATAATGATTATGCTAACTTTTAATTTTTCAAGAAATTACTGTTTTTCGAGTTCGTACCTATCTGTTTTTGTTTTGACAATCAGAGGCATAGAAAAACCGACCCTAAAGGTCGGTAATACTAAACTGGCTCCGATATCAAACCAAAGAACTCATCTATATTCATTCTAAAAAAGCTTTTAAACAATTTAAAATTGTCTTGCTCCCTTTGATATCGTTTTATTTTTTTTCTATGTCTTAGTAGTTGATGGTGTTCAACCATTGAGCACCAAAATTTTGTAGGTTGATCTTTGGCTAGAAAAAGATTCGCCGTCATTATAACGGTCTCCTCATTTCTCAGCATGTTGCGATGAAGCATTATTAACTCACGCTGCGACTCATATAGTACATAGTATTCGGTCGCCCAGTTAAAGTTATCATCAAAGCTAATTTCATTATTCATAATTGTCCTTGGTAGTCATTTTGTGTCAAAAATAAGTAGGAACAATTCAGGGGTAATACTAGATTTTGAGTTACGCGCGTTCGACATTAATTCTGGAATTTAATAACCGTTAACAAATCCATTCACTATGTAACTTATATCAAAGTCGATGTGATAAACCGAAGTGGATGGACTAGCGCTAAGCCGTGTTTTAGTGTTAGCGTGAAGAGAATATTGATATCTAATCGGTGGCAATTCTAACTATGTCTCGAAAGCAATTCATTGAAGCGCAAGGCGCTACATGCAGAAACTGGCGAAACAGTTGGGCTTTTGTTAATCACGAAGAGAAATTTATTATTTTCGGTGCTTGGGATGTAAACACTACGCCGGAAAAAGCGATGATTTTTACGATGGATTGGGAACGTGGTGAAAACGGTCGAAAATCGCCAGCTTTTGGTGAAGCGTTAGAGTACATAGATTTGATAGAGATCAGCGGTTATGCACTCAAAACCTTTCCTATCATTCGAGAAAAAGAACACGGCAATAAACCTTTGGCTGGCACTGCTCATATAAAAGACCATATAGAAGAGCTGACTGACGCCGAGTTAGTTAGAGAAGAAAACGAGTTTTATGCGATAGCGCATTACAAATCTGAACATGCTAAAAAAGAATCAACTGGATTTAGTAATGACGTTGAACAAATCTTCGAATCGGTCAGTGATAAGACCGAGCGTGAGAGCCTTGTCATGGCACGTATCGGGCAAGGTAAATTTAGGAAAAATGTCATTAGTTTATGGGGTAATGGTGAATGCTGCGCATTGACACTTGTTAGCATACGAGAGATGCTCATTGCTTCTCATATCCTGCCTTGGTCCAAATGTGAAACCAACGACCAACGCTTGGATGGCTCAAACGGCATATTGCTGTGCGCTCACATTGACAAGCTATTCGATAATCACTTAATTACTTTCAAACAGCGGGGTTCACGCCTAGTTCTTGAGGTGGCGGCTCAAATCGATAAAAACTTACTTAAGCAACTAGGTATAGACTCTGGACAAGAGCTTTGTACAGACTCTGTGGAGCCTCATTTCTTTCAACAGATCAGCGAATACCTGTTGAAGCACAACGCTGTATTCACTGAGAAACAAATTCAATGATCCAATTGACCCACATCGGTGAACATTTAATAGCAAAGATGCTTTCGACATCAAAAGAAGCGCGTTCAACTTTACTTAATACTAATGATACTGCCTTTAATTTATTCGAGCCGGAAATAAGGCTAAATCCCCTAGCGGGATTAATTTTCGATGGTGCCCATAAAATAGACGTAAGTGTTCTTAATCCTAGTACAGGCGAATGTATCGCTATTGAGTCAAAACTAGGGCTAGACCGAATGTCAAAAACAGAATTTGAGAAACGTTTTTTAGCTAAATGCGAAACATCCCATGATGCGAGCCGCGTAAAAGGGACAATGATTTCTGTTCTTGAGCGACAATTACCCTCAAAAATTAGCGGCGAAAAGCTTACAGTCACGTACAAAGACCTACAATATAAGGTTGCAGATAAATGGATACTGATCGTAAGAAGAAAGATTAAAAATAGATGGCAGTTAAGAGGGAAGCCCCCTCTTTCGCAAAACTGCAAAGTAATAGTATTCGAAGATATTGTTGATTCGCTTGGTGGAGAACGAGCGTTTAATAAACTAACAAATGAACTGATATCCCAAAATCACTACATTGAATGGTCTTTGTGATTGACCTAATTTGTTATATTCAGACTTGTGTAGAAAGGGAATCAATATCAAATTTGATAGGCAGACTAGACTTAAATCCGAGCATTCCGATATTGTTGAGTTGACAATACCCAGTCATATGCGATGCTAACCCAATTGAGTTTATCTGCGAGGGGTTTAACATGTTCGAAGAATTGATTTTTTTATTGCCGCTGTCACTATTGATTTTTGCGGCTGTTTGGGCAAAACGTAACCCTTCGAAAAAACCCAAATAGAATCGACGTTATTAGCTGATCCTAGCGTTTAAGCTCAAGTCTATTTTGGCGGCCTTCTCTGATTTCAAACAACAAAGCTATACTCAATAAAATCTAAAAAGTAGATAAATAAGCACGTTAGTTTCCGATTGCGCTACTTTATTCTGGTCTGCATGTTTTAAGTATCGCTTAAGACCCAAGGATGTTTTTAATAAGAACAACTGTGCTGCCAGAATAAAAATTACGTCGTTCGTTGCAAAAAAAGAACTTATCGAAAAAATTGCAACTGCATTGTTAAGCCTCACGAATATTGTTTCATATAATTCCATCGTACCACCCTTAAACACTCAGTAATTTACATATCAACATTAATGAAGGAATAGCCAACTTCAAGTATTTTTTATATAGGAGTGAGCGCCGACCAAACTAAAGTTGGCAGCACTCAAAATTTTCACACGCACCTTAAAGCTATTTTCATAATCTTACATAAATCACCTCATATTCTTTATTAGTTAGGCGTCGGCCGGATACTTCTAAAACTAGTTGTATAGCAAGTGCGTGAGTGGCCGATTTGACCTACTTTAAATAAATGAACAATCACTAAGGCCTTAGTGATTAACTTTTATTTTTAAGCCTCAACAGGTTAGCAAGAAAATAAAAATGAAAAAAAAGCGGATTATGCTGGAACAGCAAAAAAACGCACGCGTCAGAATGACAAGTGCATGTAAGAACGTGTTTGAAAAACACTTACAAATCGCGTAGCTCTTAAGCTAGCGACGCTAGATTGAGAGCGAAGCAAACGGCCGTGCGCATCGCGTACTTCGTGTTGAATTGAGCCTTGAAATATTCATCGAATATTTTTTTGAAACGCGCAGCGGTTGCAAGATGACTGCGAAGCAAAATCTTGGATTCAAAAGCTCGAATTCGGCACGAAGTACGGTATCGTACGGCCGTTTTTTGTGTTGTCAGGCTGGCTCGGCGAATGCAGAGACAAGGTATTGTTGGCATCGAAGATGTTAACAATAGCGGAGCTGACAACACATTATTGAATTTTGTGACACAAAATTTAATACCGTTTTTGTGCTGCTTACTATCGTTGCACTGCCGTTGTTAGTGCCGTCTAATTTCTCTGAGGCAAACTACACGTCAAACGATACCGAAAGCTAGCTGAATTACTAACATTTACCCTATAACTGCAATACTTAATAGGCAACATACTATAGTTATAAGGGAATATGATGGAAACTAGAAAGCAAAACAATCTAAGTCTTATTGAGCAAAACGAAGAAATTATTAAAATAATAATCTACCTCATTCGCATCAAGATGCGATATCACGAAGGACCAAATAACACGGCTACCGGAAAAATTAGGCTAGATTTAACCATGCTAATTTTGACCCGTTTCAAAGTCACCACCCCTTCGATACTTGCATGGTTTTATAATATAAACAAACGACAAGCCCAAGAACATATTCGTAAGCTATTAAAGCGAAAATACATTGTGCAAACCATTACGCATAGAAGTTTAGACAATGTAGCATACTCGCCATCTTTTTTAGGAGCAAATTACGTTCAACAAACACTT
>JBARZY010000129.1:0-1508 GCA_049650345.1 Glaciecola sp. | reverse complement strand
GTATTTGGCGGCTTGGGCTTAGCGGTAGTGTTTACTCTGTTTTTAACGCCTGTGTTGTATTACGCCTTTGCTCGATTTAGTCAGCCCAAAGCCGATGAAGAAGTGCGCCTGAATAAAGAACTAGAAGCGGCTAGCGACCTAAGCGAAAAACCGCTTGAAAATACTTAACGACTACGCTCAAGTTCAGTAATGACACCGCGGCGAAACTGCGGCGTTACATCAAAATACCACAACATAGTACGATTAGTTTCGGGGTTATGAACCTTGATAACTTGGATGGGCAGTTTATTTACGTAAGTAAGTGACTGCCCCACCACCACAAACTGATGCAGCTGCACAAAGGCATACAAGTCGTTTGCACTGGTAATATACAATGGTGTAGTGGGTGTTTTACCGTCTCCAGTACGCCATATCGCTTCAATTAAACCATCAAGTACACCGTTATGATATTGACCTGTTTCTATATTACCCAACTCAGTAGCACATATCGCTGCGCCATAATGCCCCGTTAACGACGTATAATTTTGTTGCAATAAGGCCTCATTGGTTTGCAAACACGCTTGCCATTGCTGATTTTGCATTTGGGTTTGAGATTGTAATTTACTCACTTGTTCAGCGTTATTAGACGGCTGATAAAGAGACGTTAATGGATACACTTTTATTATACGATTGAAATCTTCTGCGGTGGCGGCTTGTTCACGGATCAGATTAACCAGCGAATGATAATCTGCATCACTTTTATCGTAGTTTAAGAGCCGAGAAGATTCACTTTTGTTTTCTGCGTGTTCACTTTCAGAGTTAGGATGGTTACTTTGGCACCCTGTCAACAACATTACCAATAGTATGCTAAAGCCTCGCATAGGTGTCCTCACAATGCATAACCTAAGTCAATGTGGCAAAGCATACTTAACCTTTAGGCATTTATGCAAGTAACAGCAAACAATACACAATAATAATTTGTTTACCTATGCCCTCAACCTTGTACAGCATCACATTAATATACGTGTTGTTATTCGGCCAATACTAGTGACTAAAACCGGATAGTTTATCTTGCATTTGTGTAGCAAGCGTTGACAACTCATCGCACATAACCTTCATGTCTCTGGCACTATTGGAGTTTGTATCACTGATTCTGCTAACCTTGTCTATGCTTTGTTTTATTTCTATCGATACTTCTTTTTGTTGAGCGGCCATACTTGATGTAGCAGTATTAAGTACTTTGATTTCATCAACCGCAACCAAGGCTTGCTGCAAAACTTCGCCAGTTTTTGAGGTAGATTGCACAGTTTCTAGTGCCGCTTCTTTATTACTAGCCATCGCTATTGAGGCTTCTTTGCTGCCAGCTTGTAATTTCTCAATCATATTTCTGATCTCTTCAGTTGATGATTGTGTGCGACTTGCTAGCGATCTTACTTCATCAGCAACCACCGCAAAGCCTCTTCCCTGTTCTCCGGCTCGAGCAGCCTCAATAGCAGCATTCAGCGCAAGTAAGTTAGTTTGCTCAGCAA
>JBARZY010000128.1:0-77215 GCA_049650345.1 Glaciecola sp. | reverse complement strand
CAATCAATCATCGTTCGCCACAATGGTCAATGCGTATTGCCAGCACAGTAAACGGCGTTGAGTATGCAGCATATGGTTACAAAGGACGTTGGACAACGCCTGTAGGCTCTTATTCAAGCGGTGATTTGACAGGCCTGCTTTATTTTCCGCAGCTGAGAACCTATGGTGCGAGCGCCAGATTACCGCTAGCTAACGGCATATTTAACGCAGAATTTAGCGTGTATAACAGTATTGAAGATAGAGACGGAAATAAACCGAATATTGCCAACGATCAAAGCAAGCTATTACTGGGTTACGAGCAAGAACTGGTTAAAAACCTAACGGGCTCTGTGCAGTTTTACCTAGAACATACACGGCAATATCATCAATACATAAACAATGTATTGTTCGAAAACACTGCTAGCGAGCAAAATCGACAGGTAACCACACTACGACTCACTCATAGAGCCATGCAACAAAAGCTGAGTACTTCGTTATTCGTATTTTATTCACCCAGCGATAACGACGCATACCTAAAGCCTTCTATACAATATAGACACAACGATAACTGGCAGTATTCGGTAGGTGCTAATTTATTTTATGGAGATAAAGATCATACGTTCTTTGGTCAACATCAGCAAAACAGCAATGCGTGGCTGCGCATTACATACAATTACTAATCATTTTCTACTATCAAAAACGAGGTAAGTTATGTCACAACCCACACTATCAATTGAAAAAGCGGTATTTAGATTTGCAGGCGTCATGGTACTTGTATCAGTGTTATTAACGCAGCTAGTGCATGCAAACTTTATGTGGTTTACCGTATTTATTGGCGCCAATTTGTTGCAGTTTTCGTTCTCTGGTTTTTGCCCCGCTTCAATCATATTTAAAAAACTAGGGCTAAAAAGCTGTGCAGAGCAAACACAAGCCTAAATGAAAAAAAGCAGATAAAAACACATAAGTGTTTGCTGTTATCTGCTTTTATACTAGCAAAAACTACTTACAGTGAAGCTAGCATTGTTTCGGCGTTTGATACGTCAAACTTGCCTGGGTCTTCTACATTAAGCAATTTAACAACCCCATCATCTACTAACATGCTGTAACGTTGCGAACGCAGGCCACCAAAGGCATCAGTATCCATATCCAGTCCAATCAACTTAGCAAACTTACCGTTGCCATCAGCAAGCATAGTGACATGTTCGGCATTTGATGCCTCGCCCCATGCATGCATTACAAAAGCATCATTTACCGATAAGCAAATAATACTATCAACGCCTTTGGCTTGTAATTTATCGGCCAGAGCAACATAACCCGGCAAATGTGCTTGCGAACAGGTTGGCGTAAATGCGCCAGGCACAGCAAACAACACCACTTTTTTACCCGCAAATAAATCGTTGGTATTTGGGTTTTTCATCTCGCCATTATCAATCACACTAAAGGTTGTTTCTGGTAGGGTTGCGCCAACTTCAATCATATTTATTCCTTGGTTTAGTTACTTATTATTTGTTGGTTAACAAATACACATCAAATCTGTGTTTTTTTGAGCTTAATGCCATGGTTGGCAAAATACCTTGTTTGTTGTCTAGTACTGGGGCACTAGCGGGTCTTTTTACTACGATGCGTTTAGGTGCAAAGTTTACTGCCGCAGTCAGTAATGCTTCACTGTCTTGGTCGGGACCTAACAACAACTGAAAAGCCTGCATTTCTTTTTTGACTAATGCCGACTTTTTTTTATGTGGGAACATAGGGTCAAGGTACAGCACATCAATATTATGCGCCGTATCAGCATGGCTGTTTAAGTAATCAATTGCGTTGCTCTGTAGCAGCGCCATATTGTTTGCTACGTCTATGCCAAGGTCGGTTGCACGCATTAGTGCGTCGGCCAAAAGTTCACTAATAATAGGGCTGCGCTCAATCATGGTAACTTTTGCGCCTACACTTGCCATAACAAAACTGTCGGTGCCCATACCTGCGGTACAATCGAGTACATGCCAATTAGCCTGCCCCTTAATACCTATCGCTTTAGCAATTAACTCGTTGCGACCGCCGCCATGTAACTTCCTAAACTGCAGCGCCGAAGAGGCAAAATCAACGCGAATATCAGACCAACTTGGTTCGCTTGCCACGCGCAATGCCAAACCATTTTCAGTAAATACCAACAACCACTGTGCTGACTCAAACCTTTTATTTTTATTAGCTTTAGAAATAGTGTGTACTTGCACACCTAATTTTTTTGCCAGTTGTTGTGCATATTCATTGGCTGAAATGCTGCCGCTATCTTCAATTAAAACGGCTGTATTTTGCAAGGTAAGTAAATCGTGACTTTGATCATGCATGGGAATATTCATCTTTGTAAGCTAACCAACGTCTTATGAGTGCTTGTGAGTTTTCTTGATGCTGCGACCACATGGTTTCAGCCATATTACTCACTTGGGGAATTAACGCTGCGTCACGTACTAAGTCGGCAATTTTCAGGTCGGCAACACCAGTTTGTTTAGTGCCGAGTACTTCTCCTGGGCCTCTTATTTCTAGATCTTTTTCGGCAATATAAAAGCCATCGTTCGATTCGCGTAATACACTCAAGCGTTTAGTGGCAGTTTTCGATAATGGACTTTGGTACATAAGCACGCAATGGCTTTCAACCGTTCCTCGCCCTACTCGACCACGTAATTGGTGTAGCTGCGCTAAGCCTAGTCGCTCTGGGTTTTCAATAATCATCAAGCTGGCGTTAGGCACATCTACGCCAACTTCAATTACCGTTGTCGCGACTAACAAGTCCATTTCGCCTTGCTTAAAGGTGTCCATTACGGCTTGTTTTTCATCGGCTTTTAAACGCCCGTGCACCAAACCTACTTTCAAATCGGGTAACGCGGTTGCTAGTGCAATGGCAGTATCTTCAGCGGCTTGGCATTCAAGTACTTCCGACTCTTCAATAAGGGTGCACACCCAATATATTTGTCGCCTGTCTTGCAGCGCAGAATTACGCACCCTATCAATAATTTCAGAACGCCTAGCGTCCGACAACACTACGGTTTTTACGGGAGTACGCCCAGGTGGCAATTCGTCAATAATAGACGTGTCTAAATCGGCATAAGCAGTCATCGCAAGTGTACGCGGAATGGGCGTGGCCGTCATAATTAATTGATGCGGATATTTACCAGCAGCTTCGCCTTTTTTTCTTAGCGATAAGCGTTGATGCACCCCAAAACGGTGCTGCTCATCTACTATTACTAGGGCTAACTGCTTGTAGATAACAGCTTCTTGAAAAATTGCATGGGTGCCAACCAAAAATTGAATGTCGCCACTGGCAAGTCGCTCTAGCGTTTGTGCCCGTTGCTTACCCTTTAATTTTCCAGCCAACCAGCCCACTTTAATATTTAAGGGAGACAACCACTCATTGAAGTTTTTTGCATGTTGCTCGGCCAATAATTCAGTAGGCGCCATTAAGGCCACTTGCATACTCGCGCTAATAACGGGCAAACTGGCCAGTGCCGCTACCAGTGTTTTACCCGAGCCAACGTCACCTTGCACCAATCGCATCATAGGTCGAGCACAGCTTATATCGTTTTCAATTTCAGCCACAACCCTAGACTGTGCAGAGGTAGGTGAAAACGGTAATTGTGCCAAAAATGCTTGCTTTAGCTCAGCGTCAACCCCTACAGCAATACCCGGATCTTGATTTGATTCTGCTCGCACCTTTAACATACTTAAGTGGTGCGCCAGTAACTCTTCCAATACCAAGCGGTGTTGCGCAGGATGCTGACCCTCAAGCAACATGTCAATATTGACATCTGGGGGCGGACGATGCACCAAATGCAACGATTCTTTTAGCGACAGTTGATCTGCATATAGCCCCGACGGCAATAAGTCGGGCAATGCGCCCTTATCAAGTTGCTGCAGTGCTTGTTCGGTAAGTTTACGCAGGGTAATTTGATTTACCCCTTCTGTGGTGGGATAAACCGGTGTGAGTGTTTCTTCCATGCTGATATTTTCAGCGCTACTTACTACCTTATATTCGGGGTGCATTATTTCCCAATCGGCATTGCCGCTACCCGCTCTTATTTCGCCAAATGCCCTTACCCACGCACCGGTTTTAAAACCGCTTAACTGCGCGGCAGAAAAATGAAAAAACCGTAAATTTACGATTTCTTCACCGTCACTCAACTTAACAATTAGCATGCGCTTGCGACCGTATTTAATGTCAGCGTTTAGCACCTGCGCTACTATCGTTGCATGCAAACCGGTATATAAATCAGCAATTGGATAAACGCGCGTACGATCTTCATACCGCAATGGCAAATGAAAAATTACATCTTGTAAGTTTTTCAAGCCAAGTTTAGCAAGCTTTTCAGCAACCTTAGCCCCCACGCCTTTGAGGCTGGTAACCGAGGTATCGGTAAGCGACAGCATATTGCTCATGAAGCGGGTGGCACCGACTGTTTAGCCAACTGAGCATCCCATAACTGCATAAAGTCTGCGGTAATTTTGTGCTCTAGGTCAATGGCCAACTCGGTAGGACAAAACAGTTTAATGTTCGCTTTAAAATCGCCAATATCGGTGGTACTGAATCTAATTTCTGGTTCAGGACCAAATATGGTGGCATCCAACTTGCGCTCTATAATCGCGTTATAGCGTACGGCTACATCGTAGAATTCTTCACAGTACGACAAACAACGCTTATATAGCTCGTCGTATATAGGAAAACCATTTATACCTTCTTTTCGCACTATTTCAAAATCGTGGGTAACATAACGTTTTACAAAATTTAGATTTTTAATGGGAGAGGTAACCAACCGTCCATTGGGGATATAAATAACACGTCGACTTATTCGGTAGGTTTTCATATCAATATCAAGCAATGTGGTTTTTACCCAGTCAATTTCAGCAACTTCGCCATAAATGCCGTCAACTTGTATCCAGTCACCCACTCTAAACGGGCGCGTTGTAACTAAGTAGAAAAATCCAATAATCGATTGAATAAACTCACGCATTGCTAGCACAATTGCTACAGCGAATGCGGCTACCGATAAAGCAAAGTTTTGGATTTCAGTTGACCACACGACTAGCAATAGAATAACCATTAGCAAGTTAATTAAGTGGCGAATACTATGGGTGATGTGCTTGTTGTCTGAAGCTCTTTTAACACGGCGTCGGCGACCAATCTTATGATTGAGCAGCTTTAAAATAAACGCAGCAATGATGATGGCAAAAGAAGCCAGTACCGGATGGTTAATTACGTCAGAGATGATATTAATGGCGTTGGGTTTCCTGTGAGTAACAAACGATATTTGTTAATAAAATATCATACAAGTCCCCCATGGGAAAACAATCTACCAATGAATTAGGCAGATTTACTTATCACAAGTGGTTCGCCATAAGTCGGCGCCACCACAAACTGATTTTTGCCATTGGTTTTAGCTTCATATAAGGCAGTGTCAGCGCGCTTAAACAACTCAAGGGTGTCAAGCTCATTAGATGGATAGGCCACTGCTACGCCCACCGATATGCTTGCGTATTGATGGGCGCTGGATGTTTCATGAGGTATTGATAGCGCAAGAACATCTGTTAAAGCTTTGTTTGCTTTAGCAATTGCCCCTTCTACATTACATTCAGGCAATAACAGTACAAATTCTTCACCACCAAACCGAGCACAAATATCGCCAGGGCGTGACGCCTGAGTAGATAAGCGTTGCCCAATTTCGCTAATTGCACGATCGCCCGCCATATGCCCGTAAGTGTCGTTATACAACTTAAAGCTATCAATATCGATGATTAGCAGCGCAATAGACGCTTTGTGGCGTTTGCATCTTGACCACTCACTTAACATGGCTTGGTTATATCTACGTCTATTGGGTAAGCCTGTTAACTCGTCAACAAATGCAAGGCTCTCTAAATGCTTTCGTTGCTCAATGGCCCTAAGCTGATTCATCACTCTAAACTCAAGTTCTTCAGGGTAGAAAGGCTTACTGATGAAGTCAACCGCGCCGGATTTAAAGGCCTTCGTACGAGTATCAAGGTCGTTTAAGGCAGTGAGAAATATAATAGGGATGTCGCGCGTTTTGAAATCTGCTTTTAGCTGCTCACATAATTGAAAGCCCGTTATAGTGGGCATCATTACGTCAAGAATTATCAAATCAGGCGCAGATTGATGTTCAATATAACTTATGGCTTCTTCTGCCGATGACACAAACGAAGTCACCACCTCTTCACTTATTGCTGAACGAAAAACAAGTAACTCTAGCTCGTTATCGTCTACAATGAGTATGGTGTGTTTTTCATCAAGAGATTGCAGTTCATTGCGCGCCGCGTGACCAGCGTTAACATCGTTAAAGTAAGACATTTATTATACTTAAGTGCTTAAGGCTTAGGTAAATATAGCTGTATCAAGTTGTTTTGCAAGTAATTGAGTAAAAAATGACCTAAAGGTGATTTTATAAACACAAAAAAACCTGCTAAATAAACATATTTTACTTAACCAACTTGGCTGCACTTAAGACTAAATCTGCCGACGGGCGCACTTTATAATCAGGATTAACATAGCTAAATACTATTTTTCCTTGGGTGTTGGTAATAAATATAGCAGGGGCCGGCAATACTGCTTTATTGTTATTATCAGCGGTTAGCTCCACATTCATTCTGTCTTTGTATAGGGCACGCGTATCGCTAGGCACATAGAAACCAATGCCAAAGCCGCTAATGGCCTCTAGTTTTTCGTCTGACAACAATTGTGCTGCAAACTCTGTCTCAAGTTTTTGAGATTGTAACTTTGCAGGACTCTCTGGCGATATCGCAAGGATTTGATACCCTTCTTTTACCAAATCTGCTTCTATATTTTTAAGCTCGGCAAGTTGGCGAGAACAATATGGGCACCAACCACCGCGGTAAAATACAATCACACTTGGTTTTTGCATTACCAATACTTGCAGGCTTACGGGCGAGCCATCGTCTGTCTTTAACGTAGCTTTTGGAATAGACATGCCATTCAACAGCGGCGTTACGTCCTGCGGGTCGTCGCGAATAAGGGTACGATCAACAGCAAACAGGTGGGTGCTACTTACAAGGCACACGAACAACAAAACCAATTTATTCATATTATTTCTCGTTATAGTAAAAGGCATACAAAGATATAGCGCTTGATTGAACAAGCGCTAAAAACAAGACCTGCGTGTTCAGTAAAAACTTTCAAAAATAATGAGGAAATATTGCGGCGGATGCAGTACGTGTTACTGATTTGCAGATTTGTGAGAAAACTGCAATGCATGCCACCATTCATCACTGGCTTCTATCTCGCCATTTTCGTTAACCCTTGGATAGGGTAAATTACGCTTAATGCATTCTTTATGTAGAACAGGAAATCCGCCTTCAAACAGTATTTTTTGGCATTCTTGCTCGCTTAGTGCGTGCTGCTGATACATCCCAGCGTTTTCACGTTGGCGCTGTGCTTCGTATAAAATTAATGCCGCTGCCACTGATACATTGAGTGACTGTACCATGCCTGCCATGGGTATTAAGATTGATTGATCTGCTTGCGAAATAGCTTCTTCCGTAGCGCCGCACTTCTCTTGGCCGAGTACAATCGCTGTGGGCAAGGTGTAGTCAATGTCTCTGAAATCAACAGCACTTGGACTTAGATTAGTTACCAGCACTTGCATATTTTGCGATTTAAGATGTTCTATCGCGTTACTGGTTGAGGCATGACATTGGGTATTTACCCAAATTTGGCTACCCATAGATGTGCCTTTGCGCAAACCGTCATTTTCTTCCCAGACCGCATGAATGCGATGCACCCCTACCGCGTCGGCGGTTCTGATAACCGCGGAAACGTTGTGGGGTTTGTGCACTTCTTCTAACAATAAAGTAAGGTCGGGTTGGCGCTTTGCAAGCAAGCGCCTTATTTTTTGATAACGCTCAAAAGACATGCTTTGTTGGTGTAACATGAATCTGTACCCTACTCAGGCAAAACCATGACCGCGTCAATCTCAATTTGTGCTTGGCGTGGTAAAGCACTTACTTGAACAGCCGCACGAGCAGGATAAGGTTCGCTAAAATAACGTGCCATCACTTCGTTTACGGTAGCAAATTGGCCTAAATCAGTTAAAAAGATATTTACTTTAACTAAATTGGCAATGCTGCCGCCTGCTGCTTCAACGACTGCTTGAATATTGTCGAATACTTGTACTGCTTGGGCTTCAAAGTTATCAGATACCATTTCCATTGTGCTAGGCACTAACGGAATTTGTCCTGATAAATACACGGTATTGCCGGCTTTAACTGCCTGACTGTAAGTACCAATAGCAGCCGGTGCGTTACTGGTTTGAATAATTGATTTTGACATAAAGCCTCTGTAATTTATGGCAAGCAAGTATCAACAAATACATCTACATGTATCAGAAGAATGGAGAATGCTTTGCCTATTGTTGTTTGTATTGACTGTGCCTAGAGACTTTTTGTAGCTCTGGCAAGGTTCTAATTTTCCGCATTATTGTAGCAAAGTGAATGCGATTTTTGGTTGTTAATTCTATGTCAACGGCCAAATGACCTTCATCACGATCTTGCGTTTGTAAGTTAAGAATAGACGAGTCACAAGAAGCAATTGCCGCCGTTAATGACGCTAAAGTGCCTTGTTGATTGAGACTTTCTACCCTCAATGCGGCTCTGAACTCGCCTTGTGCATCGTCGTCCCACAACATAGGCAATACGCGCTGCGGCTCTTCTTTTGAGAGCTTACGAATATTGGTACAACCGGTTTGGTGAATCACAACACCGCGCCCTGGGCTAAGAATAGCGACAATCTCGTCATCAGGAATGGGATGACAGCAACGCGAGAAGTGCACCATAAGCCCCTCGGTACCTTTAATTGCCACCTTAGATTTTTTATCGGGTATTTCTGTGTTTTCACCCACTAAGCGACGGGCGATCATTGCGCTGATTTCATTGCCCATACCAATATTAGCAAGCAGCTCTTCAAAGCTGGCGTACTTAGTATTTTTGACCACCTCATCGATATCGTGCTGAGGAATTTCATCTAACTTTATGGTGCCCAGTGCATGACGCAGTAAGCGGTTACCCATGTTAGTGGCATCGTGAGCGTGTTGACGCTTCAGATAATGCCTAATGTTAGAGCGCGCTCTAGCGCTTACTACAAAGTTTAACCAATTGGCATTTGGTTTTGCGCGTGGAGAAGTAATAATTTCAATGCTTTGACCGTTTTCTAGCGCCTTGCTTAACGGATAGTTACGATGATCAACTCGGGCACCCACACAGGTATTACCCACGTCAGAATGCACCGCATACGCAAAATCTACTGCAGTGGCGCCAGTGGGTAATTCTATAATTTTGCCTTTTGGCGAAAATACGTAAATTTCGTCTGGGAATAAGTCGCTTTTGACGGTTTCGATAAATTCAACCGAAGTACTGGCTCGCTGCTGTAGCTCTACCAACGATTGCATCCATTGATTCGCACGCATTTGTGAAGTATTGCCGCGGTCGGTATTTTCTTTGTACAACCAGTGCGCCGCTACCCCTTTATCAGCAAGGTGGTCCATTTCTTCAGTGCGAATTTGTACTTCCAAAGGAATGCCGTGCAAACCTTTTAATGAAGTATGCAACGACTGATAGCCATTACTACGTGGAATAGCAATATAATCTTTGAATCGGTTTTCGATGGGCTTGTACAAACCGTGTATTGCGCCAAGCGAACGATAACAGTTGTCGATATTATTAACGATTACACGAAAGCCGTAAATATCCATCACTTCGGTAAATGACAGCTCTTTAGAGCGCATTTTGCGATAAATAGAGTACAAGTGTTTTTCGCGCCCTAACACCCTGCCAGAAATATCCAGTTCGTCTATTTTTTTATTTAGCTCTTTTTGCGTGCGTTCAATGACTTCTTTGCGATTGCCCCTTGCTTGCGCTACTGCACTTTTTAATGCGCGGTGGCGCAATGGATACATGGCTTGAAAACCAAGATCTTCAAGCTCATTTTTAATGTCGTGTATACCTAAGCGGTGTGCTAAAGGCGAGTAAATCTCAAGGGTTTCAAGGGCAATGCGACGTCTTTTGTCAGGGCGAAGGGCACCTAATGTACGCATATTGTGTGTGCGGTCAGCAAGTTTAATCAAAATAACTCGAATATCTTGCACCATAGCCATTAACATTTTACGGAAATTCTCGGCTTGGGCTTCTTGCTTAGAGCTGAATTTTAGTTTGTCGAGTTTACTTACACCTTCTACTAATTCGGCGACAGTTTCGTTAAAAGCAAGGCTTAAGTCTTCTTTGCTATATTCGGTGTCTTCAATTACATCGTGTAGTAACGCTGCCATTAGCGTTTCATGATCTAATTTCATGTCGGCTAATATACCGGCTACCGCAACAGGGTGAGTGATATACGGGTCGCCACTTGAACGCGTTTGTCCATCGTGTGCATCTCGGGCTAGCACGTATGCCGCACGCACGTAATCTACTTGCTTTTTGGGCAAGTATTCACTAATTTTGCTTTGCAAACCTTCAAATAAATACACGTATGTTGCTGTTTTCAGTTAATGATAATTCTACGCTTAGAATACGGTTATTTTGACTTATTGCAAACGCAAAAACGCCGACAAATGCCGGCGTTCTAAAAATAGTGTCAACTTAGCTTACTAAATACGCAAACAAAGCGCTTAGTTGTTAGCTAATATGCTCGCAACTGACGCAAATTCAGCAGCTTCTTGCTCGCGCTGATCTTGTAATTCAGTTTGCTCTACTGTTTGCGCAGTGACTAAACCTTGTTCAATTTCACGCAAAGCTACTACGGTTGGCTTATCATTTTCTGCGTCAACCATTGGATCTTTGCCTTCAATAGCAATTTGACGAGCGCGTTTAGCCGCAACTAATACTAAGTCAAAACGATTACCAATTTGATCTACTGCATCTTCAACTGTTACACGTGCCATTCAATGCTCCGATTTATAGCGTTATATGAAAAAATGGTCGCGAAGTATACTGCACTTCGCTTAAGGAATATAGCTTATATTCAAAAAATAACCTGTTAAATGTGCAATTAAAACGAAATAACAGGTAATTTGGATTAGTTCAATAATGAATCTATTAAAGACTGATGCCGAAGCTGTTGTTTTTCGCGCTGTAAACTACAACTTTTAACGATAGTAATCAGCTCTTCAAGCGCATGGGTAAAATTGTCATTTACGATCAAATAGTCAAATTCTGCATAATGCGACATTTCGTCTTGCGCTTTACTCATACGACTGGCAATAATGTCATCTGAATCTTGACCCCGGCTCACTAGCCTCGCGTTTAGTTCATCTTTTGATGGTGGCAATATAAAAATTGACACAACGTTGGGCGTAACGGCCTTAATTTGCCTTGCGCCCTGCCAATCAATATCTAAAAATACGTCAATGCCTTGTGCGAGTTTGTCGGCGATGGCTTTTTTGGATGTACCATAAAAGTTATCGAATACTTTGGCGTGCTCGTAAAAATCATCATTCGCAATCATTTGTTCAAATTCAGAAACATTCACGTAATTATAGTGCACGCCATCTTGCTCGCCTTCGCGAGGTGCGCGAGTGGTATGCGAGACCGATAATTGAGCTACATTAAATAATTGGCCTTCTTCTGCCCGTTGTAATAAGGCACTAATGAGGCTTGATTTACCCGCACCAGAGGGAGCCGCAATAATAAATAAGTTACCTGTTGATTGTGACATACCACTACCTTTCAACATGGTGGTAGCCTTGCAATAATGACATTACCACCCAAATTAAATTGATTTGGCACACACATTGACCATGTTTTATTACTAATGGTAATAAAAATGCGCTTTATGCTGCCAAGCTCTAATACTCTTATGCTACCATAGCTGGCAATTAAGTGGATAATAACCACTCTTTTTTTGGAGAATTTTTTATGAACGAAAGCGCCTATCATCAAATGCTTGACGACCTGTTTATTCGTATTGAGGAAGCACTTGACGAACTTGAAACCGTTGATATTGATTATGAAAGCGGTGAAGGTATTCTAACCTTAATCTTACCCGATCAATCCAAAATTATACTCAATAAACAACCGCCGTTATTGCAACTGTGGGTAGCCACAAAATTCAATGGCCACCATTTTAATTATGAAGACGGTAAATGGATTGATGAGCGTTTTGGCGGTGAATTTTATAGCTTCTTTAACGACGCTATTTCAAAACAAGCAGGCAAAGCCGTTACATTAAACGTACAACCGTAAATATAGGATACATTGTTACTATGTCAAACTCACTACTGCCCTCGGTAGAAGCCGCACCTAAAGGTAAACACAAAGCCACTATTATATGGCTACATGGTTTAGGTGACTCAGGCAATGGATTTGCACCTATTGCACCAGAATTACAGCTTGCCGATGCGCTAGGCGTTAAGTTCATTTTCCCTCATGCGCCTATTCGCCCGGTTACTATTAACAATGGCATGGAAATGCGTGCGTGGTACGACATAAAAAGTATGGATATGGAAACCCGCGCAGATGTGCACGGCGTGCTAGAGTCAAGTGCACTGGTTGAAGCCTTAATCGAAAACGAAATTGCCAATGGAATTGATGCTAAGAAGATCATGCTAGTTGGATTTTCGCAAGGTGGAGTCATCGCCCTGCACCTAGGTACTCGCTACCAGCAAACGTTGGCAGGTATCATTGCAATGTCTACCTATATGTGTGAACCCAGCACCTTGTCTGCTGAAAAAAGTAAAGCCAATCAAAATACTCCCATACTGTGTTGTCATGGTCAGCAAGACGAAGTGGTGCCTATGTTGTTGGGTAAAACGGCCTTTAATACACTAAAAGACAATGGCTACAACGTGGCGTGGAAAGAATACATTATGCAGCACAATGTATGCATGCCAGAAATAAAAGACTTGGCAAAATTCATTACTGAGCATCTTGGGTAACCTGTTTTACAAAGGCACAACTTATGGCACAAACAAAACCGCTAATTCGTATCGCCACTCGCAAAAGTGCATTGGCGATGTGGCAGGCGTATTACGTAAAAGATTTACTCGCGCAACACTTTCCCAACACCGCGGTAGAATTAGTCCCTATGTCTACCCAAGGCGACCGTATTCTTGATACTCCACTGGCTAAAATTGGGGGCAAAGGGCTTTTTATTAAAGAACTAGAAGTGGCTATGCAAAATGGACTCGCCGATATTGCCGTGCATTCTATGAAAGATGTGCCGGTTGCCTTTCCTGACGGCTTTGGTTTGCACTGCATTTGCGAGCGCGAAAATCCGTACGACGCCTTTGTATCCAATGTATATAGTTCATTCGATAGCTTGCCGCAGGGTGCTGTTGTGGGCACGTCAAGCTTGCGTAGGCAGGCTCAACTAAAAAAACTCCGCCCTGATTTACGCATAAAAGACTTGCGTGGAAACGTGAATACTCGATTACAAAAATTAGATGACGGTGAGTACGATGCGATTATCTTAGCCTCAGCGGGGCTTATTCGATTAAACATGCAGCAACGAATTCGTGCACAACTTGACCCTGAGCAATGTTTACCGGCAGTAGGACAAGGAGCTGTGGGCATTGAGTGTCGCAACGACGATACGGTATTAATTGAAATGCTTCAGCAACTTAACCATCCGATTACGGCACTGCGCGTGCTAAGTGAACGTGCCATGAATGCAAAATTGCAAGGTGGGTGCCAAGTGCCCATAGGCAGCTTTGCAGAGTACAACGACAACTCGCTACATTTGAGAGCATTAGTCGCGGCTCCTAACGGCGAAAAGGTATTGCACGCAAGCAACCGTATTAGCTGCGAAGTAAGCAATATTGCGGCGGCAGAACAGCTTGGTGAAAGTATTGCGAATAATCTACTTGACCAAGGTGCGCAGGAAATTTTAGATGCATTATAAAACCGCACGCTAGTGGCGTGCGCGTATAGTGAGTACACATGGCATTTTTAGTTGCTAGACCGAACGTAAAGGCCCAGGCCACTAGTGAATATTTAACCGCAAAAGGCCTTACGGCGTTTGCTGCACCACTTATTGACATTGCGCCCAATAACGACCCTTCACTTATTCAGCAACTCAATTCAAGCCCCATCGACATTATAATTTTGACATCAACTTACGCTTCAAAATGGTTGTGTACGCAAGTGCTTACTATTGATTTAACATCAAAAATAGTAGTATGTGTGGGATCATCCACTGCACAGGTTATAAAGCAGCGCTTCCCACAGATTTCGCCAATCGTTGCTCATCCGGCTACGTCTGAAGGCGTATTGATGCTAAATGAATTAACGCAGGTAACCCATAAAACTATCGCCATTGTTAAGGGCCAAGGTGGTCGCGAATTAATCGCCAACACCTTAACAAAACGCGGCGGCAATGTGCTAAATGTTGAGGTGTATAAGCGCACTAAAAACGACCAGTTGGCACATAATATTGCGTTTGATGAGGCGCAAATACAGTGTATTATTATAACCAGTGTAGAACTTGGCGAGCATGCTATTAAGTACTTTGGACGAAAATGGATGCAACAACTACATTGGATAGTCGCAAGTGAGCGTATAAAAGACTATGCTGTTAAGCATGGAATAAAAAACATTAGCATAAGTGATGGCGCTAGCAACGAAGCTATTGCAACTTGCGCAAAACACTTAGTAAGCACAGGAGCAGTGAATGTCTGATTTACCCGACGCGCCAGCCAATAACAAGGCCTCTTCAACACCCACAAAAGATGCTGCCTTGCCATCTGCTGACAAAGCGACAGTGAGTCAATCAAAGCGCACGTCGTCTACTTCAGCAACGCCATCTATAAAAAGCAGCAATGGCTTTTTATGGTTAGTGACTGTGCTCAACTTGCTATTGGTGCTGGGTTTAGGCGGCGCAGCATATTGGTACTACATGCAAAATCAGCAAAAAGCCGATGCAAGTGCACAACTGCAGCAGGCCTTATCGCAAACTCAACAAAACATGCAACAGCACAAACAAACATTGGCGAGTCAGTTTGATCAAGTAAACAATAACCATACCGCCCTTGCAGACGCGCTTAATAACTTACAAAAACGTGCAGAAGCGAATGAGAAAAGTGTGCTTGCCAGCACTCAAAAGCTCGCTGAAATGTCAGGCCGGCGCCCTTCGGACTGGTTATTGGCAGAAGCTGATTACCTAGTAAGTATGGCCGGAAGAAAAGTGTATTTAGAACAAGACCTAACTACCGCTATTACTTTATTACAAGAAGCCGACTTCCGTCTTGAAGATTTAAACGACCCGTCATTGTTTCCCGTACGAGCACTAATAGCTGCCGATATACAAGCTTTGCAACAGGTCACACCGGTTAGTAGCAGCTCAATTGCACTGGCAATAGCAGGCATGTTGCCTAAGGTATCTGAGTTACCCATGGATACCTTGCAATTACCTGAAACGGAAGCGCAACAAGATTTAACCTTAAGCGATGATGTTGGGGACTGGCAGCAGAATTTATCGCGCACATGGCGCGCTATTGTGGGCGATTTTATTAGTATTAAACAAGTTGATGCGCCCTTAGAGCCTTACCTAGCTGAGCGCCAGCAATGGCTAATTGAGCAACAAATCAAACATGCTTTATCGCAAGCACAAACCGCCGCGCTAAATAACAACCAAGCATTATTTGTATCAGCAATACAACAAGCCATGACCGCACTTGTTGAGCATTACAAAATTGACGACACCAAAGTAGGTGCATTTGTTGAAGCCTTACAAAATCTGCAAAATACCGATTTACGCTTGTCATTGCCCACTCGCTTAAATGCGCAAGCATCGTTAAAAGATATAATTAACACTCGCATTAAACAGTTATATAACAACACACCTAGCCGTGCACCCGAAACCGTTCAGGACGGTGCGCTATGATTAAATTTATTGTATTACTGTGCGTATTATTTGTCGGTCTATTGTTTGGGCACACCTTAATAGGGGTTGAAGGACGCGTAATTATTGCCTTACCTGAAACCGTTATTGAGCTGTCTATTATTAGCAGCTTAATTATTGCCTTTTTTGCTGTGTTGGCGTTTTGGTTGCTTGAATGGCTATTTAAAAAAATCATTCGCACTGTAATGGGGTCGAAAACATGGTTAGGTGCACTTTCAAAACGCCAACAAACTCAGGCATTTTATAACAGTATAAATGCCATGCTATTAAACGATAACGCCACCGCAGTTAAATTAATCGCTAAAACAATGAATGGTGACTTTAAAGGTACCAATGCACTTATTGCTGCTGAGCTTGAAATGCAAGCGGGTAACTATGCTAAAGCGCAAGCGTTTTTAATTGATGCTGCCGACAGTCCTACTACTAAAAATATAGCATTGATGAAGCAAGCCAATATTGCGATGCTCAATCAGCAGGCACAAGAAGCCATGAATCTATTGAGTGGTGTAGAAGGAAAGGTGCGTGGAAGCAAATATTTTGTACAGCTTAAATTAAGTATACTGGCAGCCTTGGAAGATTGGCCACAAGTGCAAACTTTTGCTGCAAGTCACAAAAAATTATTAGGCGATGATTACATCACTTGGGCCAGTCAATGTGCAAGTGGTGAGTTTGCAGCAATTGCTAGTAAACACGGTGCGAAAGCATTGCAGGAGCATTGGAAAGCTTTACCTAGACAAGCACGAAAGAACCAGGAAAACCAAATTTCCTATGTGCAGCTGTTAATTGACGCTGGACTACATAGCGATGCCGAGCAAGAACTGCTAACACACATAAATAAGCAGTCTACAGCAAACCAATGGCCGCTTATGAAACAGTTAGTGTTGCCGAACTCTAGCGCATTATTACGCCAAATTGAGAAAGAGATTAAAGCCTCTCCAACAAACCACAATTTGTTTTCAGTATTGGCACATTTGGCGTACAACAGCCACAACATTGAACTGGCCAGAAAAGCTGCAAGCAAATCGCTTGAGTTGAAAGACAACACTACTGATAAACTTTTACTGGCGAAAATACTCGAGCAATCGAGTGATTACCAAGGCGCCAATGCTTTGTATCAAAACCTAGCTGCTAGTGCACACTAGTTACTTAGCCAAAATGGTCAAGGTAAAGTCAAAGCGCTCTTCAAGCTCTTTGAGCTTTGTTATTGCTGACTCGTCTAGTACTTGACCTTGAGGCATAATAAGAATGTCTTTGTTATTGTATATTGAGTCCAATAACTTCATGCCGGGTGTTAGCTCACTTGTTTTCAAGCCATCTTTCTCAACACCCTGATCGCTTACAAGCATTACGCTTTCGAGCGCGCTTAAAACCGCTTTTGAATATAAAAGACCAGCAAAGTTATTTAATTTTCCAATAACCACATTGTTTTTATATTTCTCGCCATCGTGCCTCCCTGTCAAGTATCTATAATAGTCTCTGGCAACTGCGATCACTTGCGCACCAATGGGAATATCCGCCTTTTTTAGGCCGTTTGGATAGCCACTGCCATTTACTGCTTCAAACTGGTTAACTAAAATATCAGAAATACGCTTGAGCTGATTAGCCGGTGACAACATAAGCATCACTTGATTGCCTTGATTATTAAAAGCATCTTGCTGTTTTGGTGACATTTTTGTGTATGGCGTGGTATAAATTTCAGGCGTTAAGCCAATCATACCAATTTCGCTAATAAGTCCTGCATAAGTGATGTTGTCAATTTCAGCATTCTCTAATTGCATCGCTTGCGCGATTTTATTGGCAATTTTACTGACTTCTTTGCCAACTTTACCTTGAATATGAGGCACACTTCCCACAGTATTAAACAAGACTTTTTTTGTCTCAGCCACATTCATGTCGGCCCGCTTCATAGCGGTTTTTATTTGCAAGGTACGCAGCTCTACACGCTCTTCTAGCGAAGAATTTAGTAATGCTAAACGCTTATTTTGTGACTGTAGTTTGGTCTGTAAAGATTCGTTCTCGTGTTTTAACTTGAACGTATCAATACCTTCCTCAATCGCTTCAATCAAGGCTTCATTATTCCAAGGCTTTTGCAAAAATCGGTGAATGCGACCTTGATTAATGGCCACCATTAAGCTGTCTATTTCGGCGAACCCTGATAATACGATGCGATAAGTTTTAGGGAAATCTTGCGCGACTTTTGATAAAAAACTTTCACCTGCCATCGCTGGCATTTTCATGTCAGACACCACTACGTGCACAGTATTATCTTTCATAAATTCAAACGCTTTGTTGCCATCGTCAACCAACACCAAACGATGATGACGACCGTGAAACAAACGTTTCATCGCGCGAAGAATGTTGGCCTCGTCATCTAAAAACAAAACCGTGAACTGTTTTTCTGCTTGCATAATCTATTCTGTCTCAACCAATAAATGCACCTGAGTACGACTCAATGCAAAACTGAATTGGTAACAGGTAGGGTCAACGTAAATACCGTACCTTTATTTTCTTTACTCGATACATTTAGCTCGCCACCATGCTCGGCAATAATATCGTACGAAATAGCGAGGCCAAGACCCGTGCCTTCGCCTTCTTTTTTAGTGGTATAAAATGGATCAAATATTTTATCCAGAGCCGCCTGTGGAATACCACAACCCGTGTCTGACACATACACTATTATATTGTTATCCTTTAGTTTAGAGAAAACTTTAATTGTTCCGCGCGATATCATCGCTTGGCTCGCATTGATAATCAGGTTGGTAATCACTTGGTTTATTTTGCCCACGTTCATTTCAACTTCAGGGACTTCTTGTAGATCTAACGTTAAATCTGCTTTCTCGCTAACCTGCTTTTTCACCATTTTGTATGTTGAACGAATACAATCATTAATATTGAAGAACTGCTTTTTATCGCCATCAACCCTTGAGAACACCGTCATATTTTGCACTATTTCAGTCACTCTTTGTAAGCCTTCTTCCATGTCATTAAGCAATACCGCCATATCCTCACTAACAAAATGCATGTCTTGATCAATTATCAAGCTCTGAATATCAGTTTGAATTTTGTTCTTCACCTTTTCATCCTCTGTCGCTACTGCTTGGTTTACAAGCGTTAAACACTTGTCATAAAGACCTATGTATCGTTTTAGCGTATCTAAATTGCTCGATACAAAACCTATTGGGTTATTTACTTCATGCGCTAAGCCGGCTGCTAACTGCCCCATTGACGACAACTTTTCTGCCTGTACTAACTGTTGCTGCGCTTGTTTTAAGTTCATATTTACGTGCTGAAGCTGCTCATTTTTTCCGAGTATTTCAGCCGTACGGGTATTGATTTTTTCTTCTAAAGTCAGATTAAAGCGCTCTAACTCTTGTTGATATACTTTGGTTTGTTTCGATTGCTCGTCGAGCTTATCAACCAATAGGTTAAAATTCAGAGCCACCGCCCCAACTTCGTCATGGCTTGTGATTTCCACTTTGGAATCAGAAAAATTGCCCGTGCCAATCGCCTTTTTCACATTGGCTGCGGCAAGCTTTAACTTATCTAATTGATGTGTTAGGTAGTTACCCAAAAGAAACGAAAATAAGGCAACTAAAAACATCTCTGTTAGCGCAATAAGGCCCATCCATTGTTTGATGGTGGCTAAACTTTGTTGGATATTGTCTATGCCAATACCAACCTCAACTCTACCGTAGGTATCTCCGCCCTCTTTAATCAATGCAAAGCTATCGAATACCATGTCGTTGACAGTAGTTAGGTCGGTGTCTGCCACAAACTCGCGACCTAACGCATTATTGTTTCCGGCAACCGCAAACACTTCGCCCTGTTTGTTTAACACGCGTGCATATCGAATATCGGGATTGCTCATTACATCATTCACAAATGCATCAAGCGCTGCTAAGTCGTAAGACAGCACCGCATCTTTGCTCATGGTAGCAAATAGCCTCGCGGTGGTATCAGCGCGCTTAATTAGGTTTTCATTAGCCGTTTTGGTCATGTATAAAACTGCGCTAATGACCAAAGCAACCAACAATACCGCTTCTATAATTGCGGTACCTAAAATGGTTTTACTGCGTAGGCTTAATGACAGCATCTATATCCAAGTTTCTAATTGAGTCCCATTGCGCATCATCTGCAACAGAAAAACCTTTGAACGCAATTCCATGGAGCAGACTGGGATCTTCTATACTGACCAAGTGTGATTGAATAAGCTTCTTATGACTGTTATTTAATTTAGGGCTAGTAGCAATTGCATGTGGCGTATATGGCTCGCTTTGCCATAATATACGCAGCTTGTCCTGTACTTGCTGTGGCGCAGACCTAAGTGTTCTCATTACTCCACCGCCTGCTACAAAAAAACCTTTTGAGACACTAAGATATACAGAATCATGAGACTTAACGAAGCTACGCTCTGTGTTTATATTCTGTGAAACCAATGTAGCTGTTGGAATGAGGGTTGCCGCAAATGCTAATGGAGCTGGGTAGGCAATAGTTTCACCAGACAAATCTTGCAGGGTTTGTATAGGTGAGTTTTTCGGCACAACCACAATTCCACGTATGAATTTATCGGTTTGTTTTGCAATTACCGAGTAACCGCTTGTTTGCGAATATACAACATAATGGTAGGGATTCATGTAAGCAATGTCATACTCATGGTTCGCCAAGCGCTTTTCGAAAGTAGGGATATCAGGGGCTGTTGCAAACTTAATATCCAAGCCCGACTTTTGTCCTAACAGCCTGATAACCGGTCCCCAAGTGCGCGCTAATTTTTTAGCTGATTGTTGCGGCACCACTCCAAACACCAAAGTGCTATTCACTTTACTCATCTCAGGCGCAGTCATAGGCTGCGTTGTAACCCTTGCATCGCTGTATACCGTAGCAGAGGTAAACGAACTGGCTGCAGTAAAAAACAGCAGTACCAGCAGGGTTGCTAGCTTGCGTAATAACGCAGTTTGAAGAGTACAAAGCAGCATAAAAATAATGTTCCTCACATATGATGGAGTGAATGGTAAAAGTTATTAGGTATGAAATGACAACCATGATCCATACATAGGTATTTAAAATAATGCCTTTTTGTTCTATCCTTATCTTCCATAAGCATTTTTTTAACGAGATTCAGGTGTCCCCATATTTGCACAAGTTGGTCAATATACAAGCAAAACCATCAAGGATGTATATTGGGTTGATGAGCGGCACCTCCCTAGATGGTTTAGATATTGCGCAAATTGAAGTATCAAATCAAAATTTAGATACTAAATTACGTCTCGTTAACTTCACAAGTATTGCCTATGACAACGAATATCTATCGTTAATCAGGCCTCTTTTCGCAAACCCACAGGCAGCATCGCAAGACATTTCATGCGCCAATGTGCAAGTAGCTCAAATACACGCCGCGATGGTACTCAGTGCTTTGGGCAAGTGGGGTGTAAAGGCTGATGAAATAGATGTGCTTGCTAGTCATGGCCAAACAATTTTGCATCAGCCAGAACAAACACCCAATACAACCTGCCAAATAGGCGACGGCGATCATCTTGCTCATTTCACAAACATACTTACCGTTAGCGATTTTAGACAAAAACATATTGCCGCAGGCGGAGAAGGTGCTCCATTGGTACCATACGCCGATTATTTGTTATATACCTCCCCGCATGAAAATCGCATAATGCTAAATATTGGGGGCATTTCTAATTTTTGTTACCTTCCTAAAAATACTAGTTTTGATTCAGTAGTGAGTGCTGACTTAGGACCAGGAAACACTTTGATGGATGCCTATATCAAAAGACACAATTTGCATCCAAGTGGGTATGATAAAAACGCCAGTATAGCCGCTCAAGGCGAGGTGTATGAACCGCTATTGCAGCATTTGCTTAACGACCCATATTTTTCTCAATCACTCGTTAGCAGTACGGGTCCTGAATACTTTAATCTGCAATGGCTAGATATGGCGCTTACCAAGCACCAAGGTGTTACTGCACTTTCTGAACATGCGAATATATTAGCAACGCTCAACGCTTTTACCGCAAAAACGATTGCGAACGCTTTACGCACATACACCCATACAACGCAGGACAGCGAAAAACTGTGTGTTTATGTAAGCGGCGGCGGTGCAAACAATCCCTTGCTAATGGCCAATATACAAAAATATTTACCTCAGGCAAACGTAGCTAGCACGGCTGCATTGGGCATGCCTGTTGATGCCAAAGAAGCGGCTTTATTTGCAGTGCTAGCGAATCAAACCTTATTTGGCAGTTATGCTATATTTGAGAACTCATCAAACACGCCAGCGGTTAGTTTAGGTAAAATATCGCTACCCAACTAACCCCAATAGAATGTGAGAATATTGTGATTAAGAACGCCATAGTGGCTTGCGCTGGTACCACGCTAAGCCCTGAAGAACGTTATTTGTTTGCCCACATGCAGCCATGGGGCATAATATTATTTTCGCGCAACATACAAAATAAAGCACAAATAGTCGCTCTCATAAACGATGTAAAAAGCGCTATGGGTCGAGACCATCTTATGGTGTTTATTGATCAAGAAGGTGGCCGTGTATCCCGCTTACCCAGCGAACATTGGCGGGTACCGCCCTCACCCACTGTATTTGCCAAGCTGTATAGCCGCGATCCAGAACTGGCCAAGCAAGCGTGTTTTTTAAACGCTCAACTCACAGGACTTGAACTTAAGTCCTTAGGTATAAACGTAAACTGCGCACCTATGATTGATGTTCCGCAGGACAATAGTGCCGCTATTATTAGCGAACGCGCGCTTGGTCATAGCCACCAACAAGTGACTGACTTGGCAATACAAATTATTTCGGGCGCACGCAGTACTGGAGTTGCCAGCGTAATAAAACATATGCCCGGACATGGCAGAGCCGTTAGCGACAGCCATTTAACCTTACCCCACGTTAACGCAAGTTTAGACGTGTTATGCGCCAGTGATTTTGTGCCATTCATTGCGTTAAACAAACACAGCATGGCCATGACTGCACACATTATATTTGATCAAATAGACGCGAACTTACCTGCTACCATCAGTCCGACCATAGTCAATAAAGTGATGCGCCAAGACATTGGATTCAATGGACTTATTATGACCGACGACATTAATATGAATGCCCTGAGCGGTAATATAGGCAGTCGCGCAAGACAATCAATTGAAGCAGGCTGTGACATGGTTTTGCATTGCAGCGGCGATTTAACTGAAATGCAGGCTTTGAACGACGCAGTAATTACGCTAACTCCGGCTATTTTAAAACGGGTGAAAGCTGCAGAAGCAGAAGCGTTTGCACCCATGCCGGATATTAGCCAATCTGATGTAACAGCAGCACTAAACGAAGTGATGGCTAAAGCTGCTAAGTTGATATAACAAAGGAGAGCACAGTATGCTAGATAGAAAATCTACCGGCGTTATTTTTGTCGATATTCAAGGCACGTTAGCTAACATTATTGAACAAACCGAGCCTTTTATTGCAAATACTGTGATGCTATACAAAGGTGCTAAAGTACTTGGCTTGCCTACGGTTGTACTGGAACAAATGCCGCACAAACTAGGTGCAACTACCGGCGCATTAAGTCAGTGCTTTGACCCTTTGCAAACTATCATTAGTAAACATCACTTTAATGCCTGCCATGAACCAGCGTTTATTAAAGAGCTACAAAATCCTGCTATTACCGATTGGCTTGTATGCGGGATAGAAGCCCATATTTGTGTATATCAAACCATTGTAGGCATGCTTGAAAC
Organism: Glaciecola sp.; assembly: GCA_049650345.1. Classification (GTDB taxonomy): domain Bacteria; phylum Pseudomonadota; class Gammaproteobacteria; order Enterobacterales; family Alteromonadaceae; genus Glaciecola. Next base: position 53,598 of record JBARZY010000128.1, on the reverse strand, counting down.
TCAAAGAGTTAAGCCACAATCCGTACAAGTAGTGCTTGATGCAATAGGCTCTCGCAGTGGTGCGAACAAACAACTGGCGATAAACAAACTTGGTGCAAGCGGCGTACAGTTTACATCAACCGAAATGTGCTTATACGAACTTACGCAAGATGCCCAAAGCGATGACTTTAAAGAAATATTAGCGATTATAAAATAGCCGCCGTTATCACTAATTTTTAACGTAAAGCAGCGCTTATCGCTTTAATTAGGCAGTCGTATCTTTTTGGTAAAGACTTGTGTTTGCTGTGAATGCGGTATAAAGGCTCGGTTACTGTTTTGGGGGCTTGGTGCGCAACAACGCCTTGCGCATGTTCAAAATAACGAAGCACACTGTTTGGCAAAACAGTAAAACCCATACCATAGCTTACAGGCAATAAAATTTGTGAGAGTTGATTAACATAACCCGTTTGTTTAATACCAGAAAACGCCAGTGACGAAAGAGATGTATCGCCGCAGTGTTTTAAGTACAAGTTCATATAATGCTCAGCGTCTGGATGACTAATTAAGCCTAACTTACCAATTGAAGCAGCAACATCATCTAAATCTATGTGCTGGTTCGGTAAAAATAAGCTGAGCACTTCCTGCCCTAAAAAATATGACTTACACACATCCTTGTCTGGTTCGCTGGTTACTATGCCTAAACCAATATCACCGTTTTCAACACCACTTATGATTGCATGCTGGGGAGACACCTCAAGCACAATGTGGAGTTTTTCATGGGCGGCCTGCAAACCTAGCAGTACTGGGTATATCCGTTGTGCAATAGCACCGGAACAACTTACCGTACATTTCCCTTCAAAAGGCTCATCAAATTTTAGCGCCTCTAAAAAAAGTGTTTGTTCATCACTTAAGGCCTGCGCATATTCATATACTCTGCGTCCTTGCTCTGTTAACTGAATACCTTTTCCCAATCTAATAACGAGTTCACATTGGCATGTGTTTTCTAGCTTTTTTACATGCTGGCTTACGCCCGGCTGAGTCATATTTAAGATTTCAGCCGCTCGAGTAAAGTTGCCAGTGGTTACCAATGAAACAAAAGTTTTAAGATACTTTGGATTCAAAATCATAAATTTATATTATCGATTCAAGAATATTTAATAATTTTCAATTCTAGCACTATTTATCTAAGCTATCACTCTTTCAATTATTAAGAGATGACCATGACCCACATAAGCGACACACCTTATCCTCGCACGTTTTCCCATATTGGTATTTCAGTGCCCGACCTTGAGGCAGCAGTGACCTTTTATACCACCGTGTTAGGTTGGTATTTGATCATGCCGCCCACTGAAATACATGAAGACAACTCTGCTATTGGCGAGATGTGCACCGACGTTTTTGGAGCTGGCTGGGATAAGTTCCGTATAGCTCACTTATCCACTGGTGACAAAATAGGGGTTGAGATATTTGAATTTAACAACCAAGAAAATCCTGACAATAATTTTGAATACTGGAAAACGGGGATTTTCCATTTTTGTGTGCAAGACCCAGATGTAGAGGGCCTTGCAGATAAAATTGTAGCTGCGGGCGGCAAAAAACGCATGAAAGCGCCGCGTTATTACTATCCTGGCGAAAAACCTTATCGAATGATTTACATGGAAGACCCATTTGGCAATATATTAGAAATTTATAGCCACAGCTATGAACTGCACTATGCAGCTGGTGCCTATAATTAAACCCCAACCGCTTTTTTCATATTCTTTTTTCATATTAAAGCGCAATTGTTACCCATACTAAGCGGTGGTCTGACGATACTTCTTTGTCGCTGCCGCGCTTGCCTATTCTGGGATCGTTAAACAACAGCCTACCTGCTTCGGCCTCAGCAAGCCAAAATACGCCCGAATCGATAACCGATAAATTGGCCGATGGCACGCTATAATCAGCGCGTGAACCGAAGGTTGAAGTTCGCGTTTGTGCAAAGGTGTGAGGTCTTCGTAAAGGCGCTTGGGTAGCGCCAGTTGAAGTGGGTACATGTTTACCTGTAGCTTGCGCCACTGATTGATTCACCAAAGGGCTAGACATTAAGCGGGCAATACCATTAAACCGCGGATCTAAACCCGTTCTTATTTGCGCGTCAGCATTTAAGTCGCCCATAATAACGAAGCTGGCCCCAGCAAAGCCGCCTTTCTGCCCATGGTCATCGTATAAGTGGGTAGCAGCATCTGAGGACGAAATATAGTGTAACCAAAATGCATTTTCTTCGCTATTACGGTATTTATTATTATCGGTAAATGTATCAAATCCCGGTGGCGTAGGGTGTGATAAAAACGCATGAATGGTTTTATCACCGTTCTTTGTTGGAATAACAATAGGCGCATCAACATGGTTTTTCGAAGACAAGCGCAAGTTTGCCCATTGTTGTTCGTTAAACCATGCATCACCGCATTTCATATTTTGGGGCAAAGGTCTTTTACCATCGCACACGTTAATAGTCGGCATAACCGCTTCGGGTAAGTCTTTTCGCTTAAAGGTTTGGAAGGTGCGCGTATTGTTTGTATCAATCTTGTATTTCGACATTAACGCAAACGCATAATGCCCATGATAAAACCCAAAACCATACGCGTCATTAGGGTCGCTTTCGCTGTAACCAGTGTTATTCAAGTCTATGCCTGAAGATAGACCTGTGTTGGTCGCATAATTTTGCACGAACGGAAACACAATCGGCTGTTGCAGCTTGCGGCCATCAACACTGTTTAGGCTTTGGGCATGGCTTAGATAATGGGTTTGAAAACCGGTAAGAGCAGTATAATCTTCTCCTGTGCCGTCATTATTAAATTCATTTAAAAGTAATACATCGGGCCTAACTGCTTGAATAATCGCCGCAACATTACGAATCTGAATGATACGCTCAGCTAACTTTCGTTCTTGCTCGTTTAATGAATTTTCACGCCACGCGGCAATTAAGGCATTTTGTTGTGCATGGGGAATTGTCATGAACTTGACCCACTGGGCGTAGTTTTCGGTGGGATCGCCATCGTGAGCAAAAGACACGTTAAACTGCGCAAATTTTACGCTGCTTGGAAAGAGCCCTTGCCCTTCATTCATAGATACTTGACCATGTTGCTTGGCGGCAGAATGAGTCTTCAAATTCAAATATGAGCAAGCACTTACTGCCACCAAAAAAACTGCTAATATTGACGATTTTAAAAATGTTACTGGCCTCATGTGTTACCTTATTTTCACAAAAAATCAAATAGAAGTGGCACTCATTGGAATATTTACCGATACCGCACAATGATCACTTAGCATCTCTTTTGGCTCCATGTTTTCAAAATTGTGTGCCTTACTAGCAAGCAAAGACATCTCAATGTTTTCCGGCATCTGCCCTACAAATATAATGTCTATTGGTGCAGGATAATACGGATGACAACCAATCATATTACTGCTGGTATTTACTAAACTCGAAGCACTGCCATCGGTGTTATCAAACAACTGCCTAGTAAGGTGATTGTAACGTGCCGTTAATCGGTGATTAAAGTCGCCTAACACCATATACGCTTGTTTTTCTTTCTCTTTAGCTTCTATCCAAGCATCTAAAATGGGCGCTTGTTTTGCGAATGTTTGACAAGCATCTGAGTCAGCACGACTGTAATTATCAACAAAGCAGCCGCTTTTCATGTGCACATTCAAAATCGCAATAGGTCCAAGTGGGGATGCCACACTTACTTCAAGCCCATAGCGCAGTCCAGGCCTATCAAGAGCAAGCTCTGAGATCCCATTTACACTATTTATTTCAATTGCATGCTTAACGGCAAAGGCGATTTTTTGTTGTGTTGAGGTATTGCCTGAACGTCTACATGTGTAAGACTCGCTGTCTTTGCGGGGCGACATAACAATTTGCCACTGATCGGCCGGAAACAACTGCCTCACCGCCTCTTCTGAGCCTACTTCTTGCAGCGCAAATATGTCTGCGTTTACACGTTTTACATAGTCACGCATATCAGCTAATTCGCTTTTATTACGTGGCCTACAACCAATATCACTAGGGTAAGCAAGGTGCTCTACGTTCCATGTTGCCACTTTTAATTCACTTGTCATAATAAGGTCAACAGGCTGATTAGTGGCTTGTTGCTGAGTGTTATCAAGTGCAGTATTCGCACATGCTAGGGTAGACAACGATATCGTTGTCACGATGAGCGCCTTCACTGCATGTGTTTTTAAAGTATTAATTAAAGGCATAACTACTCTCCAACCATTAAGATAAAAGCCCCTTTTGATCAGGGGCGTAAATTGCTTATAGTGTTTCTGTTAACCATTTAAAAAATTCATGTTGCCATACCAAGCCATTTTGCGGCGTGAGCACCCAATGATTTTCTTCAGGAAAATATAAAAATCGACTTTTTAGCCCTAACAAGCGCGCAGCTTGAAAGGCCTGAATACCTTGTCCCAATGGCACTCTATAATCTCTGCCACCATGAATCACAAGCATGGGGGCATTCCATTGCTGCACAAAATTACTAGGATTAAACGTATTATACGACTTTTGAGCCGCTTCGTTGTTTTTATCCCAGTACGCGCCGCCAATATCATGATTAACGAAAAATAGCTCTTCAGTCGTGCCATACATACTTCTGAAATCAAACACGCCATCGTGTGAAATAAAGGTCTTAAATCGATTTTCGTGGTGCGCAGCTAAATAAAACACAGAATATCCACCAAAACTGGCACCAATCATACCCATACGATCGTTGTCTACGTAAGGCGCTTTTGCGACCTCATCAATCGCGTCAAGGTAATCTTGCATGGCGGCGCCGCCCCAATCTTTGCTGATTGCTTCGTTCCACTTCACGCCGTGGCCAGGCATACCGCGCCGGTTAGGCGCAACAACAATATAGCCTTGAGAAGCCATTAACTGAAAATTCCAACGAAAGGAGTAAAACTGCGAAAGTGGCGACTGCGGCCCACCTTGAGCATATAACAAAGTAGGATATTGCTTACTTTCATCAAAATTAGGTGGATAAATTACCCAGACCAACATGTCTTGCCCGTCTTTGGTTTTTACCATTTTCTTTTTCACCGAGGGCAAATCTTTTGATGCATAAAATGCGTTATTTTCAGTGGTAAGTGGCTCTAGCGCCTTAGTTTTCAGTTCATAGGTGAAAAGCTCTCTAGCCGCGTTCATGCTGTTTCGGGTAACAACTAGCTTGCCGTTTGTCTCAGCAACAATACCGTTTACGTCAAATTGACCTTCAGTAAGTTGCGTAATCTTGAACTTGCTGCTTTTTGTATTAGCGCTTAAACGCTTGGGTAAACTCACTTGAAACAGCTGAATGGTGCCATTGGTGGCCGCTGTGAAATAAATTCGCTTGGCGTCTTTACTCCATAAAAAACTCTGCACGCTTTCGTCCCAATGACTGGTAAGGTTTAGCACGCTATCACCAATCATTACCATAATGTCGTTTTTATCAGCTTCATAACCGGGCGTTTGCATGCGCAACCACGCCAATTGACCCTTTGCAGAAAATGCCGGGTATTTGTCGTAGCCTGGGTTATCTTTTGTTAAGTTCACAGTCTGCTTGTTCGACAGTGTATAGCGATAGATGTCACTGTTTGTGCTGGTAACATAATCAACGCCTTGCTGCTTTTTACTCACATAATAAATATGCTTACCCTCTGGCCCCCAAATATAATCTTCACTGCCACCAAAAGGCGATTGCGGTGATGAATACGGTTGGTTAAGCATGATGTCGTGCTCTTCCTCGGTGATCAGGTCTTTGTAAAATACATGCTTGAAACTGCCATCATTCCACGTGTCCCAATGCCGGTAATTAAGATCGTCATAAACGTAAGCGTTAGACTTAGTGAGATTTTCATAACGCTCTGCGCCTAAAACTTTGTCTATTTTTACCGCTTTGTGAAACAGCTTTTTATTGCCACTTGGCGACACATTCTTGTCTTTAACTTGCCCTTGATAGTTTTCAACTAACTGGCTAGGCCCACCGTTAACAGAAATTTTATACACCTTGCTATCAAAGCTGTTGCCTTCAATGTTCGGTACGGTCACTTTATAAAATACGTGAGTACCAGCATGGTTAAGTCCCAAAGGGCTAACCCGTTTTAGTTGCCATAAGTCTTCAGGCGTAATCTGTTTATCAGTAGCAAAAGCATTGGTATGAGCCACCATAGCCAGCACAATTATACACCCATAGCGAAATAAGGATTTTATTTTCATTATTATTACCTTGATACGTGAAAGAGAATTAATACATAGCTGTTCACATGTACTTGAGCATTGATATGGGCAGCCAAAAAACAACGTTACAAATACCGTAAACTATTAACTAAACTGTATAACATAACATTAAAAAGCGACACCGTTTTTGTGAAAATAATCACCCATGCAAGCGAAGCTTTAGCGAGTAAAATTTGGCATTTGTGCCCCTTCGTGATGTGTACTATGCTAACCAAAAGGGAAATATTGGAGATCAAAATGGCTAAAATCACAGGTTTAGGCGGCGTGTTTTATGTAGTGAAAGACCCTGCGGCAACAAGAAGTTGGTACAAAGAAAAACTGGGGATTGACGGTGATTATGGCCCACAATTTAATTGGTCTGATGAAACGGGCGAAAAACCTTACTCACTGATTAGCCATTTTACTGACCATGAGTATTTGCAACCCAGTAAAGCCAGTTTTATGATTAACCTCAGAGTTGATAATCTAGAAGAATTTGTTGATGAGTTAAAAACAAAAAATGTAGAGATTATCGATATGGTCGACGAAGGCTATGGAAAATTTGCTTGGTTGCTTGACCCTGACGGCATAAAAATAGAATTATGGCAGCAGGTTCAAGCCCCCGATTAAGCTATGGGTTAACAGGCACTCTTACGTTGCCTTCCATAAGAATACGAGCGCTGCGGCTCATACTCACTTTGGCCACATCCCAGTTACTCCCGTTTGGCAAGGCCTCAGCGCCCACTTTAAGTGTACCCGACGGATGTCCGAAGGTAACAGATGTGCGCGTGCCGCCACCAGCAGCAAGGTTAACTAGCGTATTAGGAATAGCTGCCGCCGTGCCAATTGCCACCGCAGCGGTGCCCATCATGGCGTGATGCAATTTCCCCATCGATAACGCGCGTACTTGCAAGTCAAGTTCGTTCTCTGAAACCACCTTACCACTTGAAGTAGTGTAGGATTGCGGCTTGGCCACAAAGGCGATTTTAGGTGTGTGTTGACGGGCCTTGGCTTCATCAATATGCGTGATTAAGCCCATTTGTACCGCGCCATAGGCACGAATTAATTCAAACATCTCAAGCGCTTTCGGGCTGTTGTTGATGTCATCTTGTAATTCACAGCCGGTGTAGCCTAAATCATCTGCATGTAAAAATATGGTCGGAATACCCGCATTAATAAACGTAGCTTGGTACTCGCCTACGCCCGGCACATTCAAGGTATCGACCACGTTGCCGGTTGGCAGTACGCCCGCGCTTTGAGGATCTGAATCAGCAGGGTCAACAAAATCTATTTTCACCTCAGCCGCTGGAAAAGTCACACCATCAAGTTCAAAATCACCGGTTTCTTGTACTTGTTTATTGGTAATAGGCACGTGCGCAATAATAGTTTTGCTGATGTTTTGCTGCCATATTCGTACTTCAAATATACCGTTTTCAGGCAGCAAGGCTTTATCAACTAAACCACTTTCAATAGCAAATGAACCTACGGCAGCGGTAAGATTACCGCAGTTTCCACTCCAGTCTACAAAGGCTTTATCAATGGCAACTTGCCCAAACAAGTAGTTTACATGGTGTCCGGCCTGCGTACTTTCGCTAACAATCACTACCTTACTGGTACTTGAGGTTGCACCGCCCATGCCATCGGTATGTTTTGCGTACGGGTCGGGGCTACCCACCACCCGCAGTAACAAGTTATCACGGTACTCTCCTGCACTTTGAGCACGTTCAGGCAAATCGCTTAACTTAAAAAATGTGCCTTTACTGGTGCCGCCACGCATATACGTAGCCGGCACTTTAAGCTGTGGATAAAACTCGCTCATGCTAGCTTGCCTCGCTGGCTAAAAAGTCATCGGCAAAACGCTGCAGCACACCACCGGCGGCGTATATAGACACCTCTTCGGCGGTATCTAAACGACACGAAACCGGCACGCGGACTTGTTCGCCAGACTGTCTGGTAACAACTAAGGTAAGCTCAGCAGCGGGGCTCATCTCACCTTCCACATCGTACACTTCTGTGCCATCTATGCCCAAGGTAATACGTGTAGTGCCAGGCATAAATTGTAGCGGTAATACGCCCATGCCAATTAGGTTGGTGCGATGAATACGCTCAAACCCTTCGGCTACAATAACTTCAACACCGGCAAGGCGCACGCCTTTAGCTGCCCAGTCGCGTGATGAACCTTGACCATAATCAGCGCCAGCAACAATAATGAGTGGCTGTTTGCGCTGCATATAGGTTTCAATGGCTTCCCACATGCGCATGCTCGTGCCCTCAGGCTCTACGCGGGCATACGAGCCTTGCTTAACGTTGCCATTTTCGTCGGTCACCATTTCATTCAGTAACTTAGGATTGGCAAAGGTAGCGCGCTGCGCTGTTAAATGATCACCTCGGTGCGTGGCGTATGAGTTAAAGTCTTCTTCAGGCAAACCCATTTTTGCCAAATATTCACCCGCGGCTGAACTTGCCATGATGGCGTTAGAAGGTGATAAATGATCAGTAGTAATGTTATCGCCAAGTACTGCTAGTGGGCGTAATTTTGAAAGAGAACGCTTACCTGCTAATGCGCCTTCCCAATATGGCGGTCGACGAATATAAGTGCTCATCTCGCGCCAGTCATACAATGGGTCGCTCAATGTCTGAGCGTCGGTTTTAACCGCAAACATTGGCTCGTACACTTTTCTGAATTGCTCGGGCTTAACCGATGCTTTAACTACTTGGTTAATCTCTTCATCGCTAGGCCATATGTCTTTTAAGAAAATAGGATTGCCTTTAGCATCAACGCCTAGTGGATCTTTTTCTATATCAAAACGAATGCTTCCAGCAATGGCATAAGCCACTACTAGCGGCGGCGAAGCTAAAAATGCCTGATCAGCATGGGGGTGAATACGCCCATCAAAATTTCGGTTACCCGATAGCACTGCGGTGCTGTATAAATCTCGGTCGGTAATTTCTTTGGCTATTTTTGGGTCCAGTGCGCCGCTCATGCCGTTACACGAGGTACAAGCAAAAGCCACAACGCCAAAACCAAGTTGCTCGAGTTCAGGTAACAAACTGGCTTCTTCTAGATACAGTTTTACCGCTTTTGAGCCCGGCGCTAATGAGGTTTTTACCCATGGCTTTCTGCTTAAGCCTAATTTGTTTGCATTGCGCGCAATCAGTCCAGCAGCAATCATATTGCGTGGATTACTGGTATTTGTGCAACTGGTAATAGCCGCAATAATAACTGCGCCATCGGGCATTAGGCCATTTTCAGAAGCATAATTTCCGGTAAGTCCACGCTCAGCTAAGGCGCTTGTAGGCAGTTTATTATGTGGGTTGGATGGCCCTGCCATGTTGCGTCCAATGTTCGACAAATCAAATGTTAGTGAACGCTCATATTCTGCAGCTTCCATTTCAGATGCCCACAAACCAGTACTTTTGGCGTATGCTTCCACTAACTTAACCTGTTCACTGCTGCGACCAGTGAGGGTTAAATATTCGGTAGTTTGTTCGTCAATATAGAACATCGCAGCGGTTGCACCATACTCTGGCGTCATATTTGAAATGGTGGCGCGATCACCTAAAGTTAGATGCTTTGTGCCCTCACCAAAGAACTCTAAATACGACGATACCACTTTTTCTTTACGCAAGAATTCGGTTAATGCCAGTACAATATCGGTAGCGGTAATGCCCTCTTGTGGCTTACCGGTTACTTCCACTCCAATAATGTCAGGCAAACGCATGTATGAGGCACGCCCTAACATAACACTTTCAGCTTCAAGCCCGCCTACACCAATAGAAATTACACCTAAGGCATCGACCATAGGTGTATGACTGTCGGTACCCACCAAGGTATCAGGAAACGCTACGCCATCGCGCTGCTGTATCACAGGCGACATACGTTCTAAGTTGATTTGGTGCAAAATACCATTGCCTTGGGGGATAACATCTACATTTTCAAATGCGGTTTTACACCAGTTGATAAAATGAAAACGGTCTTCGTTACGACGGTCTTCAATGGCGCGGTTTTTTTCAAAGGCATTTTCTTCAAAACCTGCATGCTCAACCGCCAATGAATGGTCTACCACTAATTGAGTGGGCACAACAGGGTTGACCTTGCTGGGATCGCCGCCTTTTAACGCAATTGCATCACGCAAACCGGCCAAGTCAACCAATGCGGTTTGACCCAATATGTCATGACACACTACGCGCGCCGGATACCATGGAAAATCTAAATCTCGTTTACGGTAAATAAGTTGCCCCAATGCATCGCTCAACATACTTGGTTCGCACTTACGCACTAAGTTTTCGGCTAACACTTTAGAGGTGTATGGCAATTTGGCATATGCGCCTGGCTCTATGTCATTAACTGCCGCTTCAACGTCAAAGTAATCAAGTGACACATTTACGTTGGGGTGAGTAAACGGTTTTCTATATAAATAATTCATGGTATTGGCTCGCTATTAGTTATACGCGTGAAGCGATAGGTTCAACTGCACGTAAATCTTCACCCGTGTAATCTGCCGATGGACGAATAATACGGTTGTCGGCACGTTGTTCCATTACGTGTGCTGGCCAGCCTGTTAAACGCGACATCACAAAAATAGGGGTAAACAACTTAGTAGGAATGCCCATATAGTTATACGCAGACGCGTGGAAGAAATCGGCGTTACAGAATAAGCCTTTTTCGCGCTTCATAACGGCTTCACAGCGCACCGATACATCATAGAGGTTACTATCACCTACTTCGCCGGCTAGCTTTTGTGACCACTGCTTGATAATTTCATTGCGCGGGTCTGACTCTGAATACACCGCATGACCAAAGCCCATAATTTTTTCTTTACGCTCTAGCATGCCCATCATTTCTTGTTCTGCGTGCTCTGGGTTGTCAAACTTCTCAATCATATCCATAGCTGCTTCGTTTGCACCGCCATGCAAAGGACCGCGCAATGAGCCGATAGCTCCCGTAATACAAGAATGCATGTCTGATAAGGTAGAAGCACAAACGCGAGCAGTAAAGGTAGACGCATTAAACTCATGCTCTGCGTATAGAATAAGCGACACATGCATTACCTGCTCGTGCAAGGCACTTGGCTTTTTACCGTGTAACAGGTGTAAAAAATGGCCGCCAATTGAATCGTCGTCGGTGGCAACGTCAATGCGTACACCGTCATGAGAATAACGATACCAATAACAAATAATACTTGGGAAGCAGGCTAGCATGCGGTCGGTAATGGTGTCTTGCTGAGCAAAATCCACTTCCATTTCTAGGTTGCCTAGCATTGAACAACCTGTGCGCATAACATCCATTGGGTGGGCGTTTGCAGGTATACGCTCTAACACATCTTTTAATGCTTGTGGAATATCACGCAATGATTTTAGCAAGGTTTTATATTCACTAAGTTCAGCGGCCGTAGGGAGTTTACCTTTTAATATCAAATAGGCGACTTCTTCAAATTCGCATTTTTCGGCAAGCTCTTTCACATCATAGCCACGATAAGTTAACCCAGAGCCAGATACGCCCACGGTTGATAATGCAGTTTTGCCTGCTACCTGACCGCGTAAGCCAGCGCCACTTAATACTTTAGCCATTGTTTATCTCCTGTTGTTAACCACAAGTGTTAACGTTTCTGTTGTTTGGTTTGTGTGCTTAATTAAAGGTGTTGTTAATCTTTGGTTTTGGCGAACAAGGCATCAAGCTTTTGCTCATAGTCGTGATAGCCTAAGTAATCATATAAATCCATGCGCGTTTGCATGGTATCAACCACGGCTTTTTGGTCACCGTCAGCCAATATGTGCTGATACACATTTTCTGCCGCTTTGTTCATTGCTCTAAAGGCACTCAGTGGATATAACACCATGGCCGCGCCCCACTCGCCTAGCTGTTGTTTATTCCACAATTCGGTTTGTCCAAACTCGGTAATGTTCGCCAAAATAGGCACATCTAGTGCTTGGCTGAACGCCTCGTAGTGTTCTTGAGTTTTAATCGCTTCGGCAAAAATGCCGTCGGCACCCGCAGCAACGTAGGCTTTAGCGCGCTCAATGGCTTTTTCTAGGCCTTCTTGAGCAAACGCATCGGTACGAGCCATAATAAAGAAGTTAGGATCGGTGCGCGCATCAACCGCCGACTTAATGCGGTCAACCATTTCTTCGGTGCTCACAATTTCTTTGTTGGGACGATGACCACAACGTTTTTGCGCCACTTGGTCTTCCATGTGCACTGCTGCGGCACCTGCTTTTTCCATGTCTTTTATAGTTTTCGCGATGTTAAATGCGCCGCCCCAGCCAGTATCAATGTCAACTAACAAAGGCAAATCACAAGCACTGGTAATACGCTGTACATCAACTAACACATCATTTAACGAGGTCATGCCTAAATCAGGCAAACCATATGACGCGTTCGCCACACCGCCACCCGACAAATATATGGCCTGATGACCAATTTGTTTGGCCATCATTGCGCTATAGGCGTTTATTGTTCCTACAATTTGTAGAGGTTGATTGGCACTTAAGGCCTGTCTAAATTTTGCACCTGCACTCATAAGTCTATTGTCCTTAGTTTGTGTTCAATGTTGTTTCGTGAATAAGCAATGTGTCTGCGCATTAGCATTTCAGCTAACTCTTCATCTTTATTCGCAATGGCTTGTACTATGTTTTTGTGTTCTTCAAACGCGGTTGTCACGCGAGGTCCTGCCATACCCAGTTGCACGCGGTACATGCGAACAAGGTGATAGATGTTGTTCATCAGCATGGCAATAAGGTGTTGGTTATGACTGCCTAGCACCACACGATAATGAAAATCAACGTCGCCAGCTTCTTGGTAATACGATTGTGAGTCTTTCACGTCAGCAAAATGCGCGCTTAGCAAACTTTGCAGTTCAGCCACTTCTTTATTGCTCATGTGCTTAGCGGCGAGCCTTGCGGCCATGCCTTCTAATGATTCCCGCACTTGGTACAGTTGAATAAGACCTTGATTGCTTAAGGTAACTACTTTTGCACCTATATTGGCTTTGCGTTCAACAAGATTAACGTTTTCAAGACGGTTGATACTTTCGCGGATGACTGCACGGCTGACTTGGTAATGTGTCGACAATTCAGATTCGTTTAATTTACTGCCTGCGGCTATTTCGCCCTCTACAATATCGCTACGAAGCGCAATAAACGTTTTGTCGGCGGCGGTAATGGGGACTTCAACCAAGGGCGTCATAAAAACTACCTGAATTAAACAATGTCGACAATATACTCTCGTTGTCGACAATAATCAACAATAACACCCCAAAAATGCTAATACTTCGGTCTATATGAATATAATTGTCGACAACGCACTTACATCTAAGAAGTGTACTTTATCGTTCAATAAAAATAATCGGCACTAGTTAAACCCTTTTACAAATTGCCGCGACTTAATAATCAAATACGCTAACTATTGTGTTTTTTGCCTAATACATTATGGGCGAAATTACACGTAAAAATATAAACAACTGTTTTTATTAAGCTTTTACTATTGGCACTTATTGTGCAAAAAGCTAAATATTAACGACATAACAATTACGCGACCACACAACGCACATAAGAAAGGACCAACACATGTCAAAGCACGTAGCAAAACCCGTATTTACTTTTATTACTGTTATTTTATGCAGTATTGTTCTCACCGGCTGTATTATTCATGTTGGATCAGGCAAGGCAACCGCTAGCACAGCATGGGGTGACGATTACTCGTCAGTCAATAAATCACTTACCATTGGCGAAGGAAAAACAGTGGGCGATGTATCAGCAGTAAATGGTCGTTTAAGCATTGAGAATAACGTAAGTGCTGACGATATCTCTAGCGTTAATGGCCGTTTAAGCTTAGGAGATAACGTTAGTGCTGCCGACGTATCAACCGTAAACGGCAAACTAAGCGCAGGTAAAAATTTAATCGCAAAAGGCGATGTGTCATCGGTCAATGGCGGTATTTATCTTGAGCAAGGCAGCCGAGTTGAAAATGACGTTACCACAGTAAATGGCACGATAGAGTTAGACAGCGTTGAAGTACAAAGAAATATTGAAACCGTTAATGGCACTATTTCTCTAATGGGCACCACAAGTGTTAACGGCGATATTGTGTATCGTTGGAACAAAAGCAACAGCAAATACAAAGGCCGTAACCCTGTATTAGAAATTGGTGAAGATGCCACGGTAAATGGCAGCATTATTTTAGAGCGTCCTGTGGACCTTGAGTTTGCAAACGACAGCTTAAATGAAAAGGTTATTCGTAAATACTAGACTTACAAAGCACTCTCCCGTTTTGTAACATGGTTTGGCACCAAAACGATTGTTTTGGTGCCTTTTTTATATAACGAGCAGCGGTTTATAGCCTTATTGCTTCACCAAGCCATTATCAAACATAATCGCTTTTATTTCGTCAATACTGGCAGGATCATCAATGGTTGACGGCACTACAAAGTCTTGGTTGTCGGCAATTTGACGAAGCAATTTACGCAGTATTTTGCCCGAACGTGTTTTCGGCAAACGCGGCACAATTAAGGTTTGCTTCAAACACGCTACCGCGCCTATTTGGTTGCGTACCATTGCAACTAACTCAGCCTGTAAATCAGCTTCGTTGATAGTGGCGCCGTCTTTCAATAACGCTAACCCAATAGGCACTTGCCCTTTTAGGCTGTCGTGCACACCAATAACCGAACATTCTGCCACTGCACTGTGGCTTGCCAGTACTTCTTCCATTTCACCGGTAGATAATCGATGTCCAGCAACATTAATTACATCGTCGGTACGGCCCATTACAAACAAATAACCGTCTTCATCAATATAGCCGCCATCGCCCGATGAATAGTAGCCTGGGTATTCAGTTAAATATCCATCACTGAAACGGTCAAAGTCACCCCAAATAGTCGCTAAGCAACTTGGCGGCAAAGGTAATTTTAACGCAATTGCACCCTGTGTATTGGCAGGTAACTCATTCCCTTCGGCATCTAATATTTGTACATTAAAGCCAGGTACCGGCTTTGTTGATGAGCCCGGTTTTGTTTGCAAACGCTCTACGCCCATTAAGTTGGCGCTAATGGCCCAGCCAGTCTCGGTTTGCCACCAATGATCAACAACCGGTTTACCGGTTTTTTCAACGGTCCACTCATAAGTCGGTGGGTCAAGTCGCTCACCCGCCATAAACACCGTATCTAAACTTGATAGGTCGTAATTTTGCAGTAAGCTTGCTTCTGGGTCTTCTTTGCGTATAGCTCTAAATGCAGTAGGGGCAGCAAATACCGCTTTTACTTTGTATTCTTCTATTACCCGCCAAAACGCACCGGCATCAGGTGTTCTTACAGGCTTGCCCTCGTACACTATTGTGGTACACCCATGTAATAAAGGTGCATACACAATATACGAATGGCCGACTACCCAGCCCACATCAGATGCTGCCCAAAATACATCGCCAGCATCCATGTTATACACACTGCTCATCGAGTATTTTAATGCTACCGCATGGCCGCCATTGTCGCGGACGACCCCTTTGGGCTTACCAGTAGTACCAGAAGTATATAACACATAAAGTGGGTCAGTGCCTTTTACAGCAACGCAAGCAGCAGGCTCTGCATGTTTGATGGCATCGGCCCAATCAACATCGCGCCCTGCTTGCATACTGGCAGTCTTTTGTTCACGTTGTAGCAATATTACGTTATCGGGTTTGTGACTGGCTATCACAATGGCTTCATCTACCATTGGCTTGTATTCAATCACACGGTTAATTTCTATGCCGCAAGATGCCGTCACAATAAGCTTGGGCTTGGCGTCGTCAATACGAACCGCAAGTTCATTTGCTGAAAAACCACCGAACACAACTGAATGCACTGCGCCCAATCTAGCGGTCGCAAGCATCGCAATCACGGCTTCTGCAATCATGGGCATATACACAACTACTGTATCGCCCTTGCTTACGCCATTTTGTTGTAGCACACCCGCAAAGGTAGCCACTGCATCAAGTAACTCGGCATAGGTGTATTGTTGTTTGGTACTGGTTACGGGAGAATCATAAATAAGTGCCGCTTGATCACCGCGGCCATTTTCAACATGAAAATCAAGTGCCATGTAGCAAGTATTCATTTCGCCATCGGCAAACCATCTATCAATGTTGTTTTCATCTTTAGACAAAATTGTAGACGGAGCTTTGTACCATGGTAGGTCGTTTGCTTTGGATTGCCAGAAAGCTTCAGGTGATGATACCGAAGCATCATATTCAGATTGATAAGACATATTAAGTACTCTAATGCTATGAAAATGTATGAAATAGGGAAACCCTATTAACTTGTTCATAACAATAGTGCAAAAAATACAGGGAGCGTTATTATACTTGTGGCGTATATTTATTGTGCTGAACGTGTTTGGCGCACACTCCAAACGGCCAACAAAAACAACAATGCTACTATACTACTGGTGCCGCCACCGCTGTCACCGCTAGCTTCAGAGCTATTGTTAGCGCCCGAATTCTGGTTTTGACTACTGGTATCTACCACTGTAATACTGGTGGTTAATGCAATTTCACGTGCCCCATCTGACACCACAACCCTAAATGACACATTAGTATTAGTGTCCACTTGAGGTGCAGTAAAGGTGATTTGCGCGGTGTTTTGCCCATTTATTACTACACTTGGCCCGTCAATTTGCGTCCAAGTATAACTTAATATGTCGTTGTTATTGTCAGTCGCCTGCACCGAAAGCGTTTGTTGCCTGGCTTCATCAATCACTGTGCTGTGACTGTTGATACTGCCTTGCGGTGCATAGTTTTGGTCTTTTACTCTCACATTTACATTTTTGGTTGCCGTATCGCGACCATCAAACACTTCTAATTTAAACAGTAGGTTTACATCGCCATCTACATTGGGCGCGGTAAAGCTTAACAATGGCGTGCTATTCTCTGTAAGAGCAATAGGATCGCCACCAATTTGCGTCCATGAGAATAGTAGATTATCGTTTTGCGCATCGCTGGTTAGTGAAGCATCTACTCTCACCAATTCACCTTCTAACACCACCAATTGCTCGGTTACGCTAATGGTGGGTAATGAATTTGATAATTGAATACTCAATACGCCAGGATCTTTTATCACGCCATTTACCAGCAGGTCAGAGTCATTTGGACCACCGTCTTGAATAGTGAGTTTTATACACGTATCGCCCGCATTTAAGCCTTGCATGAATAACGCTGAATCGTAGGCAGGGCAATTGCCGTCGGCATCAAAAGGCGCCGACATAATGTTATTTTCACTATTTTCTACAAAGGTATACCAGCCATCACGCGCATTGTACTTGCGGTACGTTGCATCAGCAGGAATACTGGTTCCTGTGCTCAGCGGAATAATCACAGGAACACTTTCACCAGGTGCTGCAAGCCCTTCAATATTGAAATTAACGATGCTTTGTTGCGCCTCATAATGTATGTCGGTATATATAAGAGATTCGCCACCATCAATACCGCCATATAGCTGTAAATCGGTTTCAGTTACTGCACCTGAGCTGGCAGTATTGCCTTGTGCTACACGAGCAATGTCACCTATGGTTAACTGATACCCAGAAAGCGTAGTTAGCGGTTGCTCACTTACACCAGTAGGCAGAGAGGACGTTACTTCATTGTTGTCTAAGTAATCAGGAATACCGTCTTCGTCGCTATCGCTTAAGCCCTCGGTCGCATCTGATACACCATCAAAATCGCTGTCTCGAGTATCCAGCAAAGTGGGTTGTTCAGTTTCAATAATAAGCGGAAAATCAATAATGGTGCTGAAACGTTCCAAGGTATTGGTTTCGGTGACCGTGGCTCTGGCTATGTAAACACCTGGAGCAAGCGTATTGGGGTCAAAATCAAAGGTACGCTCTTCATTGTCTAGGCTCAAATCTCTTAACGACGCTCCGTTAAACGACCAGCTCACGCTGTGACGATCATCTTGATTAATGTCGTCAATAGCCACACTCAGCGTTGCGTTACCTTGGTCTTGATACACAACAGACGTAGTTGTAAGGTTCTGCTGTGCCGTTACCGTAGCAATTGGCGCAAAGTTAGTGGTATCAACGTTTATCGTTATTTGCGAAACATCGCCTATTTCAGCATTAATAGGATTGCTAAAGCTCACATATATTTGTTCACCTAAGGTAGCTGTGAGTGCTGCGTCAATAGTGATATTAGCTAACTGTCCACGGTCTATGTTCACTGTGCCACTGGTAAGGTTAGTCACCGGACCGATAATTTGATAATCGACGCTGGCCGGATAACTCGGGGCAAGGCCCGACAAGCCAATTTCTAATTCGATACTCGCACCCGGTGCAATTAGCGCTTCAGACTTGGTCACAATCAAAGGTTTTATATCAACAAATACTTCTAGCATTTGCGTATTACCGCTGTTATCTGTCGCACTAATAATCACACTTTGCTGGCCTGATTTTAGCTTTGACTCAGTGACTATCTCGGCGTCAATACTGCCGTCAACAATGTCGCTGGCTTGTATTTGAATGTCTTGTGTTACATCGGTAAGCAGGCCTCTGGCGCTTATCTCAATGGTGCTTACACTGGGAAATTCTGGCGCGGTGGTATCGAGCACGGTAACGGTTTGTACTAATTGAGTTTGATTGCCCGCAAAATCGGTCGCGGTCCACGTCACTAAGTGCACGCCTAGTGACAGTGGACCATCGTAGTCATTCACTAAGGTCGCTTCGTTAAGGTTGTTGTCAGACAGCCTTGGCGGGATCAGCGTTACCGGCGTTAAAATACCCGTCGCTTCAATGCTTATATTGTCTAAGTTATCAAGTACTGGCGCGATGTTGTCACCAATACTTGGGTTTAAGGGTTGACTGTCGTCTGCATCCACAATGCCGTCGTTATCATCGTCTGTGTCTGCGTTGTTACCTATACCGTCGCTATCGGTATCGATTGATTCTGCGTCAGAAAATGGGAAAGCATCTACGGTATCCAGTACGCCATCATTATCATCATCGTCATCAGCATTGTTGCCAATGCCGTCGTTATCGTTATCGAGGGTTTCGGTAGCATCAAACGGGAACGCGTCTTGGCTATCTAAAACACCGTCGTTGTCGTCATCGGTATCACGGTTATCGCCTATTCCGTCAAGATCAAAGTCAGCCCATTCGAGTGGATCAAAGGGAAATATATCTTCTGCATCAGGGAAATTGTCGTTATCATCATCGGTATCGGCGTTGTCACCCACGCCATCACTGTCAAAATCTGAGGTTTCACTAGGATCGAACGGAAACGCATCTAGGCTGTCAATTACCGAGTCATTATCATCGTCGTTATCAGCATTATTGCCAATACCGTCTAAGTCGTTGTCTTGTGATTCGTTACGATCAAGAGGAAACAAATCGTCAACATCTAATACATTGTCGCCGTCGTCGTCATCGTCAGTATTATTGCCTACACCATCTAGGTCGGTATCTAAGGTTTCACTTGGGTCACGTGGAAACGCGTCAACATTGTCGTTAACTGAATCGTTGTCGTCATCGGTATCGGCGTTATCACCAATGCCATCGCCGTCAAAGTCATATATTTCGCTAGCATCGTTTTCAAAGGCATCAAACTCATCGTCAACACCATCATTGTCGTTGTCTGGATCAGCGTTATTGCCAATGCCGTCACCATCGGTATCGAACCACTCGGTTACCGCAAAGGGAAATGCGTCTTGGCTATCAACAACACCGTCGTTATCATCGTCGTTATCAGCGTTATCGCCAATTAAGTCACCATCGTAATCGGCTATTTCGGTGGGATCTAATGGAAACGCATCGTAAATGTCGTCAAGACCGTCGTTATCATCGTCAAAGTCGGCATTGTTGCCAATTCCGTCGTTGTCGGTATCTATCGATTCATTTGGATTAAAGGGGAATTCATCTTCAAAATCTAACACCCCATCGTTGTCATCATCATTATCGCTGCTGTCGCCAATGCCATCTAGATCGTTGTCTCTAAACTCACCTGGGTCTAATGGAAATACGTCATCAACATCGCGTACGCCATCGTTGTCGTCATCATCATCGGTATTGTTACCAATGCCGTCTTCGTCGGTGTCTAGGGTTTCTGTTGGGTCGCGCGGAAAGGCATCGTTTACGTCAAGCGTGCCATCGTTGTCATCATCGGTGTCGGCATTATTACCAATACCATCACCATCGCTGTCAATTGTTTCAGTGGGATCTAACGGAAATGCGTCGTTGTCGTCAGTGCCGCCATCATTGTCGTCATCGTCATCGGCATTGTTACCAATACCATCGGCATCGGTATCAAGGGTTTCTGAAGCATCAAAAGGAAAGGCATCTTGACTGTCAATTACGCCATCGTTGTCATCATCGGTGTCGGCGTTATTCCCTAAGCCATCACCGTCGTTGTCGGCATTTTCATTTTCGTCGAACGGAAAATCATCTTGGTCGTCAGGCACGCCATCGTTGTCATCGTCAATATCACTGTTGTCACCAATGCCATCGCTGTCAAAATCAACGGTTTCGGTAGCGTCTAGCGGAAATGAATCATCGGTATCATTTACGCCATCATTGTCATCATCAAGGTCTTGCTCATTTGGAATACCGTCGCCATCAAAATCTTCTACCGGAAATTCAACATAGTTGTTGAGCCAATCAGCTTCAAGACCACTGGCATTGATTTGTACCAATGCGCTGTACCCAAAGGTGGTGATGTCATCGGCGGTAGTATCAACGCTGGCCAAGATAGAAGCGTTGTTATTGGAAGAAGTTACCGTACATAAAGTGTAATCAGCTAATATAGAACAATTTTGCGCAATACTAATGGCACCACTAAATGTCACCGACGAAATATCGGTGCCGTTATTTGGCACAAACCAAATATTGTAGGCTTGTGCGTCTTGCAAGGTAATATTAAGTAAACTTGTTTGTGCATTACCGGTTTGACTAAACGTACCTCCGGCGCTAATTATGGCGTCAAATTCATTGGCATTAGCTTGCTTAGCATGTGACACATAAGGCGAGAACCCAGCAATTACAATTTCGTTAGGTGTGTCATACACATTACTAGAATTACCTAAGTTGTCTTGGGGGGTAAAACCACTAATTTGCCAAATACCCGCCGTACTTGAGGCGCTTAATTGTGCGGTGAATCGCGCGCGGTGTTTATCGTTAACGCTTTCCCACGGCCCCTGCTGTGTAAACAGTGTTTGTGAACTATCGGTTAAATTCTCCAACGAAAACGTATTTATCGATACGCCATTTTCATCAGTGAATACTAGGTCAAGTGTTACCGTTTGACTGCCAGTAGTCGTGTTCACGCTACTGTTTGACAAGGTTAGTGAGCTTAATACTGGCGGTGTGACTTCTTGTGCATCCAAGAAAGGACTTAGCATTAGGGCAAAAAACAATGTAACGCTTGCACGAAACGCTGTTAACGATTTATTCATGCATGCCTCCAGTGATAGAGGGAAGTGGGTAGTTACTTGCGTTTTGCCTAGGCATCATTACTGCTTTTACCTGAAAAGTGCTATAAATTTTGTGATTTATTGATGAAAAAACAAAAAATCTACATTTATTGGGTTATGGTTAAGTCATCGGTTTTATATAGGAAAGCTTTAGTTTTGTATAGGGGATAAACCTTGCCGCTAGCGCCCGAATTTTGTGCAATCACAGCGTTTAACCTTATGTTATGTTGGCTAGGAATGCGGTCACTAAAATTGGTTTTTTAGATTATGAAAATAAACACTTAGGTGTGAATAACGATACCCGAATAAAATCTCGTTTTGATTGACTTCACCGCTTCCCTTTATTTTTGGTATTTGTAGACAAAGTTGTTATTAACAAACAAGATTGGGGCGTTGATGATGGCGTTAACGCTAGGCAAATATGCATTGAAAACAAGAAAGGAGTAGCTAGCGCACTCACTGCACTAGTCTACATACCATGCACAGAACCCAATACTAGCGCTTTAAGGTTAATACTGAGTACTGATACATACCATTAAAACTGATATTGAATGGCACTGCTCAATAACTTACCTTCGCTGATTTTTTGCTGTGCGCATTTTTTTATTTGCGACGATTCGAACACATAAATTTTGTCTTTTTTGCCTGCATTATCACTTGAAACAAATTGCTCAAGTACAAAAGTGACATATTGTTCGTTCGGTAATGCCCTTAAGCCTCCACCAAACTTGCATAAGGTAGCGGTAATCGTGGACTCAAAATGCGTGGTAAACTCTGCTTTTGCCTGTTGTAACTCAGCTTCGCGTAGCTGCCGTTTTTCATCTTGCTTTTGCTTAATAAGCTTTTGTTGCTGGCTTATTTTCTCTCGTTTTTGAGTTTGCTCTGCAAGCTCTTTTTCTACCGCTTTTATTTTTTCTTTGATGGTTTTCTGTTGTTTTTCATCCGCTGTTCTGAGTTCAAAACTTAAGTCTTGCTGGGTACGCTTTAAATCGCGAGTGGTCCATGATAACTCACGAGCTAATTGACTCACTTCTCGTAACTCATCTGCAGAATCGTGAAACAAATGCTCTACCTCGGTAATCACTTCTTCAATTTCGTGTCCAGAAGGTGCCTGAGTAACAATAACGCGGTTACCCACAGTAATCGGTGGCATGGGAGGTATTGGCGGCACACTAAAGGTTGATAAACGACGGCTTATTACATTCGAGTGTACTTTAAATAGTACGCCTTGCTCGGCCAAATACTCGGTCGACAAGCCCCTAAACAGTGATGTTTTATTACCGTTACTTTGTGCCAACGCAGTGCTCAATACACTTTGCATTACCGTTAAATCTTGCGCTAGTTGGTCAACAGTTTGTTGGGTATCTTTTGCTATTGCCACATTGCTGGCTAACATGCCACATGCAATGCTAAGGGTGATACTTTTTACTAATGATTTATACATACTATTTACTCCACATTATTCATTTATTGCCATATTAGAGGCGGGCATCAAATTCGAGCCGCCATAGCTAAGCTGCGCATCCAATTCTTGCTGTAAGTCGTTAAGTTGACGCGCATAAAAAACTTGATCATCGCGCCGTTGTTGATTAATAAACTTCACCAGTTCAGCGAAATCTTCGCGACGCTCTTTGCGACTGGCGGTAAGCAAATATTCTGTTACCTGGGCAGTGGTTTGCTGCTGTTGCTGCACAATGTCTTGCAAGTAGTCAGCTAATAAAGTTTGGTTAGAAAGCTGATACTCCCCTAATCGTTGCTCGACTAAGGCATCAATTTGCGCTTGCGCTGCGGGTGTTTGCAGCAAGCTATCTACCTTAGTTGAGTGTCCAAAACTGAGCATTAATTTATTATCAATACGCTCTATGCTAAATCCAGTTACTACCATCACCACCGCTACCAGTGAACACGCAAAAGACGCCATCGACAATCCATTCATGCGCCACCAAGGCGCATGTTGATGTTGCCACTGCGCTTGCTCAAAAGTGTGCGCGCGTGACCAGTTTGGTGCTTCATATTCGGGTGTTGTTTCGTGCAACAACTTGGCTAAATTAGCTTGCTCAACCCTTTCTGCAAACCCATCATCTTCTGCACACAATTTTGCAAACAAGGCTTGTTGAGTGGTGTTTAAGTTGCCCTCTACCCAAGTGGCAAACAATTCAATTTTGTCTTGTTCAGACATGTGTAACCTCCATCGCACTTTTTAAATTTGCCAGTGCGGCATACAAACGTGATTTTACGGTATTGGCCGATATGCCAAGTTGCTGCGCAATTTCTTCAAATGTAAATTGACTAAAGAATTTCAGCTCTACGACTATTCTTTGATTAACAGGCAGTGCCTGCATAAAAGAATTTAGCTGCTGGCGTGATTGTGAAAACTGCATGTCTATTTCAGGGCTTTGCTCACAACTACCATGTTCTATGTCTTGAGCTAATTCGGGGCAATCATCCAAACTCACATTGGGTTTTTGGCGCCTAAAATAGTCCATGCATCTAAAATGCGCAATTTTGAACAACCATGCTTTAAATGCACCGTTACCTCTGTAGTTGGGCAGGCTATTCAGTACTGACACAAATATTTCCTGCATCAAATCAGCACTGTCGTGATGGTTACCCGTCATTCGCAAAGCAAAATTAAACACCGGTTTTTCGTATCTATTGAGCAAGCTCAACCATGCTTTTTTATTGCCCTTTAGGGCTTTTCTAACCAAATCATCGTCGCTTGCTGTAAACACAACCTGTCCCTAATTCATTGTTCTAGTAGTATAGTCGTGGTGATAAATAAAAAAGTTGATGCCTTTTAAAAAAGTTTTTTTTACGCTAAGTTAGTTATACAGCATTACTCACTCGTATTTCTGCAAATTGGAGTTGTTTTGTAGTTTTTTACGCTACCAAATGGATAGCTAAATGCCCACTGCCCCTCGCAAAATCGGTTTGTTAAAAGAGTTACGCGTAGCCGTTGAACTTGTTAGTTTATTGTACCCACGCGCTCGGGTTGTTGATCCACATCTAGCCACACAAAAACAGCATATTGTTATATTTCCTGGCTTTGGTCTGGATAACCGCCCACTACGCCCTCTCACTCGATATTTAGAAAAGCACGGTCATACAGTTTACGACTGGGGCTTGGGCATAAACGATGGAGGAATGAAACGAGACTACAACATTAGCGACATTGCTGATACTTGGTAATTTGACACCACACACAAGGCGCAACCTGTAAATACTAAAGAGCTGGGGGTACCTTATTTATGTACCATTGCTGCGCGACGAGTTCTGTCGCTGTCTATTATGTTAGAACAGCCATTGGTGTTAATTGGTTGGAGCTTGGGTGGCTATATCGCACGAGAAATAGCCAGAGACAAACCCAATATTGTCTCGCAAGTGATCACTATGGGCACACCGGTTATTGGTGGCTCAAAATATACGGCAACCGGCGAAGGCTTTATTAAAGAAGGAATGGATATTGACTGGATTGCAAATGAACTGCCGAAGCGAGATAAAGTCAAAATCCAAGCTCCCATCACCGCTATTTACGGTAAATACGATGGCTGCATTGCACAAGAAGCCTGCATAGACACCATTAATCCACATGTTCACCACATTGAGGTGAACACCTGCCATATGGGCTTTGGTTTTCACTATCCCACATGGCAACTGATACTGAATAAGTTAGCCCATCAAGCACCTGAAACTGACTAATCGAAAATTTCTTCCTGCCACTCTACGTAACCGGCATTTACTAGTTGTGCAATAATCGTTAACCATGCAGCATCTTGTGATGAAGCACAGTTATTTAGCTGCATAAAAGCGTGATGAGCGTCAATCGATTTATTGGCAAACAAGCTTTGTAAGTGAGCTTTTAACGCAATATCAACTTCAAACACATGGCTGTCGATATAAAACGTAAATACCGCCGCGCTATCAATCCTACTGGAAGTCTGTTCAGCTAAATATATTGGCCTAACTGCACTTGGCATAGTAATGATGCCTTGTTCACTTAGCATATCGCCAAGCTCTGCTGCGTCAACTTGATACGACTCATCGTGCAAAACCGGTAATTGCTGGGCCGACAGAAACTTCAATATCGCTTCGTTCGCTTGTGGGGTATTTAACAAGCTCACCAGTTGCGATTTAAGCCGCTCTAACTCTGCACAACTCAGTTCCTCTGCAGGCGAGGTAAGCGAGCGTAATGCCAGAATATCGGGGTCACTATAACGAATTTGCGCCGTTTCTAATCCCTCTGCCTCGTCAAGTAAACCGTTAAGCACCTCGGCATTTGTCGGGGCTCTGAAGCCAATCGAGTAATTCATACAAGGACCAAGTGCAACGCCGTTATGAGGATGTTTAGGCGGTATATACACAGCATCGCCGGGTTGTAGCACCTCATCAATAATAGGCTCAAACCCTTCAATTTGTTTTAGCAAAGGGTGCGGCAATACGACCTTATAGGGTGCGCCTCCATCTTTATTAGGCAAACCCACTTGCCATCTACGGGTGCCTTTTCCTTGCACAATGAATACATCGTACTCATCGGTATGAGGACCTACGCCAGCATGCTCAGTTGAATAGCTCACCATTATGTCGTCAAGGCGCCAGTGAGGTATAAAACTGACCAAATTGGTAAGTTCAGCAATCTCATCAACGTATTTATCAACACCTTGCACTAACAAACTCCAATTACCTTGGCAATGGGGTGCAAAGTCGTCAAAAGGGCCTTGAGCCACCTGCCATTTGTTGTTATCAAACGCAACAATACGGCTGTCTATATCTGCCTCTTGGGCTAATCCTGCTAAATCGTGCTCGTCTATAGGTTCAACAAAATTAGCGGCAAAACCTCTAATAATGCAAGGTTTTTGCTGCCAATACTGAGCGACAAATTCACTCACATTAAAAGAGGATAAGATCATATTGGGCAAACCGCTATGACTGGCTTGCAGCTAAAGCTTGTTCAATATCAGCAATAATATCGTCAATGTGCTCAATGCCCACCGAAATTCGCACCATTTCTTCAGATACACCCACCGCAGCGAGCTCTTCAGGGTTTAACTGGCGATGGGTGGTACTTGCTGGGTGACATGCCAACGATTTTGCATCACCAATATTTACCAAGCGCAAAATTAACTGCAGCGCATCAATAAATTTACCACCGGCGTCGATACCGCCGTTAATACCAAAACTGATAATGCCGGCTGCTTTACCGCCGCATATTTTTTGACAAGTATCATGATATTTACTGGTAGGTAGCGCGGCATAGTTAACCCAATTCACCGCGTTATGGTTCTCAAGATATGCAGCCACTTTTTCAGCGTTTTCGCAGTGACGCTCCATTCTTAATGATAAGGTTTCAAGCCCCTGCATAATTTGGAATGCGCTTTGTGCTGACAACGATGCACCGGTATTGCGCAATGGTACAACCCTGCACCGTCCAATATATGCCGCTGGCCCAAGCGCTTCGGTGTATATCACGCCATGATACGACGGGTCTGGAGTAGTCATCATACTGAATCGCTCTGCATTTGCGGCCCAATCAAATTTGCCCGAATCAACAATAATACCGCCTATGGTAGTGCCATGGCCGCCAATGTATTTAGTCAATGAATGCACAACAATATCAGCACCATGATCGAAAGCTTTACATAAAACGGGGGTGGCAACGGTATTATCAACAATTAGCGGAACGCCAGCGGCATGAGCAATTTCAGCCCATTTTGCAATATCCACTACGTTGCCTGCAGGGTTACCAATTGATTCGCAATACAAGGCACGGGTGTTCTCATCAATGAGTGAGGCCAGTGTGTCGTAATCTTCGCCGTCAGCAAAGCGTACCTCTATGCCTTGCCTAACAAAGGTGTGAGCAAACAAATTATATGTGCCACCATACAACTGGTTTGAGCTCACAATATTACTGCCTACTTCGGCGATAGCCTCAATGGCATAACGTATTGCTGCCATGCCTGATGCCACTGCTAGCGCACCAATGCCGCCCTCTAGCTCGGTTACGCGTTGCTCTAGCACCGCATTAGTAGGGTTCATAATACGGCTGTAAATATTACCCGGTACTGCTAGGTTGAATAAGTCTGCACCATGCTGGGTATCATCGAAAGTAAATGAAGTGGTTTGATAAATAGGCGTGGTCGCCGCTTTCGTTGTTGCTTCACTGGTGTAACCGGCATGCAGCGCAATTGTTTCTGGTTTCATGTGAGTTCCTTACATTATGGCTTTGTTGCATTATTAGATGGGGAGACACGTGCCGTCCCATTTGCTTGTTTGTTGAATATATGCTTATAAATGTGGTTCTTATTATTGAAATGACCACTTAATACCTGCCATTAGACGCGTTTGCGAGTTGACCTTATCAAATCTCACAAACCAATCTACATCTTGCGCCTGTAAAACACGAGCAAAAGATGTTGCTACATTACCTGATATCTCGCTTGAAATACCATTGCCGCTGCCTAAAAAATCTTCTGTTAATTCAGCGCGCAACCCAAACTTACTGCTCACAAACGAATAATGGGCAAAATAATCCAGCGGGTAACCGCCAATATCAAATGCACCATCAACACCTAGCACAAATTTCAGTTTTGAATTATTCACGCGCGTCACTACCTCGGTAAACAAGGTAGATGAGTCAGCTAAATCAAAACGTAACTCGGTTCTAACAAAGTTCGCTTGGGTCATGCGCTCGAAACTTAGCTCGTAGCTAAGGAGCTCGTTAAGTCGAGCAGAATATTCAGCTTCAAAATAATCTAGCTTGCCAATCCCTGATAGGGCATCGCGCGCATCGAGTGAATCAAGTTGTCCAACAACAAATTCTAACTTATTGCCATTCATGTCTCTTACATGACGAAGGCCTTTTATCCAACCGTCTTTAGATAAGCCCGAAGAAGACACCCTGCCTTTGTACGTGGGCAATATACCTACTTCAGTTTTACCATAATCGCCTTCATGACGCGCATATATTCTGCGAACGTAAATATAATCGGCGCTATTGTCGTCAAAGGTATTATGACTTGAGCCAAAGCTGTCACCGGTTACCACAAAGGTATGCGCTGACCATGCCTGCGTAAATTGATAATCGGCATAGTAGCGAGCACGATATTGATAGCGCAAATCTTGCGAAGAACGATCGTCTGCACGTAATTGTACATCTAGCGTTTGCGTAAACGCCTCTACAGCCATTGCCCTGCATGGCAATAAGGTGCCCAATACGGCGATACAAAATAAGGTTAAAATTGAGTAAAAGTAGCGCACTGGCACCCTTAATGAATGTGAATTAGTCGAGATTATGCGCATTTTATCCCATTTGTTGCCAGCAGTTTATGGATTTTTTGTTTAGCGCCTACATAAATAGTGGTAAATTAGCGACTTAGCAAGCAATCTCAAGGTTTACTCTTACGTGCATCATCCACTTAAGCTAAGCGCAATGCGCTATCGCGACAGCGCAGCCCACAGCCAAGATGGCTCAACAGCAAGCATCGAAACACAACACCAAGCATTGTCTATGGCGTTTGAAAGTGATCGCGGACGTGTACTTAATAGCGCTGCAGTAAGGCGCTTGCAGCAAAAGACCCAAGTATTTCCACTGGAAAAAAACGCTGCTGTGCGCAGCCGTTTAACTCACTCATTAGAAGTCATGCAAGTGGGACGTCATATTGTTAAAACAATTTGTAGCACCGCGTCGAAAGAATTGAGTCAACAATACTTATTAGCTACATCAGAACGACAACTAGAAACCGTGGTAGAAATGGCCTGTATATTACACGATGTGGGCAACCCGCCCTTTGGGCATTTTGGCGAGCATGCTATTAGTGAATGGTTTAACCAACATGCCTTAGCCTATTATCAGCAAGGTGACCCACATGAATTAAGCGCAAATGAGCAAGCCTTGTTTGCCGATGTGAGTCATTTTGAAGGCAACGCTCAGGCAATTAGGCTAGTGCATCATTTAATGGGCCTCAATTTAAGTAATAGCTTGGTTGCGAGCATCTTAAAATACACCCGCTGCGGTACTGACCCGAAGCCAAGTAAAGACCACCCCCTTTATTATTTACAAAAAAAGGTGGGTTATTATTTCAGTGAACAAAACGCAGTCTCAGCTATACAAGCGTCCCTAAATGTACAAGACCTACATCGCCATCCCGCTACCTACATTATGGAAGCGGCCGACGATATTTCTTATTGCATGGCAGACCTAGAAGATGCGGTGGTAAAAGGCATTATTTCGGTAGACCAATTACAAAGGGCATTAATAACAGAATATGCAAAGGTCATTAAGGAGTTTGAGATAGGTGAAGCGGCGGAAAATCATCAAGCACCAGAACAAGCAGCGACATACAGTGACGTGTCTGTTAACGATAAAATGACCTTTGTTTGTGCACGAGCAAAGGAAGCCTATGACAACGAGGATGTGAGTAAAGACAATGCATTTTTCGTGAGTTTTAGAGTAGCCATTGTGCACCCTTTGGTGATGCATGCTAGCCAGCGATTTTTACACCATATCGAAGCTATCACTGAAGGCAGCTTTAATCAGGCCTTGCTTGAAGACCGCAGTGCTGAACATGCCCTCTCACTTACCTTAAAAAATGTGGCGCTAAAACACGTATTTTGTGTAAAAGAAGTCGAGACCATTGAGTTACAGGGATACCAAATATTACATGGTTTGTTTGACAAACTTAGCGTGCTGTTGCAACTCAGCGCAAGTGAGTTTATGCAAGTGTGTAAACAAGAAAAAGGCTTTGCATTGGCGTCACGCTTGGTTAAACGCTTAGACAAAAAACACTTGTCTCACTATATTCGCACCATAGAAGACATCGAGAAAAATGGCCTTGTGGCGCATACCAAGGTATCAGAAACAGACTTGCCGTTTAGTACAGTGGAATACTATTATAGATGCCGACTAATTCAAGACCATGTGAGTGGCATGACTGATCAAAACTCCCTTGACGAATATCGCTTGTTATTCGCGGTGTAACATCGCTGCATGCCATTTGATTAACCGCAAAATGTACTTTTACTAAATATGGCTAGTACTAGTGAATAAGTACTAGCTAGGTTACAATCTGCCCCAAGCAATCACAAACAGCAATGCTAGCTTAGTCTACATATGCACAATTGAGCATAACACATTGATAACTCTTATTAAAAACGCCAATGTATACGCCCCTCAAGCGCTAGGTATTAAACATATTTTGGTGGCAGGCGGTAAAATAGCCTATGTCGGCAGCACCGAACCCGAACTTAATATTGAGCACAACGTGGTAGATGCCAACGGCGTGATGCTTACCCCAGGGTTTATTGATGGACACACCCACATCACCGGCGGCGGTGGTGAAGCAGGATTTGCAACACGTGTACCACCAGTGCCTTTAAGTAAATTTACCCGAGCAGGCGTGACAACGGCAGTAGGCTTGCTAGGCACCGACGATTTGACTCGAAATACTGAATCGGTAGTGGCACAAGTATATGCGTTACGTGAAGAAGGCTTTTCAGCTTATTGCTACACCGGGGGCTATCACCTACCGCCAACAACACTGACTGGCTCAGTACAATCTGACATTGTTTTTATTGAACCTGTTATTGGAGTCGGTGAATTGGCAATTAGCGATCACCGCTCTAGCCAACCTACCTTAAATGAATTATTAAAAATTGCTTCACAAGCGCATGTTGCCCGCTTAATGACAGGCAAAGCAGGTATGCTGCATTTGCATTTAGGCGATGGCGAACGCGGCTTAAGCTTGGTGCGTGAAGCGTTACAACAAGCTGAAATACCCGCGCGCACTTACAATCCAACCCACATTAATCGACAGAAATTTTTGTTTGAAGAAGCCTGTGAGCTGGCAAAACAAGGCTGCTGGGTAGACGTAACTGCGTTTGAAACAGGCGACGTGGGATACGAGCCCGCCGAGGCCTTAGTGCGCTACATGGAGCAAGAGCTACCGCAAGACAAGTTAACTATTAGTTCAGATGGCGGCGGTTGTTTGCCTGATTTTCATGCTGACGGTAGCCTAGCCAAAATGGACTTTGCCGATTCACAATCTATGACCAACATTTTTTATGAGTTAGTTGATAGCAACAACGCTATTGAGACCTTTTTACCGTTTTTTACGAAAAATGTTGCACAACTCATGAATTTTCATCATAAAGGGCATATATCTGTTGGCGCCGACGCCGACTTAATTATATTTGACCAAAATAACAAAATAGACCATGTGATGGCATTGGGCCATTGGCATGTGAAACACAAACAGCAACTTAAAAAAGGTACTTTCGAGTAAACACTATGCCCTCTCCTACCATAAACGGCACCCAACGCGGATATGTTATCCCTATTGGCGGCGCAGAAGAAAAGCTAGATAACCCTGAAATTTTGGCCAAATTTGTTACTTTATCGGGTGGCAAAGATGCGGTAATTACCGTTATTCCCACCGCGTCGCAATTAGATGATACAGGCCCTCGTTATCAAAAAATATTTGAAGACATAGGTGTAAAAAAAACCTATTCGCTACCGATTACTGAACGCAGCGATGCACAAAACGAAGATTACGTAAAAACCTTAGAAAAAAGTACCGGTATCTTTATCACCGGAGGTAATCAATTACGTTTATCGACTATTTTAGGCGGCACGCCGATTGCGCAGGCGATTAGAAAGCTAAATGCACAAGGCGTTAATTATGCAGGCACCTCAGCAGGTGCCGCTATTGTATCGCAACACATGATCACTGGCGGCAGCACCGGTATTGTGCCAACAGAAGATGGCGTTAACCTTGCCCCAGGCATGGGACTGATTAACACCATTGTGGTTGATCAACACTTTAATGAACGTAACCGCTTAGCACGTTTACTTTCGGCAGTGTCGTACAACCCTTTCTTAATTGGCGTGGGCTTAGATGAAGATACCGCAGCTTTTATTGACCACGACAACGTATTTACGGTTGTGGGAAGCGGCGCGATTACGGTAGTAGACCCAAGTGACATTGAATACTCGTCTATGGCTGAGGCACGCACAGGCGATGCATTAACCTTGTTAAACGTAAAACTGCATATTATTGCCGCCGGTGGGCGCTTTGATATTTCTAACCGAAAGGCTTATGTAGAGTAGCTTTGACACACGTCAATATCATATAAAACTAAAGGTAGCGTAAGCTACCTTTTTTATGTACGGTATATGATTAAGCGCAATTCTTGTGAGGAATCTCTTCTGTATGAAAATACTCAGTCAAAATGTGTATGTAGGTCCAAATGTTTACGCCAACTTCCCTGTAATTTGTTATCAAATAGACTTAGGCGAACTTGAACATTGGCCATCAGTAAAACTGGGGACCGATTTTATTGAAGGCTTAGTCAGCGCAATTCCTACTTTGCAGAGTCATGGCTGTTCTTATGGTGAAGAAGGTGGGTTTTTACGTCGTCTACGTGAAGATGAAGGCACGTGGATTGGCCATATTTGGGAGCACGTTGCTATAGAGCTGCAAAATTTAGCAGGCTCGCCAGTAAGCTTTGGACGAACCCGTAGCTTAGAAGACCCTGGTTGTTACTATGTGGTGTATCAGTACAAGCAGCGCGATGTGGGCATTGAAGCCGGTATGTTAGGCATGAAGTTATTGAAACACCTAATGCCCAAAAACGTGCAAGAGGCCATAAATGCTGAAATAGAAAGCGATTTTAATTTTGCAGAAGAACTTACCGACTTTATTAAAATGGCCCAGCGCAAAGAGTTTGGCCCTAGTACTGCATCGCTGGTAAAAGCTGCAGAAGACCGCGATATTCCATGGTTGCGCTTAAACAACTATTCATTGGTGCAATTTGGTCACGGTAAATATCAACAACGCATTCAAGCGACCATTACCAGCGAAACAAAACACATTGCCGTAGAAATTTCATGCGACAAAGAAGACACCCATAATTTACTCAACGATTTAGGCCTACCTGTACCTCAGCAATTAATGATTTACAGCGAACGCCAAGCCATACGTGCGGCCCGAAGAATTGGCTTCCCTGTTGTTATTAAGCCACTTAATGCGAACCATGGGCGCGGAGTAAGTATTAACTTAACTAACGATGACGAGGTGGCTACTGCTTTTAGCGAAGCGCAAAAACATGGCACTAGTAGAGCGGTACTGGTAGAAAGTTTCTTAACGGGTTATGACCATCGTATGTTGGTGGTTAATAACGAACTCGTCGCCGTAGCAAAACGAGTGCCGGGCCATGTTATCGGCGATGGCAAACACAACATTGGTGAGCTAATTGATATTGTAAATCAAGACCCACGCCGAGGTGTGGGTCACGAGAAGGTACTTACTCAATTAGAACTTGATATTCAGGCTCTGCGCTTAATGGAAGACGCCGGTTATACAGTTGATACCGTGCTTGAACCAGGCCATGTGTTTTACTTGCGTAGCACCGCTAACTTATCTACCGGCGGCACAGCAATAGACGTGACAGATGTTGTCCACCCCGACAATCGCGACATGGCTATTCGGGCAATTAGGGCCATTGGCCTTGATATAGGCGGCGTAGACTTTTTAACCGATGACATCAGTAAATCGTACAAAGACATTGGTGGCGGTATTTGTGAATGCAATGCCGCTCCTGGCTTTAGAATGCATGTAGCGCCCAGTGAAGGTAGTCCACGCGATGTGGCAGGCAAAGTCATGGATATGCTGTTTCCGGTAGGCACTAACGCCACTATACCCGTTGCTGCAATTACCGGCACAAACGGTAAAACTACTACCTCTCGTATGCTAGCAAGTATCATGAAATCAGTTGGTTACACCACCGGAATGACCAGCACCGACGGCGTATACATTGACGGACACCTTACTGTAAAAGGAGATATGACCGGCCCAACCTCGGCGCAAATTGTATTGCGCGACCCTAGTGTAGACTTTGCCATAATGGAAACTGCCAGAGGCGGTATTGTGAAGCGCGGCTTGGGCTATCAAAGTTGTGACGTAGGTGCCTGCTTAAATATTTCAGCCGATCACCTTGGCCAACGCGGGGTGAATTCG
This sequence comes from Glaciecola sp., assembly GCA_049650345.1. Taxonomy (GTDB): domain Bacteria; phylum Pseudomonadota; class Gammaproteobacteria; order Enterobacterales; family Alteromonadaceae; genus Glaciecola. The sequence goes on along the minus strand of JBARZY010000128.1, from coordinate 18,958 downwards.
CTAGAAGATTTGGCCAAAGTGAAACGCGTTGTGGTAGAAGTGGCCAAAGACTGCGTTGTATTAAATGCTGACGACGTGCATTGCTTACAAATGGCAGAATATTGTTCAGCAAAGCAAATTTGTTATGTCACCATGGATTCAGGTCATGGCTTGGTGCGCGAACATATTCGCAGCGGTGGTCTTGCGGTTGTGCTAGAGAAAGGCATAAATGGCGACATGATCACCATATATGACAACGGCGCACACATCCCCTTATTGTGGACACACCTAATACCCGCCACGATAGAAGGCAAAGCCATGCACAACGTGCAAAATGCTATGTTTGCTACTGCTATGGCGTATAAATTTGACGCCTCATTAGAGGACATTCGCCAAGGCCTGCGGATATTCAATACCTCGTTCTATCAAGCACCAGGGCGTTTAAACATTTTTGACGAGCATCCGTTTAAAGTTATTTTAGACTATGCTCACAACCCTGCTGCAATTCAAACCATCACCGATTTAGCCGCGCGCTTAGAAGTAAAAGGCAAACGCACTATTGTATTGGCTATGCCCGGAGACCGTCGTGATGAAGACATTGTGGCAGCGGCGAAAATAGTTGCCAATACCTTTGACCACTTTGTTTGTAAAGCCGATGACGATCGCCGAGGCCGAGGCCCCAGTGAAGTGCCTGACATGCTAAAACACGCCTTAATGGAGATGGGCGTAGCTGAAACCAACATTACTGTTATCCCCAGTGAAGAAGATGCGGTGGAACATAGTTTAGCGGCCAGCAATCAAAACGATTTACTGATTATTTTGGGCGACAACATTACTCGCTGCTGGAAACAAATTGTGCACTTTAACGATGGCGGTGAAAAACCATCACAAAGCACCACTCAGCCTTCGCAAGAGTTCCCAGAAAAACTATTTGAGCCAGTAGAAAATAAGTTTGAGCTGCAAGAGGGTCAACGTATCGTGCAAGACGAGCGCGGCGTGCATATTGTGATGGATCGTGACGAAGAGTCAGACTAAGTGCATGGGTAATTTAACTATTGCACCGTTTTACTATCAGGAGTCAATATGAAGCTTTGTCTTGATGAAGTGCGGCGCTTAACCGGCGCCAACTTATTATCTGATCAACCTGGTGCTATTGCCGATGTATTTATTGAAGGGCTTAGCCCAACAGAAGTCGTGAATACGTGGTTGGAAAACCTTACAACGTGCCTTGCACATGTAAAATGGCAAGAAAACTACTACACGCGCTTTTATGCAGGTGGCGCCAGTGTGTCTATTAGTGCACCTATGGACTTGTTGTATAGCGCATGTGACGTACTAGAAACCGCTTGGGATTGGACCGTAGCCACGTACTATGAACAACCCTTTGACCAAGCGGCACGTTTAGCGCAACTTAGTACAAGCGTGTTAGACGAAGCAAACCCTGCACTTATTGCATTGCTACAAAAAGCAAAAGCGGAAAACGTAGTGTGTTTAGCCGACGACGATGAAGTCAGTTTGGGCACAGGCCCCAGTGCACAAACTTGGCCAATTGGCGCATTTCCTAGCCCTGATAACATTGATTTTTCGCGCTATCAAAATATTCCCACCGCCCTTATTACGGGCACTAATGGCAAAACTACCAGCGTACGCTTAGCCGCTGAAATTGCCAATGCAGAAGGTATAGAGGCTGGTGTAACATCTACCGACTTTATTAAAGTCGGTAAGGCTATTATTGATGAGGGCGATTATTCTGGGCCTGGCGGCGCACGTATGTTATTGCGCGATAATCGAACCGAACTTGCCTTGCTTGAGGTAGCTCGTGGTGGACTATTGCGACGCGGACTGCCCATTGAACAAGCGCAAGCGGCATTGGTAACCAATGTAGCTAGCGATCATTTGGGGCAATACGGCATTAATACCGTAGATGATATTGCGCACGTAAAACTGATGGTTGCCAAAGCCATTAAACATTCGAATACGCTGGTACTAAATGCCGATGATGAACGCTTGGTTAAATACTCAGCGCACATTAAGCCCCCCAAATGTTGGTTTAGCGTGAACAGCGAACACCCGTTAATTCAGCAACATATTCAAAATAGCCTGCCTTGTGCATACCTAAAAGACGGTAAGCTGATATATAGCCACAAACAAGCCATTGAGTTAGCGGCGGTAGCCGATGTGCCTATTACGGTAGCGGGCACCGCACTGCACAATATTCAAAATGCGCTTGGCGTAATAGGCTTGTGTATGGCTCTGGGTATTAGCCCAACAGCTATTACGAATGGGCTTAAGCGCTTTGGTCGCAATACTAGCGATAACCCAGGCCGTACCAATATATACAGCAAAAATGGGGTTACCTTTGTGGTTGACTTTGCACATAACGCGCACAGTATGCAAGCGGTATTGAATATGGCGAAACAAATGCCGCAAACACGCAGCCATATTATGTTTAGTCATGCGGGAGACCGGTCAAACCAAGATATATATAATGTATGCAACAGCATAGTTGAGTTTGCACCAAACACGTTTGTATTAGCTGAGCTAAGTGAGTATTTGCGTGGTCGTAAGGCCAATGAAATTTCTGATATGGTGGCCACATATTTACAAAATAAAGGCGTAAAAAACGAGCACATTATGCGCGCTGAAGATGCGGTAAAAGGCACACAAATTCTGCTAAAACATGCTCAAGCGGGCGACTTAGTATTGCTATTTGTGTTGGCTAAACGAGAGCAAGTGCAATCGCTGCTTAGCCACTAAATACTGCGAGATTGCTGATACGCCGCATAGTCGGGTACACGATAATCGTAAGCTTGGCTAAGTAAGGGCGACGATATTAAATAATCGGCGCTACTTGGATTACACGCCACTGGTATATTCCACACTGCCGCAATACGCAATAAGGCTTTTACATCAGGGTCATGTGGCATTGACGCTAAAGGGTCCCAAAAGAATATCAGCATATCAAGCTTTTGCTCGGCTATTTTAGCGCCTATTTGTTGGTCGCCTCCCATAGGTCCACTTAGCAAAGGATGAACGCTTAAGCCAGTATCGTCACTTATTTTTGTGCCGGTTGTGCCAGTAGCGTATAACACGTGTTGGCTAAGCAGTTTTTTGTGTGCGTTACACCAAGTAGACAACAAAGGTTTCATGTTATCGTGGGCAACTAAAGCAATTTGCTTGGTGGCTTTGGCGGTGATGTGGGTAAATTCCATAGCGACTCAGTAGGTATCGGTTATTTACCTATTGATACTACGCAAATTATGTAGATTTAAAAAGTGGAATATGCGCGAGATTTCCGCCAAAGCAGAAACCTCGCTGCAAATGTTTACTCGTCGCTATCGGTTTCTTGCGCAGCTTTTAAGCGCTCACTCATACCCAAGTCAAACTCTGGCATAGGTGTACTACGGGTGGCATCTTCACTCAAATAGGTATCCATCCAACGCATTAAACGCAAGGCATAGTCGTACTGAGCTGCTGCTTTACGGTTACCGTGACCTTCGCCAGGGTAAAAAACTAAACGCACAGGCGTTTGTGTGCGCACTTTCATCGCTCTGTACAATTCCATTGATTGGCTAGGATGCACACGTGTGTCTTCTTTACCGTGCATAATTAAGGTAGGAGTAGTACTTTTACCAACATGATACAACGGAGAACGCTCAATCAGGTTCATCCAGTTGTCTTCCCATGGCCATTTCAATGAATGCACTAAATGCATTTCGTTTGGAATATCGCTGGTACCAAACTTTGACACTTGGTTAGATATACCAACAAAAGCCACAGACGCTGCAAAATACTCAGACTGTGCGGTAGCCCCCCACATTGAGGCATAACCACCATACGAACCACCAGTAATGCCCACACGGTCTTTATTGACTAAGCCCGACTCACTTAAGGCTTTTACACCGTCAACCAAATCGTTAAATTCTTTACCGGCATAATCATTTTGATGTTCTTTTGCAAACGCTACACCACGACCCGTTGAGCCACGATAGTTTGGATAATACACAGCATAACCACTACTTGCGGCGAACTGACCTGGCGTAGAGTAGCCCGTGATCCAGCCATCACTGTAATGGGCTTCGGGCCCACCATGCACGGTGAGTATTAATGGCCACCCGCCTGCTGGCGCATCGCCGTTGGGCGTAATCAACAAGCCTTCAATGTTGCGTCCATCGCGTGCTTCATACGAATAAGTCGTTTGTGTTGCTAGCTCAATATCGGCTAACCATGCATTGTGGTTACTAAGCTTTGTGGTTTTATTCTTTGATTGCTTAAATACTTCTCGCGGGTGTGCTGGGCTATCGGCAATAAAACGTACTTCACCTCGGCTTGAGTAACCGCCTACATCGGTGCTACGCACAACAATGTTGTTTGGCGTTTTCAAAACACCCTCTTGTTTGCCTTTGGTACTATACACCACTAACTCACTTTCAACGCCGCGATGCACGGTTGCCAACAAGTCGCTGCCAAACCAGTCTACGTCAACTACTTGTTGCAGAGCATCGGCGGTAAGTTGGGTAAACGAAGTACCGTCGGTATCAGCCACCATCAATACGCCTGCTGAGGTGTCATGAATATCGGTACCGCCTAAGAAAGCGATTTGGTCACCTTTTTTCGACAAACTAAAACCACCCAATTTGCCCGGAATATCAATACGGCTAGTTTCTTCACCTGATTCAGGGTTAATCACTACTAAATCTCGTAGCATGTAGAAATCGTCAATCAAATTGGTAGGTGCTACCGCGGCAACCAAAGTGCTGTTGTTGCTAGATAAATCAAAACTGGTTACATGACCATTGGCAAATAACTTACTGGCTTTAGCATCATTGTTGTTTAAGTCTACCGACCATAAGGCATTTAAACGCTGATCTTCTTCGTAGGCATATGCTTTAAAGCCCTTTTTGCTTAAGTCTTTTTTATCGTCTTTTTCTTTGGCTACAAAATACAAGGTGTTGTTTGCGGCAACTTCATAGTCGCCTATAGAGGTTTCAAATGAAAAGACTTTTTGCGCTTCACCACCGGCTAAAGAAATTGCATATAACGAGGTGAACTTGTCGCCGTCTCGTTTGGTTTTAAAATATAAACGCTTATTGTCGGCACTAAACTGAAGGCCCGACACACTGCCTTTGCTACCCACAAAGCTAACCGGTTCGCCTTTTTCAGGAATGACATATAAGTGCGTATCAGCGCGGCCATCGTCGTCACCGTTTAATACATCTCTGGGTTGGCTTAAGGTGTAAGCAGTGTAATCACCGTCGCTAGATACCGTAATATTGCCAGCATTTTGGAGCATAGGTAAGTGCTCAATAGCAAACTGCTCGGCGTATGCCGACGCGCTGCTAAGGGCGATGCCTAGACTCAATGCTAAATATGATGTTTGTGTTGCAATTTTTTGCATACTTATTCACTCCGTCGTGATTATCTTATTGTTATAAATTATGTACCCAAGTAGCTACGTAGGCACAATTAAAAGTGTTCAAACTAGACCGCTACAAATCAAAGCGATTAGGCAATAGCTCGCCTAAAGTACTGTGCCATTGTTTGTCACCGCCTTCATTAATACACAATACCGGCGCATCGCTGTGCTGCATAAACTCGGTCACAACCTGCCTGCACGCGCCGCATGGCGATATAGGGTCAGCCTGATTAGACAATACATACAACGACAAAATATGCTGCATGCCGTCTACTACCGCTGCTGAAATAGCGCTGCGTTCGGCACATACGGTTAGTCCATATGACACATTCTCAACGTTAACGCCATAGGCAACTCGTCGTTCACCGGCCACTTCATATTCAACCGCCGCCGCTACCTGCACATGAGAATATGGGCTGTGCGAATGCGCCAACTTTTGATGTAAGGTATCGATAATATCGGCTTTACTCATAGTACCTGCTCTTTAATGTAATTGAGCCCGCCGCGAATAGCCGCCACTTGTGCAGCAATACAAATTTCGGCACTGGCACTTGGGCTATCTGGGTACACTTCGGTGGTGGTTACAAATGGCGCACCTGTAAATCCGCCGCATAAATGCAAACTGGCCTTGTCGTAGCAAATCACACCTTCGCTTACTACATCAGCACCAATAATTTTGCTTTCATCATCGGCGGGGGCAATGTGAGTAACTTGCTTCACACTATTGATTATTGCTTGCTGAAAAGGTAGCTCTGGTTTAGGAGTATTGGCTACGGTGTAGAAGCCGTCGGGAATGCCCCAGTCATGCAATTGAATACCGTCGCGGGCAGCTAATGCCGGTCTAAATTCGCTGTTGTCAGTGTCGGTCGTTTCATGCAGATCAAAGTGAGCCAGTAACTCAATATTTAACGATGCCACAAATTCCATAAGCATGGTGGCTTCTTGAGAATTACTGTTCTTGTAAAATGATCGATTAGGATCTACAGCTAGGTAATTCCAGCGATTAATGGTTTCGTAGCCCCACGGACTCACGCAAGGCACCACAATAAAATTAAACTGAGAATAGGCGTTTGCATGATCAAGAAGGAACGCAATTGCACCTTGTACACCGCTTGTTTCGTAACCATGCACCCCACCGGTTACCAGCACAGTTGGCTTATTGTTATCCCAATGTTCACTGGTATAGGCATATAGGGGATACTCTTTAGTGGTGTTATTCATCACCACCGCCAAGTTGCCGTAGTGGTTTTGAACAAAGCCGCTAGGCAGGGTATCAAATTTGCTGAGTACTTCTTGCTGATAACTCCGCCGAATAGCTTGTGCCGAAAGCCACGCTTGTTTTTCCGTATTCTCCCATGGTTTGCCTGGTGTACCGATAGTATATTGGGTCGATGATGTGGTCATAGGGTAATCCTATTTTGTCGTCAGATGTGTGCATCTTGTTGTTGTTTAGCAGTATAGATTAACATGTAATTTAACAAGCGCCATATAGCTTATGGCGCTTATTGTAACAGGAGATTTGTAAGAGGAGATGATTCGCCAAGTTGCAGTTTGCGCTACCGTATGCGTTATGCCTTAGATATGGCCTCATGAATATGAGAAATCAATACGCGCTCGTTAATAGGCTTAGTAACGACCGAATACATACCCGCCTTTATAAATGTATTGTGGCTTTGCTCAAATGCCTCTGCGGTTAAGCCAATAATAGGGACGTTTTTATGTTCGTTGGACAACAAGCGAATAGCTTTAGTAGCTTCAACACCATCCATTTCAGGCATATGAATATCCATTAGCACCACATCAAATTTTCTTTTAGCTACCACTTCTACCGCTAATTTGCCATTCACCGTGGTGAACACAGTAAAATTGTTCTGCTCAAGAATAGATTTCGCCACCATAGTATTTATTTCGTTATCTTCAACCAACAAAACCTTCATGGACTTAGTCTCTATATTAGCTTGAGTTATTACCTCATTGCCTGGGGAAACAATAGTATTGGAGGCAACACATTGCAACGGCAACGCAACGGTAAAACACGAGCCTTGGTCTACCTCACTGGTGACGCTTACCTCACCACCCAATAGCGTGAGCATTTTTTTCACAATAGACAAACCCAAGCCCGAACCGCCATATTCGCGTGTAGTCGATGTGTCTGATTGGGTAAACGAATCGAAAATATATGGTATACGTTGAGGCAGAATACCAATGCCGGTATCGGCCACAGTAATTGTCAACTCACCTCGTTGCTCACCAACTATAGTGGTGTTGCCAGTTGCGCTTGAGGTAATTGCAGGTGCAGCATGGGTATGCTTGTCGTTAAGATTGTTCGTTAACCTTAAAGTGAAATCTACACTGACTTTACCGCCTGAGGTAAACTTGATTGCGTTACCCACTAAATTAAACACAATCTGCCTTAAGCGTGTTTCATCGCTGAATACCGCATAACCTGATGGCAACGATGAAGTACACACCAACTCAGTTTTATTAATATTGGCCGAAGACGTAAACACCAATTTAATATTCTCTAAAAATGCCTGAAGGTCAATTCTAGTTGCTTCTAATACTAATTTGCCCGATTCAATTTTAGATAAATCAAGCACATCATTAATTACCCCTGCTAGCGCTTCACTAGAGGTAATAATAGCACTTACGAACTGCTGCTGGTGTTTATCAAGTGGTGTATTTTCTAGTAACTTTGCTGAGCCTACTAAGCCATTTAACGGTGTCCTAATTTCGTGGCTCATGGTGGCTAAAAACTCTGACTTGGCTTTGTTAGCTTGCTGCGCTTGGTCAATGTTACGTTGAATTTTTTCCGACATATCAAACATCACAGCGGACAGTTCACCAAGCTCATCATCGCTTTTTATAACGTTGGGCATGTGTTTTTCTTGCAGAGAAATTTTTTCCGCCGTACTTTTCAGCAATACCACTTTTCGTATAATCATTTTGTTGGCAATCCACCACAACAACAGTGCCGATATTAGGGTTGCCAATACGGCGACAATTGTAGTAAACACACGAATTCGATTCACAGGCTCAGCAATTACATCAACCGACTCAGTAACATACACTTGCCAATCCCAATATTGGTTATACTGCGCCACAAACAAACGTTGCTTACCATTAGCACTATAAGTGCCGGCTTGTGTGTCGGCATGCACACTCAGGTGAATGTTAAGCAGGGTGTCGCTTTGTTGGTCGTTAGCGCTGCTGAATAACACCGCTTTACTCGAGCGACTAACAATCAAAAAAGACTTTTCGATACTATTTTGAAGCCTGCCAAGCTCCTCAAATACCTCTTGCTGATAAGCCTTATCAAATGATTCAACGCCGTCTAGGCCCGACTGTTTTAAAAGTTGCACACGGCGGTTAATAACGTTACTTACCACTTGCTCGCTAATGATTTGCAATGATTTTAGCTCGTTCTCTTGCGCAGCCTCTTTGGCTAATATAAAAGACCAATACCCTACTACTGCGGTAGTCGCAATGAGTATTGGCACCATAAACGCGAGTAGCTTAAATGTTAATCGCACAGCGCTTACCTTTATTGAAATACATTGTTATTCGCCACAGACAACACACTAGACGGGATCACCAAATTCATATTAACTGCGGTATTAACATTTACCGCAACCAGAAACACGTTCAAACGAGATACCGCTATTGCATTTGCTGGCGTGCCTTGCAATATTCGGTAGCTAATTTTTGCCGCACTGCGACTAAAAATACTTGGGTTACCCATTACACCAAATAGCGCTCCTTTTTCTACAATAGATTTATCTTCTGAAAATATCTGAGGGATATCTAATTGGCGTTGTATCGAGTCATATAATGTTAAGTCGTGCGCAGCTGGGCTGGGCGGTATCCAATATGCGTCTATTGTTTCACTCGCGTCGGTCAGGCGTTTGATAATGCGTTTTCTGTTGATCTCAATAGCATCTTCACCAGAGGCAAAGTCATAAGCAAGTGGTACAAACTCAAACGTATTGTATGCCTTAGCCTTTTCTATTAGTGACGAAGCCCCGGCAAGAGACGACGGATAATTGGAATGTAATAAACCAATTCGCGTGGGTGCACCAACTTGACTTGTCTCAAGCACCGACTGCAACATATTCAGCTTAGTTGCATCGTCAATCACATGTGATTCTCCTGTTATATTTACGGTACTTGTAGTATTCATTTGCGGCACAATATTGGCATCAACCGGGTCGCTGACAATCATAAACTGCATGGGATTGTTGTGTAAATGCGCCGTCGCTATCATGGCCTTGGTCGCGACGGTGGCAATGCCAACCATTAAATCAAACGACTGGTTAGCACTTATGCGTTTTTGGATGAGTTTTTCTGCTGTTGCTCTATCGCCGTTCGCGTTATCTATTACAAAGGTAACATGGCTGTCGGGTAGTAGGCTTTGTAATTCTTGCTGAAATGCCGCACGAGTATCGTCTAGCAAGGGCACGGTGATGGTGTTTAAAATATACACCTTCAAATTGGCTTTGGGTTGTTTATGCATAGCTGCAACGTTTGTATGCATGTTTAACAGCATGTACAAAACCAGCGTAATTATTACAATGACTTTCATAGTACCTTTAATTACATCGTTTATTACAGCGCATTAAACAACGGCATAGCTGCCAGCGAAGTAGACATAAGTCGAATTTGTAAGTAAAGCACACATTATTAGGTGTGTAAAATTCTCTAACAAGCAATATCGGTTATCGAAATACCCATCAAAAACTTGATATATAACAAGCTTGTAGTAAAAAATTCACAGGTATACCACTAATGTCTGTGCTGTAATAGTTTCTTAAATGTACAAATCACTATACTTTAATAATATAAAAACCGAGTCGTATTTATTAATCACAAACAAAATTTGGAAATAAAAATGAGTGTAAATAGCGTTGTTGTGTTAAGTGCCGTACGTTCGGCAATTGGTACCTTTAGTGGTAGTTTGAAAGGAATAGAGCCGGCTGAATTAGCAGGCCAAGTATTAGCGAAAGGCATTACAGCTTCTGGCGTAGATGCAGAAAAATACGAATCGGTAGTGGTAGGAAATACTATTCCTACTGAATCTCGTTTCCCTTATGTAGCTCGTGTGGCGTCAATTCAAGCAGGCATGTCGTTAAATTCAACGGCCATGGCCTTAAACCGTTTGTGTAGCTCAGGCTTGCAAGCCGTGGTTAACTCAGCGCAAGGCATTATGCTAGGCGATCATGAACTTGCCATTGGTGGCGGTGTTGAAAACATGTCTCGTGGTGGCTACTTATCTCCAGCAATGCGTGCCGGTGCGCGCATGGGAGACAGCGCCATGATTGACATGATGGTTGCTGCCTTAACCGACCCATTTGGTGTTGGTCACATGGGTATTACCGCAGAAAACTTAGCCACAAAATGGGATATCTCGCGCGAACAACAAGACGCGTTTGCCGCGCAATCGCATGCTCGCGCAGCAGCGGCAATTGAAGCTGGCTATTTTAAAGACCAAATAGTGCCTATTGAATTGAAGAGTCGCAGAGGCAGTACGTTCTTTGATGTAGATGAACACTGTAAGCCTAGTACAACTGCAGAAAGCTTAGGCGGCATGCGCCCTGCATTTAAAAAAGACGGCAGTGTTACCGCCGGTAACGCTTCAGGTATTAACGATGGCGCGTCATTCCTAACGCTAGCCAGCGAAAGCTATGCAAACAGCAACAACTTAGCGCCTATTGCTAGAATGGTGTCGTATGCAGTAGCCGGTGTACCAAACGATGTAATGGGCGAAGGTCCTATCCCAGCATCTAAAGCAGCGCTTGCCAAAGCAGGTTTGAGCATTGCAGATATGGACGTTGTTGAATCCAACGAAGCCTTTGCAGCACAAGCCCTAACCGTGGCAAAAGGATTAGACTTAGACCCGGCTAAAACCAACCCGAATGGCGGCGCAATAGCACTTGGCCACCCTATTAGTGCTTCGGGCGCGGTAATTGCTACTAAAGCGATTCATGAACTGCAACGTATTGGCGGTAAATATGCGTTAGCGACCATGTGTATTGGCGGTGGTCAGGGTATTGCGGTTATTTTTGAGCGTTTGTAATCACGCCAATATACCTAATACATACGCTTGAAATGCGTAACTAAACGAAAATGCCCCGTGCCAATGGCTCGGGGCATTTTTTATTGTGTGGCACACGGTAAACACGAATGCTTTACTGCTGTGACCATTTTCGCGGCTGTATCAGCAACTTGTATAGCCTTATCGCCCGGTTGAAATAACGAGCCCGCTAAACCAAAACCATTACAACCAGCACCGGCATAGGCTTGCACATTGATAGGATCAATTCCGCCAACGCCAATTAACGACACATCCGAGGGAATAACAGCACGATGCGCTGTTACGCCAGCAACACCTAATACAGATACTGGAAAGCTTTTTAAATAACGTGCGCCAGCTTCTATCGCAGTATAAGCCTCAGTCAATGACTGATAACCCGGCATACTGATCATATCCAACTGCAAGGCTTGTTCAATAACTTGTGTATTAGTGTTGGGTGACACACATAAATCGCCACCGGCTTGCTTTACCTCTCGCACTTGTTGTGCGCTCAGCACCGTGCCCGCACCCACTATCGTGTTTGCACCTAATGCTTCTTTTAATAAGGCAATGCTAGCGTAGGGTTGCGGCGAATTTAGTGGCACTTCGATAACAGTAAACCCGCATTGCCAAAGTGCCTGTCCAATACTCACTACTTCGGCTGGCATGACGCCACGAAGAATTGCCACTAAAGGCATAGTCGACATAGCGGTATCAAACTGTTGGTTTATGTGAGTCATGTTTACCTATATTCGTTTTCATACTAAGAAAAATGTTGTTGTATCACTTGATCAGTGTACTGGCGCACTTGATGCAAAGGCACTGCATTGGTATTTTGCTGAGCCTGACTAGTGTTCACACGGGGAAACACGCCCATTCCGGCTAATATGCAATACCATGAGGGACGCAAGTACACTAACTGTCGAGTATGCTGAGTGAGTACTTGCTCAACATCTGTACCGCTAAGCCAGGCTTCTCTAATTTCACTTAGCACCTGTGGTACATGGGTATTGTGCTGATTGTCTCGCCAATATTGACTGTCGCTGCGCTGCGATAACTGATAGTGCGCCACAATATAATCGCGCACACCGTCAAACACTGTGTTGATGTGTTGATTGAACACCTTGTATTGATTGGCCTGTTGTGGCTGGGAATACGCATCAATAAACTGGTCAATAGTCAGTTGCGTGAGCATTAATGCCGTGGCCTCTAAGGGCTCAATAAAGCCCTGAGCCAAGCCCACTGCTAAACAGTTTTTATGCCAGTGCTGCTGCAATCTACCAATGCGCATGTTTAGGTGCTTCACCTTAATATCGGCTTGCTCAGAAACCCCTAAGGCACTGCGTAACTCACATTCAGCCTCGTTAGCGCTAATATGTTGATTGCTATATACATAGCCATTACCTTGTCGACTCGCTAATGGAATATGCCACATCCAGCCATTTGTGAGCGCAACTGAGCGAGTTTGTACAGGCAATGCAGCATTAGCTTGATTAGGCGTTTGGATCGCCACCGCAGCATTGTTTAACAAATTATCGGCATACGACACATACTCTTGCTTTAAGGTTTGGTGAATTAACTTAGCACTAAAACCGGTACAATCAATGTATAACTCTGCCGTTAATTGGCCATGTTTCTGAGTGCCAACCGCACTTATACCCACCTGAGTATCGCAGCTTATATCAATCACATTATCAACAATGTGTGTTAAGCCTTTAGCTAGAGCTTTTTCTTTAAGAAACTGACCTAGTTTGCCCGAGTCAAAATGGTAGGCATAATCAATTTCGCCTTGATTACTGGTAAGCAAAGGCGACTTTTTTTGCTGCGCTAACACGCCGGTAATGAAGAAGTCGTTGGGCCGGGTGTATGCATCACCGCCGCGGCGACGTACCCCACAGTTATGGAAAAACATATTGGCGCTGGGCTTATCAAGAGCAGAAAAAAACGGGTGAAAATATTCTGCATAATCAGCCCTTCCCGACCAATTCTCAAAACTTATGCCCACTTTATAGCTAGCATCACAGGCTGGCATCCATTCACTTTCGCTAATGCCTAAGCGCGCGAAAAACGTCTTTAAATAAGGAGTGGCACCTTCGCCCACGCCTATAATGCCAATATCGCTAGATTCTACTAAGGTGACCTTAGTAGATGGCCATGCGTGCATAAACAAATTGACGGCCATCCAGCCTGCCGTGCCACCGCCCACGACTACAATTGATTGTGGTGCACTCATGGCAGCATATCCTCAGCGCTTAAATCGGTAGAATGACGCACCACTAACTTCGGTTCAAAACTTAAGTGTTTAATCTCTTTGTCGACGCTACGATTTTTCTTATAACGTTCAATGTGCTCAATCAATAGTGCCGTAGCCTGTTTGGCAATTTCGTAGTTGGGCTGCGCAGCAGTGGTTAATTTGGGTAAGGTTTGACGAGAAAAGGGGCTGTCTTCGAAACCCGCAATAGCCAATTGAGACGGCACTTGAATACCCTCAAGTCTGGCAGCAAACAAAGCGCCGGCAGCTATTTCATCGTTACAAGCAAAAATAGCACTGGGCGGATTTGGCAAAGCCAATAACTGCTTAGCGCCTTGCACCCCAAACTCAAACGAATACGAGCCATTTATTTGGTATTCGTCGTGCTTAGCAAGTTGGTTGTTTTCAAGCGCATTACAATATCCCCGCTCACGCTCTAAACTCGACCTGTGATCGGCGTCACCGCGCAAAAAACCAATTTTTTTATGCCCTAACGATGCCAAATGATTGGTAATACTAAAGGCCGCCTGTTGGTCATTTACATAAACACAGGGGGTATCGCCTAAATCTTGGCCGTCACTTGAAACAACTCGTACAAACTTAACATCGCGCTTAGCCAAGGCATCCATAATACTGGGCGACTCTGACAATGGCGGACATATTATCAACCCAGCGAGTTGCGAGCGCTTCACCATCATTACAAGCTCTTCTACAATATCTTTGTTTGACGATGAACACGGCCTTATGACTAGCTCATAGCCACGCGCATTGCAGCCCTCTAATATGCCATTTTGCATATCAATAATGTAATAGGCGTTCGGATTGTCGTATACAAAACCCAAAGAGTACGACTGCGTGCCCGCTAGGTTTCTGGCCGCTAAGTTTGGCTGGTAGTTCAGTTCTTTTATCGCCGCAGTCACCTTTTCTAAGGTTTTCTCACCCACCGAGCCTTCTGCATTGGTCACCCGCGATACTGTCTTTATAGACACCTTCGCTAGCTTCGCAACATCTTTAATTGTGGCTTTTGATTTCATTTTTTAACTAGCCCGTTTTGCATAAAATGCTATAAGTTATTGATTTACCATGTTTTACAAAAAAATTCTGGTGATAAAAACATCAATAATTGATCAAGTAATTGTTGTTTTTTTGTAATTTTTGTTGCAATTGAAAGTTTATTGCGTAACACTACATGAAAATGACAACGCTGTCACTACTTTTGCATTGAGCAAGTATTCGACAAGCGTTTTTATTTTGGGTTAAATGACAACGCTGTCAAAACGACTGTCAAGGGCCAACTTTTTACGGCACACTTCGCAGAGTTTTCTCTAATAATAAAACGTCATAATTGACGTAGCGTGTCATTAAAAACAAAACTAATTTTTTAAAATGACAACGCTGTCAAACTATGCAAAATGGACACACTTTATGAAAAAATCAATTGGGAAAAATAATATGAAGAACACAAAGTTAGCATTTGCTGTGGGTGTTGCTTTAGGTACTGTTTCGTTATTAGGTGCATCACAAACATTTGCGCAAGAAGCAAATGCAGATACTACCGAAGTAATTGAAGTTAAAGGACTGCGTGCTAGCGCAAAAGCCAACCTAAACCAAAAACGTTTCTCTAATGCAATTGTTGATGCCATTACCGCCGAAGACATTGGCCAGTTCCCTGACAAAAACGTTGCCGAGTCGTTATCACGCATCCCTGGTGTAACCATAGACAGAACATTTGGTGAAGGCCAAGGCGTTACCATTCGTGGTGTTCAACCTGATCAAAACCTTACCTTAGTAAATGGTCAAGCCGTGGGAACAGCACAATGGTTCGTGTTATCAGATGCTACGCGTAACTTTAACTATGAAATTTTAGCCTCTGAGTTAGTTGCTAGCCTTGAAGTGTATAAGTCTTCACAAGCAGACATTGATGAAGGCGCGTTAGGTGGTACGGTTATCTTGCGTACGCGTAAACCAATGGAGTTAGACCACAACACCATTCAGTTTTCTACGGAAATGCAATACAACGACATTTCTAAAAATACCGATCCTTCGTTTTCAGGCTTATATAACTGGAAAAACGACGACGAAACCTTTGGCGTATTAGCATCATTAAGTTTTCAAAAGCGCTCAGTATTGCGTGAAACAAACGAAGACTTTGGCTGGTTCGGCCCAACTATTGCTCGTATAGACCCACTTATTGAAGCACCACAGGGTGCCTCTGAAAAAGGTGCATTGCCATGGGGCATGGGTTCAGCCTTGTTTGAACAAGACCGTGAGCGTGTAGGTTATGATGTAAACGTACAATGGCGTCCAAACGACGACCTAGACATGAACCTGCATTATTTAAGCTCTACCCTAAATGCCGACAACGTAAACTCTAACCTAATTGGTATTGGCTTTCGCGGTATTGCATATATGGGCGCAGACACCAATGCCGGTACCGTAAACAACGGCATTGTTGAAAGCTTGCAAGTGCGCGGTGTTGAAAGCCGTCCAGGATGGGCTCGACACATGGCCTACGATAATATTTATCGTGAAGGCTCAGAAATGTCTACCGAAGTACTCGACTTTGACGGTGAGTACACCATGGCATCAGGCCTATTACATTGGCAAATTGGTACCACAACCGGTGAAGGCGACAACCGTGACTTCTTTACTGAGTTTTGGGTAGATGCGAACGACCCACGCGCTAACTTTGATTTTTATAATCCAGGCGGCGCTGCACCTGCCATCGACTTTACGACCGCTAGCCCATGGCTTGCCAACCCTACCGACGAAATGTGGTTAGGTGGTATTTTTGATCAGCAAAACCGAACTGAAGACAAAGAAAACTACATTCAAATTGATTACACGCATCAGGTTGATTTTGGCGCCGTTACCGAAATTAAAACCGGCTTCAAAATGCGCGACCGTAGCTTCTCGCAATCAAGAAACCGTACGTCTTTATCTAACTTAGCGCCAGTAGGCGAAGGCAGCTTAGGTCCAGCAAGTGATTTTTGGACTGGCGATTTGCTTAGCGTGAGCCATTCAAATACTAATGCATTTGGTGCAACTTACTTCGACCCTAACCGCGATGCCATGTACAACGCACTATATGCAGTAGCTGAATGTACTGCCGACCAAGAAACACTGTGCCGTAACACCAATGTATTTTTAGCCGATGCCTCGTTTGAAATAGAAGAAGACATTACCGCACTTTATGCCATGGCTAACTTCAGCTCAGACGGCGTGCGCGGTAACGTAGGTGTGCGCTATGTAACTACCGACTCTACCTCAAACGGGTTTGATTTGGTCACAGCCGAAGCCGTATCGTTTAACAGCGAATACAAAGAGTGGTTACCTAGCTTGAACGTATCGTATGACTTGCAGTCTGATACCGTGCTGCGTTTTGCTGCGTCGCGTGTACTAACACGTCCTGCGCCATTCCAACTAGCGCCTGCGGTTAACTTAACGCCAGAAACAAGCTCAGGCTCTGCAGGTAACCCAGCACTTGATCCACTTACCGCTAACCAGTTTGAAATTGGTGTTGAGCACTACTTTAGTGAGTCGTCGATTGTTGCAGTAACCATGTTCAAAAAGGACATCAACGACTTTATTTTTACCAAAACGGTATCTAAAGAAATTAATGGTGAGCAAATTAACCAGTTGCGTACCCCAGAAAATGGTGGCTCAACGGCTATTGACGGCATTGAGTTTCAAGTACAACACGTAATGGATAATGGGTTTGGTGGCTACTTCAACTATACCTATACCGATGTGGGCGATGCCGTTATTGATGAAGCCGTAGCTGTTACCGATGATGAAGGCAATATTGTGGGTGCTACCTTAGCAGAGCGCTTAGTACGTTTCCCCAATACCTCTAAAGACTCGTTTAACGTGGGTGTATTTTATGAAACTGACCTTTACAGCGCGCGTTTGAACTACAACTATCGTTCTGAGTACTTTATTGCAGCAGCAGAAATTGGTGACAACTACCGTGATGAACAGTCACAAATGGATGCGCAATTTAGCTACAACATTAACGACAACATTACCCTTAAACTAGAAGCACTTAACCTTACAAACGAAATCTGGGAAAACTACTACAGTAGAAATACCGACGGTTTACGTTTAGGTGGGACACAAAGTGCCAACGGACGTCGCTTGTTTGTAGGCGCTAACTTCCGTTTCTAATATAAAGGTAAACGCCGAGGTGTAAGCCTCGGCTCATTCAAAGGTTAACCACATGAATATTAACAAGGTATTAATTGTAGGTGGCGGCACAGCGGGCTGGATGTCAGCTTGTACGCTTGCTCACCACTGGCAATCAAAATCGGTTGAGATTGTGCTTGTTGAATCGGCGAATGTAGGCACAATTGGCGTAGGCGAAGGCTCTACGCCATTTTTAAGAGATTTTTTTACCCGCCTAGGCATATGCGAAAGTGTATGGATGCCCGCATGTGATGCAACGTATAAATGCGGTATTGATTTCCCTGGTTGGTCAAACAACCATGACGCGTCATATTTTCACCCTTTTTACGGCGAAATTGATAGCGAAGGCGCAATTGACTTTTTTAACAGTTGCCAACAAAAACGCGAAGGATTCGATACATCCTCGCACCCCGATGACTATTTCATTAGCCAATATTTAGCCAAACAACATAAAAGTCCATATACCTCAGACGGTAAAACTCACGGCGTTGACTATGGCTACCACTTTGATGCGTATAAGTTAGGGAGATTCTTGGCCCAACATGCTAAGTCATTAGGCGTGACGCATATTCAAGACGACATCACCAGTGTTGCGCACACCTCTGCTGGAATACAAAGCGTGATGACTCAGCATCATGGCAAACTCGATGCTGACTTGTTTGTAGATTGCAGTGGACTTAAAGGCTTGTTAATTCAACAAACACTTGGTGAAAAACTCATATCGTATCAGCAGTACTTACCCAATAACGCCGCTGTGGCCATTTCAACCGGTGTGCAGTGCGCCAAAAATCTAGGTACTTACACGCTTTCAAAAGGCTTAGAGCATGGCTGGATGTGGTCAATTCCGCTGCAGTCACGAGTGGGCAACGGCTATGTGTATAGCCGTGCTCATATAAACAAAAACCAAGCCGAAGCGCGGCTGCGCGATGTGCTTGGTGAATACGATACCCCAGCGCTACATATTTCATGGCAACCGGGCCGAATATCACAGCATTGGAAACAAAACTGTTTGGCAGTAGGTTTGTCACAAGGGTTTTTAGAGCCGCTTGAGGCACCC